>NZ_CP017080.1:3900000-4500000 GCF_001645685.2 Peribacillus muralis | reverse complement strand
AAGACTCCTCCTTGAAAATACATGATATAGCTTCATTATACACAATTTTTATAATTTTCCATTTATTATTTACGGTTGCTCAATCTAGATATCGCTGAGCGGAAGCTGCCTACGCATATCGACAAAATGGGCTATTCTATTTACTTGATGAATGATTCATATTGCCCTAAAAGTTATATGTTTTTGAATTTTATGAATAATAACTGGATAATAGTACCTATTATGTAGGGTTTAGTGGTATGATTTCCTTAATCCCAGATTAAGGGATAAGAAAAACCCTATTACACAGAATGGTTATAACTTTGCAGATAATAATCCAGTTATGTTGGTTGATCCTGATGGAAAACGAGCATGGTACGGGATGACTTTAGTTCTAAACCGCAAAAGAAATCTTTATGCAATTAAACAAGGATTTAAGGCAGTAAAAAAATCCTATATAGGTGATGGTTACAGTGGAGCTGTTGGAAGAGGATTTGGAGGATTCCATGAAGGGACTATGGCGTACAAGAAGAATAAAAAGTCTGAAAAGAAAGCAAGAGGCAGGGTATTGAAGAGAACCAAGGCAAGTAGAATTGGCCTTAAAATGGGTGGTAGGGCTATCTTTGGACCTGCCGCTATGGCTGTCGATGTTTATACTTTTTCTCGCGGCTACTATAAGGTGATTTAATGTCTAGTATAGTGATTAGTACAGTGTTAGCGGTAATATTGATAATTAAAGTGATTAGGGATAAAGATTATATATGGTTGCTGTGTTTAGTACCGTTTGCGTGTTTAATAGTCCTTTCCCTAACAGATATTTTGGATTTCATTCCCGGTTGGGCTGTTAGTCTTTCTTTTTATATAATTGTTATCCTGACCTTCTATTTATGTGTATATTATAGCTTAAAAAAAGACAATAAAGATAATTATGATGATTCCTCTGATTGAAAGAGGAGAGTTGTACAGGGACGTTCGTAATAGCTCACTTTTACGAACGTTGTTTCATTTTCGAAATGATAATGAGGGTTGATAGGGAGAAAGGTTGCTGCGCAAGGCAAATCCCTGTTTAATCAATCGTTTGATTAAACTTTTTTAGCGTGGTTATCCATGGGCTCCTGCGCTTTACACTGGCTGAAGGTCCCCTGATAGGGGCATAGTCGAGCACGTCAAAGCAGGATCAATACGAGGACGGAGGCTGCGAGTGTGATCCAAATCGGGCTGAAGATTTCTGGATGAATGATTAAAAAGATGATTCCTGCTATAACGGCAGCCTGCTGGATGGTTAAGTGTCTGATGAAGTGCATCCCAGCCTTGAAGCAGGCTTTTAGTAGCGGCATCTGATTCATGTTCATTCCTCCTTTTTCTTTTAATAATATGACCAGGCATAAAAGAAAATACATGGGTAATCGTTTTCCGCTGATGATTAAGGGTATAGTAAAGGTAAAACATGAAGGAGGAATTTAGGTGGTCATTGTCTACATCAGTCTTGCCCTCTTTATCGGAGCTCTTATTTATTTAGCTTTTTTTGCTTTCAAAACCTTCAAGGATTCCAAGCCGACAATCGAGAATGTGAATGAAACGGTAACACGCATTCAGGCAAAAACGGATCAAATCAAATCCGAAACGGATCAACTCTCCCTGACACAGAAGGAAATCACGGAAGATGTTCAGTATAAAAAAGAGGCTGTCCAATATACAGTGGATGCGGCCAAACGAACACCAGAACCATTCAAGAACTTATGGTATACGATAAAAGGCGATAAGCTAAGCATCAGAAAAAGAAGTGATGGGTAATCCGTTAGCACCTTCATGAGTGGAAGGTAAGCCGGGTAAAAGCAACTCAAAGAAGATACTGTCTGTATTTTGCGGACGGTATTTTTTTTGTATTCCAATTTAAGGTAATTTCCATTATTTGATAATATTAACGTATTTAAAGTGGATTGGAACGGAAGGAACGAGACACCTGCCCCGGACCGCCCAAGGGAAGGGAATGCCTGCAGTGCAATGAAACGGTCAAATTTTTACGCTGTACGAATTTATCGTACCTGATCATATCAATTCATCTGAATAATTTACTTCCTCCTTGCAAATAGTAACGTTAAACCATTTGAGAGGAGTGAAAGAATGAATTATAAAGCAATCATATCAAGTGCAATGGTGGCATTGGTGGTAACGGGTTGTAATTCCAATGGGAAAGAAGGGGCAAGTGAAAATCTTGGCCTGAATCGCACGAACCAAAATAATTATGAAAATCCAATGAATGTCAGTGACACTAGGCAAAATGTAAATAACATGCGAAATAATGATAATGGTGTAAACGATATGAGGGTTTCCGATGATATCTCCAATCGCGTCGAGGCCCTGAAGGACGTAAAAAGCGCCAAGGTCATTGTTACGGATCATCATGCTTATGTTGCTGCTGTCCTTACAGACGACAGCGGAGCTAAAGACGTCTCGAATGATCTGAAGCATAGAGTGGCAGATGCAGTAAGGGGAGCCGATCCTTCCGTGGATAAAGTTCATGTGTCGACAAACCCAGACTTTGTTCAAAGGATGGATGGCTATTCAAATGATATTCAAAATGGAAAACCTGTCGCAGGATTCGCTGATGAATTCAAGGAGCTTGTACATCGCGTTTTCCCAAGCTCAAGGTAAGTCGAATCAATTGTTAAGGCCTATCTGGAATTTCATGCCTTTAAAAGGCATGAAATTCGGTTAGGCCTTTTTCTATATCGGCAGTTCGTTTGGTAGCGGCCGGTCATGAGTAACTTTAAAGAGAATGGATACAATAATTAAAAACTGGAGGTTTTGTCACGAGGGGGGTGGAAGTGTGAGGTTCTTTAAGGGCAAGAGAGATAAAGAAGCAGCTGTTCAGGGGACATCCAGGAACTTTCAGGAATTGCTTGAAAAGTTTGAAGCATCCAATGATTTTCTTACCTTCCAATTCCCCGATGAAGATGGCTATACGATTTCTTATTTTCATTCTCTAGTCAATGATCAAAAGTTACATGAGCATATATTGGCTGTGATCAAAGATCAGCCAAGAAGGAGCCTCCGGCAAATAAAAGGCGATATACCAATGGAAGATAGTAAAGAGACCTCTGAAGTAGCCGTCATTCAACGAATGGTCATGTCTGGATCGATCATGATCCAATCAAGGAAGGCTGATGAATCGTGCTTGTTGATCCCTTGCGTTCACAGTGTGAAGAGGCAGACTTCCATACCCGAGTCTGAGTATACGGTAGCTGGACCTAAGGAAGCTTTTGTTGAATCGCTTGATACGAATTTGAATCTCATCCGCAATCGGTTACCCATTCCCGAATTGCGGTCCAGGGAATTTAGGGTGGGGAGCATTTCTCAAACAAAGTTAGTCGTGCTCTATATGGATGGCATCGTTAACCAACAGATCGTTGATACAGTCGTGCAGAGAATTGGTGATATAGATTATGATACGATCGTAGATATTTCGTTCGTAGGTCAGATGATCACCGATAATCGGAATTCGATGTTTCCGCAGCTCATTGAGACGGAGAGGCCTGATCATCTGGCTTCTGTAATTTCGGAAGGGAAAATAGGAATCATGCTTGATGGGTCGCCGCATGCATTGGTCGGGCCCAACACCATCATTTCATTTTTTTCGTCATTTGAAGATTATTTGCAAATTTGGAACCTTGGCACTTCCTTTCGGTTGATCCGCCTATTCGCCGTTCTCTTTTCCATTTTTTCATCGTCAATGTATGTTGCCGTCATAACCTATCATTATCAGGTGATACCGACCGATCTATTGCCAGTTTTAATATCGTCAAGGGGAGTGATTCCATTTCCGCCGATCCTGGAGGCGATCATACTGGAAGGAACGATTGAGCTACTCAGGGAAGCTTCGGTCAGGCTTCCTACCAAGGTTGGTTCCACCATCGGTATTGTCGGTGGTATCGTCATTGGTTCAGCGGCTGTGGAAGCAGGGTTTGTCAGTAATGTATTATTGATGCTCGTTGCCTTGGCAGCACTGGCCTCCTTTACTGTCCCGATTTACCAAATCAGTAATACGATTCGGCTCATCCGCTTCCCATTCCTGTTGGCAGCCCAATTATATGGACTATTTGGCCTGGTTTTATGCAGTGCCTTCATTTTAAGCCATTTACTGAAATTGACTTCGCTTGGCAGTCCTTATTTAGAGCCGCTCTATCCGATGCGAATTCATGACTTTAAAGATAGTTTAATTCGCCTGCCTTTTTCAAAGCAGAAAAAACGCCCGCAATTTTTACGGACGGAAGATCGAATCAGGATAAGGAAGAGGAATGAATCCAAAAGTCGTCCCCAGAGTGATATTGATGAATAAAGTCCGGAAAGCGGTGAGAGGGTATGGAAGTCAAACCAAATGAAACGAAGCTGATATCGCCACTTCTTGTTTTTTTCCTTATGCCAGGCATGCAGATTGGCGTTGGGGTTTTGGGATTTGAACGGATCATTGCGAAGGAGGCTGGACAGGATGCTTGGCTGTCCATCATCCTTTCAGGGTTAACGATAAATATGCTTGTTTGGATGTGCTACAAGATGCTGGGCAAGGGCACAAAAACTTTAGATTTGGTTGCCATTCATCATGACTTGTTTGGAAAATGGGCAGGAAATGCCTTCAATACGCTTTTCATTCTGTACTTTATCGCCATCACCATCATCATTGTCAGGACATATTTGGAGGTTATTCAAGTTTGGATGTTCCCAGGCGTGAATATCCTTATGCTAGTAAGCATCATCCTCATACTCGTGTATAGCTTCGTTGTGGGAGGGTTTAGGGTCATTACAGGTTTATGTGTCATCGGACTCATCATCACTTCCCCCTTGATCCTTTTGAATTATTTCCCATTGAAGCACGCCCATTTTGGGAATCTGGGTCCCATTCTTGATCATTCGTTCTTGGAAATCCTGAAAGCTTGCAGAAAAATGACGTTGAATTATCTTGGGTTTGAATTGCTCCTGATTTATTATCCATTCATTAAAAAGCGTGAACACTCACAAAGGTGGGCTCATTTAGGTGTGCTGTTCACCATGACGGTATACGTGATCTCCTTTATCGTCTCAATCGCCTATTACCATCAGGATCAGTTGAGGGATGTCATTTGGGCCACTTTGACCTTATGGAAAATAGCCGACCTTCCATTCATTGAAAGGTTCGAATACATCGGTGTTTCCTTGTGGCTATTCATGGTGCTGCCGAATATTTGCTTAGGGATATGGGCAGCAAGCAGAACGGCAAAAAGGGCATTCGGGGTTAGGCAGAGGAAGTTGTTGGTCATGATTCTGATCGTCATTTTAGTGGCCTGCCTTTTCTTGGATAACCGTAATAAAATCGATTTATTCAATACGATCAGTTCACGCATAGGCTTTTATGTCATTTATGTGTATCTTCCGTTTTTATTTGTATGGCAGGCGATCGTATATAAAGTAAGGGGTCATAAATCGTGAAATTCAAACTTTTATCGATTGCATTGGGCTGTTTCGTTTTGGCGTCGTGCGGGGTGGAAAAGCAAATATTGGAGGAAGTTTTAATCGCAGAAATCGTCGGCTATGACGATGCCGGTGAAGATAAAATCAAAGGTACAGTCGTTGTCGGTGTTCCTCAGCCTGGGGAGGAAGCGAATTTAGGGAAAGAAGTATACGAAGCGATTTCCCATGATATAAACGCCACCCGACAGCAGGAAAATGCCAAAACGCCATTTCCAATCGTCGGCGGGAGGCTGACAGTCATCCTGTACGGTGATGAATTGGCTAGAAGAGGGCTGAATGAGTACGTGGATACATATCGCCGCGACCCGATGGTGGGGCGGGACTTATATTTAGCGATCGTTGATGGCAAAGCGGAGGATGTCGTTAGGATGGAGCCGAAGCTGGTCAGAACTCCTGGCGTTCAGGTGAAAGAGTTGATCGAACAGAATATGAGGACGAACTTGACTGATGTGGATTTGCATAAGTATTTATATGCAAGTCATGGCAGGGGCATCGATCCGGTGATGCCCTTGTTGGAGAAGGAGGGTGATCTGATCGTCGTGAAAGGGATCGCCTTGTTTAAAAAGGATAAATATATTGGCCAATACATTCCTTATGATGACGGCTTCTTATTCAAGATCCTTAGTGAAAATTTCAAGCTCGGAAGCTATGAAATCAAATGGAAGGATAATGACTATACCAATATCAATAACGTGGAATCACGTGTCGATTATCATATCTCCGATGCCAATCGGAATCCGAGGGTCAGAGTTGCAGTGAAAACTAAAGCCAACCTGCTGGAGGTTCAAGGCTATAACCTAAACAGGGCGGTCGACGTGAACAAGATAGAGGCTAAGGCGGAACGGATCCTCGAGAAGAAATTGAATGAGATGGTGAACATGTTTCAAGCATACAATATAGATCCGCTCGCACTCGGAGATCAAGCTAAAAGTAAAACAAGGAACTTCGATCGGAAACATTGGGAGGCAGTCTATCCTCATATTCCAATTGATGTGGATTTGGATATTGAAATGATTCAAACGGGAATATCGGAATAAGGATGAATATTCTGAAGTTTCCCGCTTTATAATAGGGGGTAAGGCTTGTGTCTGTGTATCGGGAGGGAGCAGGGTATGGAGAAATCATGGTGGAAAGAAGCGGTCGTGTATCAAGTGTATCCTCGGAGTTTTATGGATAGTGATGGAGATGGAATAGGCGATCTAAATGGAATCCTGCAAAAGCTTGATTATTTACAAGAGCTTGGAGTGAATGTGATCTGGTTATCTCCCGTTTATCAATCCCCAAATGATGATAATGGGTACGATATCAGTGATTATCAATCGATCATGACCGAATTCGGGACACTGGCCGATTTTGAATTGCTGCTGCGGGCGGTGCATGAACGTGGAATGAAGATCATGATGGATCTTGTCGTCAACCATACCTCGGATGAGCATTCGTGGTTCAAGGAGTCCCGATCTTCAAAGGATGACCCAAAACGTGATTATTATATATGGAAGCCTGGCAATCAAGGGAAGGAGCCGAATAATTGGGAGTCGGTTTTCAAAGGTTCGGCATGGGAATACGATGAAGGAACGAGTGAGTATTACTTACATCTATTCTCAAAGAAACAGCCGGATTTAAATTGGGAGAATCGCAAGCTTCGTGAAGAAATTTACAGCATGATGACTTGGTGGCTTGAAAAGGGCGTCGATGGCTTCCGGATGGATGTCATCAACTTCATTTCCAAGGATCAGAGCTATTCGGACGGGCACATCTATCATCAGAAGCAATATGGCGACGGAAGTCCCTATTTTATGAATGGCCCGCGGATACATGAGTTTCTTCAGGAAATCAACCAACAGGTCCTTTCTCGATATGATGTGATGACAGTTGGGGAAATGCCAGGCGTGTCAACGGAGGAAGCGCAATTGTATACGGGAAGGAATCGCGATGAGCTACATATGGTCTTTCAATTCGAACATATGGATTTAGGCGGAGGACCGGAAGGGAAGTGGAGTGACGCTGACTGGAAGCTAAGTGATTTGAAGCGGATTCTATCAAAATGGCAAACTGGTTTGGAAGGGAACGGCTGGAATAGTTTATACTGGAACAATCACGATCAGCCTCGGGTCGTCTCAAGGTATGGAAATGACGGGAGGTATCGGATCGAGAGTGCGAAGATGCTTGCAGCCTGTCTTCATATGCTCCAAGGGACACCTTATATTTATCAGGGGGAAGAACTTGGGATGACCAATGTTACGTTTGCAAGCATCGATGAATACCGGGATATCGAAACCTTGAATTCCTACGACGAACTCGTCCATTTCAATGGCTGGTCAAAAGAGAGAACGATGTCAGCCATCCACGCCCGCAGCAGGGATAATGCAAGAACACCGATGCAATGGAATGATTCCCGCAATGCAGGATTTACGAAAGGAAGCCCCTGGATCAAGGTTAACCCTAACTTTCGCGAAATCCATGCAGAGAAGGCTTATAATGATCCGGATTCCATTTTTCATTTCTACAAAAGGCTTATTTCATTAAGAAAAGAATATGAAATCATCGTTTATGGCCGTTATGAACTGCTTCTTCCCGATGATGAAAGGATCTTTGCCTATACAAGAGCATTCAAAAAAGAAAAGCTTCTGGTGCTTTGCAACTTTAAAGAGGAGCATGCCCCTTTTTCGCTGCCAAGTGAGCTGCTTTCCCATACTGCGACAAAGCTGATCGGAAACTATGGGCAGGAGGGAACGGGAATTGCCCTCGAACCTCTTTGCCCCTATGAATGTCGTGTATATCTTTTGAAATGACGAAAGGACCTGGTCTCCCTAAATGGAGGAGACCAGGTCCTTATTATGGATCATTTGTTTTTAAGATCACATTCCTCAAGGGGAATGATTTTCGTTTTGTGCTTCCATTTATAACCTAGCCATAGGCCGAAGAAAAGAACTAAGCCGATGTAAGATACGAACATGGAATTCCAGTCGATGCCGTCGCTAGAAAAAGCTTGGTAGCCTTGTCCGATGATGATGATGATACATAGAACAAGTGCGAAGATCGGACCGAATGGGAAGCCCTTGGCCCTATATGGTAATTCATTCAAGTCAAGCCCTTGAGCTGAGTATGCTTTTCGGAACCGATAGTGGGCAATCGCAATCCCGACCCAGGTAACGAATCCGGCCATGCCGGAAGCATTCAATAACCAGATATACACAACGCCGTCCCCGAAAAATGAAGCAAGGAATGCAAGGCAGCCAACTAAAGCAGTTACGATAAGAGCATTGACCGGAACCCCCCGTTTATCCAACTTACCAAGGAATTTCGGCGCTTTCCCATCACGTGCCAAGTCCCAGAGCATACGGGTTGAGGCATACATGCCGGAATTACCGGCGGAAAGTACGGATGATAAGATGATCGCGTTCATGATGGAGGCTGCAAAGGCAAGACCGGCACGCTCGAAAACTAGCGTGAAAGGACTGACGGCAACATCTTCACTTAGCAGTCGTGAATCCGTAAACGGAATGATCATGCCAATCACAAAAATGGCAAGGATGTAGAATAAGATAATGCGCCAGAAAACAGATCTGATTGCCTTAGGAATGTTTTTTTCCGGATCTTCGCTTTCACCCGCCGTCACTCCAAGCAATTCCGTTCCTTGGAATGAAAAACCGGCGGCCATGAATACGCCTAGAATCGTGAAGAAGCCACCATTGAAGGGACCGTTGCCCATCGTGAAGTTGGAGAATCCGATGGGATCCTTTCCACCCATGATGCCAAGAATGATCAGAACACCTGTGATCAGGAAAATGACCACTGTCACGACTTTGATCATGGCAAACCAGAATTCGGCTTCGCCAAAACCTTTCACGGACATGTAATTGATAAGGAACATCATGACTAGGGCAATGGCACTCCAGATGAAGGAAGGAGTATCAGGGAACCAAAACTTCATGATTAAAACAACGGCTGCCAATTCAGCAGCAATGGTGATTGCCCAGTTATACCAATAGTTCCAGCCTATTGCAAAACCGAAGGATGGATCGACGAATTTAGATGCATAGACACGGAACGAACCAGCCACTGGCATGTATGCTGCCATTTCCGCAAGACTTGTCATTAAGTAATAAACCATGATGCCGATGACAGCGTATGCCACCAGGGCACCGCCGGGACCGGCCGAATGAATGGCGCCGCCGCTTGCTAAAAATAAACCTGTTCCAATCGTTCCACCTAATGAAATCATCATTAAGTGCCGCGCTTTCAGGCTCCTTTTCAATTCAGTAGGACTTGATGTTGACTGAGAATTAGACAATTGATGTTACACTCCTTTTTTATTGGAAGGATACGGAAAAATAAAAAAACAGCAGTCGAAAAAGATCGACGGCTGTTTATAATAAACCCGTTTATCCTTCCGAAGATAGCTCCCCACGTTTTTGAAAAAAAACGTGACAGTGATGTTCCTGTTCGGCAACACCGCCAGCGAGAATATACATGGAATATACCCTAACTTCGGCAACTTACCCTTTCTAACGGAGTCGTCAATCTTCCAGAATCTCGTCCGTTATACTTTTATAAGCTGCAGCCTCTAACTCATCGGTAAATGAGGAAGTATTCAATTTTAAAAAATGATCGTTGCGTCTCTAAAATAGAAGACGTCGTACGATATTTACTCCTGCCATCTATAAAAGATTGCTAGTGATTGAGTAAACTTTACTATATTAAAATTATAAAATAATCTCAAAGATATAGCAATGGTTAATTTAAGTGGTTATTTTTTCCTAGTTAAGGGAAGAAGCAGCTCAAGGTTGCCTATGTTAAACAGTCTTTCTTTTTATAAGGGTGTAGTCCAATTTCACATGTTTGATGACTTCGGGATTCTCGAATAGCTCCACTGCCATTTTCCCGATCCATTCCAAAGGCAAGGATATGGTCGAGATATCGAGCATCTCACTGAGGCTGCCATCATTGAAGCCCAGGATGGCTACATCTTCAGGTATCCTTATGCCGGATTTATTAGCGGTCAGGATGAATCCTGCAGCCGTGTCATCATTCGTGATGATGATGGCATCCGGTTTGTTTTGCAGCGAATTCCATTCCTGATACAAACGGACCCCGTCCTTAATATGATAGCTCCCCTCGAAGAGCCAATCCTGATTGTTGATAAGCAAATGCTCTTTCATGATGTCGTCGAAGGCCTTTGCCCGAAGATAGCTGTTCCTGCTTTTTTTACGGCCTAGACTGTAGCCGATCTTCTTATATCCTTTAGCGATAACATATTCGAGTGCACAGGAAAAAGCTGCATAATGATCGATGCTGATGGATGATAATTCAGCCTGAGCGGTATCTTCACATAAAATGACCGGACCATATTTTTGATAGCTCAAAAGGACTTTCATTTCCGAAATCCGGGAGCAGATGATCATGCCGTCGAGCTGCTTCATTTGCAGCATATTCAAAGCCTGGATTTCCTTCTCTCTTTCATAATGGGTCTGAAAGATGACGACATGATAGCCGATTGCATTTGCCTGCTTAGTGATGCCGTTCAAGATAGCTCCGTAATACGGATGATTGGTGAAGGGGAGGATGATGCCGATAAGGTTCGTTTTGCCCTTTGAAAGATGAATGGCATTGATGTTCCGCGAATAATTCAATCGTTCAATCGCTTGTAATACGCTCTCTCTTTTATCGGGGCTTACATATGGATGATTATTCAATACCCTAGACACCGTTGAGACGGATACACCGGCAAATTGGGCAATTTCTTTAATATTTGTCATGGGATTCACCGATTTTCTTTTTTTATATTGTACCCTATGAAACCCATTTCAGAGCAAGATTGCAGTTGTTTCCACTGGATATTTTTTGGCATGGGGGCTTGTTATGATATGGGTTTCATCCTTTAAGATTGAATGAAGTCTTAAGGGAGGAGGGAGAATGAAATGTTCCAAACTTTAATCACCCTGGTAGCACTATGCGGGATCGAATTGGGATTGGCGTACTTAGCAATATCTTTGAAACCGGGAAAATGAAGATTGTATAATGCACAGCGCAAAATAACCGATTTTCAGAAGGTCCTCTTCTTATATTCACCATTCCGGCCCACCATATAACTATATCTTCATAAAAAACACCCTTTACTGTTTGGAATGCGGCATTCCGGACAGTTTTTATTTTGGTGAAAATCATCGCAAAAAAAATATCTTATAGAATTAAAATAGTTGCACTTATTTCGAATATTTGTGTATAGTATAAAATAAGTTGAGCAAAGGAAACTTTTTAGTATATGCGACAACGTAAAAAAATTTACACTAAAATTTGCGTAAGGTAAAAACTTTTAGAAAGATGAAAAAGGAGGGCATATGGATGGGTGTTCTAAAAATGCTGGGCGGCATGCTTGCTGCAGTGCTCCTGTTAACGGGATGCAACAATAGCACGGCAGAACAGGAAAAAGGCAATGGCAAGATGAAAGTCGTCGCCACAACAGGAATGATTGGCGACTTGGTTGAGAATATCGGCGGTAAGCATGTTGAAGTCACCAGTTTGATGGGACCGGGTGTCGACCCCCATCTGTACAAAGCGACACAGGGTGATGTGAAGACCTTGGATTCTGCTGACATGATTTTCTATAACGGGGTGCATCTTGAAGGGAAGATGACCGATATCTTTGAAATGATGGGCAAGGATAAGCCGACGATTGCCGTAACGGAAGATTTTAAGGAGAACCAGCTTCGTAAAGTAAGTGCGAAAGAGCATGATCCGCACGTTTGGTTTGATGTAAAGCTATGGATCGTTGCGGCAGGAGCGGTGAAGAAGGAACTGATTGCCAATGATCCAGACCATGAAGCGGAGTTTCTCGATAATTACGAAAAGTATGTTTTGCAGTTGGAGGAACTTGATCGGTACGTCCAAGACGAAATAAATAAAATCCCGGAAGACCAAAGGGTGCTTGTTACGGCACATGATGCTTTCGGTTACTACGGACAGTCATATGGCTTGGACGTAAGAGGACTTCAGGGGATTAACACATTGTCGGAATATGGCTCAAAAGATGTGACGGATATGCGGAATTACCTTGTGAAGAATCAAATAAAAGCGATTTTCATAGAGTCGAGCGTTCCGAGGAAGGCGATCGAGGCTGTC
This sequence comes from Peribacillus muralis, assembly GCF_001645685.2. Classification (NCBI taxonomy): domain Bacteria; kingdom Bacillati; phylum Bacillota; class Bacilli; order Caryophanales; family Bacillaceae; genus Peribacillus; species Peribacillus muralis. Next base: position 4,487,394 of record NZ_CP017080.1, on the reverse strand, counting down.
ATTCAAGGAGCTGCCAAGCAGGGCCACAGCGTGAAAATCGGCGGTGAATTATTCTCGGATGCGATGGGTGAAAAGGGTACGGAGGAAGGAACCTATATAGGTATGGTCCGTCATAATACAGACACAATCGTCCATGCCTTGAAATAAGGGGGAGAAAAAATGGAGCAAGCGGCTTTGAAGGTTGAAAATTTAACGATTGCCTATCATAAGAAACCAGTTGTCGAGGATGTCTCATTCCAGGTTCCGGAAGGGAATTTGATTGGTATCATCGGCCCTAACGGAGCGGGGAAATCGACCTTGATAAAGGGGATACTCGAATTGGTTCCGAAGTTATCCGGAGACATCACAATAAAGGGGTCCACGTATAAATCAATGAGAAAGAGCATCGGCTATGTACCGCAGCGGGAATCGGTGGATTGGGATTTTCCGACCAACGCGCTCGATGTCGTGATGATGGGGAGATATGGACATCTTGGCTGGCTGAAACGGCCAGGTAAGGCCGAAAGGCAGAAGGCGATGGAATGCTTGGATAAGGTAGGGATGGTCGAATACGCCAACCGTCAGATCAGCCAGCTTTCAGGCGGACAGCAGCAGCGGATATTCCTGGCTCGTGCATTGGCACAGGAAGCGGATATCTATTTCATGGATGAACCGTTCGTGGGGGTCGACGCAGCAACCGAGAAAGCCATTATTCAATTACTGATGGAATTAAAGGAAAAAGGCAAAACGGTTCTCGTTGTGCATCATGATCTCTCGACCGTTAAGGAATATTTCGATTGGACGATGCTATTGAATAAAAAGGTGATGAAAATTGGTCCGACAGAAGAAGTGTTCATTCCCGAATACTTACAGGAAACCTATGGAGGCCGCTTAGCGATACTATCGGATACACAGGCCGGCCTTTTATTAAAATGAGGTGTACACGATGAATATACTGGATATCATGACCGATCCAAATACGAGGTGGATTTTGCTTGGCACGATGTTTCTCGGATTAAGCAGTGGTGTCATCGGCAGCTTTGCATATCTCAGAAAGCAATCTTTGCTTGGCGACACGCTCGCACACGCAGCGTTACCCGGCATCTGCGTAGCTTTTATGCTGACGGGGGTGAAATCGACTTCCTTCTTCCTGATTGGGGCGGCAGTGGCAGGTTTAGTGGCTGTTTTCTTGATTAGCATACTCACGAGATACAGTAAGATTAAGCAGGATGCAGCCTTGGGAATCGTATTATCCTCCTTCTTTGGCTTTGGAATCGTCATGCTCACCCAAATCCAGCAGAGTGAGTATGGGAACCAGAGCGGTCTGGATACGTTCCTGTTCGGGCAGACGGCGTCAATGGTCATGTCCGATGTATATATGATGATGACGGTTTCCTTTGTGCTGATCGTCACCTGTACTATATTTTTTAAAGAATTCAAGTTACTATCCTTTGACCCGGGGTTTGCCAAAGGAATGGGATTGCCGGTCGTTTTTCTTGATTATTTCATCATGATGCTGATTGTCGCAGCAGTCGTGATCGGCATCCAGGCCGTCGGTGTCGTATTGATGGCATCCCTACTGATCACACCTGCAGTTTCCGCGAGATATTGGACGGAGCGCCTGCATATCATGGTCATCCTGTCCGGGATATTCGGAATGCTGAGCGGTATGTCAGGCACGCTCATCAGCACGTCCGTCAATGATTTGCCAACAGGGCCATTGATCGTTTTATCGGCGACGGTATGGTTTTTCTTTTCCATGCTTTTTGCTCCTAAACGTGGAGTGCTTTCATCTGTGTGGAGAAGGATATCCTTGAAAAAGAATTATTCTCTCGAACAAGGCAGAAGGAAAGGGAGACATACATCATGAATGATTTTTGGATTATCTTGGTTGGAGCCTTGGTAGCGAGCTCCTGCAGTGTTCTAGGTTGTTTTTTAATCGTAAGGAAGATGACATTGATAGGGGATGCCATCAGTCATTCCGTGTTACCGGGAATCGTATTGGCCTTTTTGATAACCGGGACCCGCGACTCCGTTCCGATGCTGATCGGGGCAGCGGCGCTAGGTTTGCTTACGGTATTCCTGATCCAGCTTTTCCAATCGTCCGGCGTTCAATCCGACGCGGCGATCGGCATCGTCTTCACCTCCCTCTTCGCCACGGGAATCGTATTGGTGAGCTTGTATACGCAACAAATAGATTTTGACCTTGAGCACGTCCTGTATGGGGAAATCGCCTATACTCCGTGGAACACGATGACAATAGGAGGCATCGAGGCCGGGCCGAAAGCCGTTTGGATAGTGGGAAGCTGCCTTATCCTGAACCTCATCCTCATTTTCGCTTTCTTCAAACAGTTCAAGCTTGTCTCCTTCGATCCGGCACTTGCCGCCGCAATGGGGATTCCTGTCCTGTTGTTTCATTATTTGTTGATGAGCCTCATTTCACTGACTACCGTAGCTTCTTTTGATAGTGTTGGCTCGATTTTAGTGGTGGGCATGCTCATCATCCCTGCAGCAACGGCCTATTTATTGTCAGACCGTTTAAGTGGGATGATCAAAGTCAGTATCGTGATCGGGGTGCTCAGCTCCATCATCGGCTACTATTCAGCTACCATTTTGGATGCTTCGATTTCTGGTTGTATGGTGAGCGCCGCAGCTTCCCTATTCGGGCTGGCCTTTCTCTTTTCCCCTAGCCATGGATTGGTAAGCAGATTCCTGAAACGAAGGAGATCGAAAGAAATGCATGCTTGATTTTTCCAGGTGAAAGGCTTCATGCGAATTGGCCTGTAAACTATTCTTCGATATAGTTGTGATTTTATTTGTTTAAAGTATAATGAATAAGTGTATTTGAAGATGCATCGCAGGAGCCTTTTTAAGGGAGAGTTAAGTATGGAAGAACAAAATAAATTTTCATCAAGAATAGATTTTTCTTTAGTCACGATATTGCTGTTATTATGCGTGGGAAGCTGCTTAGCGATCTACAGTGCCCAAACGACTGGACAGTACACGGAAAACTTCCTGATCAAACAAATTTTTTGGTATATAGTAGGAATTGGAATCGTTTTAGGCTTCATCACACTTGATTCGGACCAGTTAAAAAAAATATCCTGGTATGCCTATGGATTCGGCTTGTTCTTGTTATTTTTGCTTATAATCATGCCAGAAAGCATCGTACCAGAACGAAACGGTGCAAGAAGCTGGTTCATCATACCTGGAATCGGTTCGATCCAGCCCTCCGAATTCATGAAGGTGTTCCTGATTTTAGCCTTGGCGAATGTCATTTCGAACCATCATCTAAAGAACACGCTGAAAACCATTCAAACGGACTTTTGGCTGCTCATCAAAATCGGCATTGTGACGGGTGCCCCGCTCATGCTGATCATGCAACAGCCCGATTTGGGTACGGCGCTCGTCATCCTGTCCATCATGATCGGCATGATTTTCATATCAGGGATATCCTGGAAGATTTTGCTGCCAATCATGTCAGGAGGACTCGTCGTCGCTTCGACGATCTTCTATTTTGTCCTTTGGAAGCCAGAGTTCCTGGAAAAATACCTAGGGGTAAAAACCTATCAGTTTGGCCGGATCTACTCCTGGCTCGATCCATATAATTATGCGAGCGCGGAAGGCTACCACTTAACCAAGTCCTTACTGGCCATCGGCTCTGGCCAGACCACCGGTAAGGGCATCGGCTCAAGGGAAGTGTACCTGCCCGAGAGTCATTCGGATTTCATATTCAGTATCATCGGTGAAGAATTCGGCTTCATCGGCTCAAGCATCATCATTTCCCTGTTTTTCCTATTGATCTATCACATCACCAAAACGGGGATGGATACGAAAAATAACTTCTATACATATATCTGTGTTGGAGTCATAAGCATGCTGACGTTCCACGTCTTTCAAAACATCGGCATGACGGTCGGACTTTTACCGATTACCGGTATCCCGCTTCCTTTCATCTCCTACGGAGGAAGCTCGCTAATGGGTAACATGATGGCCATGGGCTTGATATTCAGCATCCGATATCACTACAAGAAATATATGTTCTCAACCGATATTTAAAGAAAAAACGGACCGGCTATACGAAATACCCCTTTCTAAGGGGTTTTTTTTATGAACATTAAAAAGACTTCGAAATTCAAAGCGTATACGTGTCAGATTGGCATGCTTGCTGGTGAATTAGGAGCTTTACTCGCCAGATTGGCATGTTTACTCGCCAATTTAAGGACTTTACTCGCCAAATCGTCGTGTTTACTCGCCAAATTGGGTTTTGCCGATGAAATGAACCATTTTCATCAAGAAAATCAGGCGTTTTGGACGAAAATGGAGCAAATCTCGTAAAAATAGAAGGTTGCTTGCGAATCTGATGAGGTTTACTCGCGAAATTAGGGACTTTACTCGCCAAATAAGCAGGTTTACTCGCCAATTAAGGGACTTTACTCGCCAAATCGTCGTGTTTACTCGCCAAATTGGATTTTGCCGATGAAATGAACCATTTTCATCAAGAAAATCAGGCGTTTTGGACGAAAATGGAGCTAAATCTCGTGAAAATAGAGGGTTGCTTGCGAATCTGATGAGGTTTACTCGCGAAATTAGGGACTTTACTCGCCAAATAAGCAGGTTTACTCGCCAATTAAGGGACTTTACTCGCCAAATCGTCGTGTTTACTCGCCAAATTGGATTTTGCCGATGAAATGAACCATTTTCATCAAGAAAATCAGGTGTTTTGGACGAAAATGGAGCAAATCTCGTAAAAATAGAAGGTTGCTTGCGAATCTGATCCGTTTTACTCGCGAATTAAAGTTTTGCCTCTAATGGCATAAGATAAAGCTAGCTTACAACAAAGGAAAAAGGAGCTGAATTCAGCTCCTGCAAGATTATTATTGGATGTTTGAGCCATATGGGAATTGGCTTTTGTATCCTGAAAATTGCTGATAGGATTGGCTTAGGCTGGCGGTTTGCGCTTTTTCCAAGCCGTACCAGCCTTTTTCGAACATGAGGTTATAGAGTTCACGCTGCATCTCCTGGTTTTCTTTCGAGACGGAGAAGATGTCTTGGAATAGTGCTTGGTTACTCATTTCATGCAAGGCAACCGACAGGGAGTTGCAGAAGTATTTTTCGGTGGCGAGCATGTCGTTTATAAAATCCCGATCGTTCATTTGCGGTGTTTTGGCTACGGGAGATTCTGGGTTTTGGACTTTGTTTTGATTGGGCATCAAGAACCCTCCTTTACTGGAATTGTTGTTGAGTCTGAGCTTGGTTTGGGTCCAAATGGTTCAAAATCGTATCGTAATGGCGTTGATGCATGAGTCCGCAACGATTTAAAGCGTCAATGATTTGCGGGTCTTTGCATTGCGTGGCAAAAAAATGTGCTTTTTTGATTGCATTCAGATTCCATGCAAGCATATCGGCCAAGTATAAGCTGTCTTTCACCGAAACCATTTCCGGGGGCTGCTTCATTAAGCCTGTGGACTGCTGTTGGTTGTTAAAAGAATTTTGCTGTTCCATCATCCTGCCTCCTTTAAGTGTTCATTAAACGCCTTTAATTTTCCCTACAGGAAATTTTTTATTCCCGCTTCTAAATATCTGAAAATTGCATTAAATGATAAGATAAACTATTGCATTTATTTTCCGGAAGATCATGTGGAGGGGAATGCAGATGGAACGAATGTTGAAGAATCTGTTCTTATATTTGTCCAAGAATAAAACGATGACGAGGGCAGCGAGGAAATATGGTCTGCGTTTTGGGGCATCCCGATTCGTTGCAGGTGAATCATTGGAAATGGCCTCGGCTGTGATTGCCGATTTAAACCGGAAGGGGCTTGCTGTAACCATAGATTATTTAGGAGAATTCATTGAGGATGAACAAGAAGCAAGGCAGATGGCAGATCAGTGTATCGAAGCGATTCGCATGATCGGCAGGAATGATCTGGATTCTCAGCTTTCTTTGAAGTTGACATCGATGGGTTTGGATTTGTCGGAACGGGTCGTCATGGATAATATGCGGAGGATTTTGGAAGAAGCCAAGGCCAATCATGTTTTTGTCACTCTTGACATGGAAGATTTTCCGCGCTGTCAGCCGACTTTGGATGTATTCAAACGCTTAAAGGCTGAATATAATGAATTGGGGACTGTGATTCAGGCTTATCTATATCGTACGGAAAAGGATATTTCAGAGCTGGATGAATTCCAACCGAACTTAAGGCTTGTCAAAGGCGCTTACAAAGAGTCAAGGGAAGTGGCTTTTGCCGACAAAAAGGATGTTGATGAAAATTTCAAGAAAATCATCAAGCAGCATGTACTGAATGGAAATTTCACAGCGGTTGCCACTCATGACGATAAGATCATCGAGTATACGAAGGAGCTGGTGAATTTCCATGGAATCGCTGGTGATTGCTTTGAATTTCAGATGTTGTATGGCATTCGTAATGAAAAGCAGCTTGAACTTGTGGAAGAAGGATACAAGGTGAGGGTATATGTTCCATATGGAACGGATTGGTATGGATATTTCATGCGCCGTCTTGCGGAGAGACCGGCCAATGTTATTTTCGTTCTAAAGGGGTTATTCAAGAAATAACGATCGGGAGCCGACCCGGATGTGGGCCGGCTGCCGTGAAGGGCGATTATTTTTTGAATTGATTGTTCTGGCTGTTCACTTTATTGATTCCATGTTGACGTTCGCCGCCAGGGCCGGCATTGCCTTTGACACTCGCTGCACTTACAGCCGCTTTGGAAGGATTATCTTTACGTTTCATTTTGTAGGTCACCTCCTGCTCGTTATTTTCTACTGAACCGTGAAGAAATAACCAAAGGAAGCTGGATAAAAAAATATTTTTTTCCTGTTTAATCATTGCGGAATTTCCAAATATATTCTATATTAGTAATAAGAAAAAATATTCAAATTTTTTTGGATTAAAAATGAATGAGCATTCATTCAATACATCGCGTAAGGGGGATATAAACTTGGTTCGACAAATACGAAAGGCTGCTGTTCTAGGGTCAGGAGTTATGGGATCAGGGATTGCTGCACACCTTGCTAACATCGGCATTCCGACTTTATTATTGGATATTGTACCTCGTGAACTTACAGGGGATGAAAAGAAAAAAGGGCTAACATTAGCAGATAAACAAGTACGCAATCGCATCAGTCAAACTGCGATTACTAAGCTTTTAAAACAAAAGCCGGCACCGCTATCGGCAAAGGCAAACCTTGCGTTGATCGAGGCGGGAAACCTGGAAGATGATATAAGCCGTTTAAAGGATGTCGATTGGGTCATCGAAGTGGTCGTCGAGAAACTGGAAGTGAAGAAAAGTGTCTTTGCCCAGGTTGATCAGCACCGTAAGCCTGGTAGCATCATTTCGTCTAATACATCCGGAATTTCCATCGAGGCGATGAAAGAAGGACGTTCAGAGGATTTTCAAAAGCATTTCCTTGGAACGCATTTCTTCAATCCACCACGCTATCTGAAATTGCTGGAGATCATACCTACTAAAGCTACATCACCGGAAGTGCTTGAATATATGAAACAATTTGGCGAGGATGTACTTGGAAAAGGAGTCGTCGAAGCCAAGGATACACCAAACTTCATCGCAAACCGGATTGGCACATACGGCTTGTTGGTCACTCTCCGGGAAATGCAAAAGGGAGGCTACAGTGTTGGCGAGGTCGATTCTGTAACAGGACCGTTGATCGGAAGGGCGACTAGCGCGACTTTCCGGACACTCGATGTAGTCGGCTTGGATACTTTTGCACATGTCGCGAAAAACGTATATGACCAAGTGGATGGGGAAGAAAAAGAAGTTTTCAGCATTCCTGCTTTCATGAACGACATGCTGGAGAGGGGATGGCTTGGAAGCAAGTCAGGCCAAGGCTTCTTCTTGAAAAAGGGCAAGGAAATCCTTGAGTTGAATCCCGAAACGCTTGAATATGAAGCACGAAAGAAACTAAAAACGCCTTCCATTGAAATGGCTAAGCAGTCCAAGGGCTTGGCAAACAAAATGAAAGCGCTTGTTTATAGTGATGACCGTGCCGGCCAATTACTTTGGAACGTACTGAATCCAGTGCTTGTATATTCCGCCCAATTGCTTGGCGACATTGCCGATGACATCGTGGCGATCGATCAAGCGATGAAATGGGGCTTCGGATGGTCCACAGGTCCTTTTGAAACATGGGATGCCATCGGTGTAGAGAAATCGGTTGCCAGGCTGGAATCCGAAGGTGTCATCGTTCCGCAATGGGTGAAGGATATGCTTGATAAGGGAATCACTTCCTTCTATAAAGAAGAAAATGGGGTAGTCCATTACTACAATAATGGTGAATATAAAGAGCTTGTCGAAAATCCTAAAGTGATCAATCTTAAAGCGATCAAAAAGCAAAAGGGCGTAATCAAGAAAAACAGTGGTGCAAGCCTGATCGATATCGGCGATGGAGTGGCTCTTCTGGAATTCACTTCACCGAACAATGCAATCGGTCTTGATATCATGCAAATGATCAATGCGGCTGTCGATGAAGCGGAAGCGAACTTCAAAGGCTTGGTCATTGGAAACCAAGGCAAAAACTTCTGTGTAGGCGCCAATATTGCGATGATGCTGATGGAGGCGCAAGATGACAATATTTATGAACTAGATATGGTCATCAGCCAATTCCAAAAGGCCATGCTGAAGATTAAATACAGTGCCGTACCTGTAGTCGTGGCTCCATTCAATATGACACTTGGCGGTGGTGCTGAAGTTTCCCTTCCTGCTGCACGCATCCAGGCGACGACAGAAACATATATGGGTCTTGTCGAAGCGGGTGTCGGATTGATTCCAGGCGGAGGCGGAACGAAAGAGCTTTACGTGAAAACATTGAAGAATATGCCAAAGGGTGTGGACTTCGACTTGCAGAAAGTGGCCAACCAAGTTTTTGAAACGGTGGCGATGGCAAAGGTATCGACATCCGCTGAAGAAGCACGCGGAAACAATTTCCTTAATGCATCCGATGGTATCAGCGTGAATGCAGACCATCAGCTATATGATGCGAAGCAGGCTGTAATTTCCATGCATGAACAAGGGTATACGGCCCCGGTACGCACGAAGATTCCTGTCGTGGGTGAAACGGGATACGCAGCACTTCTATTGGGAGCGGAATCGATGCGGCTTTCCGGATTTTTATCCGAGCATGATCTTGTCATAGCAAAAGAGCTTGCATACGTCCTCGCCGGCGGCAAACTTCCATTTGGTACGGAAGTGGATGAACAGTATATTTTGAACCTTGAGAAGCAAGCGTTCCTGAAACTGATATCGACTCCGAAATCTCAAGCAAGGATGCAGCACATGCTCATTAAAGGGAAACCACTTCGCAACTGATCAATGGCAGTAGTGGATGAAGAAACAAAAACGAAGCTTAATGGATCGATAGCTTAAAAATGAGTAAGGGGGATCATCATGAAAGAAGCGGTAATAGTTGCTGGAGCAAGGACTCCGGTAGGAAGAGCGAAGAAAGGTTCTCTTGCTAATGTTCGTCCGGATGATCTAGGTGCTCTAGTTGTAAAGGAAACGTTAAAGCGCGCAGGAAATTATGAAGGAACGATCGATGATCTGATTATCGGCTGTGCGATGCCTGAGGCGGAGCAAGGTCTGAACATGGCACGCAACATCGGCGCATTGGCAGGATTGCCTTATACAGTACCAGCGATAACCATCAATCGTTACTGTTCAAGCGGGCTCCAAAGCATTGCATATGGAGCGGAGAGAATCATGCTCGGTCAAAGCGATACAGTCATTGCCGGCGGTGCGGAGTCGATGAGCCTTGTACCGATGATGGGCCATGTAACGCGACCGAATGCGCAGCTTGCCGAGTCAGCACCGGAATATTATATGGGAATGGGCCACACGGCTGAAGCGGTTGCGAAGAAATATGGCATCTCCCGCGATGATCAAGATGCTTTTGCTGTAAGAAGCCACCAGAGGGCGGCAAAGGCCATTGCCGAAGGAAAGTTCTCCGATGAAATCGTACCGGTTGATGTAACCCTTCGGTCGGTTGGACCTGATCTGAAATTAAAGGAAAAGTCATTCACATTCGCACAAGATGAGGGCGTGCGTGCAGGAACGACGACGGACGTACTCAAAAAACTAAGACCTGCATTCTCCGTTACCGGATCCGTCACAGCAGGGAACTCATCACAAACGAGTGATGGAGCGGCCGCGGTCATGGTCATGGATGGGGAAAAGGCATCTTCATTGGGAATGAAGCCGATTGGTAAGTTCCGTTCCTTTGCAGTGGCAGGAGTACCGCCTGAAATTATGGGGATCGGTCCAATCGCTGCCATTCCGAAAGCTTTGAAACTGGCAGGTCTGGAGTTATCCGACATTGGTTTATTTGAATTGAATGAAGCTTTTGCTTCTCAATCCATCCAGATCATTCGTGAGCTGGGATTGAATGAAGAGATAGTCAATGTGAATGGCGGTGCGATTGCCTTAGGTCATCCGCTTGGCTGTTCGGGAGCTAAATTGACATTAAGCCTATTACATGAAATGAAGCGCAGAAACCAACAGTTCGGAGTCGTGACAATGTGTATCGGCGGCGGAATGGGTGCTGCTGGAGTCTTTGAATTATTAGCGTAATTCCATCCTTCCGGAAGCCATCGGCCGCTTCCGGCGGGTTCACTGATCATTAATCATTTAGGGGGAGAAAATATGTCCAATCAAACAACAGATAACCTCATTAAAGGTGGAGCTTTTTTAGTAGAAGATATTACTTTTGATCAAGTATTCACACCTGAAGATTACACGGATGAGCATAAAATGATTGCCAAAACCACTGAAGATTTCGTTTTGAATGAAATTTTGCCGCAAGTTGAACATATAGAAAACCATGAATTCGACCGTTCGGTAAAATTACTGAAGGATGCAGGCGAAATTGGTTTACTGGGTGCTGACGTTCCCGAGGAATATAGCGGGCTGGGGCTTGATAAAATCAGTTCTGCGTTAATTACCGAAAAAATGGCTCTTTCAGGCGGCTTCGGCATCACGCATGGTGCACACGTAGGGATTGGATCACTGCCAATCGTATTATTCGGTAATGAGGAGCAAAAGAAAAAATATCTGCCATTATTGGCAACTGGTGAAAAAATTGCCGCTTATGCTTTAACGGAACCAAGCTCGGGATCTGATGCTTTAGGAGCGAAAACGACGGCGAAATTGAATGCCGAAGGCACACACTATATTTTAAATGGTGAAAAACAATGGATCACCAATGCAGGCTTTGCAGATGTTTTCGTTGTATACGCCAAAATCGATGGCGAACAATTCTCCGCCTTCATTGTAGAGCGTGAGTATAAGGGTGTATCCACTGGTGCGGAAGAGAAGAAAATGGGCATCAAGAGCTCATCTACACGCACTTTGATTCTTGAAGACGTTTTTGTTCCTGTCGAAAACCTTTTGGGTGTGGCAGGAAAAGGGCATGTCATCGCTTTTAATATCTTGAATATTGGCCGGTATAAATTGGGTGTAGGGGCAGTCGGCGGATCTAAGCGTGCTCTTGAAATTACTGCTGCCTATACAAATCAACGCCAACAATTCAAAACGAAAATTTCCGATTTTAACTTGACGAAGGAGAAGCTTGCGACGATGGCCGCCAAGATTTATGCAGCGGAAAGCTCTGTGTACCGTACTGTCGGTCTTTATGATCAAAGACAAAGCAAGCTGACGGATGAGCAAGTGAAAGATGGCAAATCAATGGCGGCTGCGGTTGCAGAGTATGCGATCGAGTGTTCATTGAATAAATTCTTCGCTTCTGAAGTATTGGATTACGTAACGGACGAAGGCGTACAGCTTCATGGAGGCTATGGTTTCATGCAGGAGTATGAAATTGAAAAAGCTTATCGAGATTCACGCATTAACCGCATCTTTGAAGGCACAAATGAAATCAATCGCCTGCTTGTTCCGGGGACATTCCTGAAGAAGGCGCTTAAAGGTGAACTGCCTCTTCTTCAAAAGGCTCAAGGACTTCAGGAGGAATTGATGATGATGATGCCTGAAGAGCCTGGTGATGAGCCGTTGGCACAGGAAAAAATGCTCGTCAGGAATGCCAAGAAAATCGGTATTTTAGCAGCGGGCCTTGCTGCGCAGAAGTATGGCAAACGTCTTGACCAAGAGCAAGAAATTCTTTCCAACATTGCGGACATCGTATCCCTTGCATATGCTGCAGAGTCTGTCGTATTACGTACGGAAAAAGCGATCGCAGCCACTGGTTTGGATAAGAACAAACAAAAGGTGCTTTACACTGAAATTTTCGTCCAAGAAGCATTCAATGAAATTGAACAGCATGCCAAGGAAACGTTAATTGCCGTGGAAACAGGTGATACACTTCGCATCATGCTTTCTTCGCTTCGCAAATTGACGAGGCACAACCCGATCAATGTAATCGCGAAAAAACGTGAAGCTTCCGTGAAGGTGATTGAAATGGAGAAATACGCGTTATAAGCCTTTTGAACTGGTTCAATGAAGGGAATGTCCGCAATGGGCATTCCCTTTATTTCCTTTGTTCAAAACCGGTCGAATTCAAAGACATTTCGTTGTATTGCGTGGAGAAAACGGGTATCCTATTGATAGGTGGTGAAACGATGGGCTTAATATTATATTGGTACCCAAAATGCGGCACATGCCGTAATGCGAAGAAGTGGTTGGATCATCATGAACTGCAATATGAAGCGATCCATATAGCGGAAAATCCGCCTTCTCGAACTGAAATCGAACAATTATATAAAACCAGCGGATTAGAGCTGAAGAAGTTTTTCAATACTAGCGGTCAAAAATATCGGGAGCTGGGCTTGAAGGATAAGCTGAAAGATGCTACGGAAGCAGAGATGCTTGATATATTGGCGACTGACGGGATGCTTCTGAAAAGGCCGATCGTTACCGATGGGGCCAAGGTGACAGTAGGCTTCAAAGAAGAGCAATTCGAACAGGTTTGGAACTAAAATTATACAAAAATTTGGTTAATTCCTTACTTAAATAATGTTTCTACTTTATAATGTAATAGAAAATACAAGCTGTACATATGGAGGGAATCAATAATGACGACAACACCAAAAGAACTTCGTTACACGAAAGAACATGAATGGGTCAAAACCGAAGATGGAACAGTCCGCATCGGGATCACGGCTTTTGCCCAATCGGAACTTGGGGACATCGTTTTCGTCGAGCTTCCGGAGGTCGGTGACGAGCTCAAAGCCAACGAGCCATTTGGAAGTGTTGAATCGGTTAAGACCGTTTCTGAGCTGTATGCTCCGATCAGCGGCAAGGTTGTCGAAGTGAACGAAGATTTAAGTGACAACCCAGAGTATGTGAATGAATCTCCTTTTGAAAAAGCATGGATGATCGTGGTTGAACCAACGAACAGCAGTGATGTTGAAGGGCTTATGAGTGCGGAAGAATATGAAAGCTTGATCAACGGGTAAGACGAAAGAGAGAGGAGGCTGACCGGTCTGCTCTCTTTTTCCTTTTGTGTCTGGCAGTTGTCCACAATTCGTGAAATGGAGTGATGACATGGAATGCGGCGATTATGATAAAGTGATCATTGTAGAAGGCAGCTCCGACAGAAAAAAGGTTGCCTCCGTTTTGAATGAAGTTGTGGAAATAAGATGTACGAATGGGACCATTTCAATAACCAAACTGGATGAATTGGTGGAGGAATTGATGGACCGGGATGTTTATCTCCTCTTTGATGCAGATGAATCGGGAGAAAAGCTGCGAAAGCAATTTCGAAGGGAAATGCCGGAAGCGAACCACCTTTACATTAATAAAATGTACAAAGAAGTGGAAAGCTCGCCGGAACATCATATTGCAACTGTACTTCTATCTGCCAACATGAATGTAAAAATGAAATTTTTAAGTTAAAGGGTGAAAGACTGAGTGATGCAGGAGTGGAAAGAGGAAACGTGCAAGCTAGCTATTGAAAACGGGGAAACCTTTTGCCTATATTTATATACGCCCTTATGCGGCACGTGTCAGGTCGCCTCTAAGATGCTGGATATATCTTTGCAATTATTCCCGGAAATGATGGCAGGCAAAATGAATATGAACTATGTCCAAGGGATGGCCGAAACATATGAAATCGAAAGTGTCCCCTGTTTATTGCTCTTTAAGGGAGGACAACTTCATGAAAAAATATATGCCTTTCAATCCGTTCCGTATCTGTATGGCTTGCTTAAGGAACTTAGCTAGGAACCCAACCGGAAACGGATTGGGTTCTTGGCTTTATTTTTTTCAACGAAAAAAGAAATAAAAACAAAGAATATTCTAACAATTTATTGACTGGGTAATCGTAAAATGCTATATTTTGAATGTAGAAATTACTGTTGCAAGAAAAGATCAAAATTAAATAGTTCTTATCAAGAGTGGCGGAGGGACTGGCCCGACGAAGCCCGGCAACCGGTATACATATATATACGGTGCTAATTCCAGCAGAGTTTTGACTCTGGAAGATGAGGTGTGTATGAAAGCCTCTTCTTGTGGAAGTGGTTTTTTTGTGTAGGATAAGAACCATTCCCAGGCTGTTCCAAATAAATCCATAGAAGAAGAGGAGAAAGCACATGTCAGATAAAAAATTGCGTTTCGAAACATTGAGTGTTCATGGCGGGCTGCAAGCAGATGAAACCGGAGCCCGTGCCGTTCCCATTTATCAAAGCAATGCATACTTGTTCAAAGATACGGATCATGCAGCCAATTTATTTGGTTTAAAGGAAACGGGATATATATATACTAGGCTCCATAATCCGACGGTCAGCGTTTTCGAGGAGAGGATGGCGTTATTGGAAGGCGGTATCGGCGGATTGGCAACTGCAAGCGGAATGGCTGCCATTTCCCTGTCAATCCTCAATATTGCCGGTGCAGGGGATGAAATCGTCTCTGCCTCTACCTTATATGGGGGCACGTATAACCTTTTTGAAAACACCCTTCCTAAATACGGAATTAAAGTGAAGTTCGTATCTCCCGATGATCCTGAGAATTTTAGGAGGGCGATTACGCCAAGAACGAAGGCCATTTTCGCTGAAACGATTGGAAATCCCAGTTTGCGGGTCCTCGATATCGAAGCAGTGGCAAAAATCGCCCATGAAGCCCACATACCTTTGATCATCGACAACACCTTTGCTACACCTTACCTTTGCAGACCGATAGATTTTGGAGCGGATATAGTCATCCATTCCGCTACGAAATGGCTCTTGGGTAATGGAACGACATTAGGCGGTGTCATCGTGGATGGAGGCAAATTCGACTGGAACTCGCCGAACTTCCCTGGCTTTACGGAGCCTGATCCAAGCTACGATGGCTTGGTATATGCCGAGGCAGTTGGTCCTGCGGCCTTCATTACAAAAGCCAGGGTGCAATTGCTTCGTGATTTAGGTCCTGCCCTAAGTGCCCAAAGTGCCTTCCAGTTTACGCTTGGCCTAGAAACGCTGCATGTCAGAATGAAGGAGCATCTTGCAAATACGAAGACCGTCATTCAATACTTGAAAAATCATCCTGCCGTGAAATGGGTATCACATCCAGCTGATGAGGATCACCCGGATAAGCCGCTTACCGATAAATATTTGCCTAAAGGAGCGGGGGCCGTCGTGACCTTCGGAATCCAGGGAGATCGTGAAGCAGGGGCAAGGCTCATCAATTCAGTCGAATTATGGTCACATGTAGCGAATGTCGGCGATGCGAAAAGTTTAATCATCCATCCTGCCAGCACCACCCATCAACAGCTGAATGATGCAGGTCTGGTAAAATCAGGGGTGAGTGCCGATCAAGTCCGGCTATCCATCGGGATAGAAAACGTAGAAGACTTAATAGAGGATTTAGAGCAGGCCATCGAAAAAGCGACGGATATCGTTTCACTGGCATCCAAATCGATTTAAGTAAAAAGTCCTGATATTTTTTGTTCTAGAAATATTATACATTGCACTCCTTTTTTATCTGTGATAAAATTTCTCCATACTAATGAACGTAATGATGTACGAAATATTCTATATATTAGCTCTTATCAAGAGAGGTGGAGGGATGTGCCCGATGAAGCCCGGCAACCGACAAGGAGGTTTTTCCTTGGAAAGGTGCCAATTCACACAAAGTGTAAACACTTTGGAAGATGAGAGGAAGGCCAGTTTCTTTATCTGCCTTTCTGCTCATGCAGAAAGGTTTTTTTATTTTTAAATTTAGGAAACCCTAAGCATGTGCATGGGTAAAGAAACGCAAGCTGGATTATGTAGAGAAAGCAACTAAGTTCATAGGTTTTATAGGATAAAAGAGGTGAGCAAGAATGATTACATTGACGAAGGTCAGTAAGCTGTTTCGGACAGGAAAAGGAAGCAGCGATACGATCAGGGCTGTAAATAACGTAAACGTTGAAATAAATAAAGGTGAGATTTTCGGTATCATTGGCTACAGCGGGGCAGGGAAAAGTACCTTGATCAGAATGCTCAATGGCTTGGAGACACCGACTGAAGGATCCGTTATCGTAGCAGATAAGGAAATTTCCAAAATCAAAGGAGCTAAGCTTCGCAAGGCCCGTCAGGAAATCAGCATGATATTCCAGCACTTCAATCTGTTGTGGTCCAGGACCGTTCAGGAGAATATAGCCTTTCCGTTGGAAATTGCGGGGGTTTCGAAAACTGAACGGACGAAGCGTGTCAACGAATTGATCAAATTGGTCGGACTGGAAGGCAGGGAGAAGGCATATCCTTCACAACTGAGCGGCGGGCAAAAGCAAAGGGTTGGTATCGCAAGGGCCCTTGCCAACGATCCGAAAGTACTGCTGTGTGATGAAGCGACTTCCGCTTTGGACCCACAGACCACGGATTCCATACTCGAATTGCTCGTTGATATCAATCAGCGGCTTGGGTTAACGATTGTGTTGATCACACATGAAATGCATGTAATCCGGAAAATCTGTCATCGTGTGGCTGTAATGGAAAACGGGCAGGTCGTTGAACAAGGTCCAGTCCTCGATGTGTTCAGGGATCCTCAGGAACAGATGACGAAGCGTTTCGTGCAACAGGTGACGGAGCCAGAAGAAACGAAGGAAACGATGGACCATTTATTCGAACGCTTTCCAGAAGGTAAAGTGATTCAAATGACTTTTGTAGGAGATCATGCGGAAAGCCCGTTGATAACCAAGCTCGTACGTAACTTCGAGTTGGATGTCAATATCGTTCAAGGTAAGATATCCCAAACCAGAAGCGGCTCATATGGAACATTGTTCATTCACCTTGACGGCACAGAGGATGAAATGCTCCGCGCAATCGAATTCGTTAAAGCACAGCAGGTAGGCGTGGAGGTGATCACTCATGCTTGAAGAATTATTGCCGAATATGGATTGGGAAAAAATGATTGAGGCAACAAAAGAAACATTGTATATGACTAGCATCTCTGTAGTGGCGACTTTCTTTATCGGGATACTATTGGGCTTGGTCCTGTTCTTGACAGCTAAAGGGAATATGTGGGAAAACCGGGTTGTGAACGGAATCATCAGTGCTCTCGTTAATATATTCCGATCGATTCCATTTATTATTTTGATCGTCCTGCTCATTCCATTCACCAAAGCGCTAGTCGGTTCCATGATCGGCGTGAATGCGGCGCTGCCGGCGCTCATTATCGGTGCAGCTCCCTTTTATGCACGTATGGTGGAAATCGGCCTTCGTGAAATCGATAAAGGCGTAATCGAAGCCGCTAAATCGATGGGGGCCAAAACGAGCACGATCATTTGGAAGGTCCTTCTTCCAGAGTCGATGCCCGCCCTCGTTTCAGGGATCACGGTAACATCGATCGCATTAGTCGGCTATACCGCAATGGCAGGGGTCATCGGTGCCGGCGGGCTTGGGAATCTGGCCTATTTGGAAGGTTACCAAAGAAGTCAAAATGACGTTACACTCGTAGCGACAATCGTTATTCTAATTATCGTCTTCATAATTCAGATTATTGGAGATGTGATTACATCCAAATTGGACAAAAGATAAAGGGAGATGAATAAGATGAAGAAGTTTTTAGGATTTGCGTTAATTTTAGTATTATCGATCGCTTTGGCAGCTTGCGGAAGCGACAAGGACAAAAAAAGTGGCAGCGATACCGAGAAATTGGTCGTAGGGGCATCCAATGTTCCGCATGCAGAAATCCTTGAACAAGCGAAGCCAATTCTTAAAGAAAAAGGCATCGACTTGGAAATCAAAACATTCCAAGACTACGTTTTACCGAATAAGGCGTTGAATGATAAGGAATTGGATGCAAACTATTTCCAACACTTGCCTTTCTTGGAGTCGGCAATTAAAGAAAATGGATATGATTTCGTCAATGCGGGCGCCATTCATATCGAGCCCATCGGCTTATATTCAAAAAAATATAAAAGCATCGATAAGCTTCCTAAAGGAGCAACGATCATCTTAAGCAGCTCCGTCGCTGACCATGGCCGTGCTTTATCTCTATTAGAAAAAAATGGCCTTATCAAGTTGAAAGAAGGCATCGATAAAACGACAGCTACAACGAAAGACATCATCGAAAATAAGAATAACCTTAAATTCGATGCTGAATATGAAGCGGCCTTACTTCCGAAAATCTATGAAAGCGGCGAAGGTGATGCTGTGTTGATCAACTCCAACTATGCAATCGATGCCGGCTTGAATCCATTGAAAGATTCGATTGCGATTGAAGATTCCGAATCACCATATGTGAATGTCATTGCTGTTAACAAAGGCGATGAAAATAAAAAAGCGATCAAGACGTTAGTGGAAGTTTTGCATTCAAAAGAAATTAAAGACTTCATCCTTGAGGAATACAAAGGTGCGGTTGTACCAGCGGATAAATGATCCAACAAAAAGGTTCCGGAATGATTTCATGAACTGTACCCCATTTTACGGACAGTATAAAAAAGTGCCTAAATGGCTAATAAGTGGTCCCGGTATTGTACCGGGGCCATTTTCTTTAACCCCCATTGGTATCGATGTTCATTATATTCTTCAATAACTCGATCAATTTCTTCCTTCACATCCGTTAAATTAGTACATGTTTTATATTCTGCCAAATCCTTAAAGTGGCCAAAAAAACTTTCCATTGGCGCATTATCCCAACAGTTTCCCTTACGGGACATGGATTGGGTTATCCCAAGTTCCTTCACTTTGCGTTGAAATAGAGGATTGGTGTAATGGAACCCCTGGTCAGAATGAAGGATTACACTCGGATGGAATTCGTGACACACAGCCTGCTTTAGCTTATGTAAGGTCTCGTAAACAATATCCATTTCTAATGAAGTAGATAAATGGTACGTAACGATTTCTTTTGTGGCGGCATCCTTCACGCATGATAAATAAGCTTTTTGGCCTTTCCCATAATAAAGATAGGTAATGTCAGTAAGCAGGACCTTCCCTGGCACCTCCTGATTGAATTTACGTTTAAGAAGGTTTGGACAAGTAAGGTGCTCCTTGGTTGCCTTGGCCATCTTCCTATAGGGGTTCGCCCTTCTGATTTTCGCTAGTAGATTATATTTTGTCATCAACCGTCTGATTTTCTTATGATTCATTACAGCAGAGTAGTCATTCTCCATAATCATTTTGATTTGGAGAGCGCCTACTTTTTCCTTTTTACTGATGAAAATATTTCTGATCAATTCTATATCTAATCCATCCTGTTCTTCACGTAGCTCCCGGTAAGGAGCTGCCTTTACCCAATCATAGTAACCACTTCGACTTACACCAGCCAATTTGCATAGATAAGAAACAGCCTTCTTTAATTGGTGTATTCTAATCGTCCTTTCAATCAGATAGAACTTCTCGGCAGAAGTTAGAATTATTTCTTTTTCAAAGCCTGCCTTTCTAGCTCTTCCAGCTTTTTTAGGAAGTCATTTTCTGCTTCAAGGAATTTAATTCTCGCCTCGGCCTTCCTAAGTTGTTCCTCTACAGACTGTGGCTTGGAAGTGGGACGTCCTGTACTTCCTTTTCCACGCCGTTCCGTAAGGAAGCCTTCCTCACCAAACCTTTCAAAGGTACTACGCCAGCGCTGTAGACAACGTATGGGTTGTTTCTTTCCAACTATTTCGAGATTAATTCCCTGGTCCATGAAAATTTGAGAGGGGGCTTTCCCCTTTTTATATTCTTTAACAGATTTTTTCTTGAATTCAGGACTATAGGAAATAGATCGCTCGGAAGCACTAATGATATTTGGATTCTTTTCAAGTTCTTTAATTTGAAATTCAGTATATATATTCTTACTCATAGAAACCCTCCGTCCATACTCATTACATCCATTGAAACATAAAAAAACCCGGATAAGGAACACTTTTTTATGTGTGTCCGTTATCCGGGGTATAGTTCATCATTCCGGAACCTTTTTTTAATTTCAGTGGATTTGTGGCGGAATCTCATAAAAAATACCCCTTCACACGCAATTGGTGCCGTTTCTTCTTCATTCCTTGCGTACTCCGCGAATATGACCCGGGATTCACCGAACCACTGCTTTCCTTCACCATTTCAGAGGTTTACTCGCGAAATTAACCACTTTACTCGCCAATTTGTCACTTTTACTCGCGAAATTATCGACTTTACTCGCGAATTTCGTGCTTTTACTCGCGAGTTTGGAATTTGCACCAAATTTGAGCCGGTTTCTTGTCAATTTTTCGCGTTTTACGAGAATGCGATCCTGTCTCCCCGACCGCCCGCGGAAAGGGAGTGCCTGCAGTGAAAAGAAACGGACAATATACAAATTCCCCAAAACGTTGGGTATCTGGATAATGGAAATGTTATCTTCATGAACTTGTTATGTTTAATCATGAAAGGGAAGGGTAAACAAATGAAGAAGGCAATAAATTGATTCACAAATTTGAAAGGATGGTTCACTATCAATACTCTAGATTTGAATGTAACAAGCGAAATGGAAAAGGCGATGCAGTCTTCACATGGGATTGGCTACAGTGAGTACAGTAGAAACTTAGACCTCCGGATCGAGGTTGAGAAGGAACGAGATAGGGAACACGAAAAATGCAACAAAATGGTCAAGGACTTACAAAGGAAAATTCACGCCTAAGCATATAAAAAGAATTCTTTAAAAGATCGGTCTGTAGAGGTAAAATGGTAAGTGGTCCAGAAAATAAGGGTTTCCTTATTTGGTAACTTACATAATGCCTGTCAGATCGATTTTTTTATGTCCCAAGCGTAACGATCACCGGTTACGACCAAGCCTTGCGATCATATATTAGTAATGATGGAGATTTACCGAATAATAAGATTATTTTAACAAAGGCTAAATAAAGTCTTAATTTACTGGAAATGGGCTATAACTGTTAGTATCCTAATAATAGGACAGGTTTTCATCACGCAAGAAGTGTAAACCCTTCTATATTAGTTGATTCTAAATTGGATTTGTTATAAAATTGGAATGAGAATAAAGTGAGAATGTTTTTTGAGAAATTTATAGTTGAGAAAGTTCACCTTGCTTTCTGGTAATAAAATAGGAATTAGTTCACGGAGGTATTATTATGTCAGCTTCTACATTAACGGTTAAAGATCTTCACGTTTCAATTGAGGGTAAAGAGATTTTAAAAGGGGTAAACCTTGAAGTTAAGGGTGGGGAAATCCACGCGATCATGGGACCAAACGGAACTGGTAAATCGACTTTATCATCAGCAATCATGGGCCACCCTAAATATGAAGTAACAAGCGGAAGCATCACATTTGATGGTGAAGATGTATTGGAAATGGAAGTCGACGAGCGTGCTCGTGTCGGGCTATTCCTTGCCATGCAATATCCAAGTGAAATCAGCGGTGTTACGAATGCTGACTTCCTGCGTTCTTCCATCAACGCTCGCCGTGAAGAAGGCGACGAAATTTCATTGATGAAATTCATCCGTCAGATGGACCAAAAAATGGAATTCCTTGAAATGGATGAAGATATGGCTCAACGTTACTTGAATGAAGGATTCTCCGGCGGAGAGAAAAAACGCAATGAGATTCTTCAATTAATGATGATTCAGCCTAAAATTGCAATTTTGGATGAAATCGATTCAGGGCTTGATATCGATGCACTTAAAGTCGTTTCTAAAGGAATCAACGAGATGCGCGGAGAAGACTTTGGCTGCTTGATCATCACTCACTACCAACGTCTATTAAATTACATCACTCCTGATTTTGTCCATGTCATGATGCAAGGACGCGTCGTGAAATCAGGTGGTCCAGAGCTTGCTGCCCGCTTGGAAGCGGAAGGCTATGATTGGATCAAACAAGAATTGGGCATTGAAGACGAAACTGTTGGCGAAGAAGCGTAAGTAGGAGGATTTGCAATGACTACAGAAACCAAATTACCGTTTGAACAAGAGGATATCAGCTCTTATTCAGCTAAAAATAATGAGCCAGCCTGGCTTTCTGAGCTTCGGATCCAAGCTTTTTCGGAATTGGAAAAGCTGCCGATGCCAAAGCCGGATAAAACGAAAATCGACAAATGGAACTTTACTTCATTCAAGACTCATGCGGTTCAAAGTGAAGCTTTTGCTTCATTGGAAGAGCTTCCGGAAGAAATCAAGTCCATCATCGAAGAAAATGGAAACTTATACATTCAACGTAATAACACGCCGGCACTTATCAATCTGTCAGCTAGCTTGAAGGAACAAGGCGTCATTTTCACGGATATTTTTACGGCTGCTCGTGATCATTCTGACCTCGTGCAAAAATATTTCATGAAGGACGGCGTGAAAGTAGATGAGCATCGTCTAACCGCACTGCATGCTGCGTTAGTCAATGGGGGAGCATTCCTTTATGTTCCGAAAAATGTGGAAATCAAAGAGCCGATCCAATCGGTATTCCTGTTGGATAATCCAGATGCTACACTTTTCAACCATGTATTGATCGTAGCCGAAGATAATAGCTCGGTAACCTATGTGGAGAACTATTTCTCGAATGTTGAATCTAATGAAGGAATCGCCAATATCGTAACTGAAGTATTTGCCAATGCAAATGCGAAGGTGGAATACGGAGCGGTCGATACGTTATCAAAAGGTTTTACTACCTATGTTAACCGCCGTGGAGTGGCGGGGCGTGATGCACATATTGAATTTGCGCTTGGTCTTATGAATGACGGTAATACCATTTCGGATAATATAACATACCTAATGGGCGATGGCTCACATGGGGATACTAAATCCGTCGTAGTCGGACGCGGAGAGCAAAAGCAAAACTTCACGACTGCCATCATTCATTATGGCAAACGTTCCGATGGACAAATCCTTAAGCATGGCGTTGTGAAGGACAGTGCTTCGACGATTTTCAATGGAATCGGCAAAATAGAGCATGGTGCTACAAAGTCCAATGCCGAGCAGGAATCACGGGTGCTTATGCTGAGCGAAAAAGCGCGTGGTGATGCCAATCCGATTCTTTTGATTGATGAAGACGATGTAACGGCTGGTCATGCCGCTTCAGTCGGTCGTGTCGATCCGCTTCAACTGTATTATCTAATGAGCCGTGGTATCACGAAGAAAGAAGCCGAACGGCTTGTCATTCACGGATTCTTGGCCCCTGTTGTCAACCAGCTTCCTATTGAGGGAGTTAAAAAGCAATTGGTCGCGGTCATTGAAAGGAAAGTACAGTAATGAACCCATACGAAATTCGTAAGCTTTTTCCAATATTAGATCAAGAAGTCAACGGTCAGCCATTAGTTTATTTGGATAGTGCTGCAACCTCTCAAAAACCGGCTGCAGTGATTGAAGCGATTGAGCAATATTACCGCGGCTACAACTCGAATGTTCACCGCGGAGTGCATACACTAGGGACAAAAGCTACGGATGCGTATGAAGGTGCACGTGAAAAGGTGCGTAAATTCATTAACGCTTCTTCTACAGAAGAAATCATCTTCACGAGAGGTACGACGACCTCTTTAAATACGGTAGCAAGAAGCTACGGTGGAGCCAATGTAAGAGAGGGAGACGAAATCGTCATCTCTTACATGGAGCACCATAGCAATATCATTCCGTGGCAGCAGCTTGCAAAAGAAAAAGGCGCTGTACTGAAGTATCTTCCACTTCAGGAGGATGGTACGATTTCCCTTGATGATGTAAGGGCCACAATTACCGATGCAACGAAAATCGTTTCCATCATGCAGGTCTCGAATGTACTTGGCGTTATCAATCCCGTGAAGGAAATCGCGAAAATTGCCCATGAACATGGTGCGATAATGGTTGTCGACGGGGCGCAAAGCACACCTCATTTAAAAGTAGATGTCCGCGATTTGGATTGTGATTTCTTCGCCTTCTCAGGACATAAGATGGTCGGACCTACGGGTATCGGCGTATTATATGGTAAAAAAGAACTTCTTGAAAAAATGGAGCCGGTCGAATTCGGCGGGGAAATGATCGATTTTGTGGGGCTTCATGAGTCTACATGGAAAGAACTCCCGTGGAAATTCGAAGGCGGCACACCTATCATTACCGGTGCCATCGGTCTTGGGGCTGCCATCGATTTTCTGGAAGAAATCGGCTTGGATCATATAGAACGTCATGAACACAAACTGGCGGCATATGCGATCGAGAAAATGTCTGCAGTTGAAGGCTTGACGATATACGGTCCAAAGGATGCAGAAAAGCGTGCGGGCGTAGTGACCTTCAATATTGATGACGTACATCCACATGACGTCGCCACCGTTCTTGATGCAGATGGAATAGCTGTCCGTGCCGGTCATCATTGCGCCCAGCCATTAATGAAATGGCTAGACGTATCATCGACAGCAAGGGCTAGCTTCTATCTCTATAACACGGAAGAAGATATTGATAAGCTTGTATCCGGGCTTGTTAAAACGAAGGAGTATTTCAGCAATGTCTTTTGAGAACTTAGATACACTTTACCGTCAGGTCATCATGGATCACTATAAGAAACCACGTAATAAGGGTATGCTTGAGGATGGAAGCATGACGATCGATATGAACAATCCAACTTGCGGCGATCGAATCCGTTTAACGATGAAGATCGAAGATGGAAAAGTCAGCGATGTCAAATTCGATGGTGACGGCTGTTCCATATCCATGAGTTCAGCTTCCATGATGACACAAGCAATTAAGGGCAAAGATATAGATACGGCTTTGGCCATGTCCGACACTTTTTCTTTAATGATACAAGGAAAAGAATACGATGATGAGATAGACCTTGGGGACATTGAAGCCCTTCAAGGTGTTTCTAAATTCCCTGCCAGAATCAAGTGTGCCACTTTAGCTTGGAAGGCGATGGAAAAGGGATTGAAGGACTAATTAACTGGAAAATGAGCTGTTGTAATTCAGCCATTTGAAATGGAGGAATACGAGCTATGGCAAAGAAAATGCCTGATATTGGCGATTATAAATATGGCTTTGCGGATAAAGATGTTTCCATCTTCCGTTCAAAGCGTGGTCTTACGGAAGAAATCGTGGAAGAAATTTCACGCATGAAAAATGAACCGAAATGGATGCTTGATTTCCGCTTGAAATCCTTGAAGCATTTCTACAATATGCCTATGCCGCAATGGGGCGGCGATTTGAATAGCCTGAACTTTGATGAAATCACATATTATGTGAAGCCATCAGAGAAATCAGAGAAATCTTGGGATGAAGTTCCTGATGAAATCAAGCAGACTTTCGATAAATTGGGAATTCCTGAAGCGGAACAGAAATATCTTGCAGGGGTATCTGCTCAATATGAATCAGAAGTGGTTTACCACAGCATGAAAGAGGAATTGGAAGAGATGGGGATCGTATTTAAAGATACGGACTCAGCACTTCGTGAAAATGAAGATATCTTCCGTGAGCATTTCGGCAAAACGATCCCTCCAACTGACAATAAGTTCGCGGCATTGAACTCAGCTGTATGGTCTGGCGGATCTTTCATCTATGTACCAAAAGGCATAAAAGTGGATACTCCGCTTCAAGCTTATTTCCGGATTAACTCGGAAAACATGGGTCAATTCGAACGTACATTGATCATTGTAGATGAAGGCGCATCCGTTCACTATGTAGAGGGCTGTACAGCTCCTGTCTATACGACGAACTCGCTTCACAGTGCGGTCGTTGAAATCGTCATTAAAAAAGATGCCTACTGCCGTTACACGACGATCCAAAACTGGGCAAACAATGTGTTCAACCTAGTGACGAAACGTGCAGTATGTGATGCCAATGCTACAATGGAATGGATCGATGGCAACATCGGCTCCAAATTGACGATGAAATACCCTGCTGTCATCTTAAAAGGTGAAGGCGCTCGCGGTATGACTTTATCGATTGCAATCGCTGGTAAAGGGCAGCACCAAGATGCAGGAGCAAAAATGACGCATCTTGCGCCTAATACTTCATCAACGATCGTATCCAAATCAATATCCAAACAAGGCGGAAAAGTAACCTACCGCGGAATCGTCCACTTCGGACGTAAAGCGGACGGAGCCCGTTCAAATATTGAATGTGATACGCTAATCATGGATAATCAGTCTACATCTGATACAATCCCTTACAATGAAATCTTGAATGATAACATTTCCCTTGAACACGAAGCGAAGGTTTCCAAAGTATCGGAAGAGCAATTGTTCTACTTGATGAGCCGCGGAATCTCTGAGCAAGAAGCAACGGAAATGATCGTAATGGGCTTCATCGAGCCATTTACAAAAGAACTTCCAATGGAATATGCGGTCGAAATGAACCGTCTGATCAAGTTCGAAATGGAAGGCTCCATCGGGTAAATTAAATACAAGGATTTTGAAGCGTGCGATCTTGTGCGGATTCAGATTACCTTTAAGTGAAGGAGACGGACTTTATGAGTTCGTCTTCTTTGTGTTTGTTAATTGATGGTAAAGAGATAACGAATGATAATAATACAATACATAAAAACTAAATATTTACAGTTTGGTATTGATAAATTTAAACTAAAAGTACTAGAATATTAGTTTTTTCTTAAAAAAAGTAAGAGGGAGTGTTAATTTTACTAAATAATAATAGTTACTATAACAATTTTCCTAATTCCTTTGCAGAAGTGGATAAGAAAAATAATAAACCTAGAAAAGGGTATTATTGGCATTGGCATCCCTATAAAAAAACGCCAAATGCTCATGCTTTTTATGGGGGACCTGTTAAATAAAAGGGGGGAATATTATGAATTTTAATTATGAGGAGATTTATAAGAAATACTTAAAAAAGAAACAAAGTTTGGTTTTTAATAAAGAAGAGATCGTAACTAGGGTGAAGCGAAAGTTCAAGGCAGAGGAATTCAGTAAAGCGGAAATTCTTGATCTGCCAAGGGATGAGCATTTTGAGTATGAGAAGATATTTCTTTGCCTCAAAATTTGTGATAGTGAAGTGTTGAAAAAAGTCTTCCTGCCTCATGAACTAAAATTTCATGAAGAACAACGGCAGGACAATCGACGCCATCCACTTAAAAAAAGTAAAAGGAAAAAAAACTGGCTTGATCAAAATTATAATCAAATGATTATCGATGAACATGAAGGCAGGAGAATCGATATTGTTCTTGAAAGTAAAGATGGACAGTATGTTTCTGAAAGTAAGGTGAAAGCTAGATGTGATTATCTGGATGGATATCTTAATTCTTTAATAGTGGGAGCAAAGTTGTTCCATGGAACGGCAGAGTTTGAAGAAGATATACATGATTATTATTTCCAATTCTATCTCGAAAATTTAGTGAAATACAATATGCTAGGATGAAGCATGTTAATTTTTAAATTGTGCAATCCGGAGAACGATCCATAAAACTTGATGCGACCTGAAAAGAGTATTATCATTGAACTTAAAAATAGGGACATTAAAGCCTTAACCATCGGAGAATGACCGGTTGTCATGCCTATCAGGCAATGGAGAGCATAACCATTCCTACGAAAGCCTGCCGGGGAGACTTGGCAGGTTCTTTCAATTGTAAAGTGAAGGCTGGGCGGCATTACGCCAAGGTTAAATGTGCTTTACAGGGGTAAAAATAGAGTATGGGAAGCCTGTCCAATGAGAGGGGATGGTACAGATGATTTATGTTGGTGTGACTGGCTGGGGCGATCATGATCGTTTGTATGATGGAGGTGTGTCCCAGCGTGATAAATTGAAGGAGTATGGGGCCCATTTTCCTGTCGTGGAGGTAGATGCCTCATTTTATGCGGTCCAGCCAAAGCGGAATAGTGAAAAGTGGGTGTCCGAGACGCCTGCATCCTTTCAATTTGTCGTTAAAGCGTATCAGGGGATGACAGGACATCAGCGCGGGGAAATCCCGTTTGAAAGTAAAAAGGACATGTTCAAAGCCTTTCGTGAATCTCTGGAAGCTTATGAGAAGGCAGGCAAGCTCGCGATGGTCCTCTTTCAATTTCCACCTTGGTTTGACTGTAAGCGGGAAAATGTCGATTATTTACGCTGGTGCAAGCTAGAGATGGGCGACACGCCGGTTGCGTTGGAATTCCGGAATCAAAGCTGGTACAGACCGGGCATGATCGAGCAAACCTTGGAATTCATCGAAAAGGAAGGCTGGATTCATACGATATGTGATGAGCCGCAGGCTGGGGAAGGATCGGTTCCTATCGTCCTCCATTCCACCGATCGAGATAAAACGCTGATCCGCTTTCATGGCCGCAATGTGCATGGCTGGCAGAAAAAGCAGGCTGGAGATAATTGGCGTGAGGTCAGGTATTTATACAAATATAATCATCGGGAATTGACAGATTGGGTGGCGAAGATCAGGTTGTTGGAAAAGCAATGCAAGGATATATTTGTCCTTTTCAATAATAACTCGGGCGGGGACGCTGCAGGTAACGCCAAGCAATTGATTGAATTGCTTGACATAGAATATGAGGGGCTTGCTCCAAAGCAGCTTGGTTTGTTTTAGGCGGAGTTATATAATTAATGATGATAGACAAGCTAGTTAAGGAGCGCTCGGCTCACAACACGGTAAAGGCGGATTTTGTACATGGTTTGGTTAGTATTGGTGGGCGTAGGCTTAATAGCGGGATCAATCGGCTCTCTTGTCGGTCTCGGGGGCGGCATCATCATTGTGCCTTCCCTTTTGTATTTAGGGTCATCGACGAATATAATCGATGAACTGACACCGCAAGTTGCGGTAGGCGTTTCTACCGTGATCATGATTTTCACCGGTTTATCCTCCACTTTAGCGTATGTAAAGCATAAGGTGGTCGATTATAAGGCAGGGTTCATCTTTTTTTTAGGCAGTGCCCCTGGCGGCATAATTGGTGCCTATGTGAATAAAAGCCTGAATATCGAAGCCTTCTCCTTATATTTTGGAATGTTCATGGTATTCATGGCCATCGTGTTATTGGTGAAAGAACGCTTGAAGCCGATGGTTTTCAAGCCTGGAAAAGGGAAAATCGTCAAAACGTATAAAAATGAACGTGGGCAGGCGTTTACATATGGATACCATCCGATACTTGCGGTATTGATCTCATTTGTCGTGGGATTCAGCTCTGGATTATTCGGAATAGGCGGCGGTGCCTTGATGGTTCCCGTCATGATGCTGCTCTTCTTCTTCCCGCCTCATATGGCGGTGGCAACTTCCATGTTCATGGTATTTCTATCTTCCATCACGAATTCGATCACACATATTTCACTTGGGAATATAAATTGGCCATATGCTTTAGCCCTGATTCCAGGAGCATGGTTCGGAGCGAAATTGGGAGCATGGATTAATACCCGGATAAAGAGCGCATCGCTTACGAATATGTTGAAAATAGTTCTGATAATCATTGGTTTGCGTCTTATTTACCAAGGGATTACTGGATAAGCGAGGAGGGAAAAATGATGTCGGAAATCATTCACTTATATCACACCAATGATCTTCATAGTCATTTCGAGAAATGGCCTCGTATCGATAAGTTCCTTAAAGAAAGAAGGGACCTTCATCAGGAAACGGGTGAAGAAGCGATCATATTCGATATAGGTGATCATGTGGATCGCTGGCATCCTCATACTGAAGGCACCTTGGGTAAAGGAAATGTTGAATTGCTGAATGAAGCGGGCTATCAATATGTGACCATCGGCAATAATGAAGGAATCACTTTACCTCATGAGGCGTTGGATTCTTTATATAATGATGCAAGGTTCAAGGTCTTGGCTGCGAATATCTATTACCGCAATCATGAAAGACCGGAATGGGCGCTTCCATATTGGATACATACAACGACAAAGGGCACGAGGATTGCGCTAATAGGCTTGACTGCCTTTTTTCAAAAGTTTTACTCCGCGATGGACTGGGAATTGACTGAACCATTCGAGGAATTAAAGAAACAGCTTGAAGAAATCAAGACCAAGGCTGATGTCATCATCATCCTTTCACATTTGGGTATCCATGATGATGAAAGGATGGCCACGGACTTTCCGCAGATTGATGTCATCCTTGGCGCACATACCCACCACATCCTCCACCAAGGAAAGCTGGTCAATGATGTGCTCCTATGCGGTGCCGGAAAATATGGGTATTACGTTGGCCAAGTCGAAATGACCATCGAACAGGATAAGCGGATTTCCAAGAAGACTGCGCTTCTATATGACACCAATGATTTCTTGGAATTGGAGGGTGAACGTTCATGGCTGGAGGCCATGTACAAGGCAGGCGGGGAAACACTGAACGAAGTCGTGGTGGACCTGCC
This sequence comes from Peribacillus muralis, assembly GCF_001645685.2. Classification (NCBI taxonomy): domain Bacteria; kingdom Bacillati; phylum Bacillota; class Bacilli; order Caryophanales; family Bacillaceae; genus Peribacillus; species Peribacillus muralis. Next base: position 4,456,824 of record NZ_CP017080.1, on the reverse strand, counting down.
GGAAGCACTGGAAAATGATTGGTTCAAGGTGAGCCCGCTTACGAAAATTCTTGGTGAGGCACTACGGGAATGGAGTAAGGCTGATTGTACCTTTTTGAATGCCGGGCTCCTGCTTGATGGATTGCCGAAGGGTCCAGTCACAAAAGGGGATATTCACCGAATTTGTCCGCATCCCATCAATCCCTGTATCGTTGAAGTCAATGGGAATGAATTAAAAGAAATACTCATGCAATCCAGGAATGAGGAATGGCCTCAGCTTCAGGTGAAAGGCTTTGGTTTCCGCGGGAAAATCATGGGAGTCATGCACTATGATCGAATTGAATTTGATGAGATCGAGAACGGGATCGTTAAGGCGATTTTGATAAATGGAGAGAAGCTGATCGCAGATAAGTCCTATCAATTGGCCATACCTGATATGTTCACATTTGGGCATTTCTTTCCGAGTATCCAGCGCTCCAATCGCAAGGAGTACCTTTTGCCTGAATTCCTGCGGGATATCCTCGTATGGAAGCTGAAAAAAATAAATACAGAAGCCTAATGCAAAATCACGGTTTCGCCCTTTTTTTCATATTGTATGAGGAAGAAAGGGGCGAAACCATTTTGATTAACATGATACCAATAGTACTCGATAGTCATACTTTCTTAGCCATTTCTGTCCGGCTTCCAAAAACCAATCTGCTTGCAGTGGCGTCCGAAAAAGGGTATATAATGTGCGGTGCGCTGGATGTGGGGCTGCTAAATGAAAAATTAAGTGATCGTAAAATACTTGCAGGCAGGGCCACTGGAGTAAAGTCGATTGAAGAGCTTTTGGATGCACCGCTGGAATCAGTAACGTGGGAGGCAGAGGCAAAGGGCATCTATCCCGGAATGATCGGTAAAGAGGCATTAATCAAAATGATCTAAAAAGGCAGGCTTTCTTTTATCCAGAAGGGGGCCTTTATTTTATTCCACCAAGTTTTTCGGATATTTTTCAATAAATATTTTTAAACGGATTCATATATGAAGATAATTTCCGATAATCCCTATAAAGGAAAGAAACGGTTAGATACCAAATCTTGAATGGGGAAATGGAGTAGTACAAGTATGAGGCTAGCTATTACAAAGTCTTTAAGCCCTGGAGCCAGGCTCGGAAAAAACATCCATAATGAGCGGGGCCATATCCTATTGTGCGAGGGTTTAACATTAACACAGAAAATGATCGATCGACTTGTTTCCTTGAATATTCCCTTTGTCTACATTCAAGATTCAAGGACGGATGACATTATTCCCATGTCACCAGTTTCCGGGAAGCTTAGGAGAGAAGCCATTAATACGATTGAAACCACGTTCCAGGATATGAAGGATAAAATCAATCTGGATGCATCCTTCACGATTGAGCAGGCCAATGTCAAGTTCACCCAAATAGTCCGCAGCATCATGAAAGAGCTGAAAAGCAATAAAGAATTAATGACGTTACTGGCGGATGTTTATACATACGATGATTATATCTTTACTCACTCCTTTAATGTGACCTTATACACGCTGGCGATCGGGATGGAATTGAATATAAATGAAAAGAATTTGGAGATACTTGGTTTGGGAGCGATTTTGCATGATGTCGGTAAAATGCTCGTCCCCTTGGATATCCTTCGTAAGCCCGGTAAGCTGACGGAACAGGAATTCGAACAAATCCAAAAGCATGCCGATTACGGATTTCATCTAATTAAGAATATTCATACCGTTTCGCTTATCGTTGCCAACTGTGCCTACCAGCACCATGAAAGGTTAGATGGTTCTGGATATCCACGTGGGATAAAAGGGGACGAAATCCATTATTTCTGTAAGATCATTGCCGTTGCCGATGTGTTCGATGCCGTCACTTCAAATCGGGTTTACCGCAAGGCTTTGCTGCCGCATGAAGGTCTGGAAATCCTTTATGCCGGAGTCGGGAAAAAGTTCGATAATACGATCATCGAAGCATTCCGCAGAGCGGTGGCCATCTACCCGAACGGTCTGTCCGTAGAATTGAATGATGGGAGAAAAGGGGTCGTATCCGCTCAAAATGAAGGGATAGGGGACCGGCCCAAGGTAAGGATCCTTGAGGAAAATGGCGAACAAATCAAAGACCCCTATGAGGTGGACCTGAATAAAAATCTGCATTTGCTGATCATGAAATGCTTGAATATACAAGAACCAGCTTAACCTAAAATTCTCCCCTCATAAAGGGTAATTTTAAAACAGCCTAGGCAACTTGAAGGACATGCTGTCTGCTATTTGCAGACGGCATTTTTGTTTGGATCTTATGCAGCAACAGTACATTGTAATGCAACGACCGATGTACAAATACTCCGAGTATTATTTTCGTATAAATTGCGTTTCACACGGCAATAGGGGCCGTTTAACGTCAATTTCTTGCGTTACTCGCCAAATTAGCGACTTTACTCGCCAATTTTGGATGTTTACTCGCCAAATTAGGCACTTTACTCGCGAAATCTGCATGTTTACTCGCCAATTAATCCAATTTACTCACGAGTTTCGTGCTTTGCATCCAAATTGAGGCGGGTTCCCATGAAAATTGCGCGTTTCATATCTTATGGTAAAATCGTTTTTCATTATTTGTTTTCTTTCATGATGGCAGGGGCGACGGCTCCATTTCCATTACTGAAATAACTTGGTACATCACCTTCGATCAATAAGCTGCCGACTGTCACTTCCTGGCTTACCTTGGTCTCTTTAGTGAAAGAGGGGATGACGATTTGGATGTTGACATCAAAATCAACGATCAACTCATAATAAACATTATTAATGCCGGCGTTCGTCAGTTTCGTTCTCAGGTCCGATTCAACATTGCCGATGACTGACATTTTCACTGGGATTTCAGGTCCATAGTTGGAAAGGAGGTTGTTTCCGGTCACGACGCCTAATGGTATATAATAGACCACGCTTTTATATTGTTCATCATTTATTTTGGTTGAACCCGTTTTAAAAGGATTTCCCTGTTTGATGCCAAGCTTGTCTTGGATATCGTTTGTAATGTTAGCGCGCAATTCACTGTATACGGCTGGATTGAAGCTATAGGAGGAACTGGTGCCTTCGCTGCCTTTATTGTTGGTGATGATTTCCTTCATATCAATTTTGGCGATATTCTCATCGACCGATTCATGGATCGTTTCCGTGGCAATCCTTTTGATTTCATTTTCGGCAACATTCATGATTACAGGCTCGATGGCCTTATCAACATACCAAAGTGTCATGATGCTCGATATGATAAAAAGGATGAATGAATATAGAAATACTTTGCGGGTAGGGAGAGGCCCCTTTTTACGAAATTTCATTGGGCGAAATCTTTTTCGGAACACGCTTTAGCCCCCTTTACTAATACCTATGCATCAGCTTCAGGGGAATATGTTCGAATCAAAAAAAAGCAGCGGGAAATTCCGCGCCGCTTAGTTTTTCTTTTTGGCTAAATCTTTCCTTTCCCACAGCTTCAAGTAAGGGTAAGGGTCGAAGCTCCATTCTGTACGGCCGTTATCTTTGTACATTCCATAGTGAAGATGTGGCGGGAATTTACCGGATGTTCCTGGAGGGCCATAACCTGTACTGCCCACTCCACCGATGACCTGTCCGGGCTCGACAATATGTCCGACCTTCAGCCCATCGGTGAATCCGCTTAAATGGGCAAAGTAATGATACGTATTATTTAAATCCCGTATCCCTATCCGCCAGCCACCGTATTTATTCCAGCCCTTCATTTCAATGATGCCGTAGCTCGTCGATCGCACCGGAAGGCTATAATCAGCAAAGATGTCAGTGCCTTCATGAATCCTTCTGCCTCCCCAGCCGCGAGCGCTCCCCCATGTATTTAAATACGTATAATGAGTCCGTACCGGAACCGGGAAGGCTTTTTCCTGTAAATCGAGCCGGCCGTATTTCTTGTAGATCTCTGCATTGCCGATGATGATGCTGACGGCTTTATCCCGTTTATAATAATCCCATAAGCCGATCCGAATATTATCTTCATCCGTGCCAAAATTTCGGAGCTGCTTTGAAAACGCATATAAACGATCCGTATCATTGAGGATATCCGCCTTGCCATCACCGTCTCCATCCTCGCCCAAGCCATCAAAAAAGGTAATCGTGAGCGGATTCACATCATTCATGTCGGGGTTAAGGGCCCCTCTCCATTTTGAAGGCTCGATATTGATGCCTATCAACCCTTTTGCCGGCTCCAAATCCGGCCGTGCAAGTCTTATGCTATGTTCATATTGATCAGCTCCAGCGAGATAATACCACGGTATCTGGAGGGTCGCTTCCATATTCTTATATAGCTGCATCCTCCCTGCATATGCTTCAGGAATATCGGCAGCAGCATTAGCCACTTGGCCAGGACCGTTCATAATGAATGAACAAGCTATTGTAAAAAGGAAAAATCTTTTCAACGGGGCAGCTCCTTTCATGACACTATCCATATTGATAACAACATCAGTCCGTCCATCTTTTATAGTTTTGCTGATTTGGCTTCAAACATGAAAAATAAATAATGGGAATCCAACTATAACTTGTATAAATGTATTATTATTGTTAAAGTAGGGTGTGTTAATTTCTATAGAATGGAGTGACATTTCCGTGTCTTCTACAAATAAAGAAATTCTTCGAAAACCAGATTGGTTAAAAATAAAGCTTAATACTAATGAAAATTATCTTGGTTTAAAAAATATGATGCGAGAGAAAAATCTCCATACGGTTTGTGAGGAAGCGAAATGCCCGAATATCCACGAATGCTGGGCGGTAAGAAGAACGGCGACCTTCATGATCCTAGGGGAAATATGTACAAGGGCCTGCCGCTTTTGTGCGGTTACAACCGGGCGTCCCAATGAGCTGGACTGGGCGGAACCTGAGCGTGTCGCAGACTCCGTTGTACTGATGAATTTAAAGCATGTGGTCATAACGGCTGTTGCCCGTGATGATTTAAAGGATGGAGGCGCTGAGGTTTTTGCTGAAACGGTTCGTGCCATCCGCCGTAAAAACCCATTTACATCCATTGAAGTATTGCCGTCCGATATGGGTGGATTGCATGAAAATATCAAGATTTTGATGGATGCCAAGCCGGATATTCTCAACCATAATATAGAGACCGTCAGAAGCTTATCCGATCGCGTACGGGCCCAGGCGAAATATGAACGTTCATTGGAGCTGTTAAGAAGGGCTAAGGAATTGTATCCGGAGATCCCGACAAAATCCAGCTTGATGGTCGGTCTAGGCGAAACGCGCGATGAAATCCTTGAAACGATGGATGACCTAAGGGCGAATAATGTCGATATCATGACGATCGGCCAGTATTTGCAGCCAACCAAAAAGCACTTGAAGGTTCTTAAATACTACACTCCCGAGGAATTTTCTGAATTGAAAGACCGCGCTTTGGAAAAAGGCTTCAGCCATTGTGAGTCAGGTCCGCTTGTCCGCTCTTCGTATCACGCGGATGAACAGGTCAATGCAGCTGCAAAACACAAGCAAAGCAAAGGTGAAGAATTATTGAAATAGAACGAAGGAAAGGACCGAAATGCATTCGGTCCTTTCCTTTTATTGCGAATCAGAGATTGCTCATTTTTTGCCTGATATTATCGTGATGATCTTTATTATCGTTGATCATTTCACCGTTTTCATTTTCCACATCGCTCATCTTGTATCCTTGTGGTGACTTGAGCATGCTTTTGATGGTCTGTTCAATCGTATAGTCAATGCCTCTGCTGCCTGATTTCAATGTAGCGAAATTCTCGACATTTTGGGCAAGGGCAGGATCATCACTAACATATACATGATAATAACGAGGGACGACAGACATGGCAGTGCGCTTCACTTGGTCAGCGGTATCCATCCTATCCTTGGTATCCGTATCATAAACGACGAGAACTTCCTCGTCTGTCACAAGGGTGGATACATCATTGACACTCGGAATTTGTACACTGAGCTTGGATATGACATCCGATAATTGCTCACGATCGATGGAAGCGGTCTTATTGGAAACGTTACGTCTGTTAGTAGTCGTCTTATTTGTCCGGGTAAACCCGAAGTCATCGCTTTTGTTATCATGATTACGATAATCCTCGTCATAATACTGAGTGGGATTATTTACGTTTGTTGGGTTGTTTGCATGGTTTTTTGCACCGAGCCCCTGCTCGTGTTTATCGGAGCAGCCGGTCAGTGCAATGATCGAGCTTAAACCTAACGTCATGATTGTCTTTTTCATCATTAACACCCCCATAACTTTAGGATGAACATATTTCTCTATTTTTCGCTTAGTAATTGATGGGGAATCAGTTATAATTTAAAGAAAGAATGTATTTTAAAGAGGTGAAAGCAATGATTACCATCAATAACCTGACCTATGAAATAATAGAGGATGAAAGGGAAGGGTATAACGAAGATGCCTTTAAAGCCAGATACAGTGAGATTTTAACGAAGTATGATTATATCGTGGGGGATTGGGGTTACGGTCAATTAAGGCTGCGCGGATTTTTTGATGATACGAATCAGAAAGCGACCTTTGACACGAAAATCAGCACACTCAGTGAATATCTATATGAATACTGTAATTTTGGCTGTCCTTATTTCGTCGTGAAGAAGGTCAAGAAGTAAAAAAGGCCAGAAATGCTCTGGCCTTCCAAGTCATGAGCTTCCGTACCCTTTGTAAGGAGGCTGCTCATCTTTATCTGGATCATCATGTGTCGGATGTGCACCAGGGTATTTACGTGGCAAATCTTCGTGCAGCGACTTATTTTCATAATTGAAGGCACTTTGGTATCGTTGCCCTTCCTGCCATGGCGTGTCCTTGTTTTCAACTGGTGCATCTTTTGCAATGGGTGATCCAAATGGTCCTTCGGGAAATTCTTCAGGGATTAAGTAATCCCGTTGCTTTTCTACATTGGAGAAGTCATGGTATTCTTCTTTGTCCAAAGTAATCCCCCCTCATGTAATCGTACATTCAGTAGGTTTCCCGTTCAGGAAGAAAACTTCAGCATTTTAGACGATTTCCATTAAAAAGTGACTTAATTCTTCCGCCTCCGCTTCTGACAACTGAAAGGCATGCTCAAGGTAGCCTTCCTCTTCTAAATCATCCGGCCCAATTATGGCGAAACGGTTACTCTGCATATTCAGCACAAGTTTTTTTCCATAAAAACGATCGGTTGTCGTGATCGCTAAATCGTATCTTGATTCCTCTCCCATGAAACTGATGAACCGGGTTTTCGTATCAACGACATCGTTGTATAAATAAAAACGATCTTCCATAGTATCATTCCCTTGTTATTTATTTGTAGTTACATCATAACAAAGCGACTTTAATAGGGGAACAGTCATTTTTAGATTCGGTTTCACTCCGGCTAGTGACAGACATATTGATTGGCTGGCATCGATATGGGGCTGGATGTCAAGAATATAAAGGATACGGTTTCCCTAGTTGCAACCCTTGAAAAAGGGGCAAATGCTCCATACGATAAAAGGATTGGGCTGAAGGAATTGAGAGTGTGGGAGAAGCTATGGTATCATCAAGTAATAAGGCAGGTTTAATGCAGTCATGAACCGACTTGCCATTCAATTATAGCAATGATCCCCCTAGCATCTTAGATCAGAAAGGATCTGGAAAAAATGTACTTTGTAGACCGTCAAAAGATTGAACAAATATTAGTTTTTCTTGAAAAGCAGCTTGGAATTTTCGAAGGGCTTGATAATTGGGATGGAGACCATTCCGAGCTTATCACGGAAAGGCTGATACATACATCCATCGATTCCGTGCTTGATGCGGGAAATGCGATAATCGATGGTTTCATCATGCGCGACCCAGGCAGCTATGATGATATCATCGATATCCTGCATGATGAAAAAGTCATTTCCGAGGATAAAATGGTGCAATTTAAAAAGGTGCTGCCACTAAGGAAAATGCTCGTTCAGGATTTCATTGAAGTCGATCACCAAGCGCTGCATTCCGTGTTCAAGGAAAACATCGGGGCATTCAAGTCATTCCCTCATTCGGTAAGGGACTACTTAACAAACGAATTGGGACCTGTATCGGCTTTTAAAAACTAGCAGCGTTAGGAAGGCGAACTAAATGAAGGCGTATAAAGGATATTTAATTGACTTAGATGGCACCATGTACCGCGGTACTGAACAAATCGCGGAGGCGGCTGGGTTCATAAATGACCTGAAAAAAAGGGATATCCCTTATTTATTCGTAACCAACAACTCGTCCCGGACCCCGGCACAGGTAGCGGATAAATTGAGGAGCATCGGGATCGCTTCCGAAGATGAACAAGTTTTCACGACAAGCATGGCGACTGCCAATTACATAGCCCAACAAAAAAAGGATGCGTCCGTCTATGTAGTGGGTGAAGAAGGGATCATCGAGGCCATCAAGGAAAAAGGAATGCAGCTGGTGGATGAAAATCCAGACTTCCTTGTGATGGGCATCGACCGTGGCGTCAACTACGAAAAGCTGTCAAAGGCATGCCTGGCAGTCCGGAATGGAGCGACCTTCATCTCAACCAACGGGGATATTGCCATCCCTACCGAACAGGGACTTATGCCGGGTAATGGTGCGTTGACCTCCGTTGTATCCGTTTCGACTCAAGTGCAGCCGATTTTCATCGGTAAGCCTGAATCGGTCATCGTCGAGCAAGCGCTCCAAGTATTGGGGGTTCCTAAGGGAGAGACGATCATGGTCGGCGATAACTATGATACGGATATCATGGCTGGCATCAATGCAGGCATCGATACCTTGCTTGTCCATACCGGCGTAACGGATTCAGAACGCCTGAAGCAATATGATCAGCAGCCAACATATGTGGTCAACACGCTCGATCTATGGAAATTCGAATGAAAAAAACCAGGTCTGCCCATTAGAGTGACCCAGTAAAATGAGACAAGGAAAAAACACCCCTTGAGTCGTATTAGTTATCTAAACGATTTTGGAGGTGTTTTTCTTCATGGGCACAAGAGTTCACTACCCCGAGGAAGTAAAATGGCAAGCTGTAGAATTAAAGTTACAAGGAATGAGTAATAAAGCAATAATGAAACAGTTAGGAATCAAAAATGTATCCCAGATTAAAACATGGAAGAAATGGCATGATGAAGGGCAAACCCATCGATTCTCTCAGCCTGTAGGAAAACAATATACGTATGGAAAAGGACCTGCTGGTTTAAGTGAAAAAGATGCTTTAAAACAAGAGAATAAGCAATTAAAAGCACAGTTGGAAATCTTAAAAAAGTACCAAGAGATCGAGAGGAGTTGGAGCCACAAATTGTTGTACAAGTAGTCAAGGAACTGTCTTCCATGTACAAAATCGTTGATATATTAACAGTATTAGAAGTACCTAAGGCCACCTATTATAGGTGGAAGAAAAAGTATACAAGATCCGTTATGAGCCCACTTGAAGAAGTAGTCGTTCTCCTATGCGGAGAGAGTCATTTTCATTATGGTCATAGGAAAATCAAGGCTCTTCTAAAAAGAATACATGGAATTGAAGTTAATCGAAAAACAGTTCAAAAGATCATGCAGAAATATCAAGTGCAGTGTCAAATTAAAGTTAAACGACCAAAATATTTAAATGGTGAGAGTAACATTGTGGTGAAAAATATCCTAAATAGAGAATTTACAGCTGCCAAGCCTAATGAGAAATGGGTAACGGACATCACTTATTTACCATATGGATCAAAAATGTTGTATTTATCAACAATCATAGACCTTTATAATAACGAGATTGTAACCTACAAAGTGAGTGAGACTCAGGATGTAGATTTGGTTAAAAATACACTTAATGAAGCTGTAGAGAAAAGAAAACCAAAAGATGGGTTACTGATTCATACTGATCAAGGTTCTGTTTATACATCTTATGTTTTTCAAAATTTAGCTAAAGAAAAAGGCATCATCACAAGCATGTCCCGAAAAGGAAACTGCCATGATAATGCCGTCATAGAATCCTTTCACTCCTCGCTAAAGTCGGAAGGATTCAACACTCAAAGAAGAGCATCTATATCTAATTCTAAAGTAGTGCAAATGGTAAATCAATACATGTATTATTATAACCAAATACGTATTCAAGCAAAATTAAACTACCTGTCTCCAATTGAGTTTGGAGAGCAGGCAGCATGAGTGTTTTTTCTAAGTCTCAATTCGATGGGTCAGTTCACATGGCGGCCCTGGTTTTTTTGTGCCATTTTCATTTTGCGGCATCAACTGACCTCATTCTGCATTTTCGGTTCGATGGGCAAGCCGGCTTGAAGCGGCAGCGGCAATTGCCCCGACGATGTCATCCAAAAAGGTGTTGACCTTACCTGTGCTTTTATCATTCAAATATTGTAAGATGCCTGGTTTTTGTTTATCGATGAAACCATAATTCGTAAAGCCGATCGATCCGTAAACATTGACGATCGAAAAAGCCAATATTTCATCGACTCCATATAGTCCTTCATCTATTTCAATGATGCTCTGTAATGGTTCCTCAAGTAATTTTTTCTCGGCCAGCATATCCAGCTGGATGCCGGTCAGGATGGCATTTTGGACCTCGCGTTTTGAAAGGACCCGTTCGACGTTATGAAGGCAATCGGACATTTGGAGATTTTCATGATAGCTGGATTGTAAATACATGACAAGCTCTGCGATGTCCTCCAATTTAACGCCTCGTTCACTTAGCCATCTACGAGCTGTCTTTTCAGACATTGATTGTTCAATATTAACCATGTCATCACCCATTTCTCTATATTATTAGGGATAAGTTCTAGTGCAGAGATTTCATGAGGTGCTTCGTATTTCCAAAAGGTTTCAATAATCATTCAGAAAACGGGTTATTCCACATATATATATAAGTATATGATGTCCGCTATTTCTATTATATCCATTTTTTGAAGGGGGCCATTCCATGATAGAAGAAATCATTTTCAATAATTACGGAATCCAGGTGGAGCGAGAAGAGGACAATAGCCGATTTCCGAGCTTTCGTTCAGGGAACATGGTGTACAGTATCGTCCCCATCGAGAACATCGAGCAGGACGAATTGGTCGAACGCCATAAAATGTCGCAGCATATGATTGGCCAAGGCGATCGACACGTATCGGCATTCGTCTTGGCCAATCATGGCAGTTATGTTTCCGAAGCCGATGAACAATTATTTATCCTGCTTGGCAATCAGGCTTTGGAAGGGCCGAAAAATTTCAATCCAGGTAGACGACTGGCAAGATTCCATCAACGCGGGAGAGGCATTAATGAAACCATTTCCGCCTGCTCGAGAATCGGAAAATGGAAAGAGCTTTGGGAACAAAGGATCGATCAATTGGAACGGATTTGGAGGGATAAGCTGACCGCCCATCCCGATAACCAGTTTGAAAAATTGTTTATAGAAACCTTTCCCTATTATATGGTGCTAGGTGAAAATGCGATTCAATATTTAGTCGACACGGAAATTGATGATACCCCGCAAATTGTCGATAGTGGCACGGTGTGTTACGAACGGTTTTTGCATGATACTTGGAAAAGTAATAAATGGGTGAAAAATCCGTTCGATTGGGTATTCGACCACGGGACGAGGGATGTGGCCGAATGGGTGAGGGAACACTATTTTCAGAATGTGCACACGCATCAGCGCGGCATCGGTCATTTTTTTCATGAATACCAGGCGATCGAACCGTTCTCCAGTTTTTCGGCCCGGTTGTTGTATTCGAGAATGTTATTTCCGATTCATTATTTTGAAACGGTCGAAGAGTTTTTCTCCAAGAAAACGGAAACAAGATCGAATGAGCTGGAGGACAAAATCGCACAAATAACAAAATCATCCCAACAATATGAATCCTTCCTTAAACAATTTTATGAATTGGCGGAAGTCCCGGCCAAACAATATGATTTGCCAAAAGTTGATTGGATTTAGCTGAAAATGGGAAAGAAATATGATTCATCCAGATTGACTATGTTATGATGATAACAAGATTTTTTTGAATAGTTTGATTTTATCAGTGAATTCAACCGGGACGGGAAAGGAAGAGTCAATGAAAAAAATGATGATGGCAGCCCTTTTACTTTTGTTTGGCCTTCAGGTGACCTTGCCTGTGCAGGCTGAAACAACAGCTTGTGAAGCATCACAATACAAAGTCGTACTGAAGAAAACGGCTGAGCTGAAAGAAAGGGCTACGGCTTCAAGCAAAACGTTAAAAACGTATAAGAAAAATGATGAATTATCGGCCAGTGGCAGAACAGGAAGCTGGTATAAGGTTTGTCACGCGAAAAAGACCGCCTATTTGAGCATGACGGATGCAAGGGAGGTTTTCAGTACCGGTGAAAAAGCCCTGCTGAAGAAATTCGACACGAGAAAAGGGGTCAACCAGATTGTATCGGTGAAAGGGAAATCGATGACTGATACGCACGTTACAGTCATACCATACGAAAAGAAAAGCGGCGAGTGGCGACGGGCGTTGAATGAGATGAAGGGCGTCATTGGCAAGAATGGCTTTACGACCAGTAAAAAGGAGGGCGACGGAAAATCCCCGGTGGGAATTTACTCCTTTGGGACGGCGTTTGGAAGCGAAACGAAGCCGGGCGGCCTGAAGCTGGGCTATAAGAAAACGACTGAATATGACTATTGGATCGATGATCAAACATCCCAGGATTATAACAAGTGGAAAACCTATAAGGGTAACCCTGCGGATAAATGGAAGTCCTTCGAAAGGATGAATCATGAACTCTATAAATATGGGACGGTCATCCATTATAATACGAATCCGATCGTAAAAGGAAAAGGCAGTGCAATCTTCCTTCATGTTTGGAGAGGGGAAACGAAGCCGACTGCAGGATGCGTGGCAATGGCCGAAAAGAATGTCCTTGCGCTTTTGAAATGGCTCGACCCAGCACAAGAACCACATATCATCATGGGGACGGAGGAGTCACTGAAATCCGTCAAGTAGCAATATGGAAAAAGGTTTTTCCTTAAAAATATTCACCATATCCGTGCTTACTCCATCAAGGGGTGTACATAAAAAGCTCGCATATCCGTTTTTCTAACTATTGATAATTATGTGAATTGAACTTATAATGTCTACTATACAAATACAAATGTTTTCTGTAGATAAACAGTTTTAAGGGGGAGCCAAAAATGAAAGTCATCTCTATCGGTTTATTGGGGTTAGGTACAGTCGGGTCAGGAGTCGTGCAAATCCTTGAAAGTCATCAGGATAAGCTGATGCATCAAGTGGGCTGTTCCATATCCGTCAAAAAGATACTAGTCAAAGATACAGCCAAGGAGCGGCTTGTCGAGATTGATAAAGACATGCTCACCGAGTATCCCGAGGATATCCTTTCCAATCCCGAAATTGATGTCGTGATTGAGGTTATGGGCGGAATTGAGGAAACACGCGGTTATTTGACAAAAGCAATAAAGAATAAAAAGCATATCGTTACGGCCAATAAGGACTTGATGGCCTTATACGGACCGGAATTGCTCGAATTGGCCACTGAGAATCAATGTGATTTATTCTATGAAGCAAGTGTAGCAGGCGGAATTCCGATTTTACGAGGACTTGTAGATGGACTATCTTCGGATCGGATCACGAAAATGATGGGAATCGTCAATGGTACGACGAACTTCATCTTAACGAAAATGAGCAAAGAAGGCAGAGCATATGAGGACGTCCTGAAGGAAGCCCAGGAGCTCGGATTTGCCGAAGCCGACCCGACAGCAGATGTAGGGGGATTGGATGCAGCCCGTAAAATGGCGATACTATCCACACTAGGATTCTCGATGAACATCGGCTTGAATGATGTGGAGGTACAAGGGATTACCGAGATATCCGAAGAGGATTTGAGATATAGCAAAAAGCTTGGATATACAATGAAATTGATCGGTGTAGCCTCAAGATCGGGGGAGAGGGTGGAAGTGAGCGTCCAGCCGGCACTGCTTCCGGAAGCACACCCATTGGCTTCGGTAAACAACGAATATAATGCAGTCTACGTGTATGGGGAGGCTGTAGGGGAAACGATGTTTTACGGTCCGGGAGCCGGGAGTTTACCGACTGCCACTGCCGTCGTCTCGGATATGGTGACGGTCATCAAGAATATGAGGCTTGGCGTAAATGGCCGCAGTGCCGTTTCACCTCAGTACCCGAAGCAATTAAAAGATGCAACGGAGATTTTTGCGAAGTTCTTCCTTCGATTACATGTCCAGGACGAAGTGGGCGTGTTAGCCAGAATTACGAATTTATTCGCAGAGCATGGGGTAGGGTTCGACAAAATCCTTCAATTGCCGCTTGATGAAAAGGAATCCTCTGAAATCGTATTGGTGACGCATACTGCCACCTTGGCTGCATTTGAACAAATTAAACAGAAATTGCATGACTACAATATGGTACGTGAAGTAAAAAGCACATATAGAGTTGAAGGAGAGGACAATAAATGAGCTGGCAAGGACTTATAAGCACGTATGAGGATTTTCTACCTGTTAATGAAAACACACCTGCATTATCCCTTTTGGAGGGAAATACCCCTTTGATAAGACTGAATCGTTTATCCGAAGAGTGGGGGATCGACCTGCATGTGAAATATGAAGGAGCGAATCCAACGGGTTCGTTCAAGGACCGCGGAATGGTGATGGCTGTCGCCAAAGCGATAGAGGCTGGAAGCGATACGATCATTTGCGCCTCCACTGGCAATACATCCGCCGCTGCAGCCGCCTATGCCGCTCGTGCTAACCTTCGTTGCATCGTGGTCATCCCTGAAGGTAAAATCGCCATGGGCAAGCTTGCCCAAGCCGTTATGTACGGGGCGGAAATCATTTCGATTGAAGGCAACTTCGATCAAGCTTTAAAAATCGTCCGTTCGCTTAGTGAGAGCTCACCGATTACGCTGGTGAATTCGGTCAATCCGTATCGGATCGAAGGGCAGAAGACGGCGGCTTTCGAAATTTGTGACGCACTCGGCTCAGCACCTGATATATTGGCGCTTCCAGTCGGGAATGCAGGGAATATAACAGCATACTGGAAAGGCTTTAAGGAATATCATGAAGCGAAACAAACGGGCCTTCCTGAAATGAGGGGGTTCGAAGCTGAGGGAGCCGCTGCGATTGTAAGGGATAGCGTCATTGAAAATCCGGAAACGATTGCGACGGCGATCAGAATTGGTAATCCGGCCAGCTGGAACTTCGCGGTCGAAGCGGCCGATGAATCCAAAGGGAAAATCGATGAAGTGACAGACGAAGAAATCCTTGAAGCCTATCATTTGCTGGCAAAAAAAGAAGGTGTTTTCGCAGAGCCGGCATCGTGCGCCTCCATCGCTGGAATCTATAAACAGTTAAAAAGCGGTGAAATCAAAAAAGGAAGTAAAATCGTTGCTGTACTGACGGGGAATGGCCTGAAGGATCCGAATGTGGCAGTCGATACGAGCACGATTCAGCCTACTTTGCTGCCAATGGATGAGGAAGTCATTTTGGAGCATTTGCAAGGTGTGAAGCAGGCATGAGCGCAGAGTCGGAGATGTTCTTGATCCGTGTGCCGGCAAGTACGGCCAATTTAGGACCGGGATTCGATTCCATCGGTCTGGCGCTTGGGCTTTACTTGGAAATACACGGATCTTCATCAGATCATTGGGAAGTCATTCCGCTTTCGGAAGAGATGTCTGTTTTTCCAAGGGATGATCAAAATTATATCGTTCAGATCGCCAAGAAAACGGCGGCGGCATATGGGAAGGAACTATCTCCATGCCGGATTTTCGTCTCCAGTGAAATCCCATTGGCACGAGGTCTGGGGAGCAGTGCCTCTGCCATTGTGGCCGGCATCGAGTTGGCAAACATCGTAGGTGAACTCCGATTGACCGCTGCTGAAAAGAATAGGCATGCTTCCCTATTTGAAGGGCATCCCGATAATGCAGGGGCATCCGTTCATGGCGGATTGGTTGTAGGTCTGCATACAGAGCGAAGGACGGATGTCGTTTCGTTTCCAATTGAAGGGGTCAAGGTGATTGCGGTCATACCCGATTTTGAATTGATGACTGAGGATTCCAGGAATGTCCTTCCCGCTTCCCTTCCTTATAAAGATGCGATAGCTGGAAGTGCGGCTGCCAATGTCTTGGTTGCCGCGGTCCTGACGAAGGATTGGAAGCTTGTTGGCGATATGATGCAAAGCGATCGGTTCCATCAGCCCTATCGAGAGGAGCTGGTTCCTCATTTGACTCTTATAGAGGAGATCGTCCTTCAAGAAGGCGGGTTTGGGACGGCACTAAGCGGTGCAGGTCCGACTGTTTTAAGCTTGGCATCCACGGAAAAATCAGCAGCCGTGCTCAAGGCATTGAAGCTGGCGTTTCCGGAATATGTTGTGAAAGAGCTGCAAATCGATAATGAAGGCAGCCATACAGCCATCCTCTCGGAGCAAGAAAAAGAAAACTTGGAATTTTTGTGAATGAAATTAAAAAAAAGCTGACCCGTGTCAAGCCGTATCAATCCATTTGATAAGGCAAAAGCCGAGTCAGCTTTATTTCTATAACAGTCCAGGTAAGTCCCTGTCTGCATGAAAACGATTGGGCGCATTAATGAAGGCGCCGCATATTATTTAAAGGGACATTAGAATACTTGTTCAACTTCCACTACACCTGGAACTTCTTCAAGAAGGGCGCGTTCAATACCCGCTTTTAGCGTAATGGTCGAACTTGGACAGCTTCCGCAAGCTCCCAGTAATCGTAATTTTACAATTCCATCTTCTACGTCAACTAGTTCACAGTCACCGCCATCACGAAGAAGAAACGGACGAAGCTTATCTAGAACATCTTGAACTTGAACTTCCATTGTTTGGTTAGACATTGCAATCGACTCCTTTCCTATTCATATTATAATGCGAAGGTAGTAAAAAATCCAACTGTAACTTTGCGGAAATATAATCTATATTATATAAATAAGAAGGAAACAGGTGAATGTTCTTATAATGTTATCAAGAGGCAGCTAATATACTGAATTGAAGGAGGAATAGTATGGTAAAGAAAGACATCGAGATTGAGGTTTATGGTGCGGAGCAAATTTGTGCAAGCTGTGTAAACCTGCCTTCTTCGAAAGATACTTGTGAATGGCTCGAAGCGGCCTTAACGAGGAAGTTCCCTGAGCAGAGCTTCAGGATTTCTTATATCGATATGTACAATCCCCCTGAAAAGCTGAAGCAAAAGAGCTTTGCCGCGAGGATGATCGAGGAAGATCTATTCTATCCGCTTGTCCTTATCGAGGATGAAATCATCGCGGAAGGTAATGTGAGTCTAAAAAAAGTGGTGGAAGCGATGGAGAGATATGGATACAAGATGCAATTATGATATATAATGGAATAAATAAAAAACTGACCCATGAAGCGAGCTGTACGCAGCTCAGTGGGCCAGTTTATGAAAGCGACATGCAAGATCAACCGTTATGGTATTTATACATCCAGAGAATGCCTGATTTCATGAGGCGTGCCACTCTTCCAGTGATCGGTCGATTTGCTACAAGGCCAAAACCTTGCTTTTTCCCGAGAGAACCTAATGTTCCTTTTAGTTTCATGGCAGGGAAGCTTTCAGGAAGCGGTTCATTTGCCCATTTCTTCACAAGAACCTGGACGATTTGCTCAGCTTGGGATTCCGCTAATTGAGCGCTTGGTGCATGCGGCAGACTTGCACAATCGCCGACAACAAAGATGCTATCATTAGTCGGAAGGAAATGCTGAGGAGTAAGGACGGCCCTTCCTTGACGATCCTTTTCGATATCCATTTCACGGATGATTATGCTTGGCTGGATTCCAGCAGTCCAGACGATGACATCACTTTGGACAGCTTCATCGCCATTATAAAGCAGGTTAGGTTCAACCTTGGTGATATTGGAATGATGGACGATTTCAATTGTATGTTTATCAAACCAAGATTCGACAAATGTGCTTAATCTTTCTGGGAAAGCTGAAAGAATATGCGGTCCGCGGTCAAATAGCTTCACGTTCAAATCGGAACGGCTTTCGATCAATTCACTTGCCAGCTCGACACCGCTTAGACCGCCGCCCACGATGGACACGGTTGCACCAGCACCTAAATTATTCAAAGCTGAATATGTGCGGCGTGATTTATCAATGGTTTGGATACTGTACGTATGTGTGTCTGCACCAGGAATATTGTGGAATTTATCTTCACAGCCTAGTCCAATGACTAAATCATCATAAGCGACAGGTTCTTGGTTTTCAATTATGACTTGTTTGTTTTCCATATCGATGGAAAGTACTTCTCCGTATACGTTCTTCAAGCGAGGATGTTCAGGAAATGCAACACGGATGTGCTGATCAGGAATGGTGCCTGCTGCCAAAGCATAATATTCGGTTTTTAAGCAGTGATAAGGATTGCGGTCGATAAGCGTGATGCTCACGTTTTCAGGAAGCTGATTAGGCAACAGTCTTTGCAACATGCGCATACCACCATACCCACCACCAAGTATGACTAAGTTCTTCATATAATTTTCCCCTTTATTTGATCTCTTTGAAAAAATTTGATAATCGTTTTACTTGTTGAAAACAAGTATCCCACGTTCGGATTCTCCCAAATGAACCTTTGAAATTTTTACTGAATATATATACCCCATTAGTAGTAAGAATAAAAAATTTTTGATAATTTTCTTTTTACATACCCCGACAAAAGTATAACGAATATATAAGGAAATCACAACCGATATCTTGAAATCGGCTGCTTTTTTATGCGTAAATATTGACTGTAAATGGGAAAAGTAATAAGATGGATTGTTAGTAACGGTGAGGTGAAACAATGTATCCGATCATTGAATTTTGTGTAAGCAATCTGGCCAGTGGCGCGCAGGAGGCTATGGAAAGATTGGAACGGGATCCGAATTTGGATATCATCGAATATGGATGCCTGGGCTATTGTGGTAAATGCTCCAGTAACTTATACGCGCTTGTGAATGGCGAAGTGGTTTCTGGTGACACAACGGATGAATTAGTTGAAAATATATATAAGTTCATTGATGAATTCGAAATCTGAAAAAAAGGACTCATCAATGGCACAGCAGGAAAGGCTGCAGATGGACTCTCGATGCATAAGGGGGCGTTCTGCAGCCTTTTTAGCGTTTTGTTTCCCTTCGATTAAAATGAAGATGGCACAGTTTGGATATTTTGTACCATCACTTTCCGCTTCAGGCGCGTGCTTACCGAGCTTTTTCAGCAGGGGGCTCACACCGTCCGTTCCATTTCACTTAGCGTGTAAACAAGGAGCGAGATCTCAACAGTTTAAGTAAGAGTTGCCTTTTCGTTGCATTTCGCTCTGCAATGGCACGAAGATGGCATTAGCCATTGAGTGATGCGGCGGTTGTCCGGCTGCCTTGTTCGTGTTTAATTTCCTGAAAACGGTCTCTGGCCATTTGGATGATGGAGGTTTCCCGGGCATTTTTTTGTCGTTCGAAAACTAATGAAAAATACTTGATTGCTGCTTTGTGATCTCCAATCCTTTTTGAAATGTCGCCGGCGAGATATAAGATCTTGGCTTCGGATGCCCGGGTACCGCTGAAGTCGCCTGTAGAATAGGATGCTTCAAATTCCGTAAGTGCGAACCTCAAAAATCTTTTTTCTTGTTCCGAGTTTTGGGTAATCCGGTATAGCCAGGCAATTCGTAGATGGATGCCTGCCAGGATAATGTGTTTTTCCTTTTTTAAAGCACCGCAATAACTTGCCAGCTTGTAAGAATTGATTGCGTCTTTAATCGATCGCTCGTTACTGAAATGTTGGGGAACCCACTGTGAGCTGACCTTCTCCTCTATGGCTTCCTTAGTGGCGGGAGGGAAGTATCGGGAGAATTCCTCGGAATAGGAAAAGCCGCAGTGAGGGCAAACAAAAATGGTATAGTAAAGGGCATTGATGGATGAATCAGCGTAAATGGGGCAAAAGTCCGTTTCGTATTTGGCTACTCTTGCAAAGCGTGATCGGACTTTTTTTGTGGTCGATTTTTGCTTGCACAGCAGGCATTCCATGCTTTTGTCATATAGTGGCTGTATATCTTGGATGAGAATCCCCCCTTGCCAATAAAATTAATGAATGAGTCTATATGCTTGATTCATTGTACCCATTATAAACTATATTAGAAATAATGTTGGTAAAATGGATGTGGTAATTCCGATTTTTTTCAAGCTGGAAGATTGAGCGTACGAAATTCTTTGGTATATACTATAAGGAGAAATAGTTTATCTCACAGATCATAAGAAGGAGGGATTTATTGTGAGTGATGTTGTTAATATAACGGAAGCTGCTGCTTTTCAAATAAAAGAAATGATGAAACATAATGGTGAAGAGGGTTCCTTTTTAAGGGTGGCCGTTAAAGGCGGAGGCTGCAGTGGGTTATCCTACGGAATGGGTTTTGAGGAAGAGCCAGGAGAAAAAGATTCCCAGCTGGAACAGTTTGAAATTAAGATCCTTGTGGATAACGGGGATGCTGATATATTGAAGGGAACGGTCATTGATTATAAACAGACCATGATGGGTGGAGGCTTCACGATCGAAAACCCGAATGCGATTGCGTCATGCGGATGCGGATCATCCTTCAAAACGGCCAAGAACGCCGGTACGCCGGAGAATTGCTGATAAATTTCAACACGTTAGAAAAGGAGGGCACTTTAACAAGTGTCCTCCTTAGTTATGGGGCAAAAGGTGTTTTGAAAGTTCTCATCCTGAACGGAAGGACGGAAAAACTGTGTGCAAGGACGGAAAAAGCGAGAGGAAGGACGGAAAAACTGCGTACAAGGACGGAAAAACTGCGCGGAAGGACGAAAAGGTATGGAAATAGACGTAGACAAACGCGAGTATTACTCGTTTGCCTACTGATTATCACTATTCCTGCTTTTTTCCTGCGTTACATGGTAGTCAATGCTTCCTTAATGGGCAATGAACCGCTTAAAATCTCGAATGTCTTATTGAATGTACTTTTCTCTGTGACCGACTGGGCCAGAACGGTGGCCACATCGGCTCTTGATATCGATTGATCGGTATGGTCCACTTTTTGTTCTGCAAAGATTTTGCCTAAACCCTGTTCATTGGTCAATGCAACCGGCCGTACAATGGTGTAAGTCAGTCCGCTTGCCTTTAAATGTTCATCGGCATCATGCTTTGCTTCAAGATAGTGGCGCATTTCGTCTTGAGCTTGTTCTGGATGATCAGAACCGACGGAGCTAAGCATGACAAAACGCTCAATTCCTTTCTTTTTGGCGGCATCGACCAGTTTAATGGCTCCCAGTTTATCCACAGCCGTCGTTTTGTCTGGCCCCGTTTTTGGTCCAGAGCCTGCTGCGAAGATGATGGCTTCCATGTTATCCACTGCTTTATCCACATTTCCTTCTAAGTCTGCCAGAACAGGATGCCCGCCTAGTTCTTTTATCGTTTGAGCCTGTTCTTCTTTCCGGATCATTCCGTATACATCCATTTCTGGATTTTTCGATAATTCTTCAATGATCATCCTTCCGGTCGTCCCGTTAGCTCCTGCAATTAAAATATTCATATATGTGCATTCTCCTTTTCTGATCTACTTCTATTCATTACCCTTTACAATTTGAGGGTAAGCACTTGTGGACAACTATTGGAAGAAGGTTATCCACAGGCTTGCAATTGGGGATAACATGCGGGATTTAAGAGGAAATTAGGGGCAAAACGAAGAGGGAATCTTGATTGCCCACAGTTTTATGGTGGAGTACTTTGAACGTTCCATTTCACTGCAGGCGCTCCCTTTTTGCGGACGGTCGTGGAGCCTCCTCGGCGCATGCGCCCGCCTGTGGTGTCTCTCCATAACCGCATTTCCCGCAGGAGTGTCGCACCCTCCGTTCCATTCCACTATGCGTGAAAATGAAGATGAATATTTTGATTGTCCACAGTTTTGGAAGGTTTGGAGTTGGGTTGCATTTCACTCTGGATGAATAATTCCGAAGTTATGTTCTAAATCAAGATAAAAAAGGTTCCGGAAGGGAGACCATTCCGAAACCTTTTGGTTTGTATTGCGCATATTAAAACATGGAGGAGCTATGCATAGGCTGGACCTTTGCTTTTGGGTCGATATATTGCTTAGCGTGATTGACGGCAGTTGGCGCCTCGCCAAAGCCGCTCGCAATCAATTTAACCTTGCCGTCATATGTTGCAATATCACCGGCAGCGTAAATTCCGGCAATATTGGTTTCCATTTTCGAATTGACCAAGATGCTGTTCCTCTGGATCTCGAGTCCCCAATTTTTGATGGGGCCGAGAGAAGAAACGAAGCCGTAGTTGACGATGACTGCATCCACTTCCAGCGTTTCTGTATCTTCACCCTTTGGATCCTTGATGGCAACGGTATGGATCCGTCCTTCAGTGCCAATTAAATCCGCGGGTATGTATGGAGTCAGTATTTCAACCTTTGATTTTTCAAGGTTTTCCACGCTGTGTTCGTGGGCACGGAATTTATCTCTTCTGTGAATGATGCTTACCTTTTCAGCGATCGGCTCCAGCATGAGGGCCCAATCCACTGCGGAATCCCCGCCTCCGAAAACGGCGACTTTTTTGCCTGCAAAATGATTGAGATCGTCGATGAAATAATGAAGGTTGCTGCTTTCATATTCTTTCGCCTCATCAATTTCAATGCGGCGAGGTTGAAAAGCGCCATTACCAGCTGTGATGATGATGGTTTTGGAATAATGGATTTCTTTATCTGTCGTTAACTTGAAGACTCCATCGGCTTGTTTTTCCACGTCTTGCACGGCTTGCTCCAGGACAATGGTCTGTTCGAATTTTGCCATTTGTTCCTTCAAGTTATTCACTAGCTCCTGTGCGCGCACTTTAGGGAAACCAGCTATATCATAGATGTATTTCTCAGGATAAAGGGCTGACAATTGCCCGCCTAATTGTGGAAGGCTTTCAATGATTTTTACGGAAGCCTGCCTCATTCCGCCATAAAATGCGGTGAATAATCCAACCGGACCTCCGCCGATGATGGTGATATCATATACTTTTTCATTAACTTCCAACGTTATCCCTCCGATATACTAGGTTTGCTGAAATTTATTCTCTTATTTTACCATAGATGAACTTTGAAAAAACGGGAAAAGAGTTGGAAAGTTTCGACTATTATCTCGGCGGCCATCCAAAACGGCCTGGTCCCTCGCTCTAGGCGATTTGAAAATATCCGAGGCTGAGCCTGTTAAAATAGGCTCATTTCAGGGGTGGAAGGTCTTGAAAAGGCGCGTTTGTTACTTGAAAAAAATACGAAAAAAGACTAATATTTACTTATCATGTAATTACATGTATGAAGGGTTACGTGAAATGAGTCACAATTGTATAAGAGTGCTTTTTATAATGTAGATTAATAAGATGGAAAATAGATGTTAATTATGGAAAGCAGCACAAGAAAATATCGTAAAGGTGGACGAATTCTTTTGAAAAAGCCAACTATCGTTGTTTTAGGTGCAGGTTATGGTGGGTTGATGACCGTAACTCGCTTGCAGAAGGCACTAGGGCAAAATGAAGCAGAAATCGTATTAGTCAACAAAAATGATTATCACTACGAAACGACATGGCTTCATGAGGCGTCAGCCGGAACGCTTCACCATGATCGTGTCCGCTACCCAATCAAAAGTGTCATTAATGGCAGCAAGGTATCATTCATTCAAGATTCCGTTTTGGAAGTGAAGACGGAGGATAAAAAAGTCGTTCTTGAAAATGGTGAGATCGCTTATGATTACGCAGTGATCGGGCTTGGGCCTGAATCGGAAACATTCGGAATCCAAGGGCTGAAGGAATATGCTTTCTCTATCTCCAATGTGAACACTGCACGTGAAATCCGTGATCATATTCAATTGCAATTCGCCACGTACAGCTCTGAGGCAGAAAAGAATGAGGACCGCTTGACGATCGTTGTCGGAGGAGCCGGATTTACGGGTATTGAATTCCTTGGGGAATTGGCAAACCGTGTCCCTGATCTATGCAAAGAATATGACATTGATTTCAAGAAGGTGCGCATGTATTGTGTGGAGGCCGCACCAGCCGTCCTTCCCGGTTTCGATCCGGAGCTGGTGGACTATGCTGTTTCCTACCTTGAGAAAAAAGGTGTTGAATTCAAAATCGGCACTCCCATCAAGGGGGCGACGCCTGAAGGCATCATCGTATCAAAAGGCGAAGATGAAGTGGAAGAAATCAAAGCGGGTACCGTGGTCTGGGCAGCTGGTGTACGCGGGAACTCCGTGATCGAGGCTTCCGGATTCGAAGCGATGCGCGGGCGTATTAAAGTGAACCTTGATATGCGTGCTCCCGGGCATGACGATATCTTCATCGTGGGTGATTGCGCTCTGATCATCAACGAAGAAATCAACCGTCCATATCCTCCTACTGCACAAATCGCCATGCAGCAGGGAGAGGTCATTGCGAAGAACCTGACTAAATTGGTCCGTAACGAAAGTGACCTTGAAACGTTCACCTTCGAAAACAAAGGAACGGTATGCTCACTTGGTGATGACAATGCAATTGGCGTTGTATTCGGTAAGAAGGTTACGGGAAAGACCGCCTCCTTCTTGAAGAAAATGGTCGATAACAGAGCCTTGCTGCTGATTGGCGGGCCTTCCCTGGTCGCTAAAAAAGGGAAGTTCAACATTCTTTGATTTTGGGTCCATATTCAAAAAAGCCATTTGGGGTTTGTCTCTGAATGGCTTTTCATGGCATCCATAGATTTGGTTAAAGTGGTGGGTTTAAAACGAAGATAGGGGAAGTGGAGATTGGTGGAACGATGCAAAAATGTCTGGCTGGCAGTGTCCGGCCTTGTGATATCGGATAAAGGCGAATGGCTCGTCGTGAACAAAAGGTATGGCGGGCTTAAAGGGCAATGGTCACTGCCGGCAGGTTTTGTCAAAAATGATGAAACCGTCGATGAGGCTGTTGTAAGGGAAGTTTTGGAGGAGACGGGCATTCATGCGGAAATCGAAGGCATGGTAGGTGTGAGAAGCGGGGTCATCAAAGGTGAGATCAGTGATAACATGCTGGTGTTCTTACTTAAGCCGCTCAGCTTTGAAGTCACCGCTCAATCGGATGAATTGTATGAAGCCAGGTTTTATGATCCTGATTCATTGATACAGGAGGGAAAGCAATCTATATTATTGGAGCAGCTCTTGGCTTTCAAAAAAGAACGGATGCAGACGATGCTTGATGGATTGAATCCGGGCGATCATTTCGGTTATACATCGTATAAATTGTTCATGTGATATGGGTAAATCTCTTTACTTCGGCATTTTTTGACATTAAGTCGTTGACGTGGCATTTATTCTTTCAGTAAACTAAAGGTGTCGCTTTTAAGGAGGGTCAAGAAGAACATGCCATTGCCCGTTTTAATTATCTCAATACTCTTATTTTTCATATTGTTTTTCGGAATTGGCTTTTTGCTCAATATGCTCTTTCGATCATCGTGGATCATGGTCATTTTATTTCCGATCGTCTTCATCGTCATTGTCAATGAAACGAAGCTGATCGAATATTTCCGAAACCCGGGAGTGTCCTTTTCAAGCCTTGGAACGAATCTCACGTCCTTGCATACGGCAGATATCATTATTTTATCAAGTGGATTGCTTGGTGCTGTTTTAGCTGGTGTGGTTATTAAAACGTTAAGAAAAAAAGGATATCAAATGTTTTGATCGAGGTGGATCGTCTTCATGGACGGTCCTTTTTTTATACCGAAAAAAGGTTGTTTTGCCTGGTTATGAATACTTTCTCTCTGGAAAGGGAACTAATATCTTTGTGAGAGGAGTGGAATGAATACATATGAAGATGTGTAAGGCATTATTTTTGAGGGTTGCTATTATCATATTATTTATCTTGGCCATCGACTCAACCTTAAATCATGTTTTTGGGGCTACTGCTGAAGTTGACCCATTTGAAGCGACGATGAGACAGCATCGTTTGCTTGGTCTCGAATATAAAACCATCCATAAGGGGGAGCAGGTGGCAACATTAGTCGCATCCGCGTCCAGAAGCAATGTACCAGCGACGATAGAGGAAGGTATCGAGCTTTTGAAGTATCCTAAGCATGAAGTGCTGGCTACAGGGTACACAGCTGGCTATGAATCAACCGGAAAATACCCGGAAAGCCCTTCTTATGGGATTACGTACTCGGGAGTGAAGGTGAAACGGGATGTGTTCTCCACCATTGCCGCGGATCTTACTATCTTCCCGCTAGGAACGATCCTATGGATTCCCGGCTATGGCTATGGAGTGGTAGCCGACAAGGGGGGAGCAATCAAAGGGAATCACCTTGACCTCTATTATGAAACGGTACAGGATGTGTATGACAATTGGGGTAAGAAAACCCTGAAGGTATATGTTGTGCAAAAAGGGACTGGCGAGTTGTCGGAGGAACAGCTAAGCAAGTTGAATGAAACGAAGATCAAGCAGGTATTCAAGCAAAAGATCAACGAACAAGCGTTGAACAAGCATGTATCATCCTTTGCCTTTTAAAGAAGCGATGGATGAAGGCCTGGTGTCTTTCATGTAAAAGCTATAAAACGTGCAGGCTGCCTCGAGGGGCAGCCTTTTCCTTGTCATCACTCTAAGTGATTGTATGCTTGTGGGTGGAGGGTCTTGGCCAGTTTGGACAATCCATCCAATAAACGGGGGGAAGGACGGCAGAATAACGGTTCTTCCATGATGTGGATGTTATGAGTGCGAACTGCCTTCATATCGCTCCAGCCCTTCCGTTTTTTGACGAGCCCCGGATTCACTTTTCGTAAAGGAACCCCGACCCATGCCAAGCAAATGTGGTCTGGATCCTTTTCTATCACTTCAGCGGCAGTGACTTGGATGCTGGCCATGTTCACGTCTTCAAAAAGATTATATCCTCCGGCCAGACGGCTGATTTCGGATAACCAGTTAATTCCCCCTGGGCTGAATAGGGGATTTGGCCACCACTCCCAATATAGGGAGGGCTTCGTCTCGATTTTATCGGCGATGTCTTGGTAGCTAAGGATGGTATCCTTGAATGTAACTGCTTGTTTCCCAGCTTCAGCCTTAAGGCCGATAGCCTCCCCCAACGTCAGCAAATCATCGGCGATATCTTCAAGTGATTGTGGATTGAAGACGATATGGGGAAGGTTCCGTTTTTTTAATGCTTCGATATTTTTTTCCATGCCGGGTACGCTTAGTGAGGCCAATATCAAATCAGGCTTCAATGACTCCACATGATCTATATCGATCGATAAATCCGGCCCGACTCTCGGAAGGTGCTGAATGGATTCAGGCCAATCGGAGTAGTCGTCGATGGCGATCAGCTGATTCTCTATTCCGAGATATGTGCATAGTTCCGTATTGCTGGGGCAAAGCGAGATTATTTTCAACTGTATCACCTACCCTTGGAAAATGAAAAAGTGAAGCACAAGTGCAATGAATACACCGGTCAAGGCTCCAAAAAATACCTCGATTGGCTTATGGCCCAACAGTTCCTTTAATTGTTGCTGTTTCTGCTTATCCGCTTTTTTTTGCCAATTTTTTGCTTGCTCGACAAATGTATTGAAATCGGTAACGAGCCGATTCAAGACGGCGGCCTGCTCCCCTGCCTGCCTTCTAACACCTGTAGCATCGAACATCGTGATGATGGCAAAGATCGCAGCAACCGCGAACACGGGTGAATCCATGCCGGTTTCAATCCCTACTGCAACGGTAAGGGCTGATACGGCAGCAGAATGGGAGCTCGGCATACCGCCCGTCGAGTTAAGGAGGGCCCAGTTCACTTTGCGAAAAGCGATGAAATGAATGGGCACCTTGATGAATTGAGCAAAGAAAATGGCAATCAATGCTGCGATTAAAGGGAAGTTGAGAAATAATTCCAAAAGTATCCGCCTTCTTTCTAATTATGAGTAACGTGGGAAACCATATATAAGTAAGAAATCCTGCTTTGCATAAGCGAACGTATCCGGCGCTTATTAATTAGTTCCATCAAATCCTGTCGATTACCTGCTGGATAAGGATAAAATATGATCTTTCTTATACTATTACTCCAAAGTAACCGTTTTTAAACAATATCCTTTATAATATTATTGTTGAATGCCTTTATCGAAAACTTTAGAAGATTTCGATATAATGAAAGTAATCGAATGGAGGAGATAGCAAATGTTCACAGTAAAAGATGCGTTGAATATAGATATGATCGATGAATGCCTGATTCTGGGTGTGTTTGACAGACCGATTAAATTCACGGGCATTGGGAAGGAAGCGGATGAGCAATTAGGCGGCCAGCTCACGGAGTTAGTGAAAGCTGGTGAAATCTCTTCCAAGAAGAAAACGGTTGCCAAAATACATACATTAGGAAAGCTGGGCGTAAAGAGATTGGTATTTGTGGGCTTGGGGAAGGAAAAAGAGCTTACGTTTGAAACGCTCCGTGAAGCATTGGGGAAAGCACGTAAAACGATTTCGGAATCCAAGCTCACTACACTGTCGGTCGCCTTGGATACATTCACGACGGAAAACCTGGACGCCCTGGATGCTGCGCATGCATTCTCAGAGGCTTTCGAATTGGCTTCCTACCAATTTGCCGGATACAAGCAAAAATCGAACCAGGTCGAAAAAAGTATCGAAGCGATTACCGTTTATAGTGATGCGGATAAAGATGAGGTGGGGGCAGCCCTTCATGTAGGCCGGATTTTCGGAAGGGCGACGAACTCGGCAAGGACATTGGTCAACACCCCTGGGAATTTGCTGACGTCCACGGATTTGGCGGCTTATTCATCCGCTTTGGGTGAACGCTATGGCTTTGAAGTCGAGATCCTCGAGAAGGAAGATATGCTCAAATTGGGAATGGGCGCACTCCTTGCCGTCAATCAAGGTTCAGTCGAACCACCGAAAATGATCGTCCTGAAGTATCAAGGGAAGGATGAGTGGAAAGATGTTATCGGCTTGGTCGGTAAGGGCATCACCTTCGATACTGGCGGGTATTCATTGAAAACGAAGGCGGGGATCGTTGGAATGAAGACCGATATGGGCGGTGCTGCAGCCGTATTGGGGGCAATGGAAATTATCGGCGAATTAGGACCGGACCAAAATGTGGTGGCGGTCATTCCTTCCACTGATAATATGATCAGCGGCGAGGCCTTTAAGCCGGATGATGTAATCACTGCCATGAGCGGGAAAACGATCGAGGTATTGAATACCGATGCTGAAGGACGGCTCGTTTTGGCAGACGCGATGACGTATGCTAAACATCATGGTGCAGACTACCTGATTGATGTAGCGACGTTAACGGGCGGTGTCATAACGGCATTGGGGATGGATATGACGGGTTCAATGACCAATGACGTCGAATTTTATGAGCAGGTCCAAAAAGCCTCGGAGGAGGCCGGCGAGCCGATGTGGCGGCTGCCGATCACTGAAAAAGACAAGGAACGGGTACGCAACAGTAAAATAGCCGATTTGAACAATTCACCTGGCGGGGCCGGACATGCGATCATGGGCGGCGCTTTCATCGGTGAATTTGCCGAAGGGACTCCATGGGTCCATCTGGATATTGCCGGGACATCGACAACCTCCAGCAGCTCTGCATTATGCACCGCAGGAGCGACGGGTGTCATGGCTCGGACGCTTGCCCTATTGGTCGAAACCTTCGAAGCGAAATGAACAAAAACCGAAGCCGAGCATAGGCTTCGGTTTTTTCAAAATGGCATCAGCCGTCATATATCCTTCCATTTCAGACTGACGATGATATGGCAATTATCATCCCCTGTTTTCGGATGGAAATCAAAACGGATTCCATCTGGGTTATACATGATATCAGGTTCGTTTTTAAGACCGATCTTCCGGATCATTTCCGTCACGAGGCTTTTTTCCGATGCTTGCGCAGCGGTCATCAACCCGTTTGCGAAAGGCTTGGATGTCGCTAAAGTGTTCATGACTTTTTGCACATCGACCAATAAGGTCTGCGAGACCAACGCCGATTTGACCAACAAATCGGGATTGGTCGCAGAAAAGGGGCGCATGCTTCCAGCCAGCTCGTTGAACGGATGATGAACAAAGGGGAAATAAGGGTGATCTTCCAAAAAGATTCCTTCCTTTCCGTAAGTCTGTATTTAGACCTGTTTTCTTTTTATACGTTAAACTATGTAAGAACGTCTTGCGATATGATAGCCACTCGGCGGCAACCTTTTTCTGAAAAACCATTCTTATCAATTTTAGCGTAAAGACACACTATTATTTGTAAACTGCTTCATTGACAGGTATAGTGGATAGTAATATACTTACTTACCTAAAGTAAGGAGTATGCACACTATAAATTAAAAAATAGGTGATGTTATCATGAAAATAACCGAGCAAACAAAAAGCATTTTAATAGATAAAATGAGTATCCTGAAAACCCCCGGGAAAGCAGATATATGCTTAGTGGGGCCCGTTAACCTTCCTGTGGAACAAGGAGATTTCTCCGCCGTTTTCCAATGGTATACATGGCTTGAGCTGGATGGCACGGATAATGACAAGGAAGCGGTGCTTGAATCGCTTCCGGAGGCCAACCTGGCTTTTGGACAACAGTCCTCCGTATTGGTATATGGCGATTTTAAAGAGTCCAAGGATGCGCTCGTCCGGATGCATAGCATCTGTCATACGGGTGATATTTTTGGCAGTAAGCGATGCGATTGCGGCTATCAGCTTCACCAATCGATGAAGATGATTGCCGAGCATGGCTGCGGCGCCCTTTTTTACCTGGCTGATCATGAAGGCAGGGGAATCGGCTTATTCTCCAAATCGCTTGCTTATTTGCTTCAGCAGGAAGGCTATGACACGGTCGAGGCGAACCAAGCGTTAGGTTTTGCTGACGATACAAGATCGTACGAAGGGGCGACCCGTGTGTTGCGGGAATTGCGCGAGCACCCGGTGACATTAATTACGAATAACCCGAAAAAGCTGGATGCCTTGATGAAGCATGGACTTGCGGCAAAGGATCATATCCCTCTTTGGGGCGGTCTCACCGAAGATAATAGCTTCTATTTGGATACCAAGGTCAAGAAGTCCGGACATATTCCCTTGAATAAGCCAACTTTGATCGTATAAGGAGTGCTAACGGTATGATTGATGATCAATATTACATGAAGCTGGCATTGGATTTAGCGGCCAGTGCTAAAGGAAAGACGAATCCGAATCCAGTGGTGGGGGCAGTCATCGTCAAGGACGGTGTGATTGCCGGTACAGGAATCCATCGTAAGGCGGGGGAACCGCATGCTGAAGTGCATGCGTTCAAAATGGCCGGTGAGTATGCAGAGGGTGCAACCCTTTACGTGACGCTTGAGCCGTGTTCACATTATGGAAAAACCCCTCCTTGTGCGAATTTAGTAAAGGAATCCGGCGTTCGTCGGGTAGTGGTGGCTACACAAGATCCGAATCCGGAAGTTGCAGGAAGAGGGATCGCGATCCTGAAGGATGCAGGCATTGAAGTGGAAGTTGGCGTCATGGAAAAAGAAGCGCAAAGTCTGAATGAACGCTTTATCCACAATATGACGAAGAATCGTCCTTTTGTCATCTCCAAGTTCGCGATGACGCTTGATGGGAAACTCGCCACGCATACAGGACATTCAAAATGGATAACTGGTGAAGAATCCCGTCATTCCGTACATGTGCTGCGTAATGAGGTCGATGCCATCCTTGTCGGCATCGGTACTGTACTGGCCGATGATCCATCACTAACGACCAGACTTCCCGAAGGCGGAGGCAAAAATCCGGTCCGGATCATTTTAGACAGTGAACTGCGTATTCCCTTGGATGCCAATGTTGTTGAAACGTCGAAAGCCAAAACGATAATCGTGACGCAGGAACATGCTCCTGGGGATAAAATGGCCGTCTTAAGCGAAAAAGGGGTGGAATTCATTTTTGTTCAAAAAAATGATGACGGTCTCGATTTGAGCGCATTGATGAAGGAATTGTATAACAAGGGAATTACGGATGTCCTGCTAGAGGGCGGAGGGGAAGTCAATGCCTCCTTCCTAAGGGCAGGGCTGATCGACAAATTCTTGATTTATGTAGCTCCTAAACTATTGGGCGGGCGAAACTCGCTGACGCCGTTTACTGGAGTTAATGTGGATACGATGGATGAAGCGCTGGATGTAGCCTTCTCAGGCGTGGACACGTTTGGAGAGGATATCCGCATCACGGCTTATCCGAAATTAAAATAGACATCAGGTGAATGAGGATGTTGGTTAAAACAGATGTATGCATAGTCGGTTCTGGGCCAGGAGGAGCGTTATTGGCCTACCTCTTGGCCAAACGTGACATATCGGTCGTCCTGCTTGAGAGGCATTCTGATGTGTCAAGGGAATTCAGGGGAGAGTTCCTGAACGAGGAAGGCGAGGACATCCTAAAAAAGCACGGTTTATTCGAGCGTGTGGAAAAGCTTGGCTTGCTAAGGATGGACCAAGTCGAATATTGGCATGGAGGCCGATTATTGAAACGGATTTTACCTGAAATTCCTGTCGATCATGTTGGTATACATGTTCCGCAAAATCATTTGCTTACAGCTATCTTGGATGAAGCAAAAAAGCTGGACTGCTTTCAATTGATGCTCAACAGCAGGGTTACGGACCTGATCCAGAATGAAACAGGCCGGTTTACGGGAGTTCATGTCAGAAAAGGCGGAGAGAGCATCATTGTCGAGAGTCCTTTGATCATCGGGGCGGACGGTCGATTTTCCACGGTCCGGAAAAAAGCGGGGATACGAGCTGTGATCAAAAATCATGGTTATGATTTATTATGGGCAAAAATCCCGGCTCCAAAAGGATGGCAGCCGTCAATCAAGATGGCACTTGTCAATGACTCCCAAGTTGCCCTCTTCACTCAGTCAGGAGGGGCCATCCAAATTGGCTGGAATATAGAGCACGGCTCCTTTTCCCATTTGCGAAAACAGCCATTTGAGCCATTCATAGAAAATTTGCTGCAGGCCTTTCCTGAATTGGTTAACAGTGCGCATGAAAATATTCGCTCCTGGAATGATTTCATAGTATTGGATGTTCACAGCAGCTATTGCGAAACGTGGACCAAGGATGGAATTGCTTTGATGGGCGACGCTGCCCATACGATGACACCAACAGGCGCGTTCGGGCTGAACTGCGCCATGAAAGATGCCGATTTATTAGCCGATCTTATCCGGGAATGCATCCTGTATGAGGATACTGAATTCCTTGGTTTAAAAGCCGCAGAGCCGGAAAGAAAGGCCGAAATTGAAAGATTGCAAGCCATTCAAGTGGACAAGGAGCTATCCTTCGCATCACAGTTTGCCGCTTATGTTTGAATAGGAGTGAATGATATGAGATTTGGGTTCGATATTGATGATACCCTGATTAATTTGAGGGAATTTGCGTTCCACCTTTATAATGAAAAGCTGAATGAAAACGTGGAGCTATCGGTATTCAAAGCGTTAAAGACGATAGAAATCCATGAAGCATTCGGGCTTGATAAGGAGGCGGGCGGCAAGATGTGGAATAGTCTTGCTGAGGAAGTGTATTATTCATCATGTCCCGCTTTCGACGGTGCAGTGGAAACGCTCCAGGAGCTTGAAAAAAACGGTCATGAGATTTATTACATCACTGCCAGAAAGGCCGAGCATGGTGAACGGACGAAAAACTGGATGATCGAGAACGGCTTTCCGGTTAAGGACGATCATTTTTTCTGCGGCATGAAGGATCATGAAAAGATCCATACGATCAATAGACTGGAGCTGGATTATTATTTCGATGATAAACCGGCTGTCCTGGAAACTTTATTGGATATTCCCACGAAAGTTTACGCAATCGATAATTCCTATAACAGGGAGTTGGATATTCCGAGACTTGCAAGCTGGTTTGAATTGAAGGAACTGATCTCAGAATGAATGGATGGAGATGACTCGATGGACTCGGGTCATCCTTTTTTATTTTCAGTATTATGAATCGTGATTCATTTATTGTGCTTTAAATGATATCATTTATTTGAAGGAAAACGAAAAGAATCGGGGGGATTGGATTGGAAATCAATATGGATAACTCGTTGATCGGGACACTTGGAATCGAAATGAAAGAATACGGTGATGGGAAAATCATAGCCACGATGCCGGTGGATGAAAGAACGAGGCAGCCTTATGGTCTATTGCACGGAGGAGCATCGGTTGCGCTTGCGGAAACCGTTGCAAGCGCTGGGGGAATGCAACTTGTCGATCAGAAGAAACAGGCTGTGGTCGGACTTGAAATCAATGCGAATCATGTCAGGGGAGTGCGCTCTGGTTTCGTTACTGCGGAAGGGACTATCATCCACCGCGGCAGGACAACGATGGTATGGGACGTGAAGATCCGGGATGAGGAGGATCAGCTTATCTGCATTTCTCGCTGTACGTTAGCCATCATTGACTTGCAAAAGTAGCGGAAGAAAGGATTCCAAAACGGGCTTGGCAGTAAATGTTTGCAAAGGAGTTTTTTTATGCTTGTTGGCTCTATACAGGAAATCACCCGACATCCGGTTAAATCATTCACGGGTGAACAGGTAAAGAAGACGAAGGTGATGGATTATGGGTTATATGGCGATCGCAGTCATGCCTTTAAGGACAAGGATGGGAAATTCATAACGATAACCCAGGTTCCGGATATGGTCCGATATCAAGCTTCCTTTTCCGGTGCGGAAACCTTGAACGCATACCCTGAATTGAAAGTGAAGGCACCGAATGGAAAAGTGCTGAACTGGGGCGGGGCTGCCTTTCAGGAGGAAATGGATTTGTTGCTGGATCGGGAGGCAGAAGCCGTTGTGTATCCTCCCGCGCATATTCCGTTCGGGGCGATTGAAGAAGAGCATATATTGCTTGTGAGTGATGCCTCAATAGGTGAATTGACGAAGCTTTGGGGAAGCGAAATGGATGGCAGGAGGTTCAGGCATAATTTAGTCCTGTCTTTAGTGAACAAAACGCCCTTTCTGGAAGAAACCTGGTTCGGTAAGCGGATCATCATTGGCAATGGCGTCGAACTGGAAATCAAAAGGCATTGCGAACGCTGCATGATCATAACGGTCGACCCAAGCGATTCCCATAAAGATCCTTCCTTGTTGAAAACGGTCGTCAAGCAAAGGAATAATCACTTTGGCGTATATGCGTCCGTCCTGCGAACAGGTGAGATCCGTTTGGGCGATCAAGTATTCTTAACGGATTGATCTTGCGTTTCACTTATAAAAATGAGAAGGGCTGCACCTGTAACCAGGGCAGCCTTTTTTCCTTGATAAGGATATCACCGTCTCTTCTTCAAATCATCCTGGACACTTTGATCCCACATCTTCACTCCTGAATGGTAAGCGGAGCGGTTGATCAAATGTCCAGCGACGGGACTGGTCATGAAGATGAAAATGATGGCAAGCACGATCCGGAAATCGAAATGGCCGTGCTGATGAAAAAAGAATAACAACGTGCCAATCAGGATGAACAGTATCCCAAGCGTCGAGCTTTTCGAAACAGCGTGATTCCTTGTATAGACATCAGGCAAGCGGATGATGCCGAAAGCGGACACTAAAAAGAGAAACACACCCATCAAAAGGAATAGGGCGGATAGGATTTCAACGATTGCGATCATCTTCAATGATCTCTCCTTTCTCAAGGAATTTCGCAAAAGCGACCGTTCCGATGAAGGATAAGATTCCGAGCAGCAGAATCGCTTCCAGATATGCGCCAGTATCCATGACAATCGAGGCAAGCGCCACGAATGCAATCAGATTGATTCCGATTGCATCAAGTGCGACGACTCGATCCGGTACGGATGGCCCCTTGATCAATCGATAGAGGAACCCAACCATGGATAGGGATGCACCGAGCAAGGCTATTTTCAGGGCTAAATCGAACATTATTTGCTCACCTCCATGATGGCCTTTTCAAACGTATGTTTAATGCTGTCCACTGCTTCGGCTTTGTCGGCAATATCCATCGCATGGATATAGAGAATCCGATTATCTGCCGATACTTCAACCACTAGCGTCCCTGGTGTCAAGGTAATTAAATTCGAGAGGACCGTTATTTCCCAATCCTTCGTCAGCATGGTTTCAAAGGCGAATATGCCAGGCTGCATATCCAGCTTCGGCTTTAAAACGACCTTGAGGACGCTGATGTTGGAAGAAATGAGTTCCCTTGCGAATATGAGCAGCAGGCGGATGACGGCAATCACCCGACTTAGGTAGAAGCGGTCATTGAAAAAATGCCTGAAGACGAACATGATGCAAAGCCCCAGTACATATCCGATGATGAAGGTGCTCCCATCAAACTCATTTTTTAAAAAAATCCAAGTAACCGCAAGGACCGCATTTAGTAAAATTTGGAATGACATCAGGCACTACTCCTTTAAAACCGCTTTGATATAAATATCCGGATTCAATAATGTTTCGACAGCTTGAGAAATGAATGGATACATGAATTCCGTTCCGACTCCATATAAGACGGAAATGGCAACAAGGAATGCGGCCGGGAAAAGCATCTTATTAACCGGAACGGCACCCTCCCGATAATCAGCTTTAGGTGTTCCCCAGAAGCCATAGATGAAGATTTTCATCACGGAATACAGAACCATCAAGCTTGATAGCAGGACCATGGCCATTCCAAGATAGTCGCCTGCTTTACCGGCCCCTTGGAGAATCAGAAGCTTGCCGGCAAAGCCGCTGAATGGCGGGATCCCGGCCAAGGATATCGCCGCTATGAAGAAGGTCCAGGCGAGGGCGGGATACTGCTTGATCATGCCCCCCATTTGCCTTATATCAGTCGAGCCGCTAATTTTGATCATGATGCCGATCAGCAGGAAGAGTGCAGCCTTGATCAGCATGTCATGGATGATATATAAAATCGAGCCCGATAATGCCGGCTCATTCATCACGGAGATGCCAAAAATGATAACACCGACAGCGATGATGATGTTGTATATGATGATTTTTTTTACATCCCAATAGGCAATCGCCCCGATGACGCCGATGAGGATGGTCAGGATGGCAAGCCACGCCAGGAAGGTATGGGTGAAATCCTGGTCATGATAAAACATGAGTGTATAGGTGCGGAAAATCGAGTATATTCCGACCTTTGTCAGCAAAGCGCCGAATAGTGCCATCACGGGAATCGGCGGAGCATAATAAGATCCAGGCAGCCATTGGAAGAGCGGGAAAATCGCTCCCTTCAAACCGAATACGATCAAGAAGCCGATGGCTATCACCGAAAGGATTGCAGGCTGGTTGACCTCTTCTATCCTTTGGCTGATCTGTGCCATATTCAATGTGCCCAGCACTGAATAGAGATACGCGACCATGATGACGAAAAAGGATGAGGAGAGCACGTTGACGATGATATACTTCAACGATTCCCTGAGCTGGATTTTCGTCCCGCCCAGTACCAGCAACACATACGAAGCCATCAGCATCACTTCGAAAAAGACAAAAAGATTGAAAAGGTCACCCGTAAGGAAGGCACCATTCACGCCAATCAATAAAAATTGAAAAACGGGATAATAATAGTGCCTTTCCCGTTCTGCACCTATCGTGCGGAACGAGTAAAGCAATATGGCCATCCCGATGATATTCGTCGTCAGGACCAGCAGTGCGGCAAGCATGTCGGCGACAATCACGATCCCGAAAGGTGCCTCCCAGCTGCCGACACCTAAAGTCAAGATCCCCTGGGAATGAACCGAGAATACTAAATACATGGATATTACGATTCCAATAAGGGAGGAAAAAAGTGATATCCACCGTTGGAGCGTGATTTTTTTTGCCAGGAAAATGAGGAGGATGCCTGTGAAAAGCGGCCATAAAACAGGCAGGAAGGTTAGGTTACTCATTCGTTTCCGTACCTCTCAATTCTTCCATATCATCCGTTCCGAGCTCCTGGTAGGAGCGGTAAGCCAGTACCAGCAAAAAAGATGTCACACCGAAACTGATGACGATTGCCGTCAAGATGAGTGCTTGCGGAAGCGGATCTGCATAAGATGCAGCTTTGTCACTAAGCAATGGGACGGAGCCGCCTTTTAAACCGCCCATCGTCAAAATCAACAGGTGGGCGCCGTGACTGAGCAGCCCAGTACCGATTATGATTCGTATCATGCTTTTTGAAAGCATTAAATAAGTCGCGCACATGAATAAAATTCCTATGACAATGGCCATTAATAGTTCCATTATTCACTCTCCCCTATCGTTTGAATAATGGTCATCGTGACACCAACAACCACAAGATAAACACCGAGATCAAAAAGCACGGCCGTATGAAGCGAGATGTGCCCAAGAAGGGGCACGTCGATATAACGGTAGGCATGGGTCATGAGCGGTACGCCGAACAGCAGCCCGCCTGCAACTGTCAGGCTTGATATGAGCAAGCCTGCACCAATCATGAACTTATAATCAATGGGCAGGATCGCGGTGACGGTCTTTAAATCGAAGGCGAGCAGCAGCAGCACAATGGCAGCTGAAGTCATCAAGCCTCCGACAAACCCGCCGCCTGGCGAATAATGCCCGCCCAGGAAGATGGCCACCGCAAAAAGCAGGATGACGAAGGCGGCGACCTTCGTAACCGTTTGAAGAATCAGGTCGTTTTGCTTCATGATGGATCTTTCCCCCTTGTCAGCCGCAATTTGATCATGGCGAAAATACCAAGCGCGGCAATGGAAAGGACAGTGATTTCAAACATCGTATCAAGCCCGCGGAAGTCGACGAGAATGACGTTTACGACGTTTTTCCCGCCTGCCTCCTTATAAGCGTTTTCAAGGTAGTAGCTTGATATGCTATCAAATAGTTTATTGCTATGAGCAGATAAGGCGATCAACGTCACGATGACGCCTACACCAATGGATACCAGGGCGTTATTCAACCTGAATGACATCCGTTCTTCCTTTCTGCTGGCCAATAATGGCAGGTGGAAGAAGCAAAGCAAAAACAGCGATACGGAAATCGTTTCGATGACTAGCTGGGTCAATGCTAAATCCGGAGCACGCAGTAAGACGAAAAACAAGGAAATCGCATAACCGACCGCGCCCAAAATGATGATGGAAGTTAAACGTGACTTGGCAAACAAAATCGCAATCGCTGCAGCCACGATGATGCCAGCTACGATTAGCTCGTAAAAGCCGATCGGGGCAAAATGTTTTGTATCCAATGTAAAGGCATCCTTCCAATAAATCGTAAAGCCCAATGAAAGAATGAAAAATAGGAATATGGATAGCAAATATGTCCGTAATGAACCTGTCATTAGCCTTTTCATTAAGGAGGCTGACGATCGTTCAAGCCCCCTCAATCCGTTATCATAAAGCACATTCAAGGACAAGCGTTCTGGCAGACTTTGCAGCGACTTTTGCCATTTTGGGAGTGATAGGTATAACACGAACCCAACTGCGATGATGCCGATCGTCATAAATAATTCAGGTGTGAGCCCATGCCAGAAGGCAATATGGATATGGAAATCATCGGCTGCCAGGCTCGGCTGTATGCCAGTTACGGCAGGTTCGATGATCGTTGCTGAAAGCAGGTTCGGGAAAATGCCAAAAACGATGACCAGCAAGGCAAGGATGATGGGAGAAACCAACATCCCGATCGGTGCCTCGTGCGGCTTCCTATCCAATAGGTTTGCCTGAAATTTGCCTGTAAACGGCTTAAGCACGACGATCATGCTATAAATAAATGTGAACACACTCGCAACCCAGGCAATAACAGGGAACAGCACTCCCCATGTATCCATATTGAAGATATTCAGCTCCAATACATTCACCATGCTGGCCAAGAACATTTCCTTACTTAAGAAGCCATTGAATGGCGGAAGGCCTGCCATCGAAAAGGCGCCGATGACGGCGATGGTGAAGGTGATCGGCATCACCTGCATCAATCCGCCAAGCTTTTTGATGTCACGGGTCCCGGTTTCATGGTCAATGATGCCTGCAACCATGAAAAGGCTGCCCTTGAAGGTGGCGTGATTAATCAAGTGGAATACAGCTGCAACCGTGGCTGCCACGTATAGATTTTCCCCGATCGAATCATAATGGAGTGCTGCCGCGCCCAGCCCCAGCAACGACATGATCAATCCGAGCTGACTGATGGTGGAAAAGGCGAGAATCGCTTTTAAATCGGTCTGCTTGATTGCCGAGAACGAGCCCCATAACAAGGTGATCAACCCGGTAATCGAAACGAGCCAGAGCCATAATCCCGATTCTGCAAATACAGGGCTTAATCGGGCCACTAAATATATTCCTGCCTTGACCATCGTTGCCGAATGAAGATAGGCACTGACGGGTGTCGGGGCTTCCATCGCATCAGGAAGCCAGATATGGAATGGAAACTGTGCCGACTTCGTGAATGCACCAAGCAGGACGAGCAATAGTGCAGGAGTGAAGAGCGTGTGATCCATCAGCTGTCCACTTTGTGCGATCAATTCACGTATGCTGAAGGTGTTGCCCATGATGGAAAGGAGAATGATCCCTCCAAGCAGGCTTAGACCCCCAAGCACGGTAATGAGCAGGGATTTCTGTGCCCCGTAGCGTGAACGCTCCCTTTCATTCCAATATCCAATCAATAAAAACGAGGAGAGACTGGTGAACTCCCAAAATGAATAAAGAACAATCAGATTATCCGAAAGGACCACACCGAGCATCGCTCCCATGAAGAGCAAAAGGAAGACGTAAAACTGATTCAGCCTTTCCTTCTCCTTTGATAAATAGAAAACGGAGTAGAGAACGACGAGTGAACCTATGCCGGTAATGAGCAAGGCGAACAGAAGCCCTAGTCCATCAACATAGAAATCGACATGGATACCGAGAGATGGAATCCAGTCAGCTCTTTCCGTTATGACATCACCCTGTTTGGTCAAGGGGATGAACCTCAAAAAATAAGTGAAAAGGAGAATGGGTAATATGAGTACAAACCATCCTGTATGAATTTGCCGAAATTGTTTGTATAAGGTCGGTACAATAAGAGCTAATAAAAACGGTGCCAATACCGCCATATGAAGCAAAGACATAAACGCCCCCCTTTTTTTCGAAGTCATTCGTCTTATTATGCTTTTATTTACGCAATACTAGACGCGAAGCAGTCTTCGTTAATGATGCATTTTTTAAAATAATTACGTGTCCCGATTAAAAGTATAACGCAATTATTAGGGGTTTGCATGGCTTTAGGAACAAGGAGGGTCCACTAAAATGAAGATTTATATATAGGTAGAAAAGGAGCCTTCCCGCTCTGAAAAAAAATTATTTCAAACGATTATTTGAGGGGAGTCCGGATAGTATCCATTGTGAAATCGTGGTTTATCTTGCATAATATAGGATAAAAGAAGCATGGATG
This sequence comes from Peribacillus muralis, assembly GCF_001645685.2. NCBI lineage: Bacteria > Bacillati > Bacillota > Bacilli > Caryophanales > Bacillaceae > Peribacillus > Peribacillus muralis. The sequence continues at coordinate 4,415,568 of NZ_CP017080.1, read as the reverse complement.
GAGAAAACATGAAAAACACCTATTTACTAAGCTATTTTCCTATCATATCAATCCTATTGTTCAGCCTCTCCTTTGCCATTTATGGGGAGATGCAAATACTCAAGTTGTTCGGAAATTTGGGAATCTACCAAGGAATGCTGGAGTTTTTTTCTGAAACAGGCATAAAGCTGGCATTGCTGATCGTGTTGCTTCTCCTCTTTTTCATGATTTTTGCCGCATTGAAGTTGATTTCCGACACTGTAATGGAGCTATCCTTATTATTCTTTTCCAAGGATGCGGAAGGAAAAGCTTTGACCAGTGTAAGAAGGGCGTCGGTCATATATGTCATTGGCGCTGCGTGTTCCTTGTTCAGTGTCCAATTCATCATTGGGCTGGGAGTGATCTTCATCGCAACCAATATCGTGGCCTTGATTTATTTCGTCAATAAATTGAGCCCGACCCTGAATTTGTCGAGGTTGGTCGGGCTGGTTTTCTTTCCGATCTTCGTTTGGACCGCCTTGATTTCCATCGTCGCCTTTGCCGGATTGAAGCTTTACAACAGCGTTGTTGCAAGCCTGCCCATCTAACAAAAAAAGGTGCCAATGAAGGCACCTTCTTTTTTGGGGAAAGGTTCTGAAGTCGGAAATGGTAATACGATCCCTGGACCGCTGCACTCCACCTAGCTATTCCGTTAAACATTCTTCCTCAGGCTTCATATCCACTTGTTTCCAATTTTCATCATTTATTTTGCGGAATTGGGCTATTTCCATGTCGGTTCCGTTTGTAAGTGTAATGAATATAAAATAATAATCGGCGCCATCGTTACCGTGAAAGAAAATATGTTTTACATAACCCTTTTGTATCGTGGGATATCTTTTGTTGAGCAGCTTGCACCAATTTCCATATTTCACATCGACAATGGATTCCCCATCCTGATCCCAGCCATGGTATGGCGCACAGAGGAAATCCTCCGTAAGCTGCTGCACATCTGAAATCCGATAACCAGTTTGTTCGTGTACAAGCTGGATAAATCCGTAAGCATAGCCAAAATACTCGGTGGTTTTGCCTTTAAATGCTTCAATCGTTTCAATCTCATAAAAAAACTTTATGCCCGTAGATTCATCTGGCACTCTGCATAGCTTGATCAAACTTGTATGTCCTATCCCGGAAAAGGAATGTAGGTATTTTTGATAACTTAATTTTTTTTGATAGTTATTTGATAAGAAATTGAAGGCAATCGGAAAGGGAATGTGTCCATTCCCAATGGTTCCGCAGCTTCGCCCAGCAATATTTTCGGCTTCACGCAAAAGGCTGAAATAGTTGAGAAGGGTATCTTCAGGGGTTTTCGTCAATTTAGCAGGCAACTGGATTTGATCGTAAGTTTTTTCGTAATAAGGTTCATAGAATTTCCAATCTGACAATCGCAAATTCAAAGCTGGCAAACAAGATGGACGAAAATATCTTTGATGATAAGAAGAATCATCCATTTGATTTTGCAATACCACATTCATCACCCCAATTTAGCTTATGGGAGATCGAAGGATACGTGAATCGGCTTTCATTCTCTTATAAGCAGAGGGCAGCTAAAAAGCCAAACCCGTGGTACAGATGGATTTGGCTTTTGGTAGGTCGTTATTATACCTGGATGCATCTTTATTGCTCGGCAGTTTGGCTGATGTCTTTCCATATCAACATATGCGGCGAGCGTGCATACATGGCTTGGAGGTTGGCTGGCCTGTCCTTGCCTATCCAGACGCCTGTCGTGTAGTTTGCGGTCTGGCCGACAAACCACATATCTTTTACATCATTGGTCGTACCGGTTTTGCCACCGATATATGCCGTAGGAAAGTAGGCTTTGCGGCCCGTACCGGTCACCGTTACCTCATGTAGGAGCTTCCTCATTTTGCTGACGGTGTTTTCGCTCCATACCTCCCTGGGCTTGTCCTTCCAGCTATAAAGGATTTTACCGTCTTGGTCGGTGACTTTCATGATCGCCCGCGCTGGCTGGTAGTGTCCGTCCTCGAAGGAGGTGTAGGCATTCGTCAATTCGAGCGGACTCATGCCATATTCGAAGCCGCCTATTGCCGAACTGATGTGGTGATCCTTCATGGTGATCCTTTTGAAATCGAAGGCATCGAGATACGAAAAGCTCTTCTTTATGCCCGTCTTTTCAAAAAGTCGGATGGCGGGTGTGTTATAGGATTGAGCGAAAGCGGTCCTTAACGTGACCATTCCGTAGCTGTCACCACTATAATTCCTAGGGCAATAGCTATTGCTGCAATAGCTCGCTCCGCTTACAAGCTGATTGATGTCAGCTCCGGTTTCCTCAATATAGGGAGCGTAGTCAAGCAGCGGCTTGATGGCTGATCCCGGCTGCCTATAACTTTGGTATGCCCGATTGAAAGAATTTTTTTTATAATCTTTTCCCCCAATCAAAGAGACAAGCTCGTGCGTATGATGCTGTATAACCACTATCGCTCCCTCGATATCATTGCCACCGATATTCGCTTGCAGGGCAGTCTTGGACTGGGTTTGCAGTTTTGTATCGAGTGCGGTATGAATGGTTACACCGGAGTGTAGGAGCTTTTCTACCTTTTTACCCAGCTCGGCTTCCGCCTGCTGACGCACAGCTTCATCAGAACTTTGCAGAGGTTTCGAAAGACCCTCTGACGATGCCACCAGATTTTTCAATTCCTGATGAACATACGTCACATAATCGGGATACAACTCGACCGTGGTGGACAAGTTCAATCTGATCGTACTTTTGATAAGCCGATCATACTCGTCCCGTTCCAATTCACCCTCGGCGACCATTTGTTTCAGTAGCCTCTCTTGCCGATTTTTCGTTGCATCAAAGTGTTCAAGCGGATTATAGTGTACCGGATTATTAGGGATGGCTGCCAGGAAGGCAAGCTCGGCCTTGGATAAAGCCTGAGTCGGTTTACTGAAGTATAATTGGGAAGCAGCTTCGATCCCGTAGGCTCCATTACTGAAATAGATGGCATTCAAATAGAGCTCCATGATTTCAGGTTTGGATTTTTTACGCTCTAATTGATAGGCATAAAGGAGCTCACTAAGCTTCCGGTTATATGTCCGATCGTGGTTAAGGTAAACATTCCGGGCCAGTTGCTGGGTGATGGTGCTGCCTCCTTGTTCTATTGCATCATGTTGGGAATTGATAAGAAGCGCCCTGCTTATGCCGGACAAGTCCACACCGCCATGTTCATAGAATTTTTGATCTTCGGAAACGATGAATAAATTTTCCAGGAATAGAGGGATATCTTCAAGTTTTAGGTAAGTCCTTTTTCCACCATCGGAGAGCTCGCTGATCACTTTTCCATTTGCAGCCGTCATGTAACTTGTCTGAGCCAGTTCGATCGAATCGATGGGAATTCGCTCATCGAGCACACGATAAGGAGATTCGGCAGATGACCATTCTTGATAGGAAAGAAAGATGAATAAGGTCAAAACAGGAACTAACAAGAAAATCGTGATATAACCAAGATACGTGCGCATAGTTCAACTTCCTAACTAATATATTTTTAGTATGCCCTTGGGACAATATAAGGAGTGGGCTGGTACTTTTGGTCCATTCATCCATCATAATCCAATTAAGGAAGACAATAAAGAGTTTTGGGTAAATTAGGGTTGCTGCCTGATTCGGAATCGAGTGATGAAGGGCAAGCATAATCCAATGAAGAACTATCTAAAAATTCTGTTATAATACTCTCATGAGAAAAGAAAGACAATATATGTGTATAAGTAAATGTCAGGAATAAGAAGGGGGTCATAAAAATGGACGAGCAACAGCAATATGTATTCATCGATTTTGAATTTACGATGCCGGAGGGGAAAGCGAATCCAGTGGGCTTTTATCCGGAAATCATTGAGGTCGGTTTAGTCTCCGTCATGAATGAGACGATTCAGGAGCAATTTTCTTCTTTTGTTAACCCATTGACATTTCCAGCCCTAACGGGAAGGTGCAAGAAATTCTTGAATATAACACAAGACCAGGTTGACCGGGGGATTTCATTTGAAGAGCTGGTGTCTTTATTGAGGAAGATAGATGAGCAGCATCCAACGACGATTGTGACTTGGGGAAATATGGACATGAAGGTGCTCCGCCAGAACTGTCAGAAATCCGGGTTAAAATTCCCTTTTTCAGGAAAGCAGACAGATCTTTGCTTGGAGTACAAACGCTTTTTCGGGGATCAAAACCAAACCGGACTTTGGAAGGCTGTACAGGCCTATGGTAAAGAGGGGACAGGCAAGCATCATAGGGCGCTTGATGATGCAATCACGACATATAATATCTTCAAGCTGGTAGAGAAGGATAAGAGCTATATGCAAAATCATGAACCGACCACGATTGGCGATCGCATTGATTTATCAAAGGTATTGAATCATTTAGCGTTATAAAAGCCAAATCATCTACTACTGATTTGGCTTTTATCATGCTTTATTTGAAATAATCGGCCGTAAGATCTTCGAGGAGCTCCAAGCTTTTTTCATTCCACTCCGTATCGGCTTCGCTTAAGGTTCGTTTCATTTTCCCGACAGCTTCGCTTAAAGATTCCTTATACTCTGGAATATCCCCATCAAAGATCCTGACCATATTTTTAGGAACGTTGGTTTGCTCCCGGAATGCAAGGGCACGACGTTGATGGAACATGGACACTTCCGTTTGCTTCGGGTTATGAAGATCTCCCTGCATGGGATGCTTCATGACTGCCAACACTTTAACAAGATATGCCGCAGGCCTGATATCGGTGACTTCCCCGATGTATTTTCCTGTTTTATATATCGCGGTAACCTTATCGCCGATTTTAAAATCCTGTTCTGACATTTCCCTACCACCTTTCTTTAACTTCCTTCATGATACATAAGAACACCGATTTTTCACAGCGAATTTGCTCAATTTTGCAAAGATGCTTTTTTTCCGAAAATCGTGTAAAGTGTACAAATGAAGAGGGAAAATGGAGTTGCACGCCATTTTATAAAAAAAAGAAAGAGGGTATATATAATGACAAACTTTCCGCAATTAACAAGTGAAGTATTGGAAAATGAAAAAGCGGTCATCATGCAAACGACGCTTGGCGATATTAAAATCAAGCTATTCCCAGAGCTTGCTCCAAAGACAGTGGAAAATTTCTTGACACACGCTGAAAACGGTTACTACGAAGGAATCATCTTCCACCGTGTCATCAAGGATTTCATGCTCCAAGGCGGAGATCCAACAGGAACCGGAATGGGTGGGGAAAGCATTTGGGGAACGACATTCGAGGACGAATTCTCGATGCAATTATTCAATTTGCGGGGAGCGCTCTCCATGGCAAATGCCGGACCTGGAACGAACGGCAGCCAATTCTTCGTCGTACAAGCACAGCATGTGGACAGCAGGATGGGCGGGCAAATGAAGCAAGCCGGGTATCCTGAGGAAATCATCAGCGCTTACTTGGAACAAGGCGGCACTCCGTGGCTTGACCATAAGCACTCCGTTTTCGGACAAGTCATCGAAGGCATGGACGTCGTTGATGCGATTGCTGACGTGGAAACCGTTGCGGGAGACAAGCCAGCCGTGGATGTAGTGATTAAAGGAATCACCATTTTATAATGAAAAGTGAGGGGCCAAGTGTCTCTCGCTTTTTTATGTGCAAGGAGGGGCCTGAAGTTATTTAATGCAAGGCCGGAGCCATGAACGCAGTCCATGGTGATGCGGAATCCGAAAATAATAGAAAAATTCGCCCTGAATAGCGGATACTTCGACCTAGACCCCGCTTAATCCGCCCTAGGCTCTGTTTATTCGCCCTGACTCCGAATAATTCGTCCCAACCTCCCATGAATTCGACCTGAATCGCGATAATTCGTCCTAACTCCCGCTTAATCCGTCCTAGGCTCTGTTTATTCGACCTAAACCCCGCTTAATCCGACCTAGGCTCCGTTTATTCGACCTAACTCCCGCTTAATCGGTCCTACTCTCCGTTTTAGCCGATTTCACCCACTAGTGGATTGTTCTGGAAATTGATATAATGAGAACGAAGCAGTTCATATCTCTATCAAGGAGGAAGTATCGGATGGATTTTCTCGATCATGCTTTACTAGGTTTGTTTCTTTATTTTCCGGAAGACAAGTCTGAGTATATCCCGGCTGGCATCACTTGTTTCATCTTTTTGGTTGCTGCCGTTTTTACGATGAGGGCCATTATCAGATATTCAAAAAAAGAAGAGATGAAGACGAAGCAATTCGAGGATGAAGTGACGAAGAGGAACCAGCGTTTTAAAGATGACAGGCTCACTTGAACTAGGATAAAATTAGAATGAATAATAAAAAGTTCCCTTATCAGCATAAGCAATTTATACTATAAATCATAGAGATAGAAATTTTGGGGGCGTAAGTTGTTATGCAAATCGTAGCGAAAAGAATGATTGCGGCAGATGCGGTCAAGCGTTTTTTCATTCACCACTGGGAGACGAGCCAAGTCGTTTTCTCAAGGGGCTTATTTCATTATGCGGAACTTGAGGGTTTTGGGGTGATGGATGAGGCTGATGAAATCTCGGGATTGGGCACGTATAAGGTATCCGATCAAGTCTGCCAGATCATCTCTTTGAATAGTGTGCATGAGAATCAAGGTGTGGGCTCATCGTTGCTTTATGTGATGGAGAATATAGCTAAGGAGAAAAATTGCCATACCATTAAAGCGATTACGACGAACGATAATTTACAGGCCTTGAAGTTTTTTCAAAAGCGTGGGTATGCCATTTCGGAAATCGTCCCAAATGCAGTGGAACGATCAAGGGAAATCAAGCCTGAAATTCCTTTTTACAGCAGTGATGGCATTCCGATACGGGATGAAATCATACTCGAGAAAAACATTTAAAAGGGTGGATTCACCTGGAATTCAGATGGGGGGAATGGAGAAATGTTCAAGAAAATAGCGGCTGATGCACTTGGCCTTAGTGATATTGGAAGCGTGATAAGTCCTGCTGATTATGACAAGGTGGATGCAGACGATTATATCATGCACGAGGACGGGGAAAAGATTTATTTCCTGATCAAATCAAAAACCGATGAGTATTGTTTCACGAATCAAGCTTTCATCCATTTGGATGGGACAAGCGCAATAAGCAAAAAGCGCACACTTATGAGATATAGCTATAGTCAGAATAATATTTCCAACGTGACCCTTGAAACGGCTGGCACCGTCGATTTGGATGCGGAAATTAAATTTTCGATAGGTGCAAGGACCTTTTCCATCGATGTCCATAAAAAATTCATTGAAGAATTGAAAGACTTGTTCAAATCACTCGTGAAAATCTCGGAGATTTGCCACGAGAATGAATATGCCCTGCAATTTGCTCAGCAAAGCGTAAATCTGGCTTCTTCCACTTTGAACCAAGTTCGCACGGAAGGTAGTCAAATGGCGGCAAGCTTCAAGGAAATCAACACGGCCGCCTTTGAATGGCTGATGGACAGCCGGAAAAAATACCATATTAAAGATTTTGGCTATGTTTTTGAAAAATATATCAATAATTAAAAGAAGGAAGGCGAGCACAGAATCATGTGTTGGCCTTCCTTTTTCCTTAATTGTTCAAATCACTCAAACCAGGGCTATGCTCGTTTGGCATATCTGGCATATCAGGAACAGGATAGCCATTTGGAGGCTCTGTCACGGAAAGCTGTCCGCCATTACGGCTCGGTGTTTCACCTTGGAAAACTTCACTGATCCGAGTTTGGTCGAGCCTGAAGTTGAATTGGGCATTATGATAGCCCAAATCCACATATTTGCGGCATTCAGGATATTTATTCAAATCATAATTCGGTACAGGAAAGATCTTCCCCCAACTTACTCCGAGTGTTTCCAATGCCTTGGCGAAAGCGTTTTGGTGGGCATTGTCGCGCACCATCAAGAAGGCGATTGTTTCGCGTAACGATTTATTGGAGCTCATTTCATAGATTCTCGACTTTTGCAGAACACCGGTCGATTCAAGAACGACATTATTCAGAAGGTTCGCAACGAGATTTCCATGATCGTAAACATATGAGCCAGTCCAAGGATTCCCCCCGGCATCAACAGGGAGGGACGCCTTTGCCCCCATGATGAAATGATGCGGGTTAGCTCCTCCCTTGATGACATCATCCAATGGGGCGCCATCGACACCGGAGTTTCCGGGCATGTTGCCGCCTGCATCATTCAGCAACTGGTTGATCGTCGATTGGACAAGTTCAACATGGCTCAATTCCTCCAAGAATACACCACGGATCAAATCCCGGTATTGTTTTGCTTTGCCGCGAAAGTTGGCGCTTTGGAATGAATATTGCATCATCGTCCGCATTTCGCCGAATTGTCCCCCCAGCGCTTCTTGAAGGACTTTGGCCGCACTTGGATCAGGCTTATCAGGAACGATCATATTGATTAAATCTTCTTTATAGAAATACAATGAAAGGCCTCCTTGACGTGTATATGAATTTCTCGGTTAGTTTTTGTTAGTTGCTTTATATTATTCAAAAGGTAAAAAATACCTTTATGGAATAGCGTCAAGAGAGAAATACTAGAGGAAGATCAATCTTGAAAGGATGTTGCACATGCTTTCCAATCAGCAGCTAAAAGGCTTTCAACAGCAATTGCAGCAAACGAAGCAGGAGCTGAAAGAGCGACTACATGATTCGGGCGACTTTGATTTAAGAAGAAGCATGCACGATTCGACTGGCGAGTTATCGAGTTATGATAATCACCCTGGCGATCAAGGCACCGAGTTGTATGAACGTGAAAAGGATTTGGCGCTTTCGGAGCATTATCGCGATGAAATAAGTGATATCGATCGGGCCCTTACTGCCATCAAGGCTGGGGATTATGGTAAATGCGAGGTTTGTTCGAGGGATATTCCCCTTGAACGCTTGAATGCCATCCCCACTACAACATTTTGTGTCGAGCATACTCCCTCAAGGGAAACCTCGGACAACCGTCCGATCGAGGAAGAAGTGCTGGGGCCATCATTCGGTAAATTCGATAACGAAGAACGAAAAGAATCGGTCGCATTCGATGCCGAGGATTCATGGCAGGAGGTCGCATCCTTTGGAACATCTGAAACGCCTTCCGATTTTGCTTATCCGCCAAACGATTACGAAGACATGTATATCGATTCAGAAGAGAACATCGGGTATGTGGAGGATTATGAAAATTTCGTAGGTGTCGATATATATGGGAAGGAAATAACGGTATACCCGAATTCCCAGTATGAAGAATTGAAGGAAGAGCTCTTTGAAGAAAATATCCAGACCTCCTTTGGGGATTTGCCACGTTATGAGCATGATCCTTATGTGGAGGAAGATAAGAATTAAAAAGAAGGGCTTGACCCAAAAGTCGTAAGATGACTTTTAGGACAAGCCCTTTTTAATGGATTCATGCACAATAAAGATTTGATTTTTTCAAAAAACCACTTAACCATTTAAACAATATTAGCAAAGGTTATTAATAGCACTGAAGGAAATTTTTTTCCTTCAAAAGTGTAGTTATTACATAAAAGAAGAAAACATATAACCTTGAGGTTGGGAAAGTTTGGGGATTTTTCGTGTGAAAAGTCATAAGAGGTTCCCGAAACGACCTCCGGGTGGATATTGAGTAGCAACGCTGTGTAGTCGTTTTTTAGTCTGTTTACTGATTTATGGTACCAGAACCTTTAACTTTATAACCTGTTTTACTTGTCTTGCTAAGTCTAAGTTTGTAACTTTTTTTACTTACGGTACCAAAGCTTTTCGTGTAATAAAGACCATTTGCACTAATATTGCCACTACCATAGTAATTAAGTAAACCGCCATTTAAAGCAACACTATACTTAGAGTGATCAGAACTAGCTTTACCACTTGCATGGTAAGTGCCTGCCTTAACCGTTGTAGAGGCTTTAGCATTCGATAAAGAAAAAGTAGTGCTTCCATCAAAGCCTGCTTTCATATCAAATGAATAACTCTTGCTGTAAGCACTGGCGTAAAGAGGTAAAGAGAGTACACTCAAAAAAGTTGATAATAAAACTAGTGTTTTAAGTTTTCTTTTCATTTTAGTTCCTCCTTTCTCAATAGAATACTTTTATTATAACTTTTCTTTTTAAGCAAAAACAATACATATTACCCATAATAAAGGTGTTTTTACTAAAATATAGAAAAAATACAGGTCTATTGTATAATGGATATTATAAAACGAGAGTAAAAAATATCAGTTATAGCTTGAATATAAATGGTTAATTATAAGGAGGAAAAATGACTATTATACTAAAAACTGAGAAAATTAATAAATACTATAATAATCATTTAGTATTAAAATCAACTTCTTTAATTATAAGAAAAGGGGAAATATATATAATTAAAGGAAAAAGTGGGTCTGGAAAATCTACTTTCCTGAGTATCATAGGAGGACTGGAATATCCAAGTAAAGGAAAGGTTTTTTTTGAAAATAGATCGTTTTATGATTTAAGTGATAATGAACAATCACAAATAAGAGGTAAATCTTTCGGTTTTGTTTTTCAATCCTTTCAATTGGTACCTGAACTTACTGTAAAAGAAAATATAGAATTACCGATAAGTCTTTTAAACAATTTAGACAAAAAGTTAGATGTCAATGAGTTGGTTAATGAACTAGATATATCAATGCACTTGAATAAAAAACCTAGTTATTTATCTGGAGGGGAACAACAAAGGGTTGCTATTGCACGGGCTTTAATAACTTGCCCGAAGATTTTGTTTGCAGATGAACCAACAGGGAATTTAGATCAGGAAACTAGTGAAGTGGTAATTAACTTACTAACTAAATTAAGCTTGAGATATAATATTTCCCTAATAATTGTTACTCATGAAAAGGGTTTGATTAAACAACCTCATTACTCATATAGAATGATAGATGGTGTTTTGAAAATGGAGACAAACGATGATTAACTTAGCAGTAAAAATATTACTGGCGAGGTTAAAATGGTTTTTATTAATAGTCGTTTCTCTGGGAATTACATTGGCCTGTATTATTTCACTTATGACTTCATCAGAAGCGATAAAAACAAGCCTACAAAGTAATGCATATAATAATTATGGTGAGCATTCAGGGGTATTAATTGATGTTAATGTATCAAAGACAGCACTTCAAAGCCAAGGATTTGAAGCTGGGGAATATCAACTGATAGATAAATTACAAGTTAACAAAACTCTCACTGCAACTATTGGCTGGATGGATAATGATGCATTTAAAATAGGACATATTAATATGAAAAAAGGCAAACTTCCAACTAATGAGAATGAAGTATCCATAGAATCATTTTATTTAGAAAAGATAGACCCAACTTGGAAGTTGGGGGATAAAAGAAAACTCTTAATAAAAAATAAGGTCACCCAAGTTAAACTAGTTGGCATAGTTGAAAATTATTCGGCAAAATGGACTGTTCCTTCTGATATTGAAAAAGGGTTAAATGATTTCCCTAGTATCTTTGTGGCGAAAAGTTCACTCAAGAATACAAAAAATTTTCTAATTAGGCTCCATAAAGAAGACATAAAAGAAATGTCAAAGTTACTTGAAACGTATAACGATAATGGAATACTTAATGAAAAATTATTCGATAAAGGCTTAAAGCAATATGATAATATATCCAAATTAACAGTAACTTTTCAAATCGTTATATTAATAGCTGCTTCTTTTTGTTTTTGGGGTTTATTTTATTATTTCAACTTGTTTCAAGTACAAAAAGATGCTCAATTGAAGGTTTTGGGCTGTAGTAATTTAAAACTGTATAAATTGCATTTATTTCAATGTGTGATAATTTTTCTGCTTAGTATACTTGTTTCTATCCCACTAAATATTGTTTTCCATAATCTGATTATTAAGAATGCTTTTTTTGAAGGAGATTTATACCTCCTACAACTAAACGACATTATCATTAGAGCGATAGTATGGGTTGTTATAATATTCGCTATAGTTGCCGTAATATCGACCAAATCAATTAGTAAATTCAATAAGAAATCTATTAATAATTTATTAAATAATAGCAATTTTAATGGAAATAGTAGGAACAGTCTGATTAATAAATGTTCTTCATTTTATATAAGGCAGTTAGCGATTCAATTTCTACAATTTCCAAAACAATCTTTTCTAATAATATTTACGTTATTCCTTTGCATTCAGACTATTTTCTTTTCTTTTTTCCTACAGAAAGAAAGTGAAGGTATTTGGGATGCCAAACAAGATTATTATATTGACTCTCAAGAAATTTTCGGATATGAGGACATACAAAATCTAAACGTTTTGGTTAATAACGGCCTGACATTTCCTATAGAAGAAGTTAACAAGCTGGAACAAACAAAAGGCATTAAGTATGTTGATAAAAATCCATTTATGGTCGATGTACATCCTCTGATCAATCCTCAATTAGTAACACCCTCTATAGAGTCTTGGATAAAACAAAATGGTTCACTAAATACTTTATATAAACAGGATAACATCATCCCTAATGTAAGTTATCAACTAGTGGATTCGGAAGAATTTAGTGAGATTTTTCAATCTAATAAATATGAAAGTTTTAAGGGTAAAATATTATTGATAGTGCCCCAAGCACCTAATAACAATAAATTAATAGGTGAAAAATTAGGTTTTGTAAAAATGTATAGAGAGTCAGGTCAACTAAAAACAAAGAAATGGGAATTTGAAGTTTTTGATGTTATCGAGAGTGCCGAAAGCGACATAAATAATACATTCTTAGATGAAGCAGAATTTGAGTTTACAATCGTTTTAGATAAGGAAACGGCTATAGAAAGCGGAATATTTACGGGATATAAGGATTTAACTATTTACATGGATGAAGATGTATCTAAAAAAGCAGAAGAAGTAATAGATTCTTTAGTTTATGAAATGGTCGTACCTATACCTGGAAGTCTTTATCAAAAGATTTCACTTACAAAAATTGAAGATACAAGAATATCCAAGTATATGGGTTATATAGGTAATTTTTCTTTCTTGATTTCTCTATTTTTATCTACGATAGGGATTATTAGTATCTTGCTTAGTAAATATTATATGAAAAAAAGAACTTGGGGAATTTATTTGTCATTAGGAATGAAAAGAAATTCAATAATAAAACTACTTTCATTCGAGATATTTATTTATTACTTCATTTCTATTATGTTAAGTACGATCATTTTCTTTTTAACTATGAGGGTTATTAATCATATATATCCAACGACTTTTTATTTAGTATATTATATGTTTGCCTTGATATTTATTTTCCTAATGGCTGCAATAGGCGTATTTGCACTATCCATTATAATTAAAAGGCAATCTATTATATCATTATTAAGATTAGATGAATAAATGTCTGTCTCGAAGGCAAAACAATATTGGAAAAACAAAAATTAACTAATTATGCATTAGAATGGTTATTGAATTGTTTAGGTGTTAAAACATAGGAGGAAAATAAATGAGGATTTATTCATTTCCTATCCTGACTATAATAGGATGCATAGGACTAATTTTATATATACTTATTGATTTCAAAAGGAATCAATTTGAAAATTTAATCCATAGAGGAATATTCTATAGTTTTATACTTTATTCAATTGTAGTATCACATCTTACGATAGGGGCTATTTTCATACCACCTCAAACTAGCAATATAACATTTCAGTTCATCCCTTTTCATTTCATAGGTGATTTGTATAGCGAGAGTGTTAGAGGTACTTGGTTTCTTATGAATTCAATTAAACTATATGTTTACAATTTGATTATGTTGTTTCCTTTAGGGGTTTATTTGGGGATTTTATATCAGGTTAAACGTGTGCATAAAGCTATTATCATCGTGTTTCTTACTAGTTTGACAATTGAAATATTGCAGCCAGTATTAAGTTACTTCGGTTTTATATTCAATCGTTCATTTGATGTGGATGATTTAATCTTGAATACTCTTGGGGGTTTTTTAGGGTTTTTGGTTTGGTTAGGAATTAGTAATATTAATATGATGGATTCTGAAAAATCCCATAATAATACATGATGGAATCTTCGTAAATGATTAACGAGGATAGTGTGAGTTTAAAATTAAAGGATTAAGTCCGATGCCATACCGAACTTAATCCTTAAAAAGATTGATTTTTTCAGTGCTTATTTATCTTTCTTATCAACAACGACATGATCGAACTTATCTCCTGCTAGATCGATGGTGAACGCTTGACCAAAGCCAATGACATAACGTCCATCTATTGGCGTAAGTTCAAACAGGGACAGATCCAATCCTCTCAAAACACCCATCATGGGCGCACCGTGGTTTTCCGAGAACTTGGAAAAAATATCTTCATGACCTTCGTTTCCGATATTGACAGCTGTACATTGAAAGCGGACCCGCTCCAATGCGAATAAATTGGGGGAACCCTGCTCATCGGCAAGCAACATGATGCTGATCAGTTGATTCGCTTCTATGAATTTATAATGATCGGAAATCTTGCTGATATATATATAAAACTTACCTTCATGCTGAACGAAGGGGGCGTAGCTAATGAAAGGATCTCCGTTATCATCTTTGGTGCTGATCACCATCGTGTTACACTTGTTCAGAAATTGTACATACTGCTCTTTCTTTGCGGAGATATCCATTGATTTTACCATTTACTCTCCTCCTCTTATCTTATTGTTTCCCGTGAAATGCCCACCAAATTAATCCGGGGCTTTCCATGCTGGAAATGTGAATCGATTTCACATTCCACGCCATAAACGCTGCGAATCGTTTCTTTCGTCATGACCTCTTCCGATGTTCCATATTTCACGATGGTTCCTTTTGAAATGACACATATTTTATCGCTATAAATACTCGCTTGGTTTAAATCGTGAAGCACCATCACCACCGTCATCCCCAAGTCGCGGTTGACGGTGTGCACAAGCTCCAGAAGCTGAAGCTGATGGGCGATATCAAGGTAGGTAGTCGGTTCATCGAGAAGCAATACTTTCGGTCGCTGCGCTAAGGACATGGCAATCCAGGCACGCTGTCCCTCTCCGCCGGAAAGTGAGGACACGAGGCGATCCTTAAGCGGAGTCAGTCCGGTTTTTTCAATGGCCCACTCCACGATGCTCAAGTCCTCATCATTCGTCCGCTCATACCATTTCTTGTGGGGGGTGCGTCCGTATTTCACCAACTCTTCCACCGTGATATCCGAAGGCGGTTCATTCGATTGAAGAAGGACGCTCATCATTTGCGAGATGTTTTTCTTCTTTAAAGAATGCAGATCCTTGCCATCTAAAAAAATCTTTCCGCCCTGAACGGGAATCATTCTTGACATCGCTTTTAGGGCTGTGGACTTTCCCGAGCCATTCGGACCAATGATCGATACGATTTCACCTTTTGAAACATCGATCTTAAAATCATTTAATATTTTCTTATGATCATAGCCTACATCCAATGATTGAGCTTTCAGCATTTTTATATGTCACCCGCTCTCATTAGATATAAAAAGTAAGGTCCTCCAACCATCGCCATTACAATTCCGGCTGGAATGTCCAGGGGCGAGAAAAGGGAACGGCCGATTGTATCGGCCACCAATAAAACGAGTGCCCCCAAGACCATGCTCATCGGCAATAGTCGACGGTAATTGGACCCGACTAAAAATCTCGACATATGTGGGACGATAAGGCCGACAAAACCGAGCAATCCAACAATGGAAACGGAAATGGCCGCTAAATATACAGCGATGAGTGAAAGGACGATTCGGATCCGGTTCGTATTTTCCCCTAAGTTCACGGCTACATTTTCCCCGAGATTCAGTATGTTTGCCGGGCGAATGCAAAACAATGCGGCAACCCAGCCAATGAGTGAATAAGGGAAGAGGAGGCTGACATCTCCCAAGCCCTTTGCGGATAAACTGCCGTTCAACCATTGAAGCGCCGAAGGAAGGCGATCACTATAAAGAATCGATAGCAGACCGGTTATCCCGCCAAAAACCGCATTGACCGCAATGCCTGAAAGGATGATTCGGATTGGTGATATACCATTTTTCTTCCAAGCGAGTGCGTAAACTAAGGTGACGGCTATAAGTCCTCCTATCACCGCAGCAATCGGGATCCATTTACCGAAGCTCGGGAAAATGAGCAGGATGAACAAAACCGTAACTGCAGCGCCGCTTGATACCCCGGTCAAGCCCGGATCCGCCAACGGATTTCTCATGACGGCTTGAAGGAGGGCACCGGATATCGCTAAATTTATCCCTACTAGAATAGCTATCAAAACCCTGGGGATCCGCAAGTCCCAGACAATCGTTTCCGACATTTCCTGACCAGAACCAAATATGGTTTTGATCGTTTCCATAGGTGACAAATGAACACTGCCCATTCCGATTGATAAAATCGTGAATACCACTAGAAAAATGAATATGGCACCTATCCTGAATCCTTTTTTTGGTTTAACTTTCATTTGATCCAACCCTCATCTGCAATCAATTACTTATATAAGATCTCGCTTAGTTGCTCCAGCCCGGTCGTTGCTTTTTCAATGGATGCATAGCCAAAGATTTCGTAGTCAAGTGCTTGGACGCGATCTTCTTTAAAAGCATTTAACTTCTCCCATGCACCATTCTTTTTTACTTCCGCTTTAAACTGTTCCAATGCCGCAGTCGGATCACCATGTGAAACAAGAAGTATGGCATCCGGGTTTGCTGTAACGACGTCTTCCATATTCATCGGCACGTATGCCTCCGATGATTTCAACACATCGTTAACTATATTCGTAGCTCCCAATTTCTTCACTAAGCTGCCTACATACGTATTCTCGCTCATCAGCATAAACGATTCACCTGAACCGAATAAAACCATGACCTTTGATGAATCCTTGCCTTTGACTCCATCCAATACGGCGGTTTCCTTCTCTTGCAATTGTGCGATATAGTCTTTCGCTTCCGTTTCCTTATGTAATACCTTACCTAATACTTCGAGCGATATTTTTAGATCATCATAAGAATCCGTGGGAATGTAAGCAGTGTCTACCTTACTATTCTTTATTTTCTTATCCAAGCTGTCTTTGATTGATTGGGGTCCGATTACGATATCCGGCTTAAGGCTTACGATCTTTTCCACATCGGGTTCAATGGGAGAACCAATTTGGGCAACATCTTCGAATCCTTTTGGCAATTCATGAGTGGAAGTGGGAATGCCGACAGGTTTCACATTCAATATTTGGAGCATTTCAGTAATCGAAACAGATGTCGTTACAATCGATTCGGGATGCTTCGAGGGAAATTGTTTGGTTAATTCCTCTAACTTGTCTTTACTGGAGGCCGTTGTCTCACTTTGAGCTTTTGCAGCTTCACTTCCATGCTCTGCAACTACCTTATCGCTGGTTTTGCTTGGTTCTGCCTTGTCCTCGGCACACCCGCCCAAAACTAGTAATGCAGATATGAATACCGTTCCGTATATCCTTTTTTTCATCGTATGAATCCTCCGTCTGGTTATAATTAATAATAATAATCATTATCATTTAGAACATAACAGACATTCGGGAGGTTTACAATAGCTTTTTTAGTTAAAAGAAAAACCGCCTGTGTAAAATGGATGATGGAAGTAAATGAAAAAAGCCATTTTACAGATGTAAAATGGCTGCTGCCGATTTTTTGGGAGGGCTTGCACTTCACGAAACCCTTTGTCACACATATCAAGACCATTCATGAAAAAGCTAGCTTTAACCGCTTTAGACCCTCCAACAGCGTGGCGCGTGAGCAACCGATGTTCATCCTGACGAAGCCTTCACCGCCTGGGCCATATTTTGAACCTGGCTCCAATGCAAGCTTCCCGTGATGGATCAGCTTTTCCTTGATTTCCGTATCAGTCATGCCGAGATCGCGGCAGTCTATCCATAAAAGGTAGGAGGCATCGGGATGCATCACATGAAGAGCAGGAATTTCTTCAGCAATGAAATCTTCTGCCAGCTTTATGTTCTCCTCAATGTAACCCATCATTTCCGTCAGCCATTCCAAGCCTTCACGATATGCGGCCTCCATAGCTGTCAAGGCCAAGACGTTGAGGCCATGGAAAGCTAGTTTCGTTTGCGTGTTTTGCAATTTCAGCTGCAACTTCTCGTTGCTTGTGACCAGGAATGAAGCCTGCATGCCGGCGATGTTGAACGTTTTGCTGGGGGCCATCAATGTCACGGTGATCGCCGCAAATTCTTTTGAAAGCGAGGCAATCGGGTAATGTGTCGATGGCGAATGGAACAAGTCGGCATGAATTTCATCACTGACCATGATGACATCGTATTTTTTGCAAAGATCCCCGATTCTCAGCAGCTCATCCTTTGTCCAGACACGTCCGCCCGGGTTATGAGGACTGCAAAAAAGGAAAAGCTTCACTCCGCTTTTCAGCTTGTCTTCAAAATCTGTGAAATCAATCATAAACTTACCGTCCTCAAGTATAAGGGGACTGTTGACCACTTCCCGGTCATTATTTTTTATCATATCGAAAAATGGTGTATAGACAGGTGATTGCACCAATATTTTATCTCCGGGATTTGTAAAGGCTTGAATCGTCGTGCCGATGGCCGAAACGATGCCGGAGCTGAATGAAATCCATTCCTTTTCGATTTGCCAGGAATGACGACTCCTTAGCCAATTTTGAATTTCGGTGAAAACTGTATCAGAAGGGACGGTATAACCGAAAATAGGATGATTCAAGCGCTCGATCAGCGCTTTTTGAATGCCTTCTGGAGCTGGGAAATCCATATCGGCAACCCACATTGGCAGCACGTCCTCGCTTCCAAACAAGGATTTAAGCGAGTTTTTATCCCATTTCACGGATCCCGTATTTTCCCTGTCATAATGTTCTTCAAAAAATGATTTGTTCAAAATATCCACCACCGAATAAAATTTGTCGTCTTCGCGAAGAAGCTGTCGTTATGATACTATGATATCATGTTCTTTGACTATACCGAGCAGGTGATAATTATATGGATACACAGCAAATGAATATAGCGTTGGTCACCGTTTTACAGGATTGGGACCCTTTCCAGATCGGAGGGGACCTATATGAGCCGGAAATCGCCGATACGGTCGTCGCGGTCCGGGATATGGATAGCCCGCGTGAGCTGGCGGAAAAAATACAATCCATTTACGAGTTCGCGTTCGACCAAACCGTCCAATTGGAAAAATGCCTCGAAGTCGCACAGAGGCTGCTCATCATAAAAAATGATGCCAGCTGTTCGATATAAAGCAAGAAGGGTGTACCCACATTCCAGGGGCACCTTTTTTGGCTGTTTAACGTGAAATTCAGCCGTTTACTCGTGAATAGGTTGGGGGGGCTGTCTTTAAAAATCCCTTTATTAACTGATATATTTCTGTTGGCCTTTCTTCAGGAAGCAGGTGTCCCGAATCTTCAATCACGACAAGCTCGGAATTGGGCAGGTCATCATGCAGCCTTTGGCCGATCGATAACGGTACGACACGGTCATGCCTCCCCCAAATCAACAGGCAGGGTGTCTGGATGTCATGAAGATCATCCTTCAGTAAATCTACTTCCTTATCCCGCAGCATCCTTCCTAGGGCACGGAAAATATCATGCTTTTTTGTGAAGGGCCCTAAATATCCTTGGCGCATTTCATCATCAATCAAGGCTGGGTCATGAACAACGTTTTTCAAGTTCTTTTCGATGCCCGAGCGTTGTAAATATCGTTTTATCCCGAATGAAAAGAAGGGGAGGTAACTGACCAGCTTCATTTTTTCGGAATAGCTTGGCTGATAGCCTGAACCGGCAAGGAGAATCGCGTGTTCAACCAGATCAGGATGATGTTTGATGAGTTGCAGGGAAACCTGCCCACCCATGGAATGGCCGATGATGCTGAATTTATTGATGTTCTTCCCCGCTAAAAAATGTACAACGGATTTTGCGATGTTCCGGAAGGAATACGTATATCGATAGTCTTTTCCGCTTTGTCCGAATGGAGGCAGGTCCAATGAGATCACATTGAATTCCTTGATTAGGTAGGGCACTAATTTACGGAAGCTGAAGCTTGATGACAAGAAGCCGTGAAGCAGGACAAGGGTGGGGAGGGAGTCATCCATTTTGTCGTACTCAAAATAGATATCTATATTATCCACCCGTTCACTGCTTTTAATTGTATGACGGTCCATATTGGTCCTCTTTCCTCGATATTGGCTAGCGTAAAAATGCCATAATCGCCTTATTATTACATAAATAGGGGCGGTTTTACTGTTGCATAACAGTAAATGTAATAATCCCCAGCAAAAATGACAAATGCTATAACAGGTCGCCAATCAATTTTGATATAATAGTGTAAGTTTATCCTGACAGAATAGGACTTATTAATTTTTATTGTCATATAGGAATCCGAAAAAGTCTAATGAGACAATTCGTGAGACTATCTGCCAGCCGAAAACCATCACATTTAAATAAGTGAATTCCAAAAGGGGGGTTTTCCAATGCACTTGAATGAAGAGGAATTGGAAGTCTTGAGAATCATTGAAAATAACAGCCGGATCGACCTGAAGGATTTGGCTAAAATGACCGATTTAGCTGAAGCGGACATGGAAATTACATTGAAAAAATTAGAAGATATGCGTGTCATCGTCCGCTATTTGACGGTCATCAACTGGGCAAAAGTGGATGAATACCACGGTGTCACTGCGATGATTGATGTGAAAGTCACACCGAAGCGAGGTGTCGGTTTTGATGATGTCGCAAAAAGGATTTATAAATTCAAAGAAGTGCAATCCGTTTATTTGATGTCAGGAGCCTATGATCTTTCGGTCATTGTCGAAGGACGCTCGATGAATGAAGTGGCTAGCTTCGTTTCGGAAAAACTTTCGACGCTTGATTCCGTCATTTCCACGACGACGCATTTCATCATGAAAAAATACAAGCATGATGGCACCATTTTCGATCAAACTGAAGAAGATAAGCGGATCGTGGTGTCACCATGATAAAAACGAGTTATGTTTCAAGAACGATTGCAGAGCTTAAACCATCAGGTATCCGCCGTTTTTTCGACCTGGCAGCCAATTTGGAGGGGGTCGTCTCGCTTGGTGTAGGCGAACCTGATTTCGTCACATCCTGGGCAGTAAGGGAGGCGGCGATCAACTCACTGGAGGAAGGATTCACCTCTTATACAGCCAATGCCGGTTTATATGAGTTAAGGGCGGAAATCAGTCGATATATGGAAAAGCAGTTCCATGTTCCATATAGTCCAGAGGATCAAATCATCGTCACCGTAGGAGCAAGCCAGGCGCTCGACATTACGCTGAGGACCATCTTGAACCCCGGTGAAGAAGTCATCGTCGTCGAACCATGCTTTGTGGCGTATGCACCGTTGGTGACGATGGCGGGGGGGATTCCGGTCACGGTTCAAACCTCGAAGGCCGATGATTTCAAGCTGACTCCCGAGCAACTAGAAGCGGCGATTACGCCAAAGACGAAGGCCGTTTTGATTTGTTCACCGAATAATCCTACAGGGACACAACTCGGGCAGGAAGAATTGGTGATGCTTGCTGATATCGTCAAAAAGCACGACTTGTTGGTTATTTCCGATGAAATCTATGCAGAGCTTGCATATGATGAGCAGTTCACTTCTTTTGCCGCCATCGATGGCATGCTTGAGCGGACGATCGTCATCAATGGTTTTTCGAAAGGATTTGCGATGACTGGATGGCGACTTGGGTTCGTTTGTGCTCCTAAGGAAATTTCCGAAGCGATGCTCAAACTGCATCAATATGCGATGATGTGTGCGCCGACAATGGCACAGCATGCTGCTTTGGAAGCCTTGAAGCACGGAATGCAGGATGTAGAAGATATGCGACGCAGTTATCGGAGAAGAAGAAATTATATCGTGAAATCATTCAATGAAATGGGACTGGATTGCCATAATCCCGGCGGGGCGTTTTATGCCTTTCCATCCATCGAGAAGACAGGGATGACTTCGATGGAATTCGCTGAAAAGCTTTTGACGGAGGAACTGGTTGCGGTCGTTCCGGGAGATGTGTTCGGCAAGAGCGGCGAAGGTCATATCCGCTGTTCCTACGCATCCTCGATGGAGCAACTTCAAGAAGCGCTGAAGAGAATGGAACGATTCATGAATAACCACGGCAAATGAGCAAAAAAATAGGGATCCGGCATCATGCAGCCGGATCCCTTTCCATAGGGGGAATTAGAAAAAAGAGTTAATCTAATGGATTAACATAGAAAGTGTTAATCATAGTATATCCAGCATATTGAAAAAAAATACACATACCATGACCATTTTTAAATTAAGCTTGTGTATTATATAAAGTATGCATAACATTCAGAATTTGTTCTTCATTGAAATCCTTGGCTGTCCTTAGGATGAGTTCAGCTTTTTTGGCGCCGATTTCTTCAATGAGCTTTTTGATGTCATCGTCAATGCCAACTGCATTTCCGGCAGGGGCATCCTTCAAAAATTCTGAGGCAGGAATATCAAGAACGGTGGAAAGTCGTAAAATGGTTTGTGTATCTGGAACCGACTCTCCTGATTCATACTTTTCGATTTTTTTAGTGCCGATCCTTAATTTCAAAGCCAGTTCCTGCTGCGTGAGGTTATGGTCTTCTCGGTATTGCCGGATATTCTTTGCGATATTTGACATGCGTAGGCACTCCTTTTTATGGAAAATAATATGTTATGTCATTATTTTACCATATTATAACTTTAGAAAAGTGACTGAATATGTAGGTTTTGTGAAAAGAACTCCTGTTTGCTAAACTTAGAAAGCCAAAGATTTTCGTTCGATCTTGCATGTGACAGTTAATATGTAAGGTTATTTGCCCATTGTTAGGATAAGTTATATATAACGATTTTATTTACTTAATTATTATTTCCAAAAAACAAACATTTTTTATGAGTAAAATCCCAAAAAGTATGGTATACTTAACTTTGATTATTTACCAATTATGTGATATAATTTTTTATTGCGTGAATAGACGAAAAAATATATATAAAATAGGAGTGTTACCATGTCTGAAAAATTCGAAATTGGTGCGGTAGTTACTGGTAAAGTAACTGGTATTCAACCATACGGTGCTTTTGTTGCTTTAGATGATTCAACTCAAGGTTTAGTTCATATTTCTGAAATTACTCACGGATTCGTTAAAGATATCAACGAACATTTAAAAGTGGGCGATGAAGTGAAAGTCAAAGTTCTTTCAATCGATTCAGCTGCTGGAAAAATCGGCTTATCGATCCGTGCTACAGAAGAAGCTCCTGAGCGTACTGAAGCTCCGAAAAAAGCTCCTAAAAAACGCCAAGCATCTGTTAAAGCAACATCTCACATCGAATCTACTGAAGGCTTCAACACATTGAAAGACAAACTTCAAGAGTGGATCGAACAATCTCAACGCGAAGACTTAATCAAGAAATAATACTGAGAACCGGCCGATCCTTTGATCAGCCGGTTTTTTTTTTGATTGTAGAAATAAAGCCGGGTCATGGAAGAATCCATGGTCCGGCTTTATTTATCGTACATAAAAGATGTCCAAGGACTTAGGAATCTTCATCTCAACGAGTCGGTTTTGTTTCAGGTTCTCTGGAAATTTCAGGGCTTGGTTTGAAGAGAAGACCAAGATTAACCAGACCAGCAATTCCAACCAGTCCATAAACGATACGTGCCAATGCGGCATCTTGTCCACCGAAGATGGATGCGACTAGATCAAATTGGAAAAAGCCTATTAATCCCCAATTGATTGCCCCGATTATTGTAAGAACAAGTGCCGTTCTTTGAATTCCACTCATTGTACAGCCTCCTTTTTAAAAATAAGTTCGTTCTTTATTTATCATGCTTTTTCATCATGTAAATATACATCCCTCCAAAAGTTCCGGGCGGATTTTTTGTATTTATATGGAACATTGGTCATAATGAAGGAAGAAAAAAATGCATCGCCCGCGTGGATGATTCGTGGCCACAAGTGAGACGATGTCACAAAGGAGAGAAATTCAATGGAAAATTACACATACAAAAATCCTACTAAAGTAATTTTTGGAAAAGACCAGCTTGAAAGCTTGAAGTCTGAAATTCCGACATATGGAAATAAAGTTTTACTTGTATATGGTACAGGCAGCATAAAGAAAAATGGCTTGTATGAAAAAGTGATCAAAACCTTGAATGAAATCGATGCAGAGGTGCACGAGCTTTCAGGTGTCGAACCGAATCCACGCATTACGACTGTAAAAAAGGGTGTGGATCTTTGCAAGCAGCATCAAATCGACTTCATTCTTGCTGTTGGCGGCGGAAGTGTCATTGATGCTACAAAGGCGATTGCTGCTGGTGCTAAATATGACGGCGATCCATGGGACCTTGTCATCAAGAAGGCACCAGTTGAAGCGGCACTGCCGTTCGGTACGGTGCTGACATTGGCTGCAACCGGATCTGAGGCGAATTCAGGTTCTGTTATAACAAACTGGGAAACGAAAGAGAAATATGGCTGGGGCAGTCCTTTGGTTTTCCCGCAATTCTCGATTCTAGATCCTGAAAACACATTTTCGGTGCCAAGGGACCATACGGTATACGGAATGGTCGATATGATGTCACATGTGTTCGAAACTTATTTCCATCCCGAAACGCATGCACCGCTTCAGGACCGTTTCTGCGAATCACTGTTATTGACAGTGAAGGAAACGGCACCTCAATTATTGGAGGACCTTGAGGATTATGAGCATAGGGCAACGATTTTGTATGCCGGTCATATAGCTCTTAATGGCTCGCTCGGTGTAGGTTACAGCGGCGATTGGGCGACGCATAATATTGAACATGCCGTTTCGGCGGTGTATGACATTCCCCATGCCGGCGGATTGGCCATCCTGTTCCCGAATTGGATGAAGCATGTACTCCATGAGAATGTCTCACGGTTCAAACAGGTTGCGGTCCGGGTTTTCGGTGTCGATCCTGAAGGGAAAACGGATGAGGAAGCGGCACTTGAAGGCATTGACAAGCTTCGGGAATTTTGGAGCAGCTTAGGGGCGCCGACGACTCTTTCCGATTATGGCATCGATGACTCACAGCTGGAAGTGATGGCTGATAAAGCGATGAGCAGAGGTGACTTCGGCCGGTTCAAAATCCTGAACCGCGAGGATGTTCTTGCCATATTGCGCGCTTCACTATAATCAAGAGAAATCTCATATTTCCCACCTTTTTTAGGTGGGAATGCAATTTATGTACTCGGGAAAATTCGCCAATTACTTTATCCACTTCTTGATTATGAGAATTACATCAGATAAAGTGAAAGGGAAAGTTACTATTGGAGGAGGAATTTGAATGGCCCATATACGTTTC
This sequence comes from Peribacillus muralis, assembly GCF_001645685.2. Lineage (NCBI taxonomy): Bacteria > Bacillati > Bacillota > Bacilli > Caryophanales > Bacillaceae > Peribacillus > Peribacillus muralis. The sequence goes on along the minus strand of NZ_CP017080.1, from coordinate 4,390,311 downwards.
GATTATTCAAAAGCCCTGCCGTTTTTCGGGGAGCATGAAATAACCTATTTACAGGATGCCGTAAAAGTGGCACACCATTCCCTGCACGAACAGACTGGTGCAGGGAATGATTATCTTGGCTGGATCGATCTGCCTGCCAACTATGATAAAGAAGAATTCTCAAGAATCAAAAAGGCGGCAGCCAAAATCAAGCAAGATTCGGAAGTGCTTCTGGTTATCGGTATCGGCGGGTCGTACCTGGGAGCCCGTGCAGCGGTAGAAATGCTTCAGCATAGCTTTTATAACATATTGCCTTCTGACAAAAGAAAAACTCCGCAAATTCTATTTGTAGGTAACAATATCAGCTCTACATATATGCAGGACTTGATGGACATATTGGAAAATAGGGATTTCTCGATCAATGTTATCTCTAAATCCGGTACGACGACTGAACCTGCACTCGCTTTCAGGATATTCCGGAAGCTTCTGGAACAAAAATATGGGGTTGAAGAAGCAAAAAGCCGGATTTATGCAACCACTGATAAAGAAAAAGGTGCATTAAAAACGGTGGCAACCGAGGAAGGCTTCGAAACTTTCGTCATTCCTGACGATGTGGGCGGACGCTACTCCGTGTTAACGGCAGTGGGCTTGCTTCCGATTGCAGTCAGCGGTGCGGATATCGACCAAATCATGGAAGGTGCGGAGAGTGCCAGAAAGGATTTCGGTACTTCCGAGCTAGCTGATAATCAGGCATACCAATATGCCGCAGTTCGAAATGTCCTTTACAATAAAGGGAAGACGATTGAAATGCTGATCAACTATGAGCCGGGTCTGCAATACTTCTCTGAGTGGTGGAAGCAATTATTCGGAGAGAGTGAAGGGAAGGATCAAAAAGGGATTTTCCCTTCTTCAGCGAACTTTTCGACTGACCTGCATTCATTGGGGCAATATGTTCAGGAAGGTCGTCGCGATCTTTTTGAAACGGTCATTAAAGTCGATAATGCCCGTCATGAAATCACGATCGAGGAAGCGGATAATGATTTGGATGGCCTGAACTATCTTGCAGGAGAAACGGTGCAGTTCGTCAATAACAAAGCATTCGAGGGCACGCTGTTAGCTCATACGGATGGCGGCGTTCCGAACCTTATCGTAACGGTTCCGAAGCTTGATGCGTACACGTTTGGCTATCTGGTCTATTTCTTTGAAAAGGCCTGTGCGATGAGCGGTTACCTGCTTGGCGTCAATCCATTCGATCAGCCTGGTGTGGAGGCATACAAGGTGAACATGTTTGCACTTTTGGGCAAGCCTGGCTTTGAAGAGAAAAAAGCGGAATTAGAGAAGCGCTTATAATAAAAAAAGGCATCAAGCCGGATGCATCTCATCCTGGCTTGATGCCTTTTTAATATGTTCCAAAGACTTCCGTTAAGGGAAAGTTAATAATTTTATCAGATACTCATGAAGAGCAAAACGAAAGTGAGGGTCAGGTATGAACATATCATCATCGACAAGCTCCGCTTACCCGAGTGCTGGAGCAGGCGATTCGGCCAATGCAATCAAGGAGCTGGAAAAACGGAAAACGGAGCTGCAAGCGGATATCCAGGAAGTATACCAAAAGGATGACGAAGCAAAGGACAAGGAGCAGAAGCTAAAAGAACTGCAGCAGGAAATGCAGAAAATCGAAATGCAGCTCCAGCGATTGCAAAGGAGTGAATCCAGTGAGGCGAAAGAGGGGACCGAACCGTCGCAAATGCCTGGGGACCGCTTGGAAATCAGTGACAAGGCCATGCTCCTCTATAAACAATCGAAGGAAGAATAAGGACATTCCAGGTTTTTTTTATGCCTTTTGGTTATGCTAATAGAAAAATTAGCGAAGGGGTTTTTTACGATGATCAGAATTTCTTCTGAGTTGGAAGGGAAAACATTCGGCTTGTTCGATCTGGAGACGAAATTAAAACCGGAAGGCTATGTAATTGGCGGCGGCTGGGATTATGACCATGGCTCTTTCGATTACAAAATGGATGATAGCGATGGGTACCAATTCCTTCGTGTCCCGTTCAAGGCCATTGATGGTTCACTCGATAAGGATGGGGCGATGGTTGAGCTTTTACAGCCGTTCTTATTGTCCCATAAGTACGAGGACGGCATTGACGATGAAGGGAATATCGGGAACCTTTCTGCTTCCTTCAACCAATTTGCCGAGCCTGAAGATCCGGATGCCGATTTTCCGGAGAACTATATCTCTTATGGGAAGTCGCTTGTCCGTGATTTGGAAAAGCTATTATTACATTAATCATCGATGATGAGCAGGACATCATTGCGCTGGATGAGTGCAGTTGCGGGGGGCTTGATGTAGGTCTCGCCTCCTGATATGATGCCGATCACCAATATGTTCTGTTCCAAAAGCTCCATACTCAACCGCTTGAACGTCTTTTCTGCCCATGTCTCCTGAATGGGCAGCTGTTTGATTTTCAATCCTGTCCCTTCAGTTTGCTCTTCGGCTTCCCCGACCATTCCCTTGGATAAACAATCCTGCATATATTCACTCGCAAATTTATTCGTTTCGACGATTCCGTCCGCACCAGCACGCAAGGCATTTTCCTTTTGTTCATGGGTTAAAATCTCCACAAGGCAATACACATCAGGATTGAGCCCCTTGACAGCAAGCAATGTCAAAATGGAAAACATATCCGTTTGCAGCTCGTCCTGCTTAAGATCGGCAGTGATAAGAACTCGTATCGCCTGTTTTATATTCGCTTTCTTCAGAACGGAATCCAAGGTCGCTTTTCCGTGCACGAAGTGAATATTTGTCCTTGGAAGGGGGTGCTTTTGCAGCGTATCATCGATAAGGACGATGGATTGATGATGCTTGCGATCATGGATGTTTTGGATGATCCGTCTAGAGCGGCCATTCCAGCCTACGATGATAAAATGTCCGCCGCCGGCATAGTCTTTCTTTCCTGTAAGGAATTGCTGTTCAGTGGATATGGACATTTTTGCAATGTACGCAAAATAAGACGTAATCAAGCCGACACCTGACAAGATGAGAAGCATGCCGATGATTTTACCAAGGTTGGTCACAGGCGTGTAATCGCCGTAGCCTACCGTTGACATGGTCACGATGGCCCACCAGATCCCATCAAGCAAGGTGGGAAACCTTTTAGGCTCGACTAGGTGAATCAATATTCCGAATGATAGTAAAAATAAGGCGATAATGGAAAGCAATCTGATGAAACGCGGAAATCTGGGAACGGCGGTATTGATTGGACCGATTCTGATCATATTTTCACACCCTTTAAGCTGATCCTTTTAGTATGGACAAGAAAGACTTGGCTCATAAGGCTGGGGCGGAAAACTTTGAATCACGATAAAAGCCTTCCGATAAGCGCCGGAAGGCTTTTATGACTGAGTCACGTATCCTTGAAATCCGGACTTCATGCTCGATAGTCGATTATATGCCTGAATGTTTTCCATTATTCCTTAACCTTGCCGAAAGCCCCATTCCGCTCTCAAACCCTTCGGCGCACATTGAAGTTATCGCTGATGAGCAGCCAGTTTTGAGGGAAGGATAAACCAAGTTTCCAATAACTCATCCCCCTGAGATTCAATTCTTTGATTAAATCGAATTTTGCCTGAATCGAACGGGCATCTTCAAACCAAACCTCATGCTTCCTATCCTCAATATCCGTATAATTGAAGTGGGGAGCTTGTGCGGTTTCATCATATTCGATGGAAACGTCATTATCGGCAGCGAGTTGTATCGCCTGCTGAGGGCTTACGGCCCTGGCTGTGGACCCCTGTACAAAGGGAAGGGTCCAATCATATCCATATAGATTTTGACCCATCAGGATTTTGTTGGATGGCATCTCGGTGACGGCATATTCAAGCACCTCGCGAACGGGACCGATCGGTGAGACGGCCATGGCCGGGCCGCCGCTATAACCCCATTCATAAGTCATGATGATCACGAAATCGACGATCTCCCCATGTGCCTTATAATCATGAGCCTCATACCAGCGTCCTTTTTGGTCCGCGCTGGTTTTCGGGGCAAGCGCCGTGGAAATGTACCAGCCCTCTTTTTTGAAGCGCTCCTTCGCTTTCCGGAGAAATTGATTATAGGCCTCCTTATCAGCTGGCCGTAAATATTCAAAGTCAAAATGAATATCCCTGAATCCATACTTCTTTGCAGTCGTAACGATGTTGTTGAGGAACTTATTTTGAACGGACGTATTCGTCAGGATGATTTGCCCGAGCTCATCACTGAATTGGTCATTTTCCTGGTTCGTGATCACCATCATCAGGACGTTTTTATTTTCTCTGGCGATGGCAGGGAAATTATTGAGCAATGGCTCCTTTAAGGAGCCGTCACGAAGCGCCTGAAAGCTGAATGGAGCTAAATAGGTTAAATAGGGGGCGGCTTCCCTTGCTGCCGTTTCCAGGGCAGGAGCGACCGTCGTACCCCTAGGCTCGACGTACCCATTGAATTCGGCAGTCCGTTTCTTGCGTGCCGGTATATAGAGCCGGTATCCGACGGAAAGGGATTGACCTTCAGGAAGACCGTTTATATTCGCCAACTCTTGAACAGGGACATCAACCTTTTGGGAAATGGAGTAAAGACTATCACCGGGCTGCACGAAATAATAGCTGCCGACGATCGGAATGACAAGGGCCTGCCCCGTAACAAGATTGTTTGGGTTAGGAATTTTATTTGATTCAACGAGCCGATCAACGGTCACGCTGTATGTCTGGGCGATGCCATATAACGTCTGGCCTGGCCTAACCACATGTATTTGCAATGCTTTCCCCTCCTACTGAAAGAAAGTTTCCTAACAGTTTATGAGCAGTCAAAGGAAATCATGATAAAGAGCTTTGGAATGAGAATTGCCAAAGAAAAAATAATTCAATAAATTGGCAATAATAATTTAAGCTCAAAATGCTAATTAATATTAGTAGGAGGTGAAAACACATGGCAAACAACAACAGCAGCAATCAACTAGTAGTAGCTGGCGCAGAGCAAGCTCTAGAACAAATGAAATATGAAATCGCAAGTGAATTTGGCGTGAATCTTGGTGCCGACACTACTGCTCGCGCTAACGGTTCCGTTGGTGGAGAAATCACGAAACGTTTGGTTCAAATGGCTGAACAACAATTAGGCGGATCAAACTATTCTCGCTAATTAACTGAATAACATGGATTAGAAAGAGAAGGGGCATCGGCTCCTTCTCTTTCGCTTTGTTCAGCCGTTCGAATCCAAGGACTTTACCGTTTTTATCGCCCGTTCAGGATAATCCGTCATGATCACGTCAACGCCCATTTTGGCGAGCTTGATGATATCGGTTTCCTCATTGGCGACCCACGGCCTGATTTTATATCCAAGTGTTTTCGCCAGTTCATTGGTCGCTTCCGTCAGGCTGTTTTTATCGGGATGAAAGCCGGATTCTTGTTTATCGCGCAAGATTTGTTCCAGGTTTTCCGGGATCCCCTCGAACAATAAGGCGCGCTCAAGATCTTGAGCGAGCAGCTTCACCTTTTCGATCGATTGATGGTTAAAGGAGGAGAGGATCACCCGCTGCTCCATCTCATGATGGCGAATTGCATCTATGACCTTCTGTTCGATTCCTTCATAGGCCAGTTTATCCGTTTTCAGTTCGATATTCATCAATAGGTGATTACCCTTGGCCCAGTCAAAAACATCGTCCAGGAAAGGGATTCGCTCGCCAATGAATTGCTTGGAGAACTTGACCCCGGCATCCCCGGTTTTCAGCTTTTGGGCAGTATGGTCCTTCACGAATCCGGTAAGGGAGGTGGTCCGATCGAGGGTTTCATCATGGATGATGATCAATTCCCCGTCAGCACTAAGATGGACATCGAATTCGATTCCGTCCGCTCCTGTTTCGGCAGCCTTTTGAAAGGCGGCAATGGTATTTTCCGGGTGCGTTCCCTTCGAGCCTCTATGGGCGAAAATTTTTATGCTTTGCAAAATCATCACATCCCCTTTAAACTGATTTAGAACCTATCATACCTTTTCCCCAAAAATGTTTCAGCAATGTTTAATAGACAATAATTTAAACAACGCGTAAAATACATATGGTATTTCCATAAATAGGTGTTCGAATTAAGAGGTGAATGAAATGAATATGTGGGAAATTTTTGTCGCGGTTGTCCTTGGTCTTGTAGAAGGATTAACTGAATTTGCGCCTGTTTCGTCTACAGGGCATATGATCATTGTCGATGACTTATGGCTGAATTCGAAAGAACTCTTCGGTAGTGAAGTGGCCAATGCCTTCAAGGTGGTCATCCAGCTTGGCTCGATACTCGCCGTCGTCGTGCTCTTCTGGGGACGGTTCATGGACTTGCTTGGTTTAAAGAAGCTGAAAGGCACATCTGCAGTGAACGGTCAAAAGCTTAACTTATTGCAGATATTCGTCGGATTGCTGCCGGCGGGCATTTTTGGTCTATTATTCGAAGATTACATCGATGACAAGTTATTCAGGATAGAGACAGTCATCATCGGGTTGTTCCTTGGCGCGTTCCTGATGATCGCTGCGGATAAATTCCGTCCGAAGCTGACTGCTGAAACGGTTGACCAAATCACGTACAAACAAGCACTTGGAGTCGGGTTGATCCAATGTTTGTCACTATGGCCGGGGTTTTCCCGTTCAGGCTCGACGATTTCAGGCGGGGTGCTTTTAGGGATGAGCTATCGGGCCGCTTCCGATTTCACGTTCATCATGGCAGTTCCGATCATGGCAGGTGCCAGTCTGTTGAAAGTCGTCAAGTATTGGGATTCTTTCACTCCTGAAGTTCTGCCATTCTTCATTGCAGGCTTCATCAGTGCATTTATCTTTGCTTTATTCTGTATTCGCTTTTTCTTGATTTTAATCAATAAAGTGAAATTGACGCCATTTGCCATCTACCGCATCGTGTTGGCAGTGATCTTATTATTCATTATTTGGTGATATGAATTGAAGCGTGTATAGAGAATGCAGTCCACCCCGTTAGAGAGGGGTGGATTTTTTATGTGCAGAAAAATATACCGAATGATTTGTTGTGTTGTGATTTTTAAATTCGGTTTTTTTTGCGAAAAATAATCATTATTCTTTGGTGGTTAAAGAAATATTCGGATTTAAGTGAAAATGCACAAAGAAATAGAAAAAAATTAAAAAGAAAAAAACGCTATGAGCGTAGTGGTATCATGGTATTTGCAATTATGTAAAAAAATTCAAACTATTCCATAAACTATTCTCGGATAATTTTTATGATATAATTTTAGTATAAAATAAACACACTTGTACACGCGGGGAGGACAAAATGAAAAACGACCAGTTAAAGAAAACGATTGGCTTTTGGGTTGGAACATCTATTGTAGTTGGAACGGTTATCGGTTCTGGCATTTTCATGAAACCTGGTGACGTGCTTGAGCTAAGCGGCAATTCCACCATGGCGTTATTAGCTTGGTTGATAGGCGGTCTCATTACCTTGGCAAGCGGTTTGACGATTGCTGAAGTGAGTACACGCATTCCTAAAACGGGTGGCTTGTATGTTTACCTTGAAGAAGTGTACGGAAAAGTTTGGGGATTCCTCTGCGGCTGGGTGCAAACATTGGTATATGGACCTGCTGTCATGGGAGCCCTCAGTTTATATTTCGGGTTATTGGTTTCAGGAATTTTCAATATATCTACCGATTACACGCTGGCCATAGGAATCATAACGATCGTATTTTTGGCAGCAATGAACTTGCTCGGAACGAAGTACGGAGGGATCATCCAAACCTTATCGACCGTCGGCAAACTGATCCCGATCCTTTTCATCGCCGTATTCGGGATTGCCCAAGGTGATATGCCAGTATTCAATGTAACGAGTGAAAGCTCAATGAAAATCAGTATGGCTGGAGCGATATTGGCTACACTGTGGGCATATGATGGCTGGATGAACGTCGGCTTCATGGCAGGAGAGATGAAGAATCCCCAAAAAACATTACCGCGCGCAATCATCACGGGCATCCTCGTGGTCATGGTCGCATACTTGGCCGTTAACCTCGCCATGCTTCATATATTGGGTGCAGAGGGCGTCGTCGCTCATGGCACGAATGCTGCGAATGTGGCGGCAACGATGCTATTTGGTGAATTGGGCGGAAAATTGATCGCGATCGGAATTTTGATTTCGATATTCGGTTGCCTGAACGGGAAGCTCCTGACCTTTCCGAGGATTACCCTGGCGATGGCACACGATAAAATGATGCCTGGACATAAGCAAATCGGGAAAATATCGCCGAAGTTCAAAACGCCCATCAATGCGACGATCTTGCAAGTGATCATTGCAATCATCATGATGGTTGTGACAAACCCTGACAAACTTACGAATATGGCGATATTCTCCGTCTTCTGTTTTTATGGATTAGCTTTCTTTGCCGTCTTCATCCTGCGCAAGAGGGATCCGGATGCAAAAACGTATAAAGTCCCGCTGTACCCGATCATTCCCATTGTAGCGATAGCTGGTGCCGTATATATTGTCGTCAGCACATTGCTCGATACACCGCTGGATGCCTTATACTCGTTAATTATCCTCGTCATAGGCATGCCAGTATACTGGCTGCTTAAAAAAAGCGAGCGGGTGAAAGACTAATTGGAATATGGACGAAAAATCCCTTCACTTCTTATTGTGAAGGGTTTTTTCATGAAGCGGAAAGCTTCATGCGGCAAAATAGACAACGAGGTCCGTTCGTATTAACATAGGGGGAAAGTTTAAATCGTGAAGGGTCTGAATTAATGTGAGTTATATCGAGCCTGCTGGAAAATCATTCAAAATGACGATCTTGGCTTTATTTCTTGGCAGCTTTGTAACGTTTGCCGATCTGTATAGTACGCAGCCCGTCATTCCGGTATTCGCCAAGCAATTCGGCGTCTCCCCTGCAATGGCAAGCCTGACATTATCATTCGCGACAGGGACGCTTGCCATCTGTTTATTGCTCGTTTCCTTTTTCTCTGAAAACATCGATCGAAAAAAAATAATGGGGACAGCGCTCACGTTATCTGCCTTATTATCCATATGCGTCAGCTTCATACAGGATGATCTGTACATCCTGATCACCATAAGGGCGATTCAAGGAGCAGTGCTTGCCGGCTTCCCGGCAATAGCCATGGCCTATATCAATGAAGAAGTCCATCCGAAAAGCCTCGGCTATGTGATGGGCATTTATGTGAGCGGCTCCAGCATCGGCGGTTTGGCCGGCCGGCTGATTGTCGGGGTGCTGACCGATCATTTTTCATGGAATATCGCAATCGGCAGCCTTGGCGCATTAAGTTTGGTCATTAGTCTGTTCTTCTGGTGGATGCTTCCCCCTTCCCAGCATGCGATTCGCAATAAAGTGTCATTGTCGCGAATCAAAGCCTCCCTTCTCAATAACTTGAGGAATGGCAGGCTCATCCTCTTATTCGGTATGGCTTTTCTATTGATGGGGTCGTTTGTTACCGTATATAACTTTGTGGGTATACCATTAATGGGACCACCATATCATTTATCACAGACATTGATTGGCTTCATTTTCATCATTTATCTTGTGGGGACATTCAGTTCCACCTGGATGGGGAAGCTAGCCGACCAATATGGGCGGAGGGGCGTCCTTCTCTCCGGGATCACAATCATGCTGATGGGGGCGCTATTGACCTTAGCGGCACCACTATTGCTGAAAATATTCGGGCTTGCCCTGTTCACATTCGGTTTTTTTGGAGCTCACTCCATCGCAAGCAGCTGGATCGGAAGGTTAGCCGGAAAAAACGAAAAAGCGCAAGCATCGTCTTTATATTTGCTGTTTTACTATGCAGGCTCCAGTGTTGTTGGGGCATCGGGCGGTTTATTCTTGATGAAGTTCGGTTGGGGCGGGGTCATCTCGGCTGTATCCATCCTCATTATCCTGGCTGCCTTTTGTGTCATTATGGTTGAAAAGGTGAAAATCGGTAACTAAAATGTGCTTTTCTATCATGATTTTCCGGACGCTGAATATAATCTAGTGAAAAGGATATGGAAGAATAGATTGATAAGAGAAGAGGGTAATAAATAGAGTGAAACGGAAAGCTGTAATTCTCATTGGGTTAATAGCCGTATTAATAATATTGTTCATTGTATACTTAACAAGTCCGGGCAGATTGGCAAAGGTGGAGATCGTTGAAAAGTACTATCCCCATTTCTCCGATGGCAAGGCGATCGGTTTTAAGACGAACAAGGTCATATCTGTGTCGAAAACCGAAGAAGGCTCCAATTGCGCAATGAAATTCAACAATGGGGAAACGTTGGAAATTGATTGTGACCGTTATTTAAACTATAAGATCGGAGAAACGGTCTATATTACGACTGAAGGAAACCATGTGAAGGAAATACAGAGAAAAAGATAGTCCTGAACCAGTGTGAATTTATGCAAGCAAAAACCCAGGCCAAATTGGTCTGGGCTTTTTCATTTTTTATCTTTGCTTTTCGTTTTATCTTTTTTATTACGCCGTAGTACATCCAAGATCCTGCGGCTGTTATTTTTACTGTTAATGAGCTCGACTAAATCGCTCATATTTTCAGATTCAAAGTCTCGTTGATTCTTTTTCATGGTAATCCCTCCAAGTCATATATCATGATACCCTTTTTGTGAATGGGGTAAACGTCTCTTATCATATTGGTAAAAGTAGGATTTTATATCACAAACCTTAAAAAATTTGATAAAATGTGATAAAAGCCCTGTATGGGGGAGGTTGAAATGGAACAATTAAGAATGATCGGAGAAAAAATCGAGAAATTCAAAAAAATACTTGTGGAGCATATTGAATTATTTGATGAAGAGGATTCACGCTATGACCTTGAAACGAGTAAACAGGTAAGATCAAAGCTCATTCAAATTCATGCCGATGCACTGATTCATGGTAAGGAAGAAGCGATGGCAAGTATGAAAATTTCAGGAATGGAAATAGGAAGGCGTATCGTGGACATGGGCATACCTTTAGATAAAAATATAGAGGAAGCCCAACTGCTGCGTAATCTTTTTTGGAGTTTCATTGAAGAAGAAGTAAGCAATCGGTACTATTCCATCGAAATATTGCTGAAGGCAAGTTCGATAATCGATTCGATCCTCGACCAATACATTCACTGTATCAGCATAAGCTATGTCAATCATTATAAACAACTGGCCAAGGTGGCAAATGATTCATTGCAGAAGATAAAGGAAAACCAAGAAGTCATGGAAGAGTTGGCGACTCCAATCGTTCAGACTGTATTGAAGGATGTGCTGCTCTTCCCGATGATTGGACGCGTCGATGACTGGAGAATGGAATCGATGCAGTCAAGGATCCTGGAAAAATGTGCAGAGCTAAACGCGGAAATATTGATCATTGATTTCTCCGGGATTACGTTTACGAAGGAGAGTAATTTGCTATTGCTGCTTGAGCAATTAGCGGGAGCACTACTGCTCATGGGAACGGAAACGATCGTTGTCGGCTTTACCCCTGATGTGGTGAAACGCATTGTCAAACTTGACTTTGCCAATCAGGTAAAAGCCTTCCTATCGTTCGCGCAGGCCATGGAATCCATCTTTAAGCAAAGAGGTCTGGCCATTCAGCCAGTATGATGGAGATATCCTTGATAGGGTGTCTTTTTTTAGAGCATCGAAGAAAGGTGGATGAACCATGTTCAAGAAAAATGAGAATCTCGATGAATCATTTCAAAAATGGTATTGTATAGGAATCATGACAGATCACGGACTGGACGATGAAGAATATGATGCGTTATCAAAACGCATCTGCGACTCAATCCAAAATGTAAAGGTCATATCCGATCTGATCAGAGTGGAATGGGACCAAGAAAAATTACAAAGCCTGAATGAACGCTTTCAGCAACCGACATATACCGACCCTTGCTACATCATCAATGAATTCATCCCAGAAGATATAAAAAAGGAAAGAAAGCTACTCGAAAAAAACAATAAATGGAAGAGACTCTTCGGCTTCCTCTCTCCGATGGAATACATCGTAGCAGAGACGAAGGCCGCCCATGACTTTGACAAGTCCCTCCTTTATACGGATGACGTAGATCAAGTGATCGAATACATATTGGCCAATAGCTAAACAAAGCATCGATACATACATCGTATCGATGCTTTTTCATTCTACGCAAGAGTAAAAGAGCAGGATTGGCGAGTAAAAGCCCAAAATTGGCGAGTAAACTGCTTAAATTGGCGAGTAAACGTTCCAATTCGCGAGTAAAGCATCAAAATCAGGAGAGTCCCGCCCCAAAATTGAGAGTAAAGCATCAAAATCAGGAGAAAACACGCCCCAATTTACGAGTGAAACCCTCATAAACAAGAGGAAATTCCAATTGGCGAGTAAAAGTCTAAAATTGGCGAGTAAACTGCTCAATTTGGCGAGTAAAAGCCTAAAATTGGCGAGTAAACTGCTTAAATTGGTGAGTAAAAGCCTGAAATTGGCGAGTAAACGTTCAAATTGGCGAGTAAAGCTCCAAAATTAGGAGAGTCCCGCCCAAAATTGAGAGTAAAGCATCAAAATCAGGAGAAACACGCCCCAATTTACGAGTGAAACACTCATAATCAAGAGAAAATTCAATTTGGCGAGTAAAAGCGATTAAGTCCGTATAATTGTGTAAAAAAAGAGAGTCATTTCGTTCACTCTTGGAAACAATGTTTTCTACCACAGAAATCACATTGAAAAGAGGAATAAAATGACTCAGTTACAGTTTAACCTTGATCTCGATCTTTTAAAAGTATCCATTATGAATTCTACAATGGATGACGTGATTAAATCAGCGGTTGTATTAATCTTAAATGAGTTTATGGAGAAGGAGAGAGACGCCTATCTACAAGTTTCATCTTATGAGCGTTCCTCCGAACGTCAGGATTATCGGAATTGCTATTATGAACGTGACTTTACGATGAGTATTGGGAAGATTAAATTGAAGGTACCCAGGACGCGTACTGGTGACTTTTCCCCTTCTGTTTTTGAAAAATATGCCCGGTGTGATCAGGCGCTTATCCTTTCCATGTTGGAGATGGTGATCAATGGGGTCTCTACTCGGAAAGTCACCCATGTTGTCGAACAGCTTTGCGGAGAAAGTGTTTCAAAGTCTTTTGTTTCCTCGCTTACCCAAAAGCTGGATCCCATTGTTAATGGCTGGGCAACTAGGCCCCTAAATATCACGTACTATCCCTTTATTTTCATGGATGCCATGTATATCAAGGTGCGTGAGCACCAACAGGTTGTTTCAAAAGCCGTATATATCGCCACAGCTCTTACCAAACAAAATAAGCGGGAGATTATAGGGGTACATATCGATCATGTTGAAAGTTTTGAATGCTGGTCCCAGTTCTTTAAACAACTAAAATCTCGTGGCCTTCAATCCCCTAAGCTGGTGATTTCTGATGCCCATCAAGGATTACAAAAAGCGATCCAACGCGATTTCATTGGAACCTCCTGGCAAAGATGCAATGTCCATTTTAAGCGGAACATTTTAGAGAAACTGCCCAAAAAGGGATCATCCGACATTCGTTTAATGATTAAACGGGTATTTGAGGCTGTCACGATTGAGGATTGTCGTCTATTCAAAGCGGAGTTAATCGATAAATTCGGGGAGGAATTAAAATATGAAAAAGCCCTTCAAATTTTAGATGAAGGGTTCGAAGACACCGTTCAATACATGAATCATCCAGAAAAAATCAGGCAGCACATCCGCAGTACCAACTCGCTGGAACGTTTAAACCAAGAAGTTCGTAGAAGAGAAAGAGTCATCCGAATCTTTCCTAATACCCAATCAGCCTTCCGATTAATAGGTGCCGTATTAATGCAGTATCAAGACACGGTTTACGCTAAGAAAAAAGGATAGTCCAAGTACCTATTTTGTGAAACTTTCATCATGAATAATTTCACATTCGAACAGGACCGTCAAAGTGAAAAGCCTTTGACAGCCCTGCCCGAATGTGAGAGAAGATGATCATGAAAGTTTCGCAAAAAAAATGTGTCAGGATAGAGTTTTGCGTACCTCTAAAATAGCTTTTTAATCTGAGGAAACATTAAATTATATGGTTGAAAACATTGTGTTAGTGAATTTACACAATAATAAGGGCTTGACTGTAAAAGCCTAAAATTGGCGAGTAAACTGCTCAATTTGGCGAGTAAAAGCCTAAAATTGGCGAGTAAACCGCTCAAATTGGCGAGTAAACGTTCCAATTCGCGAGTAAAGCTTCAAAATCAGGAGAGTCCCGCCCAAAATTGAGAGTAAAGCATCAAATTAATGAGAAGCACGCCCAAATTTACGAGTGAAACCCTCATAATCAAGAGAAAATTCAATTTGGCGAGTAAAAGCCTAAAATTGGCGAGTAAACTGCTCAATTTGGCGAGTAAAAGCCTAAAATTGGCGAGTAAACCGCTCAAATTGGCGAGTAAACGTTCCAATTCGCGAGTAAAGCTTCAAAATCAGGAGAGTCCCGCCCAAAATTGAGAGTAAAGCATCAAATTAATGAGAAGCACGCCCAAATTTACGAGTGAAACCCTCATAATCAAGAGAAAATTCAAATTGGCGAGTAAACTGCTCAAATTCGCAAGTAAAAGCTCCAAAATCAGGAGAACCCCGCCCCAATTCGTGAGTAACCGCTCCGATCACTCGGACGGGATTCTATTATTTTCGGAAAACTGGCAAAATTAATCGAGGTTGGTAGGAAAGATGGAGGGGGGCGCGGAATATCTTAAGTAGAAAGATGAGAGTTTTTAATGGGAGAGGGAGATGAGTCGATGGAAGTTGCCGTACCTCAGCAGACGCCGAAGCGGAAGTGGCGAAGGCGGGCATTATGGAGTTTGGGTATTTTGATTGTGCTTTTGCTGTCTGCTTTGATTGCCGCGAATGTATTTCTTTCAAGGTCTTTGCCTGAAACGAAGGGGGAAGTTTCGCTGCCGGGTCTTTTGAAACCGGTTACGGTGGTGAGGGATTCCAGGGGGGTCCCGCATATCAATGCTACGAATGAGCATGATTTGTATTTAGCTCAAGGATATGTCCAGGCGCAGGACCGTTTATTTCAAATGGATTTGAGCAGGCGTCAGGCGTCAGGAAGATTGAGCGAGGTGATTGGCGAGAAGACGGTGAAAAATGATAAGTATTTTCGCACTCTTGGGCTGAGACGGGCGGCTGAAGCCTCCTACGCGGAATATACATCCGAAGGGAAAGAAGCGTTGGATGTGTTTGCCGAGGGGGTCAATCTTTATATCGATGAGCTCAAGGAGAATGGAAAATGGCCGGTCGAGTTCAGTTTACTCGGATATGAACCAGAGCGGTGGACAGCCGTCGATTCGCTGACGATCGGTAAATATATGGCCTTTGATTTAGGCGGGAATTGGGAGGACCAGGCGTTCAGGCAGTATTTGCTGCAAACGTTCCCGAAGGAAAAGGCGTATGATTTATTTCCGGATTATCCAAAGGATGCTCCTTATATCATCAGTAAGGAGGAGCTGGATATTGAGAAAAGTTTCGCATCGGCCGTCGTTCCTTATGAGTTCAATGGCAGCAATAATTGGGTCGTTTCGGGAAGCAAAACCGATTCCGGCAAGCCCTTATTGGCGGATGATCCACATCTTGGGCTGGCTACACCGTCCGTTTGGTATCAAATGCATTTGGAAGCCCCGACAGTCAATGTGAGCGGAGTGATTTTTGCCGGAATTCCGGGGATCATCCTCGGTCATAATGAAAAGGTCGCATGGGGCGTGACCAATACGGGGCCGGATGTCCAGGATTTATTCATTGAGAAAAGAAACCCGGAAAACGAGAGGGAATTCGCTTTCAACGATAAATGGGAAAAAGCTGAAATCGTGGACGAGCCGATCAAGGTGAAGGATGGCAAAAGCCTGGATTATCAGGTGACCGTTACCCGTCATGGACCGGTCATCTCCGAGTTTGCCGGCAAAAGCGGGAAAGATACCGTGCTTGCATTAAGGTGGACGGCACTTGATCCATCCGCAGAGCTTGAAGCGGTGTTGAATATGAATAAAGCGGAAAACTGGAACGATTTCGAAAAGGCTCTCTTGAAATTCGAAACGCCAGCGCAGAATTTTGTGTTTGCCTCCACCGACGGGACCATTGCCTATAAGGCAAACGGGAAAATCCCGATTCGGAAAAAGGGGGATAGCATGCTGCCTGTTCCTGGCTGGACGGGTGAATATGAATGGAAGGGCTACATCCCATTTGATGAACTGCCTAAAACGATCAACCCGAAGGAAGGGTTCATTTCGACAGCGAATAATAAAGTGATTTCAGATGATTACCCTTACCACATCAGTAATAACTGGGCCCAGCCATACCGTCAGATGAGGATACAGGAGTTTTTAAAGGCCAATAAAAAGCTGACGGCCGAAGACATGCAAACGTTGCAGATGGATCAGGTGAATCTTCAGGCCAAGGAGTTTGCTCCCCGATTCCTGGAGGTATTGAAGGGCTCAGCTGGTAAACAGGAAGAAGAGGCGCTGAGAATCTTAAGGAAGTGGAATCATATTGATTCCGTGGATGAGGCGGCACCGATGATTTTTAATGTCTGGATGCGAAATATAGGGGATGTCCTGCTTAAAGAAGAAATACCGGAGGAAACCCTCAACCTCTTTAATGGAAGGCGCTCTGCCATTGATGAACTGCTGCGCCGGGCATTGGACGGTAAGCCCGGTCCGTGGATCGAAGAGGGAGGCGGACTTGAGCAGGTGCTTGCCAAGTCGCTTCAGCGGACGTTAGCCGAATTGGAGGAAACACAAGGGAACGATATAGCTGATTGGGAATGGGGGGACTACCATCAGGTAAGGTTCAACCACCCGCTATCGAGCGTCACCCCGTTGAATTATTTGTTTAACAGCGACGGCGGTGTGCCTGTCGGCGGCAGCAGTGTCACGGTGCAGGCAGCGGCATTTTTGGAAGACGGAACCGTTAATCATGGCGGCTCCTGGAGGTTTGTCATGGATCTATCCGACATGAGCAAGGCCTATCATCTCGTTGGACCTGGCCAATCAGGTAACGTCAAAAGCGAATGGTACCACGATCAGCTTGACGATTGGGCAGATGGGACGTATCACCAAACGGTAATGAATGATCCAAAAGGTGATAAGCTGACCTTGAAGCCCGTTTATTGATTTCTTCCGAAGAAAAGCACCAAGTCCAGCCTGATCCGGACTTGGTGCTTATTCATTGTTTTTGCTTATTCAGGAATTCGGAAAGGAACTCCTCGAAGTTGGGTGCCTCTATTGCCGCGATTTTTTCATAGGATTCAATGATTTTCAGCTTGATCTCTTGCTCGAGATCGTTCCGGTCTTGATAGTTTGTGTTTTTTAATGATTTTTTTATTTTAGGATTCAGGGAATTGATTAAGCTCATCAGCTCTTCTTTAGAAAGTTTACTATCCACAATGGCTTTTCTCCTTTCTATCATATACCTCATCCGTATAGTGCTTTCGGAGCTTTTTGAGTGCTTGCTTGCGGATGCTTGAAATATTCTGGGGTGACTCATGGAAATAGGCAGCAATCTCTTTATTGGATAGTCCATAAGAAAAGATCATCGTCAGTACCAGGTTTTGTTTGGCCGTTAGCTTCTGCAGCGCCTTTATCATTTCTTCATCACTAATATGTGAGGAGAGATCATTCGTTTCCCCCGTTTTTTCAAGCTGACCGTCATAATTCCCGATTCGATCGATCATTCCGCCAGCATCGCTCGGTGTCGCATCAAGTACCATGCGATAGCGTTCCCGCTGCTTCCTCGCCCTTTTATCGAAATCAACGGAGAAAAAATAAATCAAGGAGCACATGTATTTATATATCTTAGCCCGGTAATAGAAAATTTTGAAAGTCTCGTTGAGATGACATATGTTGTGAGAAGAAGGGGTGTCAAGAGTCTCGGTGAAAATCTTCATATGCTCTGGGTTTTGTAAAAATACGTGAATGATCGGCTGTTCAAAGAAAGATGAGTACTGTTGCTGCAAAAACTCTAATGAATGAGAAAAAAAATGAGAAGTTGATGGGTTCATTGTTATCCCTCCTTTAATTATTAAAGTGATAGACAAGGGGAATAAATCAATTATATACGAACATTCGTTCTTTTTTCCATGAATCAATAGTGCTAGATTGATTTTTTAAAACAAGTTTCACTTTATATATCAGATACAAGAAAAGGGGTGAAGAGGATGATGATTGAGGATGCTACTGTGTGGGTGTCATTAGTTAGCGAATTTGGCTATCCATTCGTCGTTTCTATGTTTTTGCTCTTCCGCTTCGGTAAACAATTAAAAGAACTGTCAACGGACGTAGAGAACTTAAAAAAGTCCGCTCATAAAACGAAACGATAACCTAAAGGACGTCATGTACTAGGTGGTAAAACCGAGTTTCGGGTTCTCATGAAAAAGGAATCCGGAATTCGGGTATAAAGAAATAGGTCCAATGGATATCAATATCCCCCCTTAAATAGTCAAATAAAAAACCTCCAACCATTATTTGGAATATAACATAAAATAGGTAAAAAATAATCCTCAAATGGAATCATTTTACTACAATAATTCATCCGTCCATGGAATTAGATGTGAAATCCTCCTCTTGTACGATTTTAGTTTTATGGATTAAAGTGAAAATACTTTTAAAAAAACAACATATTAAAAAAACTTACAAAAAGTTTGCGGCATCCCATAAAGGGGTGCTGTTTTTCTTATATTTTGGTAATAAACTGATAGTATGGAAAAGGGGTGACGATCTTGAAAGAAAAACAGCTGGAAGAAATTCGAGTTCTCCAGGGGGAATGTGAAAGTGGCGATTTTACATTAAAGCTGAACTGGGAAACTCTTCGCAGTCGTAATGGTATTCATCAAAATGATTTTTTTCATTATGATGGGTCAAATCTTGTAGGTTTTCTTGGGCTTTATGATTTTGGGAACAAGATCGAGATGTGCGGGATGGTGCATCCGGAGTTCCGAAGGCAGGGAATTTTCACAAATTTGCTGGATGAGGCATTAGAGAGCGCAATACAGCGGGAATATAAGTCGATCATCTTGAATTCACCAGCTCAATCACCTTCCGGAAAAGGTTTTTTGGCGGAGTTGCCCTGCCAGCTTGCTTTTTCCGAATATCAAATGAAATGGTCCCAAACGGAGCTGGATGGGTATGAAGATGTCGTCATCCGTCCTTCCCGGAGAAATGATGAAGAAACGGAAATACTGCTGGATATCCACTGCTTTCATTTTACGGAAAAAGAGGCAAGGGATTATTATCAGCGCATTCTCTATGAGGATACACTGAAAACGATGATGATTGAAAGTGATGGTCGGGCGGTTGGTAAAATCCGTGTGGATCACTCTGGCGGGGAAGCTTGGATTTATGGATTTTCGATCCTTCCGGAATACCAGGGAATGGGGCTTGGCAGAAAGGTATTGAAAAAGCTTGTAGCCGAACAATCTCAGCTCGGATATGATATTTTTCTCGAAGTCGAGGCGACGAATGATCATGCTTTGAAGCTCTACGAATCTTGCGGATTCAAGACGATTCAACGCCAGGATTATTACCGATACGAAGGGCTGAAGTGAATAAGGGGGAGTGGAATGCTGACATTATTCACGTATAACTGGCAGGTGCGAAAAGAGTGGTTTCAATGGTGCCGGTCCATATCGAATGAGGAACTTAACCGACAGCGGACGGGAGGCATGGGCACCATTTTACGGACGCTGGCACATATTATCGATGTCGAATACAGCTGGATCCGGGCTATCCAGGGGAAGGCGGATGTCGAAATAAATCTGGACTCCTATTATACAATCGAGAAAGTGGAAGAATTATCCAGGTGTTATCACGGTGATGTATTGGGTTATTTGAACTTGCCTTCATTTGAAGAGGGGAATGACATGGTTGAACCAGCTTGGATGGGTGGCCGTCAATATAATGTAGACAGAATATTGAACCATTTGATTGCGCATGAAATCCACCATATTGGCCAGTTGTCCATTTGGGCGAGGGAGCTGGGCATCGAGCCGGTTTCAGCCAGCTTGATCGATCGGGTTTTATAGGTAAATAGCTTGTCAGACCGTAGGTGACCTTGCCCTGCGGTTTTTTTGAGTTTACAAGATTATACTGGTGATTTGACATTTATCCATTGTTTTAGCAAACATTTTCTTGAGTGACCTGTAAAAGGAGCGGGTTATTAGGAAAATGAATAGATAAATAGTACCAATTATCCAAAATTCTTAATATTACCGCAAATTGTGACGTTTTTTCGACAAAATCATGGTATATTATTCTAGCATTTTACAAAAATAGAAGGGTTGTGAAGTATGTCGTTCAAGATTCAAGTTAAAAAAATGCTCGCCCCGATGCTTGCTGTAAGTTTGATTACGGCTCCATTTGCCGTGCCGGGGGAGACATCGGCCAAAGAGGCTTCCAAAAAGCCGGCGTCCAAACCATTTGTCATCTCCGCTCCTGATGTTAGTTACACAAAAGGGACCAAGGCGACTGTAACCGTCACACCGAAACAAGGCAACAAAGGAAATGAAAGCGTTGTCTTTCAGCTGATGCATGGAACGAAGGTCATTTCACAGTCAGCGGTTGAGACGGATATTAAATCGGCCCAAAAATTCTCTGCATACTTCAACTCGTACCAATCGGGTGATTGGGTCAAAGTGTCGGTGGTTTCCAAGTATAACGGCAATACGAGCAACTTCGGAAACAGCCTGGCAACCTCCGTTTCAGATGCACCATTCGAATTGAGGATCATGGAAACGACCGATATACACACGAACCTGATGGGCTATGATTATTATAAAAATGCCGCATCCGAATCGGTCGGCTTTGCCCGCACGGCGACCTTGATCAAGCAAGCACGAAAAGAAGTGAAAAATAGTGTGTTGGTGGATAATGGCGACCTTATTCAAGGCACGCCGCTAGGTACGTATAAAGCGAATATAGCGCCACTGAAAAAGGGTGAGGTCCACCCTGTCTATAAAGCGATGAACCTGCTTGATTATGATATGGCCACATTCGGCAATCACGAATTCAATTACGGCCTATCTTATTTGGATGAAGCCATCAACGATGCGAACTTCCCTTATGTCAATGCGAATATTTATAAAAAGGATAAAGACAAAGATCCGAAAAACGATAAAAATAAATATTCTCCTTATAAAATCGTCACCAAGAAGGTAAAGGATATCAATGGAAATGAAAAAGCGGTAAAGATAGGCTATATAGGATTCGCTCCGCCGCAAATCATGGATTGGGATAAGGCGAATCTTGAAGGCAAGGTCATTACGAAGGAAATCATCGCGACTGCGAACAAGTATATTCCAGAAATGAAGAAAAAGGGTGCGGATGTGATCGTGGCACTTACACACTCCGGATTCAATGGCGACACCAAGAATACCGAGGATGTCATTTATTCATTAAGTAAGGTGTCCGGTATCGATGCAATCACGTTCTCCCATACACATAAAGTCTTTCCGGCACAAGATGAAGCATCGTTAGACAGTCTATTTAAGGATGGCCAAGGCAAGGTCCTCAAAGGTGTCGATAATAAAAAAGGGACCATTAATGGTGTCCCGGCCGTTCAAGC
Source organism: Peribacillus muralis (assembly GCF_001645685.2). Lineage (NCBI taxonomy): Bacteria > Bacillati > Bacillota > Bacilli > Caryophanales > Bacillaceae > Peribacillus > Peribacillus muralis. Next base: position 4,368,747 of record NZ_CP017080.1, on the reverse strand, counting down.
AGGATATGGCGGCAGTAATCTAGGGATCATCGACCTCGATATCCAGAGCATCAAAGGAAAATGGAAAGTCGTCCATTCGGATTCATCGACTCGCGCAATCAACGACAAATTGACAGGGAAAAAAGCGGCCGAAGATCCGGCTGTCGTCAAAGCGGTCAAAAAGGATCATGAAGGAACGATCAAGTATGTCAATACACCGATTGGAACGACTACAGCACCGATCCATAGCTACTTTGCCCTTGTACAGGATGATCCTTCCGTACAAGTCGTGACAAGCGCCCAGAAATGGTATGTAGAGAAATACATCAAGAACAACCGACCGGAATACATGGACCTTCCGATTCTCTCTGTAGGAGCTCCTTTCAAAGCGGGACGCAATGGAGTCGAGGAATTCACGGAAATCAAACAAGGCGGTCTGACCATTCGCAGCGCCGGCGACTTATATTTATATGACAATACGTTAAAGGCTATCAAAATCAAAGGTTCCGTCGTCAAGGAATGGCTTGAGATGTCGGCAGGGAAATATAATACGATCGATCCTGCCAAGACTGAGGAACAGGAATTGCTCAATGGAAAGTTTGCCGTTTATAATTTTGACGTCATCGACGGGGTGACCTATCAAATCGATGTTACCAAGGCTCCGCGCTATGATGAAAAAGGAACGAAGGTGTCGGATTCAAGCAGGATTGCCGAGTTGAAATATAACGGTGAACCGATCGATCCGAACCAGGATTTCATCGTCGTGACGAATAATTACCGCGCTTCAGGCGGCGGGAACTTCCCGGGAGTGAAGGGAAGCGAATATGTTGTTGACTCTGCCGATGAAAATCGCCAAATCTTGATGGATTACATCACGCAAGAGGGTGAAATCAATCCAACCGCTGATGATAACTGGTCGATTGCCCCGATTTCCGGCAAGGTGAATGTAACGTTCACTTCATCGCCGAAGGGTGCGGATTATTTAAATGAAAACAGCCCGATCTCGTATACAGGGAAAAAGGATGATAAAGGCTTCGGCATTTACAAATTCAATCTAGGGAGAGAAAATGTTAAAGTGCAATTGCTCGGTATTAATGATTTTCACGGTCAGCTCGATACGACCTCCGATTTTGGCGGTATCAAGCAAGGGCGTGCGGATTATTTGGCAGCGCATCTGAAGCAGCGTAAAGCGGAAAACCCTGAGCATACACTTTTACTATCGGCAGGTGATGCCGTCGGGGCAAGTTCCCCGGTATCTTCATTGGTCCAGGATAAACCGACGCTTCAGTTTTTGAATGATATGAAATTCGATGTCGGCACCGTTGGAAACCATGAGTTCGATAAAGGGGTGGAAACCTTGATGGCCCAAATCAATGGCGGCAAGTCACCTACCTCCGATGTCGTATTCGATAAATTGAACTTTCCATATGTAGTTGCCAATGTCGTATATAAAGACACGAAAAAGCCTATTTTGGACCCTTATGTCATAAAAAAGGTCGGTGGGGTTGATATTGGCTTCATCGGTGTAGTCACGAATGCCACACCTCAAAAAGTCAGCCCGGATGGCATTAAGAATGTGGAGTTCATCGAGCAGGCACCTGCCGTGAATAAAGCGGTTGCCGAATTGAAGGAGAAAGGCGTCAAGTCGATCGTCATCATCTCACATGACCCAGGTACTGAAAAAGACGGAGTCATCACAGGTGAAGTGGCGGATTTAGCTAAAGCCGTCGATGATGAAGTCGATGTGATTTTGGCCGGAGATAATCATGCAAAGGTCAACAATTATGTCGATGATAAATTGATTGTACAAGCTTATTCTTATGGGACGGCTTTCGAAGATGTCGATTTGGAGATCGATCCGGCGACAAAGGATATTGTCAAAAAGTCAGCTGAAATTGTGACCGTGACACAAGATGGCATTACGGCGGATGCAGGGACGACGAAATTCATCAATGATTATTTAAATATGTTCCCAGAGCTGAAAGCACCGCTTGGGACAACGGAAGAGAAGATTGTCAGAACCAATGCCTACACAGAGGAAACGGCACTTGGAAATTTAATCGCCGATTCAATGAAGGCCGATTTGAATTCCGATTTTGCGTTCATGAATCCAGGCGGAATTCGTGCGGACATTCCGAAGGGGGAAGTGACATTTTCCGATTTGGCGAAAATCCAGCCGTTCGGCAATGTCTTGGTTAAGCTTGAGCTAACCGGAGCGGAAGTGAAAACGTTGCTTCAACAGCAATGGATCGTGGAAGGAGCCCCGAAAACGTTGCAAATTTCAGGGTTGAGCTATACAGCTGACTTCAGTAAGCCGGTCACGGAACGGGTCACATTACTGAAGAAGGCGGACGGGACCCCGATAAAGGATGATGAAACCTATACGGTCACCGTCAATGACTTCATGGCGAGCGGCGGGGATAACTATACCGTCCTGAAAGGCAAGAACCGTGTATTCGGACACGCTGATCTGGAAGCCTTCGTTACCTATGTGAAAGCAACGTTCAAAGGCGGTAAGATCACCGCGGATCTGGAAGGCAGGATTACGAATATCAATAAATAAGGCAAAAATGGGGGGCGTTCCGGCATGAGTTGGACGCCTTCTTTTTTGTGTTGGAACTACTACATGCAAATGAGTGTAACTTTTTTCCATCCTATTCGTCGGTACTAGTAAGAATAGGAGGAATGACGATGAACCGGAAAAAAATGATGCTTATATTCAGCTTGTTCTGTTTACTTGCGGCATGCAGCGGCAATGGAAAGGAGGATTCAGTGTCGGAATCAGAGGATCAAAAGGCGAGCAGTAAAATGGATGCTTCCTTTTCCGGTGATGAGAAGCCGGAAGAAAAAGTCGCCAAACAAGAAGGGCTTACTGATGAAAGGAAGGTCATTCATCAAGCCCAGCTAGAATTGAAGGTAAAGAACGTTGAAAAGGTGCAACGGAAGATTGAGGAGAAGGCAAAGGAATACGGAGGGTATGTCGTCGAGTCCAATGTGTACCGGGAGAATGAAGAAAAGATGGAGGGGGCGATAACGGTACGAGTGCCGGAAGCCCGCTTTCAGGATTTCCTTTCAGCTAGCGAAGGTGAAGCCTCGAAAGTGGTCGGAAGAAATGTGACCGGCCAGGATGTAACGGAGCAATATGTGGATCTAAAAGCAAGATTGAAGTCAAAGAAGACTGTAGAGGAACGGCTGCTTGCCTTTATGCAGGAAGCCAAAAAGACGGAAGACCTGCTGAAAATATCCACTGATCTTGCCGCGGTTCAAGAAGAAATAGAGCAGCTTACCGGGCAAATGAAGTATATTGAAAACCAAACTTCCTATTCAACGGTCACGATTACGTTGTCACAGGATGGAATCATTGTACCAGGCATTGATAATGAGGACTTGAATACATGGGAGCGAACGAAGAAACAGCTTGCAACGAGTGCGAATCTACTGCTTAAAGCCGGTTCGGGAATCATCGTATTCATCATAGGAAACTTGCCTATCCTCGTTATTGTAGGGGGCGCGGGTGTGTTGGTCCACGGGGCCATGAGTAGAAGAGGGAAAAAGTAAGTGAAAAAAAAGAGGGTGCCCACGCTGAATGGGGCACCCTCTTGTGCATTTATCTGCTTCGTTTATGCAAGCCTGTCGCATAATACAAGACTACGAGCAGGATGATCCAAATCGGACCGACGATAAGGGCGATTCGCGTATCTGCCGAAAAGCCGAGTATAACCATTACGAATACCAAGAAAGCGAGAGTTAGGTAAGACGTGAATGGGAAAAGAGGCATCTTATAGGATAAACCTTGTTTTTCTCCCGGACTCATTTTCCGCCTTGAGATGATTTGCGTGATAAGTATGGTTCCCCATGTCCAAAGTGCACCGAATGTAGCGACACTTGTAACGTAACTGAAAACCTTATCCGCTTCCATATAGTTCAGGTAGACGCCGAATAGAAGCACGACAGCCGAAACGATGATGGCCACGCCAGGAACGCCCGATTTTGTCGTACGTTCGAAGCTTTTAGGTGATTCACCTTGCTGGGCCAGGTTGAACAACATTCTTCCGGTACTGAAGATACCGCTGTTACATGATGATAGGGCCGCAGTCAGAACGACGAATTGAATGATCCCTGCTGCACCCGGGATTCCGATTTTGTCGAACATCATTACGAATGGACTGTTTTCACCATTCATTTGATCCCATGGAGTGATCGATAGAATGACCGTAAGAGCTAAAACGTAAAAAAGTAAAATGCGATAAAAGACCGTATCGATGGCTCTTTTTAAAGATTTTTCAGGGTTTTTAACTTCACCTGCGGTAACACCTAGCATTTCGATTCCCAAGTAGGCGAACATGACCATTTGGAATGAAAGCATGACGCCGGAAATGCCATTAGGGAAAAATCCGCCATGCTCCACAAGGTTGCCGAATCCAACCGCGATTCCGCCGTTGCCCAATCCGAAGATGATCATTCCGAAGCCAAGAACGATCATAAGGATGATCGTCACGATTTTAACGAGGGCGAACCAAAACTCCAATTCACCGTATGCCTTTACAGCAAGAAAGTTAATGGTCGTCATGATGGCTAGAGCGGCTAACGCCCATGCCCACTGCGGGGTTCCAGGAAACCAGAATTGCATGTAAATCCCGACCGCCGTAATTTCAGCCATACAGGTGGCTATCCAAACGAACCAATAGTTCCAACCGGTGATATAGCCGGCAAGAGGTCCGACATATTCGCTTGCATAGCGGCTAAAAGAGCCAGCCACTGGATTTTTTATTGCCATTTCTCCTAGTGCCCGCATGATAAGATAGATCATGAGGCCGCCAATTGCATATGAAATGATTATGGCAGGACCGGCCAATTTAATCGCAGATGCCGAGCCAAGAAATAGACCGACACCGATGGCTGCACCAAGAGACATTAATGCGATATGTCTTTCTTCCAATCCTCTGTGCAGTTGAGATTCTTTGGAGTTTTGCATAATTTTCCCCTTTTCTATGTTGGAGTTTCATATTCCCTATCTAGCATTTTATCACTAGTAGAGCTGCTTACATATTATTTATTGATTTTTCACATAATATTACAACTAAATAATATATTTTAATAGATAGATTGTAAAGAAAAAAATGAAAACGCTTACTATGAAAGGAGTCTACTTTAATTTCAGCTTTTAAAATCTATTAATATCCATATTTATTGCTATTTAAACAAAATTAAATTATGTGATTTTTCTGAAAGTTAAACGTTGCCCATTTTAAAAGCTGTCCCTTTTTCAAGGAACAGCCCTTTAGCTGAACTATTTCCAGATGGCGGAGGCCCATTCAGGGTGATCTATAAAAGGGTTGCGATTATGCTGGTATTTATTATAAATGACTTCGTTTCGGTTACGTTCGAAGGCATCGACTGGGTCCTGTTCATTCCATTTCAGCAGGACAGACAATTTTCCATGATAAGGGGCAGTGCCATTGTTCACTTGATTATTGAGCTCCAAATCTATTTCCCCGTCATCACCCTCGTAACGGACTGCCATATAAAAGAGCATCCGGGCAACATCGCCTTTGACACCATCGCGTGGTTCCCAGGAGTCCGAATCATAATAATTCCCTTTTGCCTCCGAGTGTTCAGAACCGCCATTATCGAAGTCAAGGTTATTTCTTGTACTGTTGACGGAAACATCGGCTGGGCGAAGGTGATGCAAGTCGGTACCTGGTCCTAAGGTAGTACCGAAATCCCCATGTGATTTTGCCCAAACATGCTCACGATTCCAATCATTGACACCGGATCCATTCACTGTTTTTCCTTGGGAGCGTCCTGTATATAGAAGAATGACATTATTGGCGTTATTCGGGTCCTCATCGGTTTCCCGTAAAGCATCCCACACATTTGCATACGATATTTCAACATGGTCATCGATGATTTCATGGAGTGCATTCTTAAGCGATGAACCTGATTTTCCAATTGCGGTGTCATAGTACGAGCCCGCGCCTGGTGTAACCGGAACGGAAGCATCGCTTGAGTTCATGGCAGTGACATCCTTTATGCCAGGATGGCTGAAATATGCACCAAGCACACCGGTGACCGTTATTTTTTTCCCTTTTAAAGCTGGCTTCGACTGTAATCCGAAATCAGGGCGAAAAGATGCGGGAACCTGAATATACGCCATATTGGCCGTGTTCGTTTCCGAAGGGCTGTCTGCTAATGCCAAAGCATAATCATTCGGATAACTGCTCGTGACGACTGCATTGGCAGAGATGGGCTGACCCACGACATAGCCCGAGACCGTCTTAATCGAGCCGTCTTGCTGGGAAATGACCTGGGAAACGGAAAATGGAGAGGATACGGAGCCTGCTCCTGTTGCCGCGAATGATGTGGTGCTGGTTAGAACGGGAATAAGGAAAGCAAGCATGAATAAAAGGGATAGGATAAATCTTGGTCCATGTTTTCTGAACATGTTATTCCTCCATAAATCGATTCATGGCCGTCTCCTGAGAAAAGGGCATGTGTATGTAAGATTATGGATGCAAGCCGTTTTTTCCTTCTAGTTTGTCAAAAATGAGAGAATACAGCTAGTGAGGGGGAGCGGAAATTAGGGAAATAGCCCGGGAAATATCGAAGTTTGCCAGTGAAAGGAAACGGATGTAAAAAAACCGCCAGCATCCTACTGACGGTTTTTTTTATTCTTTTTTATGAGCAGGCTTTGAATGAAACTCAATAACAACGATCCGATTAAAGCTCCCCAAAAGGAATGTATGACAAAGCCACTGACTAGGTAGGAAGTGATTTGGAATGTGAAGGCATTGATAATGAACGAAAACAATCCGAACGTAAGGATGGTGATCGGCAATGTAATCAGTTGTAAAATGGGTCTGACGAGCAAGTTCATGATGGATAATATGAAAACCGCCAGCAGGGCTGTACCGTAAGATTTGATCGTGATGGAGTCGAGAAGCCAGTCAATAACGAGCAACACGAGCCCGTTGATAAGAAAACGCATGATTATATTCATGAAAAACTCCTCCTGAGATCACACTACTAAAAGTCATTATACTAAAATTTGTGGATATCAGTTATATGTTTGCAGAATTGTCACAAAAAAAGAAGGGTACGGAGCCAATTTCCTTTACAAAAAGCGAAAGACTCCTAGAAAGGAGTCTCCGAATGTCACCAAAGGAGTTCAATTGGGAACAGAACGCCCAAAAAGGCTAGGCCAGTTCAATTCAGCTATTGGCAATGACCTTTTCGAATTCCCTTATTTCCGCTGTATCCTTAAGCTTTGGGCTGGTACTTAGGGACAGCAGGGCACTTTCAATGAGGAAGATACGTGGATCGGAGTTTTGTAAAAATTCCTCTTGGATAAAATGGATTAATTTTAGGTTTTTTACCCGCTCTGCTTCATCATCCTGGCAAAGCTTGAAGATCACTTTTTTCAGGTCGGTGGCAGAGTGTAACAGTGCTGTATGAAAATCCTGCTCTGTATGGAAGAATTCAGGCAGCCATTGCTTGATGAGATCAGGCTCCAATAGCTGTACGTTGGCTCGGCTCACGTCTTCAAAAATCGTTTTAATTCTATCTACACAATAACGAATGATTTCCGTAGGGTTGAAATCGGGCTCTTTAGCCAAGGAGTTAAAATGTATCATTTGATGCATCATCCCTGAATAGAGGATGGCACAGTCCAGAATATAAGGTTTTTTCTCGTTACCGAATATTTCGAGAAACCGTTTTGATAGCCAATGTATATTTTGGAATTTAACATGTGTAATGAAATTCTTAAGATCGGTGTCATTTGAAATCATGATTTCTTCATACAAAGAAAATAGTTTACTACTTTTATTGGAGTGTATTTGCAATTCGGACTGTTTAATGAAAATTTCTATATCTGCAAGGTTTTGGCCGATAAGCAGCTCATTCCGCTCCGTCTCGAATTTCTCCTTTGCGGAAAGGAAGACTGCCTTAAGCAATTCACTTTTAGAAGAAAAATAGTTATAAAATGTTCCTTTTGAGATGCCGCTATAATCTAAAATATCCTGAATCGATGTTGCTTGATACCCTTTTTCTATAAATAATTCATGTGCATATTTAACTACAAGCTGTTTTCGCTCATTCATCTATATCACCCTTAGTCTTATTGGCCGGACATTTTAACGTAATAGTATCTTATTTTACAACTGAACACAAACCGGTATATTCCCAGCTCCCCTAGTGAATGAAGGGCTGCGGCCGCTTAGGCACAAGTCGATTAATCGTTCATTTTAATGGGAACGATATGGTGACATCGGGTGTTTCATTATGTGAATCTTGGCTGCTGAAGTGAACAAAGTCACTGGCCAACCGGCTCGTTTGTTATAAAATGAAAGTGTGATTCTCGATTACTATGACAATTGGTGGAGAATTGATAAAAGAAAAGCTCAAGAAGGAAAGACAAAGGTTGATATCCATACCATTATTGGGGATTTATTGCTGGAAAATGATCAATGAACGTGATAATATAGCTAAAAATTTCCAAAATGTAATAAGAATGGATAACTTGTTAATCGAGCTGATAATAAATTGATTACTATATTAAAATTATTATAAATAAGTATTGATTTTTTCTTGATAAGCTTTATCATTATATACATAAATAATAATGAAAAGGTGGTTCAATTATGACAAATAAGAAAAACCTTACTACAAGCTGGGGCGCACCAGTCGGAGATAATCAGAACTCGATCACGGCCGGCCAGCGCGGACCGGTACTCATTCAGGACGTGCACTTATTGGAAAAACTGGCCCACTTCAATCGTGAGCGCGTACCTGAGCGTGTCGTGCATGCGAAAGGGGCAGGTGCATTCGGCACTTTCGAAGTGACGAACGACCTTTCTCAATATACGAAAGCTAAGCTTTTCAATGGTGTTGGCAAGAAAACGGATATGTTCATCCGTTTTTCCACGGTAGCCGGTGAATTGGGCTCCGCCGATACGGTCCGTGACCCTCGTGGCTTCGCCGTCAAATTTTACACGGAAGAAGGAAATTACGATATCGTCGGCAACAACACGCCGGTATTCTTCATTCGTGATGCGATCAAATTCCCGGATTTCATTCATACACAAAAGAGAGATCCCAGAACACATTTGAAAAACCCTACGGCAGTTTGGGATTTCTGGTCACATTCTCCCGAATCCTTGCACCAGGTTACGATTCTGATGTCCGACAGGGGCATTCCGGCAACACTTCGTCATACACATGGTTTCGGAAGCCATACATTTAAATGGGTGAATGATGAAGGAAAAGGCGTCTGGGTGAAATACCACTTCAAAACAGAACAGGGCATCAAAAACCTGGATGTGGATCTAGCGGCAAAATTAGCAGGTGAAAACCCTGATTACCATACGGAAGACCTTTTCAATGCGATTGAAAAAGGGGACTTCCCTGCATGGAAATTGTATGTTCAGATCATGCCATTGGAGGATGCGGATACATACCGTTTCGATCCTTTCGATGTAACGAAGGTTTGGTCGCAAAAAGATTACCCATTAATTGAACTTGGCCGGATGGAACTGAACCGCAATCCTGAAAACTACTTTGCGGAAGTGGAGCAAGCCACGTTCTCACCAGGGACATTCGTGCCAGGTATTGAAGCTTCACCAGACAAAATGCTTCAAGGGCGCCTATTCGCCTATGGTGATGCTCATCGTTACCGTGTTGGCGCGAATCACAACCACCTGCCGGTAAACCGTCCGAAAGTGGAAGCGAACAACTACCAGCGTGATGGATTCATGCGTGCAGATGACAATGGCAAAGGCTCCGTTTATTATGAGCCGAACAGCTTTGGCGGTCCTGTGGAAGCGACGGAAAATAAATTGGCTCCTTTTGAGGTGACTGGGCAAGCTGCCCAAGTCGGCCATAATTCGGATGATCACTACACACAAGCGGGCGACTTATATCGATTATTGAGTGCCGAAGAGAAAACCCGCCTCGTGGAAACGATCGTCGGCGCAATGAAGCCTGTCGAGTTGGAAGAAATCAAACTTCGTCAAATCGGTCATTTCTACAAAGCCGATCCGGAATACGGAACACGCATCGCTGAAGGTTTGGGCTTGGCCGTGCCGCAAGAAGCGTAATATACAACCAATCTATTAAAAAGCAAAGCGGGCACCCATTGGATGCCCGCTTTGCTTTTGCGTTCATGAATGTTCCAGTTGGAGATCGATGTCAATCGGAACAAGACGGCCATGCTGCCTTCAAGGGCATTAGCCATAATTAATCAAAATGAGCATACATATATGATTAAGGGGAGGTGCAGTATGGACGTTTATGTGCGTCAGAATGACTCTTTATGGTATTATAGCCAATTATTCAAGACGAACTACCAACTGATCGTTGATTCCAATAGGGGGATTGATCCACAGGCCCTCATGATAGGACAGCAAATCAAAATTCCCGGCTTTACGTCGACAGCATATAAGATTAAGCGGGGGGATTCATTATGGGCAATCGCCAAATCCCGTAATCTTTCATTGGATGCCTTATTTGTGGTGAATCCTACCCTCAACCCGAATGCCCTGCAAGTCGGACAGACGATAGATGTACCAGTGAGGATTACGTGGAGGCTCGTACAAGGGAATCAGAACTATGATTATGAAACATTGCTTACCGATGTTGGACGGTTGAAAAACATATACCCTTTCATTCGAACAACCCCGATTGGTGAAACGGTATTGAATAGGGATATCCCCGAAGTGTTGATCGGGCAGGGAGAGAAACGAGTTCATTATAATGGTTCGTTTCATGCGAATGAATGGATTACGACCCCTGTGATCATGACCTTTTTAAATGACTATTTACTGGCACTCACGAATCAGACGGCCATCCGCAGCCTTTCCATGTTTCCGTATTACCAACAGACGCTGCTGTCGATCGTCCCGATGGTGAACCCCGACGGAGTGGAGTTGGTGCAAAATGGTCCGCCGGAAGAGGAGGGTTTGCGAGAGCAGCTTGTGGAATGGAATAACGGCAGCGAAGACTTTTCAGGGTGGAAAGCGAATATCAATGGTGTCGACCTGAACGATCAATTCCCCGCCAAGTGGGAGCTGGAGCAAGCCCGCAATATGGTCAATGAACCAGGCCCGGCGAATTATTCTGGAAAAGGACCACTTACGCAGCCTGAAGCGATTGCGATGGCAAATTTAACGCGAAAGCGTGATTTCGCCAGAGTCCTCGCATTCCACACCCAAGGGGAGGTCATTTATTGGGGGTTTGAAGGTATGGAGCCTCCAGAGTCTGAAACGATAGTCAATGAATTTGCGAGGGTAAGTGGATATGAGCCTGTCAAATCCGCCAATAGCTACGCAGGATACAAGGATTGGTACATTCAGGACTGGAGGAGGCCAGGTTTTACCGTAGAGCTTGGCAAGGGAACCAACCCGCTTCCTATATCACAGTTCGATGAAATTTATCAAAAGTCGCTCGGGATTTTCCTGGCGGGATTGTATATGTAAATGTTGAACATGCAAAAACGCTCTACTCCTTGTCGATAGGGGGAAGAGCTTTTTATTTTATGCACTTTTTAAAACGATGAGGGCTGCTGCAAAAAATAAGTAAAGGGTTGCTCTACTTATCGATTGCCTGTTCAAGTCGCTAGTAGGCCTATTAATAACGGTCATTCACCATTATTGGTCAAGGAATATGCAGCCCATGCCTATGGGTACTCAAATCTTTTTACGGTAATGAAGCTTACCCTCTTTACCGCTTGTATCGGCCCCGCCTACGCCAGATACTTTGACGGCCACGCATGCCATCCAACCTATATTCATTATAATAGTAAGCGCTTACATTTACAAAGGAATTCGTAGTGCAAATTTCGACATTCCAAGCTTTCATCAGGAAGAAAGCTTGGAGTCAGATTACATGGCCATGAATTCCTGAAGCTTTGTCGTTAGCCCGCCTTTGCCAAATTTAATCGCCCTCGACTGCCCGCTCGTTTGCTCGGGGGCGGAAGCGTATTCCAGAAAAGCTAACAGGTTGATTCTCCGGTATTGAATATCGACGATGCCATATTCATGGAGCCAATTATCGATTGTATTGTAAACCCCTCTATTCAGGGCATATTGCTGCTGGCACCAATGAAAAAACATTCTGTCTGGAAGATTAAGGTGCTTCATCTCTTCCAATCTTCCCTTTTTCTTATCAACTATAGGTAATATAGGTGATATGTGACGATGCGCTTTCTTTTGCATAATGGATGCCCCTCTCTTTTCCTTTCCATAAATTAAAAAACTCCCTAATCTTTGGATTAGAGAGCCTCCAGTGTTCTGGTCAGCCTGTGGGTTTTTGTTTATATGAAAAAGGATAAAGGATATTGTTCCTACCTGTCAAGTTGGTTTTTATAAAGAGTGATATTTTTATGGATTTCGTGGTATTTTTAACGAGGAATAGCTTTATATACGAATAAAAAACATTTTTTTTACATTATAGTTCGTATATAATGTGTTTAAGGTTATGAAGGGGGAGAGGCTGAATGTATAAATCCAAAAAGCTTTTATTATTGGGCTCAGGTGAACTGGGGAAAGAGATTTTGCTTGAGGCACAGCGTCTTGGGGTTACGACAGTTGCGGTTGACCGCTATGAACATGCCCCTGCCATGCAGGTTGCTCACAGCAGTCATGTCATCGATATGCTGGATGCAGCACAACTTAGGGGTGTGGTGGAAAAAGAGCAGCCAGATTTGATCGTACCGGAGATTGAAGCGATCGCCACTGCGGCATTAGTTGAATTGGAGGTAGAGGGCTTTACCGTCATTCCGTCGGCAAGGGCAGCTCAATTAACGATGGATCGGGAAGGAATCAGGAGACTTGCTTCCGAAACCTTGAAACTTCCGACTGCCGCCTACAAGTTCGCTGATACATATGAAGAATTTGTCCAGGCTGCCAAGGAAATTGGCTTTCCGAATGTCGTAAAACCGCTGATGAGCTCCTCAGGGAAAGGGCAAAGTGTGTGCAAAACTGAAGGTGACCTGGAAGACTGCTGGAGGATCGCCATGGAAGGCGGCAGGGTTCAAAATGGACGGGTGATCATTGAAGAATTCATCCGTTTTGATTCGGAAATCACCCTGCTGACAGTTAGAGCCGTAAACGGAACCATGTACTGTGCTCCCATCGGCCATGTTCAACAAGGCGGGGATTATATCGAATCGTGGCAGCCGCATGATATGACGGAAGCACAGATGAACGAAGCGAAGCGGATTGCCCTTGCCATTACAGATGAGCTTGGAGGATACGGATTATTCGGAGTCGAGCTTTTCCTCTCAGAAGATAAAGTCTACTTCAGCGAAGTATCCCCCCGTCCGCATGATACGGGACTAGTGACATTAGTGACACAGAACTTATCCGAGTTTGCCCTGCATGTCCGGGCGATTCTGGGATATCCCATCCCTGAAATCAAATTGATCACGCCAGGAGCAAGCCGGCCATTAAAGGCGACCGAGGAGTTATCGGAATATTCGATAGTCGGTGTGGAGAACGCATTGTCTGTTCCGAATACGGAGGTGCGCCTCTTCGGAAAACCCGTCACCAAAATGGGGAGAAGGGTCGCCGTTGCCTTGTCATCAGCTGATGCAGTCGAGGCTGCGAGGGAGAATGCAGCGCAGGCTTTGGAATGTTTAACGGTGGAGAAGTAGGTGGGGAAGACGCTCCTGGATTGGGGCGCTTCAGTTATTTTATAGTTGTTTAAGGGTATGTATGATTTCTACTTTGCGTATATACGAAGATGAGTGCCCTAGAGTTTCAATGGTGTATCCGTTGGCCGTTCCTTTCCACTTCAGGCACTCGCTTTCCGCGGGCGGTCGGGGAGCCTCCTCGGCTTTTAAGCCTGCGGTGTCTCCCCTAGACCGTAATTCCCGCAGGAGTCTCACACCTTCCGTTCCAATCCGCTATGCGTGTATATGAAGATGAAATCTTTAGTGCCCTAGAGTTTCAATGGTGTATCTTTTCCACTCTACCTTGTTTTAACTTTGAGATAGAACCCCTTGTGCCTACAAACTGGGTGCTCCTGCAATGGGCGCCTTTTTGGCATGAATCCAACAATTCCCCTTTTTGCCACATTGGAAAATGCTGCGATTCATAACCGATGTAATCAGCATCTCCGTTAATGCTGAATTTACCTTGCCTTCATAATAATCCTACCGTATTTTTACATACCCTTGACACTGTGTTCATCTTCATCCCTTATAGTTTAAGTGAATATTCAAACATTAAAGGGAGGTCATTCATTTGAATCGTACTAGTACATGGAGTAAGAAAGTTTTGCCGTTTACACTCGCATCGGCACTGGCATTTGGAAGTTTTACATACGCTGCACCAGAACCTGCATCGGCAAGGGACAAGTCGAATAAAGATCCGGAAATCAGGAATGTCATCTTCATGATAGGTGACGGAATGGGTGTTTCTTATACGTCCGCTTACAGGTATTTAAAAAATGACCCCAATACCCTGGTGGCGGAACGGACAGAGTTCGATAAATACCTGGTTGGTCAGCAAATGACATATCCCGAAGATGCTGCACAAAATATTACCGATTCAGCTTCGGCCGCAACGGCAATGTCTTCCGGCGTAAAGACTTATAATGCTGCGATTGCGGTGGATAATGATAAATCCGAAGTCAAAACGGTCCTAGAAGCTGCGAAGCAAAAAGGAAAAGCGACTGGATTGGTTGCCACCTCAGAAATTACTCATGCTACACCGGCATCATTTGGCGCCCATGATGAAAGCCGGAAAAACATGAATTCGATTGCCGACGATTATTATAAAGAACTGATCAAGGGCAAGCATAAAATCGACGTTCTCTTAGGCGGCGGGAAATCCAATTTTGTCCGTCCGGACATCAATTTGGCGAAAGCCTTCAAAAAAGATGGATATAGCTATGTGACGGATAAGAAACAAATGCTCAATGATAAAAATGAACAGGTGCTTGGTTTGTTCGCTTCCGAAGGACTCCCGAAAATGATTGATCGCCCAAGTGAAACACCTTCCTTGAAAGACATGACCAATTCGGCGATCAAGCGCTTGGATAAAAATAAAAAGGGGTTCTTCCTGATGGTCGAGGGAAGCCAAGTCGATTGGGCTGGACATGATAATGACATCGTTGGCGCCATGAGTGAAATGGAGGACTTTGAAAAAGCCTATAAAGCCGCGATAGAATTCGCGAAAAAAGACAAACATACCTTGGTGGTGGCTACTGCAGACCATTCTACAGGAGGATTCTCGATCGGGGCCAAAGGAATATATAACTGGTATGGAGAACCGATCAAAGCGGCCAAACGCACCCCTGATTTCATGGCGGATGCGATCGTTAAAGGTGCTGATGTTGAAAAGACTTTAACGCAATTCATCGACCAAAATAAATTGAAGCTAACTAGCGAAGAAATAAAGACGGTAACGGAAGCTGCCAAAACAAAAAATGTCACGAATATCGATAATGCCATTGAAGCGATATTTGATAACCGGACTAATACAGCATGGACCACCGGAGGTCATACGGGTGAAGATGTACCGGTATATGCTTACGGACCCTACAAAGAGCGTTTTGCCGGGCAGGTCGATAATACCGATCATGCCAAGATCATCTTTGATCTTTTGAAGAAGCAGAAATAATATTTCAGGGAGGGAATCCATGAACAGATTACTAATAGGAGCCCTTATATTAACCACATTTGGGGCTCTTAACACCCAACCTGCATTTGAAGAAAAGGCGGCCAAAGGAAAAACGGATGAGATGTCCGCACCACTGGTGAAGAAGGATGTCTATGTTCCGAATCCGCAGCTGCCTGATGATAGGAAGCTTACCCAAATCGGTCAGAACGCTTCGGATGCAAAGGGCGATTTAACCTTAATGGCCCATAAAAAAGTGGATCAAGCGGTCACGGTCGGACCAATCGAAGTAAGCGTCAAAGATATGAAGGTGATGCACGCTACCCCGGATTACAGCATGATTGATTTCTTTCATGGATATACACATGATGAGGATTTCGACATCGTTAAAGTGAATGTTGAAATCAAAAACAATAGCGATAAGAAAATCAAGTTCTCACCGGTCGCTTTTCTTGAAACCGATAAAGGGGAACACCTTCCATGGGAGGATGACATTTACCTGGAAGAACTTAGCGGTGAATTGGACGGGAATGCAACGAAAAGCGGAAACGTAGGCTTCATTGTAAATAATGGGGATGTGAGGGGGATTTCCTTCATGACAAGTGACGCGGTCAATGGTGAAGGGAAGGTCCTGGAAAAAGGGAAGTCGGTTGAGTTGGAATTTTGAAGGAAATGGTGTATGAAAGCTCTGGAAAAATCAAATACTAGAGCAAGTGATAGAGATGTTTATCACTGCTGAAATATCCAAATCCTAATGATGGGGTGACACAGAATGAGTTATAAAGATCACTTAGATCCACATTCTCAAAAGTTTCACCATAATTGGACAAGACCTAAGCGTTCGAAGTCTCAAGTTAATGGCCATACGGAAGTATCGCAAACAAACATTATCCTAAGAAGCAATGCAAAGGCTCACAGGTGGTAACGGATATTTCGACTAAGAAGGAGGCTCTTATTGAGTCTTCTTCTTTAATATTTCCTGGCGGGTCAAACGGCCGCAAGTAATAGGAACCCGAAAGAACTCTATAGCGGCATGCATGGCTTTTCGTTCATAATTATGATACCATTTATCTTTAAGGAAAAAGCGATTGGGCTGTATGCTTCTGGATCATCACAGAAGTTTGGAAGCTTCAGCTGATACAAATAGAGGACGTGAATTGTAATGATAAATATTGAAATCCCTGCAGCGGATATTAGCATTAAACAAAGAAAACAAGTGATCGAGGGAGACGAAGCAGTCATTCCGGAGATTTATGGTTTTATCGATTTCCATTTGATTCCCCGCGATAAAGGCGGCATCATCTTATTTTACAATGAACGCGATGAGCTGATTTTTGTCGGGAAAGCCCGTAAGCTAAGACCAAGGGTCAAAAAGCATTTTGAAGATAATGTCTCTCCAATCAAAGAGCACCGTAATGAAGTGAAGAAAATTGACATTCTTATCGTCGAGGACGCCATGGAGCGCGAAATTTACGAAACGTATATGATCAATACCCTTCGTGCTAAATACAACGTCGATAAAGTGTTTTATAAATAAGGAAAACCTCTGAAAAGCTGACTGCATATGCACTCAGCTTTTTTGTATATACAAAAATAATTCCGTACATTTACAGCAGCTACATGTTAGGTTAACAATGTTGGTTTATATTTAAAGTATTCCAATACATTCTCAGGAGGAAGCTATTGAAGAAATTACTTTGTAAAAAGGTGTTAGTTATCTCGATCGGGACAGTGATTGCCTTTGGGAATTTAACGTGGTCCGTTTCACAAGCTTCTAAACTGGCGAAACAGAGAGAGATTGAAACTTTTGAGCAAAAGACAGTAACATCTTCAGGGCGGGAAATGACGGAATAAACACAATAACAAATGATGAAACGGTGTTCACGATCATCAGTAAATGATAAAGCTGCCATTGAGGTTCCTTACACATAATGTTATGTGTGCTGGGGCTTCAATTTTTATTTATCCAAAAGGCCTATGCTCAGGTGGCGGAGCAACTTGATAACATTGGTTCCAAAAAGTATTCGGGGGCAATATTGAAAAAAAACTTGCAAATAGTAATCATTACGTTTTATTATTAAGGAGTGATTTTATTTGTTGGTTGCTCCGGGATATAAATCGTAATGATTTTGATTTGTTTACAGGAATTGAATCAGGTAAGAGGTGATAAGGGATGGAGAAAAAGAAAATTCCGGTTACGGTATTGAGCGGCTACTTAGGAGCGGGAAAGACGACGCTGTTGAATCATATTCTTGAAAATCGGGCTGATCGGAAGGTTGCCGTCATCGTTAATGATATGAGTGAAATAAATATTGATGCTTCCATGGTCAAACAGGGTGGGTTTACCCGCACGGATGAAAAACTTGTCGAAATGCAGAATGGCTGCATTTGCTGTACACTTCGAGAGGATTTGATGATTGAAGTCGAGAAATTGGCAAAACAGGGTGATATCGATTACATCTTGATTGAATCGACAGGGATCAGCGAACCTGTTCCGGTCGCACAAACTTTCTCTTATGTGGATGAAAATATGGGCATCGATCTATCGGAATATTGCCGACTCGATACGATGGTAACAGTTGTTGATGGGCATAGTTTTTGGAAGGACTTTGCCTCCGGTGAGAATCTTATCGACCGGAAGCAGGCTGCTGATGCTGCTGATGTCCGGGAAGTGGTCGATTTATTGATCGATCAAATCGAGTTCGCCAATATAATCCTGTTAAATAAAATCGACTTGATGGAAGATAAAGACGTGGCGGGATTGAAAGCGGTCCTGCATAAGATGAATGCGGATGCAAAAATCATAGAAACGGCATATTCCAGGATTCCATTAAAGGAAATATTGAATACGGGACTATTCGACTTTGAAAAGGCAAGTCAAGGAGCGGGCTGGATAAAGGAATTGAATGAAGAGCATATCCCGGAAACGCTGGAATACGGTATAGCCTCGTTCGTTTATAGAAGGAATGTGCCCTTTCATCCCGTGCGCTTGATGGCTTGGTTGGAAAAATGGCCCGTGCAAGTCGTACGGGCGAAAGGGTTCATTTGGCTGGCATCCAGAAATGATACCGCAGGCTTATTGTCACAGGCAGGACCATCATTAACGATACAAGGAGCGGGTGAATGGATCGCTGCTTATCCTGAGCATGAGCAGCACCAAATATTGCAGGAAGCTCCTGAATTGTTAGCCCGGTGGAATGAAGTATACGGTGATCGGCTGACGGAGCTGGTGCTGATCGGCATCGAAATGAATCAGCAAGTTATAGAGGCGGAACTGGATCATTGTTTATTGACGGAAGCGGAGATGCAGCAGAATTGGTCGTTATATGAAGATCCACTGCCTGCCTTTTAAAGGAAAAATGGAAGGAGGAAAAGGAAGATGAGAGTGAATATTACTTTAGCATGTACGGAGACAGGGGACCGTAACTATATTACAACGAAGAATAAGCGAAATCATCCTGATCGAATTGAATTGAAAAAATATTGTCCACGCTTAAAGAAACATACGATCCATCGGGAAACGAAATAAGCACCGGAATTAAATCGTAATGATTTTGTTTTATTCGGACGGACAGTAAAAAGGAGACTGGAAAATGGCGAAAAAATCGAAGGTAGTAAAGGCACAAAAACAATTGGCTCTAGTGGAAAAGTATGCAGAACGCAGGCGGGATTTGAAGGAAAAAGGAGATTATGCGGCATTGTCAAAGCTCCCTCGGGATTCCTCACCGACAAGGATTCATAATAGCTGTGGAGTAACCGGAAGGCCGCGTGGATATATGCGCAAATTCAACATGTCACGTATCGCATTTCGGGAGCTCGCCCATAAGGGGCAGGTCCCTGGTGTAAAAAAGGCAAGCTGGTAACAACGGTAAAAAGTGGTGATGCGAGGAGTAATGGGCCTGGCATCACCTTTTTAATGGCAAAGCAAGAAAAAAAGATGGGGGACTATCTTTGGAAAAATTCAATCCATTCTTTTTCCGGTCCGTATATGTAGAAATAGCGGTAGCCATTTGGAAGGGTGATGATTTCCTCGTCGATCAGCTCGATGTTATCGAAGTTTTTGATTCGCTCATATTCTTTTTCGATATCATCGACGGTAATGGCAAAATGGTGGATCGTTGCTTCAGATGGCAATGTGTCGCTATACCCTTGAATCAATTCGATTTCCGTTTCTTCTGACTCCTCGTAGCCTAGAAAAGCCAGCTGGATGACCCCGTTAGTGTGAGGGACACGCGCCTTTAATTTTAAATCCAGCACTTCCTGATAAAAAGCGATGGAGTTTTCAAGATCTCTTACGACAATTCCTATATGATCGACTCTTTTTGCGGCCAAGAAAACATCCTCCTCCTTCATTTTTTCTATAATATGATTCGGAATATAATGGGCTTTTTTAACTGTATGTAAATATTTTTTTGAAAAATCACCATTCCTGGAATTTCAGGGAGAATATGCGACAATTATAAGAAAAAGAAATTTCCTTTTTTTCAGGGCAAAAGTTTGTTTCCGAGCGGAATAGTCGATATACTATTGTCACAACTCCATTATGAATGGATAGGAGAGGAGAGATAGTATGGGTAACATTCGTGAAAGTGAGGTTTTCACGTTAACTGATGACAATGATGAGGCTCATGAAGTTGAGGTATTAGGCTCATTGGATGTAGAAGGAACGGAATATGTGGCAGTAGGTTTGCTTGAAGATATTGAAGAAGATACAGAGGAAGACATCGATATTTTCTTTTTCCGGGTCGAGGGAGAAGGAGAATTGCTCGATATCCAATCGGACGAAGAATTCGAAAAGGTATCTTTGGCGTTTGAAGCTGCTTTTGAAGCGAAGGAATAACGGACAAGAGTTTCGGGATGGTCTCATTCCGGAACTTTTTTTGTTGTTCTGAGAGGGGGGGAGTAAAGCCCCTGGATAATCGGGTACAAACAAAAAAAACGATAAACAACCTCCATCATGATCGAGTTTGTTTACAGTCTGGGACGGCATCACTACGTACCGTTTTTTTGTGGAGAAGTATCGGCCCCGCCTACGCCAAATACCATGATAGCCACGCGTGCTATCCAGCCTTTCTTAAGTATAGAGTTGAATTGTTGATAGGACATGTACGGCATATGAAGGTTTTATTAAAATCGGAGCATCTTTCCATCTCTTGGGCATAGGATAAATAAGTGGAGGTGATTGGATGACCGTCGTTAAGCACACTGATGCCGACATTGCTCTGCTGGCAAGATTGCTTAGAGCTGAAGGTGAGGGCGAAGGCGATCAAGGCATGTTGATGATCGGGAACGTCGGGGTTAACCGGATTAGGTCGAATTGCTCCGATTTCAAAGGACTGAGAACGATACCGGAAATGATTTACCAGGAGCATGCATTTGAGGCCGTGCAGAAGGGATACTTTTATCAGCGGGCACGGGATAGGGAAAAAAGGCTCGCACGAAGAAGTGTAAGTGGCGAAAGGCTATGGCCTTCGAAGTTTAGCCTCTGGTATTTCAGGCCAGAAGGAGATTGCCCGCCAACCTGGTATAATCAGCCTCTGGTTGGCCGCTTTAAGCTTCATTGCTTTTATGAACCAACAGGTGCGGAATGTGAAAATATTTATAATACCTTTTAAAGATGTGGCTGAACCTTATGGAGGTTTGGCCTTTTTGTGGATTTCTCTGCATAAGATAATGCAAATCAGCCTTGTCAATAGGCCGCAAATCTTCATGTACAGCAGGATAGTGACCGGATTTCGTGCGAACGCGCGAAAAATCGTCTGAACGCGTGGATAATTCGTCCGAACGCGCGAAAAATTCGGCCTAACCCGTGAATAATGCGTCCGAACGCGTGATAATTCGACCAAACGCGCGAAAATTCGACCAAACGAGTGGATAATTCGTCCGAACGCGCGATAATTCGACCGAACGAGTGGATAATTCGTCCGAACGCGCGATAATTCGACCAAACGAGTGGATAATCCGTCCGAACGCGCGATAATTCGACCGAACGAGTGGATAATCCGTCCGAACCCGTGAATAATCCGTCCAAACACACGATAATCCGTCCAAACAAGCGGATAATCCGGCCAAACCTGCCAATAATTCGTCCAAACACGGAAAAGTTGTGCATGGAGGAAAAGGGAGTACCAGTCTATCCTTGTCCATTCATAGTGAAAAGTGACGAGGGGCTGACCCGCGTCACTTTTTGGATTATAGCTTTACGATCGTTCTGCCTCTTGCTTCCCCTTTTAATAGGGTCGGGAGAACGTCAGGCAATTCTTTAAGGGAAATTTCTTGTTGGATGAGCTGTTCCAGATGACCAAATTTAAAGTCGGTTGCTAGTCGATGCCAAACTTTCAATCTTGTTTCCATCGGGCAATTGACCGAATCGATCCCTAGTAAATTTACACCCCTTAGGATGAAAGGAAAGACAGTGGCGGGCAGGTTGGTGCCAGCCGTCAATCCGCTGATCGCTACGGATCCGCCATACTTGATTTGGCTAAGGACGGATGCGAGCGGTTCACCGCCGACGGGATCTACTGCACCGCTCCACTTTTGTTTGCCAAGTGGGCGCAGCTTGCCATCGTAAACCTCTTGGCGAGATACAATCGTCGCCGCCCCGATTTCCTTCAGATATCCATGCTCCGATTCTTTTCCTGTACTCGCTTCCACCGAATACCCAAGCTTGGAAAGGATCGAGACGGCAAAGCTGCCGACTCCCCCAGTCGCACCGGTAACAAGCACGCTGCCTTGATCGGGGGCAAGGTTATTTTCTTCCAGGCGCAGAACCGATAAGGCTGCAGTGAAACCAGCGGTTCCGATGATCATGGCCTCTTTCATTGATAGTCCATCAGGAAGCGGAACGATCCAATCCGCAGGAACACGGGCATATTGGCTATAGCCGCCTGATTGGGAAACGCCAATCCCATAGGAGGTGGCAATGACCTCGTCCCCTTCCTGGAATCGGGAATCCTCGGATGAAACGACGACCCCTGCCATGTCGATTCCTGGACTGATCGGATACGTGCTGACGATATTTCCATTCGGAATGCTGGCAAGGCTGTCTTTATAGTTCACCCCAGAATAATGGACACGGATGAGCACTTCGCCTTGAGGCAGGTCATCAAGTGATAGTTGCTGGATGTTAACGGTGAACTGATCTCCTTGCTTGTTTACGACTAATGCTTCGAATCGTTCTGTCATGGTTCGTTCCCCCTTTTATCATCAATCTTCCTCATTATAAAAGAAATAACATCGATATGTATAATGAGACAGTTCAAAATAAGTAGCGCCTGCTTTTCATTCTTGTTCGAAAAATGGTACTATTAGAATTGATTCAGTTCATATTAAAGGAGATGTTTTACATGGCTAAAAAAGGATACATACTAATGGGAAATGGAGAAAAGATTGAATTCGATCTTTTCCCGAACGAAGCGCCAAACACAGTTGCGAACTTTGAAAACCTGGCCAACACAGGATTTTACAATGGCGTTGTCTTTCACCGTGTAATCCCTGGTTTCGTAAGCCAAGGCGGAGATCCAACAGGTACTGGTGCAGGCGGAAGCGGCACTCAAATCAAATGTGAAACAGCTGGAAACCCTCACAAGCATGAAGCGGGCAGCTTATCGATGGCACATGCCGGAAAAGACACTGGCTCAAGCCAATTCTTCATCGTGCATGAACCACAACCACATCTTAACGGTGTTCACACAGTATTCGGTAAAGTGACTTCCGGTCTTGAAACGGCTAAAGCCATGAAAAATGGTGACAAAATGGAAAAAGTCGAAGTGTTTGACGCTGAATGATTGCAGTGAAAAGAGGGAGCATATTGCTCCCTCCTTCTTTTTTGTGAGAGTCATTTCGGCGTAACGCTCTCAGTGAAACGATAGTTGACCTCTGTCATGGCTTCCGATAGGTCCCATAATCTTTTCGACGTTTCCTCATTATATAGAGTATTGATGATATCGTCTTTCTTAGGGAAGCCCTTCCTGTTTTTCTTTCCATCGGGCCCAATATATTCGCCCCCGGTTAATGAAGGCTCCGTTGCCGCAAACAAGGTGGGAAGTGCGCCCATGCTTGCCGGCTGGGTTAGGGATTTCGAGAGATAATGGACAAATCGATTGATCGGTTTTCCGGATCCGCGTGACATGAGGTTCGTATGGGAAAGTCCCGGATGACACGCTACGCTAATCGCACTTGCGCCATGCTTGCTAAATTTGTTCTGGAGCTCGCGGGCGAATAGGAGGTTGGCGAGCTTGCTCTGGCCGTAGTACTTCATTGGTTTATAGCCGTTTGCCCCGTTTAGATTTTCAAAGTCGATGAATCCATTGATGGCGGCCAGGCTGCTCAATGTGACTACCCGTGAATCAGGCGTAGCTAGTATTCGCGGGAGGAGGAGTCCTGTCAAAGCGAAATGACCGAGATGATTGATTCCGAATTGCAGCTCGAAGCCATCCTTCGTTTTGCTGTAAGGCGGGATCATCACGCCTGCATTATTGATAAGAACGGATAACGAGTCATAGTTCTCCTTATAGGAGTCAGCAAAATGCCGAATGCTGCTAAGATCGCTTAAATCCAGCTGCATGACCCGTATGTTCGCGTTAGGATATACCGAAAAAATTCTATCGACCGCTTTTTCTCCTTTGGAAGCATTCCGGACTGCAAGGATGATTTCTGCCCCCTTACCCGCTAGGGCAAAAGCCGTTTCGAAGCCAAGTCCGCTATTTGCCCCAGTGATTACAATCGTTTGCTTCGAGACATCCGCCATTTCTTCGCCATTCCACTTATCAGTCATCCAATCACACCTTTCCACACATTCTTTACTATCATATACCCAAATAATTCCTATATGTCACAATGTGCGGGTGGATTTTCCAATTTTGTTTTTTCCTAATGTTTACTTTTCCATTAACGCCCCATTAAGTAATCGACTATATTTTTTATGATCAAGATGACGGTAACGGCGATAAATAACACTCTTACGTAGGCCACACCTTTCTTGAGGGCGAATTTAGAGCCTGCCAATGCGCCTGCGATCATGGAGATGCCCATCGGTATTCCATATGAAAAGTTGACGGTATCCAAAAATATGAACATGATCAATGCCGCCAAATTACTGCCGAAGTTTAAAAATTTTGCGTTTCCGGCTGAATGCAGGAAATCGAAGCCGATCATTAAAAAGGCAAATAAAATGAAAGATCCCGTCCCAGCCCCTAAAAACCCATCATAGAAGCCAATGACGAATATCGCGACGGCGAATAATGCTGCCTTTTGCAGCGTGAGCTTAGAGTAGGTCGATTTTTGTCCCCAGTCCTTTTTTATAAAGGTATAAATCGCGATTGCGACCAAAAGAACCAATATCAGCGGTTTCAACAATTCCGATGACACAAAATTCACGACCCATGCGCCTAGAAGGGAACCCGTGAAAATAAGGGGAAAAAGCTTGGAAACCAATCGGAAATCGACCTTGCCTGAACGAATGAAGGCAATGGTGCTCGTTAAAGACCCCATGGAGCTGGCTAACTTATTCGTTGCAATCGCAGCAGAAGGGGAGAGTCCTGAAAATAATAATGCCGGTATGGAAATCAGGCCACCGCCACCAACTACAGAATCAATGAATGCTGCAAGAAAACCGAAAAATACGAGCAGTAAAAGTGTGGAAATTTGTATATCTTCCATCGAAGAAGCCTCCGTATCAATGGCATTAAGAATGAATCACATGCTTTTAAGCTGTCCTTAACCCAATGTATTATATTAGTCACTATTTAGATAGTAACTAAAAAAACATCGCGTGTAAATAAGAAAATGAACCCGTATGCTTGCATCACTTTTGAAATCGAATAGCATTCAAAATAAGATTTGGTATGATAGATATAACTCACTACAGTTATGGGAGGTACTATGCAAGATATCATTGAAAAACTTCAGTCTCTCGGATTCAGCCAATATGAAGCGAAGGCTTATGTGTCTTTAGTTCGGCAGGGCCAAGCAAGCGCCTATCAAGTAAGCAAGGAATCAGGCATACCAAGGGCGAGGATATATGAAATTCTGAATGGGCTCCAGGAGGAAGGCGTTGTGATTAAAGAGGAAATCAATGACTCGATTCAATACTCGCCACTGCCGGTAGACGTGTTCTTGGAATCCGTCCGATCGAGGTGGGACAATACTTATCAATCGATCAGCGACACACTCAAGCAATTCGAGAAGATCGGGCCAGTATCCGACAATCGTGTAATGACGCTTAAAGGGGAACAACATATCCTTTCGTTTTGCCGCACTTTAATTCAAAAAGCGGAGAAAAGGATCGTCGTATCCTTATGGGACAAAATGTACGAAATACTAGAGCCAGAACTTAAAGAGTCAGCTGGACATTGTACCCTTAAAGGGATTGTCTTTCAGGTTGAAAGCCCATTAGCGGGCATAGATGTTCATCGTCAAACGAGTTATGTGAACAATATTGGCGAAAACAAATGGTTCATCTTATCCATTGATGGCACGGAGACGATTTACGGCCCTGCTTCGGAAACGAGGGAAACGGCGTTTTACACGGATGACCCGATTCATATCAATTTTCTCGAAAATTACATTTGGCATGATATCCTCGTTAACCGCCTGGTCAAAAAGGATGAAGCGGAAGCTGAGGACTGGATATCAAGGGAAAGAAATCGTTTTTTCTCGCTTTAGGGGACAGAGCAAGAAGCAAGTATAAAAGGGAGTTGGCGATCAGCTTTAAAAATGTAGACAGCCTCTTGATTTTAGATGAGGCTTGTCTACATTTTTTTATTATATGATCGTGACAATAAATCTTTGTGTTTACAAACGTAAAGCGGATGCCCTGGTGGTATCCGCTTTTTTATTTGGAAATCTATAAAAGGGATTTGGGGAATTTAACTGCGGGGGGCAACTCTGATTTATCACGATATGAGCGATAAGATACGATGGTATGGTCATGTGCTTGAACATCCAGCTGTAAAATTCGCGAGTTTATCATTTCCAGATAATACGTAACGCCTTCTTTTTGCAAATGATAAAAAGAAAAAGGGATACCTAAAAGGTTTTTCTTGATTAGTATCGTTTCAGGCTCGCTGATGATGTGTTGGCTCAATTCCCCGATCGTAACCGAGGTCGAACCAGTAATGGCAGATATTTTTTCTTTTGCATAATTGACTGCATGACTGAAGGTGTCGGCTACATTCTTCAAGATTCCGTCCATGGGTGCATCTCCTTTGCATGAGTGTATGTAGATAGTATGGTACGCCGCTAAAGCTTTATGCAAAAAAAACAACTCGGCTTGATATAGAATGGTCCGTTTTTGAACAAGCTGTAGAATAGTATGGACAAAATCCAATCATGTAGACAGGAGTTTTTGGACAAATGGATGGTATAGGCAATGAAGGAAAGATCTTTGTTATGGTGGACCGCCATTCGTGGGGCAGGGCATGAAAGGGAAACTATATATGGGGGCACTTTTGGTCTTGCTCCTATCCTTTATGGCAATCATGTTCATTCAAAAAAAAGATCATTCCGAAACCGAAAAAGCGAAAAGCGTTGATGCCATTACGGAAAATCAGGAAGAATTAGAAAAAATGCTCGAAAGCATGACGCTTGAAGAAAAAGTCGGTCAGCTGATGATGGTTGGCTTCAAGGGAACAAAAGCGAGCCGTAAAATTAACGAGCTCATCGAAAAAAAACATATAGGCGGCGTCATTTATTTTGACCGCAATATGAAATCGCCAAAACAAGTAGCGAGGTTATCCAATTCGCTTCAGCAAACGGCTGAGCAAAGTACACTTTCGCTTCCGCTCATGGTGGCCGTAGATCAGGAAGGCGGGGAAATCATCCGGATGAAGGAAAGCGTATCGCCGCTTCCTGCACAGCAGGATCTGGGGAAGCATGCATCTGCTGAAGACATGTATAAGGTGGCAAAACTGAATGGAACAGAACTGAGTTCGATGGGAATCAATATAAATTTTGCTCCTGTTCTTGATTTATCGAAGACCGACAAGCGTTCAGTGGGGGAAGATCCCGAAAAGGTTTATCGGTACGGAAAGAAAACGATTCAAGGCTTGAATGATGCTTCCGTAACGGGCGCGTTGAAACACTTTCCAGGTAACGGACGGAGCGAAGTCGATCCGCATGTCGATACATCCTCCGTGAAAGCAAACCAGCTCGATCTCGAGAATTCGGATATTTACCCGTTCAAGAGAATCGTAAGCGAAATGGATGATCAAAGCTTTTTCGTGATGGTGACCCACATCAAATATCCGGCTTATGATCAACAAAAACCAGCAAGCCTTTCCAAGGTCATCATAGAAGACCTGCTGCGAGGCAAGCTTAACTATGGGGGACTTGTGATTACCGACGATTTGGAAATGGGGGCCGTGAACAAGTACTTTTCCTATGAAGAAATGGGGAAGGAAGCGATTCTTGCTGGAGCTGATATATTGCTGGTTTGCCATGAATATGCCCATGAGCTTGAGGTATACGAAGGCTTACTGGAAGCTGTTAAAGCAGGGAAGGTTCCTATGGAGCGGATTGATCAGTCGGTGAAACGAGTCCTGACATATAAGCTTCAGGCAATGAATCGAACGAAGGCTGATCCGGATCAAGCCGAAAAAATGGTGAAAAATCCTGAGAGCTTAAAATATTTGGAAAGCCTGAAATTGGCAAATTAAAAGGGGAAGCTTGCATGTTTTTGTTTAAATTAGTTGGTGAAGGGAATGCTATATAGTAACTAACCAAAAGGAGGAAACTCAAATGCCATCAAACAAAGTGATTGGAACCGTCGTGATAGGAGCTGCCGCATATTTAATGCGCAATAAGAAAACTCGTGAGAAAACCATGAGCCAAATCAAATCCTTAGCCACACCAGAAACCATTGAAAAGGTCAAGAGCCAACTCCAATCCATAACAAAATCAAAAACAAGTAACTCATCTGCCCATTAAGGGCCGAAAACCCCATTGAGGGATGCCCGCCATATGTGCGTGCATGCTCAATGGGGCTTTTTTGCCTTTATAGTGCACACATGACCATGATTCAAAAAAAAAGCACCCGTTTCTCTTGAGTGCCCTTGATAGGACTCAAAAGCAAAAGTGCTTTCCTGGATGGTCATTCCGTTTCATCTTCACCGTCGTTTTCTTTATTGAACCAAAGCGGATCCTCGTTATCGACCTCACCATTATAATTGATCAGGATTTCTTCTCCTGCTTTTATATCGGTGTAAGCAAAGAAATCAAACGTGTGATTCTTAAAATTTATGTCATACGTGGCATTGGGTGTATAAGAGTGATTAAACAGCATGCCGTAACCTAAAAGCATGGCGGTATGATTGATGCCATACTCAAATGCATAATCAGCCAGCAACGTTTTCTCTATGAAAACATGCTCCTCGTTCGGGTAAGCAATGACAGGTGCTTCATGCAAAAGCTCCCCTTTTTTAATGTCCTGTGTCGCGAATACGCCTCTATTGAACTCACCATCACTGAGTGTGGAAGTTTTAACTTCAATCATGTTCGTCACCTACTTGTTCTATTGATTATCTTAGCTTGACAGTTAATAGGGAGAAAAGCAACTATTTTGCGGAATTAATCATATTCTACCTGCTTTGCCAGCTTTAATTCATATGCATCGGCACGGAGAATGAACAATCATGGAGAAGGCTGGAAAATCGGTTCGACCGGCCGGAAAAAGTCGAGGAACTGCCGGAAAATCGGTTCGACCGGCCGGAAAAAGAGAGGAACGGCCGGAAAATCGGTTCGACCGGCCGGAAAAAGTCGAGGAACGGCCGGAAAATTGAGTCGACCGGCCGGAATAAGTCGAGGAACGGCCGGAAAATCGGTTCGACCGGCCGGAAAAAGTCGAGGAACGGCCGGAAAATCGGTTCGACCGGCCGAAAAAAGCAGGAACGGCCGGAAAATCGGTTCGACCGGCCGGAATAAGTCGAGGAACGGCCGGAAAATCGGTTCGATTGGCCGGAAATAAGTCGAGAAACGGCCGGAAAACGCGTGAACCGGCCAAAATCCCGCGCCAATCGGCCGAATATCGTTCCCGGTGACAAGTGATACATAGGAAAAAACCTCCCGCTAAAGGTGCAGCTAGGGAGGTTTTGGTTAGGGTGATAGGTTTTTTTAATTCACACCGACTGCTGTAAAGGCATTTTTGACAGCAGTCGTCTCTGCGCTGGTTGAGCCGTATAAATCGGAAGCTGCTTGTACGACCGCAGCTCTTGCTTGAGAAAAATTGGACGAAGAAGTTAGGTAGGTCGTGTTTGCCCGGTAAAAGATCGTCCCTAGTTTATCAATGCCGATTCCTGATACGGTCACTCCATGGTGAGTGCCTCCTGCAGAAATCAGATAAGCCGCTTTGTTGATGATTCCGCTATTCGTATGAACACCGCCATTGTCAGCCGATCCCGTATAACGGTTCGAGTAATGGTCAGGGTCACCATTCAAGGTTGGATCTGCCATCGAACGGAGAGCATCGCCGGAAATGTTAGGCGTGTAAATATCTTCGCCGATCAGGTAATCCGCTTTGGAGCTTTGTGTCTTGAATTCTACAACTGTACCAAAAATATCAGAAATGGCTTCGTTCAAAGCGCCGGACTCATTTTGATACGTCAAATTGGATTCACTGGAAGTCACGGCATGAGTCAGCTCATGTGCAACAACATCCAAGCCGCCGGACAATGCGATGAACGTCGTGCCGTCTCCATCACCGTAAACCATTTGCGTTCCGTCCCAGAAGGCATTATTGTATTTGGAGCCGTAATGTACGGTCGATTTCAGGCTTGTCCCATTTCCATCATAGGAGTTGCGTCCAAAAGTCGATTTGTAATAATCATAGGTTTTGCCTGCATAAAAATGAGCATCCACGGCCGCTTTATCGGTGGAAGTCGTAAAAGCGTTGGTCGTATTGGACATAAGTGTGCCAGGCAGGCTCGATTTGTTATTGGCATTATAAGTGAAGATGCCTTGGCCGCGAGTATTGTCCTGTAAGTAGTATTTACCGCTGGATAAGGTCGTGTTCAATGGTGATACGGCATTATTTAGGACACCTGTGCCCGATCCGACGGCATTGGTACCGGTCACTTCATCGAGGGTATTGTATTTATTCAGGATTTCACCTGTTTTGACTGATATGAAATAGTTATGATTGCCTGGTTCCGGACTCAAGAAATTCAAATTAACCTTGTAAACGTAATCGGCCTTATCGCCGCTTGCGTATACATACAGCTCTGATTCAGGGGCTTTGTCGTAGGCAGGAGTGAACCCAAGATCTTTTTCAGCTATTTTAATGGCTTCTGTTTTACTGATGCCTTTTTTAGCTTTTTTCCCCAATTTAGTGTTCAGGTTGGCTTCAACCGTACCGGACACGACTGACAATACACCTTTTGCGTCAATCAATACAGCCTGTGTAGAATTCCAGACAGGCACGCCTTTATAGGTTTGTTGCAGTCTTACGACGGTATTGCCAAGTTCATCCTTGCTTTCTTTCTGGATAGTGAAGGAGTCTTTCGCCTTTTGATTTTCTAGCTTGTAAGACTTTGTATTTTTATCAAAAAAGGTAAGAATGATATCTTCTGCGGTTTGCTTCGATGGATCTGTAAGCTTACCAGACTTGAACTCTAGCGAATCTTTGTGCTTATTATACTTCTCAACACTCAACACGTTTTTTGCCGCTAAAGCTTCTTGGTGGGGAATAGCAGAAAATAATAGACCAACGGATAAAGCCGTTCCTAAAAATACCTTACCTTTCATAACACTCAACTCCTTCATAAGAATACCTTATTTTTGCATCATTTGATTTTATTATCAAATGGTGAAAAAGGGTGAAAAAGTTGACATTTTAAGGATAAAAATGGTGAAAAATGGTTTTTAGTAGCTAATTTATTTCTAAGTATTCCTCTAGTAATATTTTAGATATTTCCAAATGGAAGGTCTGTAAGGAAACGATCAATAGATTCCACATTCTTTCAACCTGCAAAAATTCCTGGCGTAAAGTGCAAAGAATCATGGCGTCAAGTGCAAAATAATTCGTCTTTAGAAGTCGTATTTTTAATCGGGCTGTTGTGTGGTGCGGTTGATGATTTTGGCATGAAAATTGCATATATTCAGAAAAGGAATATTCGAATTGTAAATTAGGTCTATTTGAAGGTTCATGAAATAGGAAAATTTATTAAATGGATTTCCCCATATATGTAAGCGCTTGTATAGAAAGGGATGAAAGCTTATGCTACCAAAACATGAAAATGACATCTTGCAACATCCTCCACAGCACGAAGAAGAACCGGGATTGAAGCGCGGTTTGAAATCCAGGCATTTGACGATGATTTCCATTGGAGGGGCAATCGGTACCGGGTTATTTCTTAGCAGCGGTGCAGCCATCCATACGGCTGGACCTGGCGGCGCATTGCTTGCTTATGCGTTGGTCGGGGCGATGGTGTACTTCGTGATGACAAGCTTGGGAGAACTTGCGGCCTTCATGCCGACAAGCGGCTCATTCAGCACCTATGGATCGAAATTCGTCGATCCGGCGTTCGGTTTTGCATTAGGATGGACGTACTGGTTTAACTGGTCCATGACGATAGCCGCCGAGCTGGCAGCTTCGACGATGATCATGAAATTTTGGTTTCCGAATAGTCCATCATTGTTGTGGAGCTCATCATTCCTGGTGCTCATATTCCTATTGAACTATTTATCCGTTAAGGGATATGGCGAAGGGGAATACTGGTTTTCGTTCATAAAAGTAACGGCCATCGTCATTTTTATCGTCGTGGGAATTCTGATGATTGTCGGCATCATGGGTGGAGAAGCAGTAGGTTTCAAGAACTTCACGATCGATGACGCACCTTTCCCTGGTGGTTTCATGGGCGTTTTCATCGTATTCATTGCAGCTGGCTTTTCTTTTCAAGGTACCGAAATCGTCGGTGTGGCTGCCGGTGAAAGTGAGGATCCAGCACGGAATATACCGAAGGCGATTAAAAGTGTTTTTTGGAGGATCCTTCTCTTCTACGTCTTGGCAATCTTTGTGATAGGACTGCTCATTCCTTATACGAACCCGAGTTTGCAAGGGGACAACGTTATGGTAAGTCCATTCACGCTCATATTTGAAAAGGCTGGAATCGCCTTTGCCGCTTCACTGATGAATGCAGTCATATTGACGGCTGTTTTGTCAGCGGGTAACTCCAGCTTGTATGCATCGACGAGGATGTTATATTCAATGGCTAAGGATGGACAGGCACCGCGCATTTTTGCAAAACTGAATAAACGCGGAGTTCCGGTTGCAGGAATGGTTTTGACGTGTGCGATTGGTATGCTTGCCTTTTTAGCTTCCATATTCGGAGACGGCAAGGTGTACATCTGGTTGATGAATGCGATTGGAATAACCGGGTTCATCTTTTGGCTTGGTATTTCCATCAGCCATTACCGTTTCCGAAAAGCTTACATCTCACAAGGGCACTCATTGGATAAGTTGCCATATAGAGCCCTGTGGTTCCCGATTGGCCCCATTTTTGCCATCCTGATTGGCTTGATCGTCATTCTGTCGCAAAATATCCAAGCCTTTTTTTCAGACCATATCGATTGGGGCAGTGTTGTCGCTGCATACCTGGGAATCCCGCTTTTCCTTGGTTTGTGGTTTGGATATAAACTGATAAGGAAAACGAAATTCGTTAAACTTGATGAAGTCAAGTTTGATTTTGACAAAAAATACGATTGAACAAGCATATAGGAAACTTGCCGGACAATCCTGATAGGATGTCCGGCTTTTTATGTGAATTTATGGATATATATTCAAATGTAATATATGATAAGCATACACTTTATAGATACGAACAGGGCAGCAGTGGGAAAGAGCAGGGTGATCCAAATTTTAATCGATTGAAGGTATCCAACCGATAGAAAAGGATGTGCACGGCTGATGACCTTATTGACTCATTTGAAAGTATTGGATTTTTCCACGTTGCTGCCAGGTCCCTTTGCCACTTTGATGCTGGCGGATTTGGGAGCGGACGTTTTGAAGGTGGAGAGACCGGGAGCGAGGGACTTATGGGGAGTCGAACAATACTTGAACAGGTCGAAGAAATCGATCACCCTTGATTTAAAACAGCCTGAGTCCATCGAATCCGTAAAAAACCTAGTCAAGGAGTACGATATCGTCGTCGAGCAATTCCGGCCAGGTGTCATGGAACGATTAGGACTTGGGTATGAGGCTTTAAAACGAATCAACCCAAAGGTGATTTACTGTTCAATTACGGGATATGGACAGACTGGTCCTTATAAAGACCGTGCGGGCCATGACATCAATTATATTTCGATTGCTGGTTTAGCAAGCTATTCCGGTACGAAAAAGGAAGGTCCGGCAAAAAACGGAACGCAGATTGCCGACCTTGCGGGAGGATCACTGCATGCAGTGATCGGCATATTGTCTGCTGTCACTTACAGGGATAGAACCGGATTCGGCCAGGCCATCGACATTAGCATGACCGATTGCAGCTTTGCATTGAATGCTATATCCGCCCCCCTTCATTTACAACAGGGGCTTGAGCTTGAACCGGAAGAAATGATGTTAAACGGCGGATCTTTTTATGACTTTTATGAAACGAAGGATGGACGTTATTTTTCGATAGGAAGCTTGGAACCTCCATTTAAACGAGCATTATGCGATGCAATCGGGAAACCGGAATTGTATGAAATGAGCATGGACAGCAGCAAAGAGAGCGGTATCGCCTTTAAAAAAGCCGTCCAGCAAGTTTTCCTGACAAAGGATTTTCAGCAATGGCAGCACATATTCGCTGATTCCGACGCCTGCGCGGAACCGGTGCTGACCTTTGCCGAGGCCGCCGAGCACCCCCAATTACAGCAGCGGGAGATGATCGTCGAAGTACCTGACGATCAAGGGAACCTACAAAAACAAATGGCCTGCCCGATCAAAACCTCCGTTTTCACCCCTGAATATAAGCATGCAGGTCTTAAACCAGGGCATAACAACGAAGAGATCCTGCGTACCTCCCGACAAGAATCCCGGTAGTCCAAGATTATTGGGGCGATCAATCTCCTTGGAGCGTGATCGCTTTTTTTTTGCTGTGAAAAATTTCTAGTTAATCATGAATCTCGTACGGGTATCAAAGTAATCATTCCTGTACCTGTAAAGGGGATGCTGGGGGGGATAATTTATTTTTGGTCTATATGATATCGTGAAATTTCTTTTTTCCTTTTTCTTGATCATGCCCATCGTTACGCTAATTCATTTGAGCGGGCACATCTTCTTCGTTACGATTTTCGGAGGGGTGGAAAAGAAAATCGTGATAGGCTGTGGCAATAAGCTTTTCTCCTTTTGGAATATGGAGGTACGGAAATATTATTTTTGGAATGGAGCATGTGAGTTCAAGGGACTGAAGCATGATAATCGATTGACGAATATGTTCATTTATTTGGGTGGATCGATCTTTAATTTGGTCACGATGCTTATCGTATATAGCCTCGTCTACCAGAAGATTTTAGAAAGTTCGGTAATATGGTACCAATTCATCTATTTCTCCTTCTATATCATGTTTTTCTCTTTATTTCCGATGTATTTCTCTGACGGGTCGCCCAGTGATGGGAAGGCGGCCGAATTGGCCTTGCGGAATAAGCTGGAAGACAAAGTGACGGATGACCTATTCATGAAGAAAATTGAAGATGAAGATAACTGCAAGTAAAGGAACGTGCATGATGCTCGTTCTTTTTTTGATTTTCCTTACTTTATCATCCGCTAATTTCCTCTTGAAACCTTGGTCATTCATGTGAACTACGTGCAAAGCTGATGATTAAAGCTTGTATTTCAAAAGGAAAAATGTATAATAAAAAAAGTACTTTAATTAAAGTGCTAAAATAAAAGTATAGGATGAGAAATATGAAATTTATAGATTTTTTGAAAACAAAGGGAGCTATCGGAGCCATCTTTATGGGGATTTTTTATCAGATCGCCATGCTGGGCTCATTTATGCCTGGCTATTCGGCAATGCCAGCCAATATCGATCAAATGCCAGTCGCGATCGTTAATGAGGATGCAGGTGAAATAGGTGCGACGATTGCAGCCCAATTAGGAAAGAATCTTCCTTTTGATGAAATAAAAACGGATTTAACAAATAAACAGGCATTAAAGCAATTGGATAAAAATGATGTGAAGTTAGTTGTTCGTATTCCGGAATCTTTTTCCGGGAATGTCGAGAGTGGCAAAGGAGTATCAAGCATCGATTTTACAATCAATGAAGCGGGGCCGACAATCGTCACGTCTACAATGGATTCTGTTGTAGCGCAAATCGAGTCAACGCTAAACGAACAGTTTTCAGCTCAATATGCCAAAGGCGTATTAATGAATTTTAATGTGCCAGAAGAAAAAGCGGGAGAAATGGCTTCAGCGATGCAGCATCAATTTAGTGCAAATACGGTGAAAATCAACAAAATCCCAGCAGGAATGCATAATGGGATGGCGCCGATGTTTTTAACGATGGCGGCATATGTAGGAGCGATGATTGGGGCGATGCAATTAGGGGCTGCGTTCAATGAAAGCAAAGGGAAGGCAGGCAAGTGGAGGCTGTTTGGCTACATGCAGCTTGCGGCGCTTTTGATTGCGGTCGTAGCACCGGCAGTCGGTCTTGGTATCACCTATGCCGTACAAGGGCATGGACTTGAAACCTTCTTTATATTATGGGGACATCATGCACTTGGCTATTATGCATGCTGGCAATTTACATCCATCTTCATCCTGTTGGTCGGTGAAGGCGGGATGATCTTGAATATGCCAATCCTGCTTATGCAAACCATTGCCAATGGGGCTGCAATCACACGGGAAATGATGTATGCACCATATCAGTGGCTAAGCTATATTTCACCCATGTATTATTCGATACAAGCAGACTTCGCGATCATGTATGGGGGTGGAGACGCCTCCCATGCGCATGTAATGATGTTGTTGGTGGGGGCAGCTGCGTTGCTCATCAATATCACGATCGTGGCAGTGCGCCATAAGGAGTCACCGCTAAAGATGGAAGAGACCGACCGACTTGCAGCTGAAATGAAGGCTTTAGTTTGATAAAATATGGACAGGTGACGATTGAAGGGAGTTTTAACCGTGTCAATTCAAATTTATATCCTGGGTATTTTAGCTGAAGAAAAAAGCTATCCGTATATGTTGAAAAAAAAATTATCCGAACCGATTCCAATTGATAAATTTACCGGCATTACCGAAAGTAAATTGTATTATCATTTTGACAAGCTTGCTGCCAATCGGTTTATCGAGCCGGTTGAAACGATAAAGGAAGAGAACCGTCCAGATAAGCATGTGTATCAAATTACGGAAAAGGGAAGGGAAGAATTAGTAAAAAGGATTTATCAAACGTTCGAAAAAGCCTCGCAAATCACGGATATGTATATTGCACTCACGTATATCAAGCATGTGGATAGCCGAAAAGTGCTTGCAATCCTAGAGCGTAAAATCGAAGAGCATCGGTTGGCATGGGAAACGTATTTAAGCTTTGACCAGACGGTTGATGAGGATTCCGATAAATATTTGGGATATAATTTCATTAAAGAGCATTCATACAGCCGAGCACAGCATACAGCCGAATGGCTCGAGGAGCTTGTTTCACGTATAAGAGAAAATGTTTCGCAATAGCAATGCAGCGAAAAGGGACTGACCTTAGAATGTAGACGAACCCGATGAAAATCGAGATTGTCTACATTTTTTTATGCTTGTATTATTTGGACGTTACCTCCCTTATCCACGGGCGGGTCCTATAGACGCGCTTTCCCGCGGCAGTCACGAACGCCCGCTTCCATCTTCTTTGTTTTAAAATGGAGGTAATGCAGCTTGAGGCTGGGAGGTGTATGAAACATGGTTTTTATTTCAACGCTAGTGCCGATGGCCATATGGGTCGCGGTTTCCCGAGAAGCTATGCGAGAGTGGAAAGGATAAATTGTAGTGGTGTTGATTTTGTGCAGCCCTCTTAAACCTAAATAACAATGGAATAACTGATGCCTATATAGAAAGCCAGATCGCGTTTTCATGATATGTTGCGAATTGAGATTGCGGCGGGTCGCCTTATGATCTCTCCGGCCTGTCGGGTAAGGAACACTCGCTGGGAACCAGCCTGTAATTCATTCGCACTTTCGACTACAAACAGAGGCCAGTCCCTTATGGGCGACTGGCCTTTTTGAAAGAATCATGCCCAGACTTCTTTTGCTACCTCGACAATGAATTTCAACTTTTCCCATTGTTGTTCTTCGGTGAGCTTATTGCCATGATGGGTGGAAGCGAATCCGCATTGCGGGCTTAGGCATAATTGTTCGAGCGGAACGATATGCGAGGCTTCTTTAATGCGCGCCTTGATGGCTTCCTTGTCTTCGATCTCTCCATTTTTGGACGTGACGACGCCAAGCACGACCTTCGCCCCGCCAGCTGGGATATGTTCCAATGGTTTGAAATCACCGGAGCGGTTATCGTCATATTCGAGGAAAAACCCATCCACTTTTTCTTTTGCCAATAATGTCGGGGCAATGCGGGCATAGCTGCCTTCGAAGGCCCAGGCTGACTGATAGTTCCCGCGACATAGATGTGTCGTGATGATCAAATCGTCTGGTTTACCCTCCAAGGAGCCATTGATGACACGCAGAGCCAAATCGATCAACTGCTCCCGTGTATATTTTCCATCCTTGAACTGGAAATCAGGAGCGGAAAGTCTGGCAATATACACATCATCCAGCTGAAGATAACGCACACCTGCCTCATAAAAGGCTTTTAAAGCATCCTGGTAGGCTTTGATGATATCATTTGCATAATCCTCGATATCAGGGTAGATTTCTTCATTATGTACCCCGGCAGCAAATAATTGATTGGGACTGGGAATCGTCTGTTTGGCGACGGCACGTCCGTCGACGATTTTGTTCAATTCGATAAAATCGTTTAGGAAGGGATGGTCAGGGTTGAATGAAATCTTCCCGATGTTGCGAACGTTGTATCTCTCCGTTTCGACACCATCGAATGTCAGTCCTTTTTCAGTTACGTATCCCTCAATGCCAGTCAAATTCTCAAGGAAGTCAAAGTGCCACCAGGTGCGTCTGAATTCCCCGTCGGTGACGACCTCCAAGCCAACTTCGATTTGCTTATCGACGATCCGTTTGATTTCTTCGGTTTCAATTTCACGGAGTCCCCCAGCCGAGAGGTCCCCATCCTTATATTGCTTTCGGGCCAGATGTATGCGATCGGGTCTTAATAAACTTCCGACGTGATCCGCCCTGAATGGTGCTTTTGTTAAGGTGATTGACATGCTGCATTCCTTCTTTCCCTTTATAAAATAAAAAACCTCTTCTTGAAGATAAGAAGAGGTTTTGGCAACAAGTTCATGTACTCTTCTTATCTTCAAGCTTTACACTTCTGGAATTAGCACAGTACATAGAAAGTCTGTTGCTGAGGTATCAAAGGGCCAGTCCCTCCACCTCTCTGGATAAGAGTTGTCTATTAAATTAAGTATGACTATACAGGCAGTTGTTCTAAAGGTCAAGAGCTGAAGCTTAAAAATTTAGAATATACCGATTATTGAGAGGGGCGGGGGATGAACATGAAATCCGAACGGGCATATGCTATTACCGATGCTCGGAAGCGTCTAGAGGGGGAAACCGAAGTGAATGGATTCGATATATCCACTATTTTTGGGAAGGGCATACCGATCATGCTGACGGCAGCCATGCTGGAGAAAATGATAAAAAAGCATATGAATGAGCAAGATATCCAAGTCGAGATTACGCCAGAGCATATTGCCCTTTGGGGAACGACCGAGCTGAAGAAAATGATGTTCAAGAAAAAGGTATCCTTCCGGCTGGCATTAAAGCCGATCATAGTGGAAAAAAGGACGATAACATTTGAATTGCTGGAATTGAAGCCGATCGATAAAAGCTTCATCAATCAAAAGCTTTTTAACAGACCGCCCTTATTCGAATATGATCAAAGAAGGATCAAGATGAATATGAATGCCTGGAGCATTGTCAGGAAAATCCCGGTAGGTACGATCAAATCATGTGAGTTGGTCGATGGCGGCCTGAAAATGAACCTTTCCTTATGACGGTTACCCTCGCTATAAAATCGACCTTCGGGTATGGTGGTGCAAGGACACCTTGATAGGGAAAATGTGTTTGATAAATCAAGTTCTATAAAATATACTAAATTACTAAAAGTTAGGAATTTTTTCCGAAGATAAGGGGGGAAATGAGTGGATCAGAAGATTTTGCCTGCCTCGGCAAGCATGAAGGATTTCGAAAGATTCCTGGAAAGTCCATATGAAATAGGGGTTTTTCTGGATCTGCATATCTCGCAATTGAAGAATGTAAGTATGATGGCAAAGCAGCATAATAAGAAAATGATTTACCATGTCGATTTGATTCATGGCATAAGAAGTGATGAATACGCGACGGAATTCATTTGTCAGGAGTATAATCCTTATGGGCTGATTTCCACCAAAACAAGTGTTATCTTGAAAGCGAAGCAAAAGGGTGTCATTGCCATCCAGCGGATTTTTTTAATAGACTCACATGCGCTGGAGAAAAGCTATAAGCTTGTGCAGAAAACCAAGCCGGATTTCATTGAGGTGCTGCCGGGCGCGATGCCATGGATGATAAAGGAAGTGAAGGAGCGGTTACAAACACCGATTTTTGCAGGAGGACTTATCCGGACTTCGGAGGAAGTCTTGAATGCCCTTGAGGCAGGCGCCTCGGCCATTACGACTTCCAAAACCGAGTTATGGGATATCGTTTGATTCGTACGGACACGAAAAAAATATAAAATTAATAGAATGATTTTTCATATATTGTTTGACAGCGTTTTCATAACCTAGTATATTGTAAATTACAAGTTAATATATGTGACGGAGACTGGGAGATTCACAACAGAGCTAATCATGATTCATTATGATGGTAGTTCTGCTGTGGATCTCCTTTTATTTGTTTACAAAGTTTTACAATTCATTGAGGGAGAGGTTTTTTTCATGACACCATTTTGGGGAGAATTAGTAGGCACCATGATTTTGATTTTATTCGGTGCAGGTATCGGTGCAGGGTCAACCTTGAAGGGTTCGTATGCTAAGGACGCGGGTTGGATCGTTACTACCATTGCCTGGGGATTGGCGGTTACGATGGGCGTTTTTGCTGTCGGCTCGATAAGCGGTGCTCATCTAAACCCAGCGGTCACAATAGGGTTTGCCATCATTGGGGAATTCCCTTGGAGTGATGTGCCGATTTATATCGCCGCTCAACTGATTGGAGCGATCCTGGGAGCGGCACTAGTATTCTTTCATTATTTACCACACTGGAAGGCTACTGAAGATCCAGGTGCGAAGCTCGGTGTGTTTGCAACGGCACCTGCCATCCCTCATACCTTTTCAAATCTATTAAGTGAAATGATCGGGACATTCATCCTTATCCTTGGCTTATTATTCATCGGGGCCAATAATTTCACGGAAGGCCTGAACCCATTCGCTGTCGGTCTATTGATCGTCGTGATCGGGATGTCCCTTGGGGGCACGACAGGATATGCGATAAATCCGGCCCGGGATTTGGGACCGCGCATCGCGCACTTTTTGCTGCCGATACCGGGTAAAGGAAACTCGAATTGGGGCTACTCGTGGATCCCGGTCGTTGGTCCGATTGTTGGAGGCTCCCTTGGTGCCGTTTGTTATAAAGCCTTCTTCTTGGGGGAAATAACAGTAGGATTTTGGTCAGTTTTGGGAGTAAGCGTGATACTATTGGCACTAGCATATGTTTTTGGAAAAAAACAAGCGCATGAAATGGAAAGCAGGAATATCGCTAGTTAATTTAAAGGAGGGCATTCACTATGGAAACCTATATTTTATCTTTAGATCAAGGAACGACAAGTTCACGGGCGATTTTATTTAACCAAAAGGGAGAAATCGTCCATTCTTCGCAAAAGGAATTCACGCAGCATTTTCCTAAGCCAGGCTGGGTCGAGCATAATGCCAATGAAATTTGGGGATCGATTCTAGCGGTAATCGCCGGGGTGCTGTCGGAATCGGGTGTCAAGCCGGAGCAAGTGGCCGGCATCGGGATCACGAATCAGCGTGAAACGACAGTCGTTTGGGATAAGGAAACGGGAGTGCCTGTTTATAATGCGATTGTCTGGCAGTCAAGGCAAACAAGCGAAATCTGTGACGAATTGAAGGAAAAGGGATTGAATGATCTATTCCGGGATAAGACGGGATTGCTGATCGATGCCTATTTTTCCGGTACAAAAGTGAAGTGGATCCTCGATAATGTGGAAGGTGCACGCCAAAGTGCGGAAGAAGGCAAGCTATTATTCGGCACCATCGATACTTGGCTGATATGGAAGCTTTCAGGGGGCAAGGCTCACGTAACGGACTATTCCAATGCCTCACGGACATTGATGTACAATATCCATGAATTGAAATGGGATGAAGAATTATTGGAAATATTGACCGTTCCAAAATCAATGCTGCCGGAGGTCAGGCCTTCTTCCGAAGAGTACGCACGTACAATCGAGTATCACTTCTTCGGTCAATCGATTCCGATTGCAGGAGCAGCCGGTGACCAGCAGGCAGCGATGTTTGGTCAAGCCTGCTTCAGTGAAGGAATGGCCAAAAACACGTACGGTACAGGCTGCTTCATGCTCATGAATACAGGAACCAAGGCTGTCAGCTCCGAGCACGGTCTATTGACGACGCTTGCTTGGGGATTGAACGGGAAGGTCGAATATGCCCTTGAAGGAAGCATATTCGTAGCCGGCTCAGCCATCCAATGGCTGCGTGATGGCCTGCGCATGCTGAATGATGCCAAGGACAGCGAAGACTATGCAAAACGAGTCGAAAGTACGGATGGGGTATATGTAGTGCCCGCTTTTGTAGGACTCGGCACTCCATATTGGGACAGTGAGGTTCGGGGAGCCGTTTTCGGATTGACGCGCGGTACCTCCAAGGAACATTTCATCCGTGCCACGCTTGAATCATTGGCCTACCAAACGAAAGATGTCCTTGACGCGATGGAAGCCGATTCAGGCATCGAGCTTCAGACATTGAGAGTCGATGGCGGGGCGGTCAAGAATGATTTCCTGATGCAATTCCAAAGCGACTTATTGCAAGTGCCTGTCGAAAGACCGACAATCAACGAAACGACGGCACTGGGAGCTGCCTATCTAGCTGGACTTGCTG
This sequence comes from Peribacillus muralis, assembly GCF_001645685.2. Classification (NCBI taxonomy): domain Bacteria; kingdom Bacillati; phylum Bacillota; class Bacilli; order Caryophanales; family Bacillaceae; genus Peribacillus; species Peribacillus muralis. Next base: position 4,325,957 of record NZ_CP017080.1, on the reverse strand, counting down.
TGGGATACTGGAAGGATCAAGAAGAAATCTCCCGGCAATGGGCGGTGGACAAAACCTTTAAACCAGCTATGAAAGAGCAGACAAGCGAAGAATTATACACAGGCTGGAAAAAAGCCGTACATGCGGCGATGGCCTTTAAATAAAAAACGAAGCAATTCCTTTCTAAAATGCAATACAGTATGGTATACTGAAATCAAGTTAATAACTCGGCCGGAGAACAGGAGAGACCATGAATGCGTTATCGTGTAGACGATAATGTGCATTTATGGTCTCTTTTTTGTTCCAAAAAGCCAGATTATGGGTATTGATATCCATAACAGAGACCCACTATCCGAACAAATGAACCAACTGTATCGAAATGGCGAGTAAAAGGCGCGAAATGGCGAGTAAAAGGAGCAAATTGGCGAGTAAAAGGCGCAAATTGGCGAGTAAAAGACGCAAATTGACAAGAATAAGCACAAACTGACGTGTGAACGTCTAAATATACTAATAAACAAGCTTAAAGGAGGAGTCAGGCATGAAGTTTTCAAATAAATATCGGGAAGAAACGATCGGGCTGCTGAATAAGGAAAAATATGATGTGCTCGTGATTGGTGGGGGGATTACCGGTGCAGGCATTGCCTTGGATGCGGCGACTCGAGGCATGAAGGTGGCGTTGGTGGAGATGCAGGACTTTGCGGCAGGTACTTCGAGCCGTTCGACTAAGCTTGTTCATGGCGGTTTGCGGTATTTGAAGCAATTCGAAATAAAAATGGTGGCCGAGGTCGGCAAAGAGCGGGAAATCGTTTACGAGAATGGGCCGCATGTGACCACGCCGGAATGGATGCTGCTGCCGATGCACAAAGGTGGCACCTTTGGGAAATTCAGTACCTCCATTGGATTACGGGTATATGATTTTCTGGCAGGGGTTAAAAAAGCCGAGCGCAGGAAAATGCTTTCGATAGATGAGACGCTAGCTCGTGAGCCGTTAGTGAAGAAAGAGGGTTTGAAGGGCGGAGGGTACTATGTTGAATACCGGACCGATGATGCCCGGCTGACGATTGAGGTCATGAAGGCTGCTGTTAATAAAGGGGCGACACCGATCAATTATACGCGCGTGGATAAATTGTTGTATGAAAACGGAAGGGTGTCTGGCGTCCAGGTTGCCGATTTACTATCAGGGACCTCTTATGAAATAAATGCAGACAAGGTCATTAATGCAGCAGGGCCATGGGTGGATTCCATTCGCGAAAAAGATCAATCGAAAAAAGGGAAAACGCTTAAGTTATCAAAGGGTGTTCATGTGGTCATCGATCAATCGAAATTCCCCTTGAAGCAGGCGATTTACTTTGATACGCCCGATGGACGGATGATCTTTGCCATCCCAAGAGCAGGTAAGGCTTATGTGGGCACGACGGATACCTTTTATGATGGCAATCCTGCCGTCCCGACGATTACGTCGGCAGATCGTGCTTACTTATTGAAGGCGATTGATTATATGTTTCCGCAGGTGAAGATTTCCGAGGATGATATCGAATCGAGCTGGGCCGGAGTAAGGCCGCTGATTCTTGAAGAAGGGAAGGACCCTTCCGAAATATCCCGTAAAGATGAAATTTGGGAGTCCGATTCGGGACTGATCACGATAGCGGGTGGAAAATTGACTGGCTACCGCAAAATGGCGAAAACGACGGTTGACCTTGTGGCAGGGAAGCTCAATAAGTCATACCCTGCCAGCAATACGAAGGGCATGCCGATTTCCGGGGGCGATGTTGGGGGATCGAGAAACTTCTCGAGTTATATTAAGCAGCATGTTCAAGCTGGTGTGGACTCGGGTCTCGCTGTCAAGGATTCCGAGGAGCTATTGGCCATGTACGGGTCTAATGCACCTGTATTATTCGATATCGCAAAAAGCAATCGGGACGGGGAAACAAGCCTGCCGAAAAAATTGTACGTTCAGCTGAAATATGCCCTGGATCATGAAATGGCCGCGACGCCGGTCGACTTCTTCTTCCGCAGGACCGGGACCCTGTTATTCGATATCGATTTAGTCCAGACGCATAAAAGTGCCGTGATCGACTATATGGCTGGCTATTTCGAATGGTCCGAGTCAACGAAATTGGATCGGGCAAAACAATTGGAACAGGAAATACTTGGTGCGACCAAAGTATCGTGACTTATATGAAAAACAGGGCGCCAGCGATATTGCTGGCGCCTTGCTTTTCGGGTAGGTAGACATCTTATTATTTACTAATGGAATATTATCGATGAACTTATCGTATTAGTTAAATGTCCAATTGGTTTTACGGGAGGAGCTTTGTTCAAAGATGAAAATGACTAAAATGGGTACAGTATATCAATTATCCTTCATGCCACGTGTTTTTCCTGTGAACTGTTATTTTGTTGAAGAGGAGGATAGCTTAACGCTAATAGATGCAGCTTTGCCTTACAGTACAAAAAGTATAGTGAAGGCAGCAAGGGTGATTGGAAAACCGATCAAAAGGATCATCATCACTCACGCGCATGGTGACCATGTTGGTGCACTGGACGGGCTAAAAGAGTTGCTTCCCGATATGCACGTGAGCATTTCGGTTCGGGATGCAGCATTACTTGCTGGCGATTCTACACTCCTGGAAAGTGAAGCACACTCTCCGATCCGCGGGGGAGTCCCTAAACATATTGAAACTCATCCGGACTCATTACTTATAGAGGGTGATCGGATTGGTTCTTTGGAAGTTATTCTTTCGCCCGGGCATACCCCTGGCTCGATTTCGCTGATCGACACGCGGAATCATAGCTTGATTGCTGGCGATGCCATGGTAACGAGAGGGGGAACAGCTGTGTCCGGCACCTTTAAGCCGTTATTTCCGTTCCCGGCCTTTGCCACCTGGAATAAACGCATGGCTCTTGAAAGTGTTAAGAAACTATTAAGCTTTAAACCGAGTTTGCTTGCTGTAGGTCATGGGAGGATGCTGGAACAACCCGAAGCTTCGATGAGCAAGGCTATAGTTGAAGCGGAATTGAAGCTTCAGTAATTAAAACTGGCAAAGCCTGGCGATACATATGGTTATCATCCAAAGCGCTAATATAAGAGAGAGAATGAAAAAAAACCCTTGGTCGCAAGGGTTTTGGGATGTTACAGGGCATGTCTCCCCTAAGTCTTCTGCTTCATGAGCTGTAAGTCGATGTAGACCTGTATTCGCGAATGTAAGTCGTCAAAATCGATTGATGTGAGTTCGGCTATTTGATTCAATCTATATTTCAAGGTGTTTGTATGAATGTATAACCGCTCAGCCGTCGGCTTGATCCGGCAATTGTTCAGCAAATAGATCTCCAGTGTCTGAAGGAGCTTCGTTTGGCTTTCTTGGTCCTTCTTTTGTAAAATCAGCAAATCATTATTGATATAATTCGTTTTTGTATGATGATTGGAGATCATTTCGAGGTAACGAAAAATCCCAAGTTTGCTATATTCAAAAGGAAGCTGTTCAGGGTGACCGATGAATTTGGCTGCGTTGATCACTTCCAATGCTTCGAGATAGGATTTCCTCAATTGAAGGATCGAGGAATATTCATTGCCGATTCCAGGGAAAATCCTATGGTCATGGAACTGGGAGAGCACCGTATTCGTGAAATCATGGGCGCTATCCGCAAGCATGCCTTTTCCTTTCCCGTTGCTGCCAATGATGACGACGATCTTCATCTGGTTTGTGAAGACATGTGCGAAATGATTCAATGCATGGGCAAACAAGCTGACTGTATCCGTCAATTCATCGAAAAGCTCCGCATCGGATTGAGCGACGGTAAAGACGTTCACGATGAACGTTTCCGGAATGAGGATACTCATGTTGGCGGCTTCCCATTTAATTTGATTTTCAGTTTGATAGACTTCGTCAATGACCTTTTGGTAGAACTCGTTTTTTTCTTCGTCCTTTTTCATATTCAGTTGTTTTTTTTGGTAGAGGAGCTTGCCGATATGATGGGAAACCTCATGTAAAAATTCCAAATCGGCATCAGCAATCATCTCCGTTTCCTGGACCCAGATGAACCCGAAAACCTGCCCTTTATGGACAGCGCTTACAACGACCCTTTGATTCAAGCCGATATCCTCGATTTGTTTCACCCGGAATGGGTGCTGCATCGTTTTAAGCTGCTCGACAATGCCCTCATCCATGAATTTTTCCAAAATCGGGATCGGCCAATGCTTCGTGAAGATCGTTTGTCGGTTGGCTTGGTCGAAGTGCTCGATATAATACGAACTATATGCCAGCAATAAAAATTGTTCATTTTCGATGACGACTGGTTTTTTTAAATAGGTGCTGACCATATCGGTTATATCGTTGATGTTTGTTAGAGTAAGGATTTTTTCTAATGACATATATGGCCCCCAGTTTTTTGAAGTGAATGACAACTTAATAATACTGATAAACGAATGATGTGTATAGGGGCAAGTGGAAAGAAAGAACGGTCTACGAAAATATTTTCGTAGACCGTTCTTTATAGGAGATTATTTTTCTTTCAATGTTCTCTCAAACTGTTCGAATTGCTGTTCTACTTCTTTAGATGGCTTAGCTGTTAGAAGACTGACCACGATGATGGCAATCAAGCTAGCGGCAAAGCCTGGGATCATTTCGTAAAGCGTATCGGAAAGGCCTGCCATCGACCAGAAAATCACAGTCGCGGCACCAACGACCATCCCAGCTAAAGCACCCCATTTTGTCATGCGCTTCCAGCAGAGACTGAGTAACACTAGCGGACCGAATGAAGATCCGAAACCAGCCCAAGCATAACCGACAAGTCCAAGAATGGTGTCATTTTTCTCCCAAGAGAGAAAGAGCGCGACGATGGATATGATCAGGACGGAAAGCCTCCCAAGGAAGACGAGCTCTTTATCAGAAGCGGAGCGACGGAAGAAGGTTTTGTATATATCTTCCGTTAAAGAGCTGGCAGTGACCAAAAGCTGTGAAGAAATCGTGCTCATGACGGCAGCCAGTATCGCTGAGATCAAGAAGCCGGTAATGAAGGGATGGAAAAGGATTTCCCCTAACTCTATGAATATCGTTTCAGGATCAGCTAATTTGAGACCGTTCTGGGAATAATACGTTATTCCGATGAATCCCGTCAGCATCGCACCTATTGTGGAAAAGATCATCCAGCTCATGCCGATCGTACGGGCTTTCTTTATTTCCTTGACGGAACTGATCGCCATAAAGCGGACAATGATATGGGGTTGTCCGAAATAACCTAATCCCCATGCAAATAAGGAGATGATCCCCAAAAGACTCGTTCCGGTAAAAATATTTAAAAGGGCAGGATCAATGGAACGCGGTGTTTCTATGACAGGGCCAAAGCCGCCAACATGGAAAAGGGTAACGATCGGTACAAGAACAAGGGCGACGACCATGATGATTCCTTGAACGAAGTCTGTCCAGCTTACCGCCAGGAATCCGCCGAATAACGTGTAGGCCACGACCACGCCTGTCAAGATCCATAGGCCAGCATGGTAATCAAGGCCAAATGTACTCTGGAATAAGACTCCGCCGGATACCATACCGGAAGAAACGTAAAACGTAAAGAATATCAGGATAACTAAAGCCGAGATGAGCCTTAGGATCCGTGAGCCTTCGCCAAAACGATTTTCCAGGAAAGCAGGAATCGTTATGGAATTATTGGCCACTTCCGTGTAGGTTCTCAATCTAGGTGCTACGTATAACCAGTTTGCATAGGCACCTAGCGTCAGGCCGATGACAATCCATATTGAGCTAAGTCCCGTTGCGAACATGGCGCCTGGCATCCCCATTAGAAGCCAGCCGCTCATATCGGCGGCACCGGCGCTCAATGCTAGTGACAGCAGGTCCAAGGCCCCTGTCTCCCAGCATGTAGTCATTTAGATTGGACGTTCTTTTGTAGGCAAAATATCCGATTAACAGCATGCCCGCCATATAAATGCTAATGGAAAGTAATAATGAAATATCGATCATAGGAAGACTCCCTTCAGGATGAAATAGTTAATTTTTTGTTTAAAAAGAGGAAGCAACCTATTTGTCACTTCCTCCAATTTACATCGTTTTGTATTGTATCATATAGTTGAAGATACATCAGCAATACGAGGGCATTTCCTTTTCAATTGCTTCTTGAAATATCGATCAGAACGTTTCTGATGTTGTTTTGGCTTGCATATGAAGCTGCAAGTAGTCCGGGCCGCCTGCTTTAGAATCGGTTCCTGACATATTGAATCCGCCGAACGGCTGGTAGCCTACGATTGCGCCCGTACAGCCACGGTTGAAATACAGGTTCCCTACATGGAATTCTTCACGTGCTTTTTCCATGTTCAGGCGATTTGTCGTAATGACGGCACCAGTTAAACCGTATTCCGTGTTATTGGCAATTTCAAGAGCTTCGGTAAAGTCCTTCGCCCTTGCAAAAGCGACGACAGGTCCAAAGATTTCCTCTTGCATCAACCTTGCTTTAGGGGCGACATCCGCAACGATCGTCGGCTGAACGAAGTAGCCTTTTGAACTATCTCCTTCACCGCCAGTTAGAACGCGTCCTTCTTCTTTACCTATTTCAACATAGCTCATGATTTTGTCGAATGCCGCTTGGTCGATGACCGGTCCCATGAAATGATTCTCGGTAGGATTCCCGACAGTCAGCTGCTTAGTTAACTCGACGGCACGATCCAAAACCTGATCGTAGACATCTTCCACGATAACGGCACGGGAGCATGCAGAGCACTTCTGGCCGGCGAAGCCAAATGCCGATTTGACGATCGATTGTGCAGCCAATTCAAGATCCGCCTCTTTGTCGACGACAATTGTATCTTTGCCGCCCATTTCAGCAATGACACGCTTCAGCCAAATTTGGCCTTCGTTCACTTCTGAAGCACGCTTGTAAATGCGCAGACCTACATCACGTGAACCTGTGAAGGAAATGAAACGTGTTTTTGGATGATCCACTAGATAGTCCCCGACTTCTGCTCCGTTTCCTGGCACGAAATTCAATACACCTGCTGGAAGCCCTGCTTCATGCATCACTTCAACGAATTTCGCTGCTACGATAGGGGTGGTCGAAGCTGGTTTCAAAAGAATGGTGTTCCCGGTGACGATAGCTGCAACGGCTGTACCTGCCATGATGGCAAATGGGAAGTTCCAAGGAGAAATGATGATGCCTACCCCTAATGGAATGTAATCATAACGGTTATATTCGCCAGGACGGCTTTGGACAGGTACGCCATCTTTGAGTGTCAGCATTTGGCGGGCATAGAATTCAAGGAAATCGATCGCTTCCGCAGTATCTGCATCCGCTTCATTCCAAGGTTTGCCTGCTTCTTTTGTCAATAATGCCGAGAATTCATGCTTGCGTCTGCGAATGATGGCTGCGGCTTTGAATAAAACGTCAGCACGGATTTCCGGCTTCACTTTTTTCCAGCTTTCAAAAGCGGTGACGGCTTCCTGCATCGCCTTTTCAGCAAGGTCTTTGTTCGCTTTTGATACGCGGCCGATGACTTCTTCTTTATCCGCAGGGTTATAGGAAACGATTTTCTCGTCAGTCGTCACTTTTTCGGCACCGATGTATAGGGGATAGTCTTGGCCTAGGTAGCCTTCAACTGTTTGCAGTGCTGCCTCATAGGCTTTTTTGTTTTCCTCGTTTGTAAAATCGACAAATGGTTCGTGTTTATATGAAATCATTGATGATCACACCTTTTCATGGATTTTTTAAAAAGTTTGGATTAACGTCAGCTTCTGACCATCCCTTTGAAAGCAAAGGAAATGTTCGATGGTCTCTCAGCAAGCCTTCTCATGAAATACCCATACCAGTCGAGGCCATAAGGAACATAGACGCGCATTTTGTACCCTTGCTTGACCAGTTCATGCTGGGTTTTGCTTCTCATGCCATAAAGCATTTGAAATTCAAATTGCGTATTTGGGATATTGTGCTTTTTGGCCAGCTCTTTCGTAAATTCGATGATTTTGTCATCATGTGAAGCGATGGCTGTGTAATTGCCGTTAAGCAGACTTTGCTTAATCAGCTTTTTATAGTTTTCATCCACATCTTTCTTTTCGGGAAATGCCACTTCGGGAGATTCCTTGTAAGCACCCTTAACGAGACGCAGGAATGGCTTAAATTGACCAAGATCATCCAAATCCTTCTCTGTGCGGAATAGATATGCTTGCAGAACAGTACTTATGCAGCTGTATTTTTCTTTGAACTGCCTAAAAATATCGATGGTTGCCTGACAGCGGACTTCATCCTCCATATCAATCGTGACCATGACACCATGCTTTTCAGCTGTGTCGAGAATTTTTGTCATGTTCTCGATGACCAGTGCATGATCGATATCGAGTCCGAGCGAAGTCATCTTCAAGGAAACCTGTGAATCGAGCTTTTCCCTGCTGATCATTTCAATCGTTTCGATGCATTCGGCCGTCCGCTCCTGAGTCACCTTCTTTGAATCAACGAACTCCCCAAGATGGTCGACGGTAACCGATAGGCCACTATCGTTAAGCTGTTTAATGAATTTAATCGAGCTTTGGAAATCGGTTCCCCCGATGATCTTACCGGCAGCGAAACTTCCTCCGCGTTTCTTGGCAATATTATTCAGCATGTTATTTTTAGATAAAAATAAGAAAAAGTCCCTTGTAATGGCTTCCATATAAAGCGCACCCCCTAAGAAGATGTATTCATGAATTAAGCTTACGTTTTTTTGATAATATTCACAATGTTTGAAAAAACCAATAATTCTGTCTCCTGTTTGTTGGTTTTGGACAAATGAAAGGGTTTTCAAGTGACGTGATTATATCGTATGGGAGGGAAGGGAAGGTTTATATTTTCAGATAAAGTGAAACGCTAGAATAGGTAATCCAAAATGGCGGGGGAGACCGAGGTGGAAGCTCGACCATATTCATCCAATACGTTATAATGAACCTTATTTATTTAATAAGCAGGCATGTTGTGGTTACTGGGGGATGTAAAATAAATCGCATCGGCAAGCGGGGGAGGACAAGGAATGGGTGCTGTATTAGAGGAACTTAGAGAAACGACGGGATTGATCATCGGGTTAATATTGGTTTTGATAGCAATGGGGCTGATCGGCTATGCGCTCAACAATGTACGTGAAACCATAGTGTCACCCATTGTTAAGTTCATAAAGAAAGTGATGGGTCGAAAATAGTTGCAGCTAATGCATAAGCACTTGTCCTTAAGTGACAATGGAATTCCTGCTTGAAGATGTGCTGCTTTATTAAAGTAATGAAAGCGCAAAAAAAACCCTAGAATGGATTTCAGGGTTTTTTCCGTTATGGAGCATGGCGTATTATATATCGAAATAATCGTCTGACTTTGCATGGGGCTCAATACTCCGAATCGCCTTCATGATTTTCTTTAATACTCCCGCTGATGGTACATACTTCGGGTCGCTGCAAACCCTGCTTATCGTATTGCGTGATATTCCGGACGCCACTACAAATTCCTCTTGTGAATACCCATGCTTATCAATGAATTTTCCAATCTTGCTGCGAGGCTTTCCCTTCAAGAATCTGAACATATCGATAACCTCCTGGATTTTATTTACTAGCAGTCTCGTCCAACTTTCACAAAAATATACGCATAGTTTCACAAATTGTTGGTATTCCGTGTTAAAGGATGGGACCACGTCAGCGAAAAGGCAGAAGTTGAAATCGGAGTTGCTCTAAAGCTATGAGCGTGTATATAAAAGAGTGTTAATTAAACGTTTGATTAATATTTATCTGATTATTGAATTTATTAACCTATCATTTATAATGATAAATAAGATATCGTTACTACCCTATTAATTGTGTGAAAACAGGAGGGAAACATGGGAAGATTAGTTCATTTCGAAATTCATGTGAATGATATGGAACGCGCAAAGAAGTTTTATGGAGAGGTATTCGGATGGTCATTTCAAGATTGGAGCGATTATGCCGGAATGCCTTACTTTGGAGCCGTAACGGGCGATGACAATGAACCAGGGGTCAATGGAGCCTTGATGCAGCGTCAAAGTGCACCACCGGAAACAAACCAAGCGTTAAATGCATTTGCATGTACAATGGGAGTGGGGAATTACGATGTAACGGAAGCGAAAATCATTGAGCATGGCGGCAAGGTTTCCATGCCTAAATACGCCCTGCCAGGAATGGCCTGGCAAGGATACTATACGGATACCGAAGGCAATGTATTCGGGATACATCAACCCGATGTGAATGCAAAATAGATTCGTTGCATTAAAGGTGGAGAAAGGCGGATGAACTGCCTTTTTTTATTTTTTTGCTTAAACTGTCTCCATAAGTGAATTTGAGTTGAAAACGGCTAATGACAATCCATGAAAATGACTAAAATCAAGGTTTGACGGAGGGGTGTATGGTTGAAGTGAATGTTGGATCTTATTTTTCGGAAAATAGTAAAACGGCACTAAAGAATGAACCGCCCGGTGCTTGGATGCCAAATTTGCCAGATGGTTGTATTCGCTTGAGTTCAGGCTATCCAGATCCAGCCTTGATTCCTGCTGAGGGGATTAAAGCAGCTGTAGCCAGACTTCTCGATGAAGAGCACGATTTGCCTCTCCATTATCTCGGAAGCCCGAGAATGGCAAGATTAAAGCAGCAAATCCAGAGAAGGCTGGCAGAACGCGGGATTTGCGTGGTAGAGGAGCAGCTTTTGATCACTTCAGGTGCCTGTCAGGCGATCGATCTGATTGCCCGCATCCTCCTCGATGAGGAAGCGGTCGTAGCTGTAGAATCGCCTACCTATATGGAGGCTTTGGAGATTTTTCAAAACTATACGAAGCAGATCGTTAGTATACCTATAGATGAAAAAGGAATTCAAACGGACAGGTTAAAAGAAATGCTGGATGAAAGGAAACGAAAAGGTCTGACTCTCCCCCGCTTTTTATATACCATACCGACCTTTCAGAATCCGACAGGAACGACGATGATCACTGAACGCCGGGAGCATTTATTGGAGCTTTCCGCCGAGTTTGATTTCCTCATTTTAGAGGATGATGCGTACGGGGAATTATCCTTTGATAAAAACCCACCGCCCATTAAATCCTTGGATAAAAGTGGACGAGTCCTCCACGTTGGCTCATTATCCAAAGTGGTGGCACCTGGAATGCGAATTGGATGGATAACGGGAGACAGTGCGTTCATTAAGGCGTTAGAGTGGTTTAAAAAAGATTTAGATCATCCTTTTTCACAAAGTACAATGGCTGTATACTTGGAAAATACGAATTTCGAGAAACGGCTGCACCTTCTAAAGGATGTGTATCGTGCCAAATGTGCCGTGTTACTCCGTGCGCTGGAACAATTTCTTCCTGACTCCGTTTCCTGGTATGTGCCAGCTGGCGGTTATTTTGTATGGGTGAGGATTCCCGGCGTTGATACGTCTGAATTATTATCGCAGTCTCTGGCTGAGGGGGTTTCATATGTTCCGGGTAAATACTTCTTCTTGAATCAAAAGGATGGAACCGAGTTTCTGAGGCTCTCCTTCAGTTATGCCAATGAGAAAGAAATAATGGAGGGAATTCAAAGGTTGGGGAAGGTTATTGCCCCTTTTTAATACGGATACGCCTACTCCTTAAACAGGGTAGGTTGTTTGTTCATTGAAATTGAGCGGAAAGTTGTACTTGGTTGTAATACTTTAAAAGAAGAAGTTACTCACGATTTCAAATGGTCTTATGGAATTAACAGAATACCATGAGACAATAATCAATGAATCGCTACCAGCTTTCGTTCATACGGCCAAAAGCTTTAAAGTATATTCATAATAACCAGGTGGTGTTGAAAAATGAAGGTAAACCAGGACATGTTGAAGCTTAGATATACGTCCCGAGTTGTACAAGAGGTACAAAAAAGGTTGAACATTCCGGAGAGGGAAGCAGAGGATCGCCTACAATAAATTAATGGATAGTGACCCGAAATTTGTCATGCATTATCCAGCTATAGTATGGGTAGACTCTAGATTACCTCTGTCTCTCAGCGCAAACCCACAAGATACCCCGATGAGGGCGTACGTTCCTTGTCCAAACAAAAAATGAATTTCAAGATTAAATGAGCTTAATGATTATGAGCAAATTCAACTTTAAATCCGGCCATCTTTCTGCCTGAATATTCTACGATGGTGCGGCAATTGGATATGTAGCACCGGTATTGTTTCAAGTTCCCGCCGCGACTTTTTTCGGTGGTATATAAACAGGAAAAAAACCCTTGAATATCAAGGGTTTTTTTAAGTATGGAGCATAGCGGGATCGAACCGCTGACCTCTACGCTGCCAGCGTAGCGCTCTCCCAGCTGAGCTAATGCCCCGGGTTAAGGTACAATAATTATTTTAGCGGATTTTCAGGAAAAGTCAATATAAAAAAAAGATATTTTAAAAAAAGATGAAAAAAACCGTTTGAGGGGAGCTGGACGGTTTTTTTCATTACGCATTTTCGATCTCTACCCGCGCGATTTCCTTAAGGGTCGAGACGGTATAATATACATCCGAGGTCCGGACTTTATTGTCGACCAATACTTTGAGTGTCAATAGGTGGTGACCTTCTGCAACATCCTTGATTCTTAGGTTTTTTATGAAGATCTTTTCATCTTTAATTTTTTTTAGGACGATTGCGATGTCTTCTTTATTTTGCACGACCAGCTGCAGGAAGATTTCCTTTTGCCGTAATTTCATCGGTCCGAGCCATGTGACGATTGCGGGAACCAATTCAACACTTATGATCAATAGGATGACACCGGCTATCGCTTCGAGAAAGAATCCTGCTCCAACGGCAATTCCAATTCCGGCCGCTCCCCAAATGATGGCTGCGGTCGTTAAACCGGATATGCTGTTATTGTCACGGCGGAGAATGACGCCTGCCCCGATGAAGCCGACTCCAGACACAATTTGAGCGGCTAGCCGCAAAGGGTCCATCGTAATGTTTACGTGGTCACTCCCTGGGAATTTATAAGCGGATTCCATTGAAACGATCGTCAGTAAACAGCTGACGATGGAAATGACCAGGCTTGTTTTTAAGCCAACAGGCTTCCGTTTCATTTCCCGCTCAAGTCCGATAATGAGTCCAAGGAGAGCTGAAATCCCCAATTTGATCAGGATTTGCAGTTCAGATTGAGGATCGAATGTCCATTCCATGTTGTTTCACCACTTCCGAACTATTATCGAAGAATAAGAGCAAATGTTTCATCTATTTACATATATCCTTTTTTCAAAAAAGCTTACTTCAATGATTTTAACATAGTAGAATAGACTTCATCGAGAGATAATCCATTTCGAAAGGAGGAACGTGCATGCAAATGCCAAAAATCAATCCTTATGCAGCGTTGGCAATTGGGGTGGCATCTGTTTCGTTTTCCGCCATCCTGGTGAAATTGGCGACTGCTCCGTCAGGTGTTATAGCATTTTACCGTTTATTGTTTACCGTTCTTTTCATGCTGCCTGTTTTCTTGTTGAAATACCGCCATGAGCTGGCATTCATCGAAAAAAGGGACTGGCTGTATTCGGTTGCGTCAGGAGTGTTTCTGGCATTTCATTTTATTTTATGGTTTGAATCACTGAATTACACATCGGTCGCAAGTTCCACTGTGCTTGTCACTCTACAGCCTTTATTCGCCTTTGTTGGGGCGTACTTCTTCTTTAAAGAAAGATTTTCTATGAAGGCGATATTGAGCGGCATCATTGCGATTGCCGGCAGTCTTGTCATCAGCTGGGGAGATTTGAGAATAAGCGGCATGGCATTTTGGGGTGACATTCTTTCGCTTATTGCATGTGCACTGGTAACCGGTTATTTACTATTTGGACAAAATGTTAGAAAACGCATATCTTCTATAACGTATACATTTGTCGTTTATGCAATCAGTGCCGCCACTTTGTTTCTATATGTGATCTTCAAGGGAGAGCCGCTGGCACCATATCCGGCTGCCGATTGGATGTATTTCATTCTCCTTGCCATTTTCCCTACTTTATTAGGTCATTCATTATTCAATTGGTCATTAAAATGGTTGAGCACTTCCACCATTTCAATGGGGATATTACTGGAGCCGGTCGGAGCAACGATTTTGGCTTACTTCATATTAGATGAACCTATTCTATGGACGCAGGTTATCGGGGGTACGGTCATATTGGCCGGTTTGATGATATTCCTAAGGGATGAACGGAAAAGCAAGGTGCTTAAAGAATCCGCAGTCTCCGTATGAAGGCAGTAAGTCGTTCTGACTTACTGCCTTATTCAATAAGGGTGAAACAGATAGGTGATTCTGGTGAAAATCATAGCGAAAGTAAAACTGAATAAGAAAGTCGAACCATTCACCTTGCCCTTTTCTCTGCTGAACCTGATGGCTTCATAAAAAGCAGTACTGAATAAGTAAAGGGCCATACTGTAGGAAATGAGTAATCCGATTAATGATAGATTCATTGCTTCACCTCATGGGAAAAAGATATCTTTCTATGCATATGAGCGTTTGGATGGTAATATGCTTCAAGTCATACTTGCCTATCATTAATGAAAAAAGGAAGGTGGACAGGAAATTATCATTTTTGAAAAAAAGTTTTAAAAACGTATTGCAAAGCTTATTTGTACATGGTATATTATTTCTTGTCGCTAAGACAGCAACACAAACGGCTAACAAGCTTTTGAAAAAAACTTCAAAAAAGTTGTTGACGAAACGTGACACAATATGTTACTTTATAGAGGTCGCTTCTGGAAGAAACGACAACAAATTGCTCTTTGAAAACTGAACAAAACAAAGCGCCAACGTTAAATTTTAAGTGAGCACACACTATCAAAAAAGCAAATGAGCAAGTCAAACATTTCTTCGGAGAGTTTGATCCTGGCTCAGGACGAACGCTGGCGGCGTGCCTAATACATGCAAGTCGAGCGAATGGATGGGAGCTTGCTCCCTGAAGTTAGCGGCGGACGGGTGAGTAACACGTGGGCAACCTGCCTATAAGACTGGGATAACTTCGGGAAACCGGAGCTAATACCGGATACGTTCTTTTCTCGCATGAGGGAAGATGGAAAGACGGTTTACGCTGTCACTTATAGATGGGCCCGCGGCGCATTAGCTAGTTGGTGAGGTAATGGCTCACCAAGGCGACGATGCGTAGCCGACCTGAGAGGGTGATCGGCCACACTGGGACTGAGACACGGCCCAGACTCCTACGGGAGGCAGCAGTAGGGAATCTTCCGCAATGGACGAAAGTCTGACGGAGCAACGCCGCGTGAACGAAGAAGGCCTTCGGGTCGTAAAGTTCTGTTGTTAGGGAAGAACAAGTACCAGAGTAACTGCTGGTACCTTGACGGTACCTAACCAGAAAGCCACGGCTAACTACGTGCCAGCAGCCGCGGTAATACGTAGGTGGCAAGCGTTGTCCGGAATTATTGGGCGTAAAGCGCGCGCAGGTGGTTCCTTAAGTCTGATGTGAAAGCCCACGGCTCAACCGTGGAGGGTCATTGGAAACTGGGGGACTTGAGTGCAGAAGAGGAAAGTGGAATTCCAAGTGTAGCGGTGAAATGCGTAGAGATTTGGAGGAACACCAGTGGCGAAGGCGACTTTCTGGTCTGTAACTGACACTGAGGCGCGAAAGCGTGGGGAGCAAACAGGATTAGATACCCTGGTAGTCCACGCCGTAAACGATGAGTGCTAAGTGTTAGAGGGTTTCCGCCCTTTAGTGCTGCAGCTAACGCATTAAGCACTCCGCCTGGGGAGTACGGCCGCAAGGCTGAAACTCAAAGGAATTGACGGGGGCCCGCACAAGCGGTGGAGCATGTGGTTTAATTCGAAGCAACGCGAAGAACCTTACCAGGTCTTGACATCCTCTGACAACCCTAGAGATAGGGCGTTCCCCTTCGGGGGACAGAGTGACAGGTGGTGCATGGTTGTCGTCAGCTCGTGTCGTGAGATGTTGGGTTAAGTCCCGCAACGAGCGCAACCCTTGATCTTAGTTGCCAGCATTCAGTTGGGCACTCTAAGGTGACTGCCGGTGACAAACCGGAGGAAGGTGGGGATGACGTCAAATCATCATGCCCCTTATGACCTGGGCTACACACGTGCTACAATGGATGGTACAAAGGGCTGCGAACCTGCGAAGGTAAGCGAATCCCATAAAGCCATTCTCAGTTCGGATTGCAGGCTGCAACTCGCCTGCATGAAGCCGGAATCGCTAGTAATCGCGGATCAGCATGCCGCGGTGAATACGTTCCCGGGCCTTGTACACACCGCCCGTCACACCACGAGAGTTTGTAACACCCGAAGTCGGTGAGGTAACCTTCATGGAGCCAGCCGCCTAAGGTGGGACAGATGATTGGGGTGAAGTCGTAACAAGGTAGCCGTATCGGAAGGTGCGGCTGGATCACCTCCTTTCTAAGGATAATACGAGTGCGCTTTTGTTTTGTTCAGTTTTGAATGAGTAATTCATTCAATCACGGAAGAAGCATCACGTTGTGATGGGTTCTCTCCACTTTGTTCCTTGAAAACTAGATAATAGATAGAAGGCAATTAATTTTTTCAAAGCATCTGTAAGACTTTTTTAACGGTTAAGTTAGAAAGGGCGCACGGTGGATGCCTTGGCACTAGGAGCCGATGAAGGACGGGACTAACACCGATATGCTTCGGGGAGCTGTAAGTAAGCTTTGATCCGGAGATTTCCGAATGGGGAAACCCACTGTTCGTAATGGAACAGTATCTTTACCTGAATACATAGGGTACTGAAGGCAGACCCGGGGAACTGAAACATCTAAGTACCCGGAGGAAGAGAAAGCAAATGCGATTTCCTGAGTAGCGGCGAGCGAAACGGAATTAGCCCAAACCAAGAGGCTTGCCTCTTGGGGTTGTAGGACACTCAACATGGAGTTACAAAGGAACGGGGTAAATGAAGCGATCTGGAAAGGTCCGTCAAAGAAGGTAAAAACCCTGTAGTTGAAACTTCGTTCCCTCCTGAGTGGATCCTGAGTACGGCGGGACACGAGAAATCCCGTCGGAAGCAGGGAGGACCATCTCCCAAGGCTAAATACTCCCTAGTGACCGATAGTGAACCAGTACCGTGAGGGAAAGGTGAAAAGCACCCCGGAAGGGGAGTGAAATAGATCCTGAAACCGTGTGCCTACAAGTAGTCAGAGCCCGTTAATGGGTAATGGCGTGCCTTTTGTAGAATGAACCGGCGAGTTACGATTTCATGCGAGGTTAAGTTGATGAGACGGAGCCGCAGCGAAAGCGAGTCTGAATAGGGCGAATGAGTATGAGGTCGTAGACCCGAAACCAGGTGATCTACCCATGTCCAGGGTGAAGTTCAGGTAACACTGAATGGAGGCCCGAACCCACGCACGTTGAAAAGTGCGGGGATGAGGTGTGGGTAGCGGAGAAATTCCAATCGAACCTGGAGATAGCTGGTTCTCTCCGAAATAGCTTTAGGGCTAGCCTCAAGATGAGAGTATTGGAGGTAGAGCACTGATTGGACTAGGGGCCCCCAACGGGTTACCGAATTCAGTCAAACTCCGAATGCCAAATACTTATTCTTGGGAGTCAGACTGCGAGTGATAAGATCCGTAGTCGAAAGGGAAACAGCCCAGACCACCAGCTAAGGTCCCAAAGTATACGTTAAGTGGAAAAGGATGTGGAGTTGCTTAGACAACCAGGATGTTGGCTTAGAAGCAGCCACCATTTAAAGAGTGCGTAATAGCTCACTGGTCGAGTGACTCCGCGCCGAAAATGTACCGGGGCTAAACGTATCACCGAAGCTGTGGATTGACACCATTAGGTGTCGATGGTAGGAGAGCGTTCTAAGGGCGTTGAAGTCAGACCGGAAGGACTGGTGGAGCGCTTAGAAGTGAGAATGCCGGTATGAGTAGCGAAAGAAGGGTGAGAATCCCTTCCACCGAATGCCTAAGGTTTCCTGAGGAAGGCTCGTCCGCTCAGGGTTAGTCGGGACCTAAGCCGAGGCCGAAAGGCGTAGGCGATGGACAACAGGTTGATATTCCTGTACCACCTATACATCGTTTGAACGATGGGGGGACGCAGAAGGATAGGGTAAGCGCGCTGTTGGATATGCGCGTCCAAGCAGTTAGGCCGGAAACGAGGCAAATCCCGTTTCCATCAAGGCGGAGCTGTGATGGCGAGGGAAATATAGTACCGAAGTTCCTGATTCCACGCTGCCAAGAAAAGCCTCTAGTGAGATGTAAGGTGCCCGTACCGCAAACCGACACAGGTAGGCGAGGAGAGAATCCTAAGGTGTGCGAGAGAACTCTCGTTAAGGAACTCGGCAAAATGACCCCGTAACTTCGGGAGAAGGGGTGCTTTTTAGGGTGAATAGCCCAGAAAAGCCGCAGTGAATAGGCCCAGGCGACTGTTTAGCAAAAACACAGGTCTCTGCGAAGCCGCAAGGCGAAGTATAGGGGCTGACACCTGCCCGGTGCTGGAAGGTTAAGGGGAGAGGTTAGCGCAAGCGAAGCTTTGAACCGAAGCCCCAGTAAACGGCGGCCGTAACTATAACGGTCCTAAGGTAGCGAAATTCCTTGTCGGGTAAGTTCCGACCCGCACGAAAGGTGTAACGATCTGGGCACTGTCTCAACGAGAGACTCGGTGAAATTATAGTACCTGTGAAGATGCAGGTTACCCGCGACAGGACGGAAAGACCCCGTGGAGCTTTACTGCAGCCTGATATTGAATTTTGGTACAGCTTGTACAGGATAGGTAGGAGCCTGAGAAGCCGGAGCGCTAGCTTCGGTGGAGGCGTTGGTGGGATACTACCCTGGCTGTATTGAAATTCTAACCCGCGCCCCTTATCGGGGTGGGAGACAGTGTCAGGTGGGCAGTTTGACTGGGGCGGTCGCCTCCTAAAGAGTAACGGAGGCGCCCAAAGGTTCCCTCAGAATGGTTGGAAATCATTCGTAGAGTGTAAAGGCACAAGGGAGCTTGACTGCGAGACCTACAAGTCGAGCAGGGACGAAAGTCGGGCTTAGTGATCCGGTGGTTCCGCATGGAAGGGCCATCGCTCAACGGATAAAAGCTACCCCGGGGATAACAGGCTTATCTCCCCCAAGAGTCCACATCGACGGGGAGGTTTGGCACCTCGATGTCGGCTCATCGCATCCTGGGGCTGTAGTCGGTCCCAAGGGTTGGGCTGTTCGCCCATTAAAGCGGTACGCGAGCTGGGTTCAGAACGTCGTGAGACAGTTCGGTCCCTATCCGTCGCGGGCGCAGGAAATTTGAGAGGAGCTGTCCTTAGTACGAGAGGACCGGGATGGACGCACCGCTGGTGTACCAGTTGTCTTGCCAAAGGCATAGCTGGGTAGCTACGTGCGGACGGGATAAGTGCTGAAAGCATCTAAGCATGAAGCCCCCCTCAAGATGAGATTTCCCATGGCGCAAGCTAGTAAGATCCCTGAAAGATGATCAGGTTGATAGGTCAGAGGTGGAAGCGTGGCGACATGTGGAGCTGACTGATACTAATAGATCGAGGACTTAACCAACGCTTTAAAAAATGAAATACCTTCTTATTATCTAGTTTTGAAGGAATGAAAATTTCTTCTTGCGTTTTCTCAAAAAGACGTTATAATAATATATGTCTTGAAAAAATGTAAACAATGTTTGGTGACGATAGCGAAGAGGTCACACCCGTTCCCATTCCGAACACGGCAGTTAAGCTCTTCAGCGCCGATGGTAGTTGGGGGTCTCCCCCTGTGAGAGTAGGACGTCGCCAAGCAGTTACATATGGAGGATTAGCTCAGCTGGGAGAGCATCTGCCTTACAAGCAGAGGGTCGGCGGTTCGATCCCGTCATCCTCCACCATTTTACACCTGCCGGTGTAGCTCAACTGGTAGAGCAACTGACTTGTAATCAGTAGGTTGGGGGTTCAAGTCCTCTTGCCGGCACCATTCATTCTAGCAGTACAAGCACGAGCCATTAGCTCAGTTGGTAGAGCATCTGACTTTTAATCAGAGGGTCGAAGGTTCGAATCCTTCATGGCTCACCATTTTATCATGCGGGTGTGGCGGAATTGGCAGACGCACCAGACTTAGGATCTGGCGCCGCAAGGCGTGGGGGTTCAAGTCCCTTCACCCGCATCTTTCATGCGGAAGTAGTTCAGTGGTAGAATACAACCTTGCCAAGGTTGGGGTCGCGGGTTCGAATCCCGTCTTCCGCTCCACTTTTCTTATGTGCCGGGGTGGCGGAACTGGCAGACGCACAGGACTTAAAATCCTGCGGTAGGTGACTACCGTACCGGTTCGATTCCGGTCCTCGGCACCATCTTATATATGCGCCCGTAGCTCAATTGGATAGAGCATCTGACTACGAATCAGAAGGTTGTAGGTTCGACTCCCGCCGGGCGCACCATTTTTTTTGCGGGAAGTAGCTCAGCTTGGTAGAGCACTTGGTTTGGGACCAAGGGGTCGCAGGTTCGAATCCTGTCTTCCCGACCACGTGATTTTTAAAAGAATGGGGCCTTAGCTCAGCTGGGAGAGCGCCTGCCTTGCACGCAGGAGGTCAGCGGTTCGATCCCGCTAGGCTCCACCATTTTTCAATCAGAAACTTATATTATATTGGCGGTGTAGCTCAGCTGGCTAGAGCGTACGGTTCATACCCGTGAGGTCGGGGGTTCGATCCCCTCCGCCGCTACCAATAAATATAAGGACCTTTAGCTCAGCTGGTTAGAGCAGACGGCTCATAACCGTCCGGTCGTAGGTTCGAGTCCTACAAGGTCCACCATATGCATTTTTTTCAAAGCCATGGAGGTATACCCAAGTTCGGCTGAAGGGATCGGTCTTGAAAACCGACAGGGGAGTCAAATCCCGCGGGGGTTCGAATCCCTCTACCTCCTCCATTTTTTTAATAGCAGCAAGTTGTTTTGAAACAACCTTACATAGAGGAAGCGAAGAAACGATATACACGAAAACTTGATGCTAATCGTTCCATTATTACCGTCGCGGGGTGGAGCAGTCCGGTAGCTCGTCGGGCTCATAACCCGAAGGTCGCAGGTTCAAATCCTGTCCCCGCAATTATTAGGTCCCGTGGTGTAGCGGTTAACATGCCTGCCTGTCACGCAGGAGATCGCGGGTTCGATTCCCGTCGGGACCGCCATTTTTAAAATTTAATACATTTGTGGCTCAGTAGCTCAGTCGGTAGAGCAAAGGACTGAAAATCCTTGTGTCGGCGGTTCGATTCCGTCCTGAGCCACCTTTATTGCAAAATTCCTTGCAATATATTACGGCGGTTGTGGCGAAGTGGTTAACGCACCTGATTGTGGTTCAGGCATTCGTGGGTTCGATTCCCATCAGTCGCCCCATTTCGCGGGTGTAGTTTAGTGGTAAAACCTCAGCCTTCCAAGCTGATGATGAGGGTTCGATTCCCTTCACCCGCTCCAAATATGGGCCTATAGCTCAGCTGGTTAGAGCGCACGCCTGATAAGCGTGAGGTCGATGGTTCGAGTCCATTTAGGCCCACCATATTCATATTGTTCCGCAGTAGCTCAGTGGTAGAGCATTCGGCTGTTAACCGAACGGTCGTAGGTTCGAGTCCTACCTGCGGAGCCATGGGGAAGTACTCAAGAGGCTGAAGAGGCGCCCCTGCTAAGGGTGTAGGTCGCGCGAGCGGCGCGAGGGTTCAAATCCCTCCTTCTCCGCCATTTGGCCCGTTGGTCAAGCGGTTAAGACACCGCCCTTTCACGGCGGTAACACGGGTTCGAATCCCGTACGGGTCATAACAAAAAAGGAAGCATACATCATGTATGCTTCTTTTTTTCGTTCATTTCTTTTCATTGATATAACGATCTCTTTGCTTATAAGGGATATCCCCAATGTTGGAATCGATATGTTCAGCTTCCAATGTATCCTCGTATTCCTTTTGTCTTTTATTCGGTATATCCACTCTATTTTTACCTTCAATATCATTTGCGGCAAAGCCTTCATAGTCTTCTGGAAATCCGTTCGTTTCATCTTCGTTTTGATAAAGGTCATTGTAATTGTCATGGTCGCCTGTGTAATCGGATGGCGTTTCGGATGTCCCGAATTTGGCGACTTCACCAAAGCTATCTTCTTTATCGACTATTTCATTTTGATGACGGTTTTCAAAATCATCCCCCTTGGATGGGATCAATATGTCTTCTTCAACTGGGCGATCTTGAGCATTGGTCCGTTCCGGCGTATGCTCGACACAGTAGAGCGTGCTCGGGATGGCTTCAAGCCTTTCCGTAGGGATTTCCTTCTGGCAGGTTTTACAGTGGCCATACGAGCCGTCCTCAATCGCAGTCAATGCTTCTTCGATTTTCTCCATTTCAGATTGGGCATGTTCATCAAGTGCTTGATTGCGCTCCATCTCGAATAATTCGGTGCCCAGGTCAGCTGGATGATTATCATAGGATGATAATTCCCCTACTGATTCCGTCTGGCTTTTATTCAGTACAGTTCCTTCATCATTTTGTATCCTAGTTTCAAGCTCGCTTTTTTCTTGAAGCAGCTCCTTTTTGAATGTTTGTATTTGCTGTTTGGTTGGCATATCCAATTCACTCCTTCTAAAGTACCTATCTATTTTCCCGCTTGTAAGATGGTTGTATTATCTATTACCCGAATTGGTGCATAGGAAAACAAAATGAAACGGAAGATAGAAAAAAGGACTGAGTCGAAAACTCAGTCCTTTCAGGTTAAATGAAATAGCTTATGAATAAACCGATCGCCATGAGCAGACCGAAGAAGGTGTTGGTTTGGGCAGTGGCTTTCATTGCCGGCACCATCGTGATCGGCTGTGTCTTTCCGACGAAGCCCTTGATTGCTTTCATGGCTTTCGGGATGCTTAGGAAGGCAAGGAGAATCCATGCTGTTACGCTTCCGGTAACGACTAAGCCAATCAGCCATAGGTAGGAAAAGGCAAACATGATGGCCATGAAGGTCAATGCGTTTTTCCTGCCCATCACGACAGGCATCGTTTTCCGTCCATGTTCCTTATCTCCATCATGGTCACGGAGATTATTCGACAAGTTGATCAATCCGACTAATATTCCGCTTGGTATCGCAATTAAAATGGCGGTGGTGGAAACATATCCGGCTTGAATGTAAAAGGCGATCAAAATGATCAAAAAGCCCATGAACAACCCTGAAAATAGTTCCCCGAAAGGAGTATAAGAGATAGGGAGCGGGCCTCCTGTATACAGATAGCCGACAAGCATGCAAACCAGTCCTACCGCAGCAAGCCACCAAGACGATGCGGCACAAATGTAGATTCCAATTAACAAGGCGATGGCATACATGCCAAGTGCCAAGGTCATGATGAGTTTCGGGGTCATTCCATGGCGTACGATACCGCCGCCGATGCCGACCGATTCCTCGGTATCCAAGCCCCTTTTGAAATCATAGTATTCATTGAATAAGTTCGTTGCAGCCTGGATCAGGATACTGGCAAGCATCATGGCGGCAAATAGCAGCCAATTGACGCCATCTTCCAAAAGCGCGATCACCGTTCCAAGCAAGACCGGGACAAAGGCTGCGGTTAGTGTATGTGGACGAATTAACTCCCACCAAATCTTCCAGGTCCGTTTCATGGGAAGTCCGTCGTATTCTGTTTGCATTGTTTCTCTCCTCAAAATCAGTATTGGTACTCTCGAAAGTATATCAAATATTGAAATGTTGCACAAAAGTTACCCTATTAAGTGTAGGGAAATTGGGGATGTGTGTCAATTGAATGAAGCGGTGTTCCACTTCCAAATTCAAGGATATCACGCTGCATTCGCCAAGATTCATATAATAAGGAAAAAAGCGGGCATGTATCGTTGGGAAAAGGGGCGTTTTATTGACATCAGGTTGACGGGAGGTGTATCTTTAAATAGGTTAAAAAGCTTTTAAAATGTACATTTGGGGGGATTTTTTTGGCTATCTCGGAAGAAACTGAACAGTTTCAGGGGCTGGCTTCAGCTATACAAAAGGCGAAGGACTTGAATGATCAAGTTCTATTCAGTCATATTAAGAAAATTCAATGCACCAACCCCCTTTCATTTTATCAAGCTGGAAGAGAACGGTATGCGGGTGAACGTTTTTTTTGGGAGGACCCTGCAAAGGAAATAACCATCACTGGTTTAGGCAATGTTAAGAAACTCAAAGCGGCAGCGAATGCCGAACGTTATAGAGAAGTCGAAAAGAGCTGGATCAAACTGCAGGAAACTGCTGTCAAAACGGGAGTGACCGATGTAGAGGCGACAGGTCCTCTACTGTTTGGGGGCTTTTCTTTTGATTATGAATCTAACAGTACAATCCTTTGGAACCATTTTGGGGACAACCTGTTTTATATACCTGCCTTCATGCTATCAATAGTGGGGAAACAAGCTTACTTAACGACAAACTTACTTTGTTCGCCTGATGATTCAGAAAAACTCTTCAGAGATATGATAAATGAACGGGAAGCCTTCCTTTCCGAAGGCTTGGATGGTGTGCCATGCGGACCTAACTCCCTTGTTAAGCAGAGGGAGGTGCAGTCTGCGGAATGGAAGCGCACGGTCACCGAAGCGGTAGAGGAAATCAAGACGACAGATCTTGATAAGATAGTATTGGCTAGGGAGCTTCGACTTACATTCGAACACTCCATCGATTCAGGGAAGGTGCTCGAGCAATTGATTGCAGAGCAGCCATTAAGCTATATTTTCAGTTTGGAAGCGGGTGGTGATTGCTTTGTCGGTGCGACTCCCGAACGCTTGATCAAAAAGCAGGGGGATGCTGTTTTTTCTACCTGTCTTGCCGGTTCGATGGGACGTGGGAAAGATCAGCGAGAAGATGTTAGCCTAGGAAATGAATTGCTTCATGACCAAAAGAATTTACAAGAGCACCAATATGTCGTGTCGATGATTTCCAATGCCTTTGATGCTGTATGTGAAAAGGTAGTGATTCCGGACGGACCGGAGCTCATGAAAAACCGTCATATCCAGCATTTGTATACACCGGTTCGCGGTGTTGCAAAGGAAGGTGTTACGATTTTACAGTTTGTTGAGAACCTCCATCCGACACCAGCGATGGGCGGGCTTCCTAAAGGAAAGGCCGTTGTGCGAATTCGGGAAATGGAAGGTCTTGAGCGCGGCTTTTACGCGGGACCTCTAGGCTGGATGGATACGTATGGAAACGGGGAATTCGCTGTAGGAATACGCTCTGCCTTGATACAAGACAATGAGGCTTCGCTATTTGCGGGCTGCGGGGTAGTGGAGGATTCAACTGCCAGCGCAGAGTTCCGGGAAACGGGGATTAAATTCAATCCGATGTTAAGTGCTTTAGGAGGAAATCTTAATGAATGACCGAGATGCATTGACAGCGTATGCTGCTTCATTTGTCGATGAGCTGGCTGAAAACGGGGTGAAGCACGTAGTGGTGAGCCCAGGTTCACGTTCCACCCCGCTTGCTTTATTGCTGGTGGAACATCCTGATATCGAGATTCACATTAATGTGGATGAACGTTCGGCCGCTTTTTTTGCCCTAGGGATGGCTAAGGCCTTAAAAGAACCTGTCGGACTTCTTTGTACGTCCGGTACAGCGGCTGCGAATTTTTACCCGGCCGTCATCGAGGCTTTCCATTCAAGGGTGCCGCTTATTGTACTTACGGCCGATCGACCGCATGAGCTGCGTGATGTAGGTGCCCCACAGGCCATCGATCAGATACATCTGTACGGAAGGCAGGTGAAATGGTTTGTCGAAATGGCTCTTCCGGAAAGTACCGATGAGATGATGCGGTATGCAAGAACGGTCGGTGCAAGGGCAGTGGCTACAGCTGCGGCTCAACCTGCCGGGCCTGTGCATTTGAATTTCCCGCTTCGCGAACCACTGATACCGAATCTTGAGCAAGCGAAGGAATTCAGGCAAAAGCAACCGGCTCCTGCAGTATTGATCGAGAGCGGAATGCGCACACTCTCCGGATCACAAATTGAATCGGTCGCAGCGACTTTGTCACAATCGAAGCAAGGACTGATCGTATGTGGGGAATTGCCGGACCAAGAGATGAAGGAGGCAATCGTCGCACTAGCGGAAACGCTTGCTTTCCCGCTAGTGGCTGATCCACTTTCCCAGCTTAGAAGCGGAAGCAATAACAAGGATGTCATAATTGATGCGTACGATACCTTTCTGCGCGATGAAGCGGCAAAAGCGGCCTTCAGCCCGGATGTGATCATACGCTTCGGTGCCATGCCCGTTTCAAAACCGTTATTGCTATTCATGAAAAAGCAAAAACAGGCGATCACGCTTGTCGTTGATGGCGGTGCAGGCTGGCGCGAACCAGCTGGTTTGGCAACGAACATGATTTACTGTGAGGAGAGGGATTTCTGTCAGCGGGTAGGTGAAAAAATCACCAGTTCCGCTGGCGATGAATGGCTGCGCTTATGGCAGGACGTCAACGGAGCGACGAAGAATGCCTTGGCATCCGTTCACGATGAAGCGGAGTTAAGTGAAGGCAAGCTGTTCGCCCTGCTGGCCGATATGCTGCCGCCGAAATCGACACTGTTTGTCGGAAATAGTATGCCGATACGGGATTTGGATACTTTTTTCATGAATAATGAGAAAGGAATCAAAATCTTGGCGAATCGGGGTGCAAATGGCATTGACGGCGTCGTGTCCACTGCGCTGGGGGTAAGTACGGTCGCAAAGAATACCGTACTGGCAATCGGCGATTTGAGCTTTTTCCATGATATGAATGGCTTGCTTGCGGCCAAGCTGCAAAAGCAGGATATCACGATCTTATTGATTAATAATGATGGGGGCGGCATATTCTCTTTCTTGCCGCAAGCAAATGAGAAGGAACATTTCGAAATGCTTTTCGGAACGCCCCATGGCCTTGATTTTTCCCATACAGCCAAGCTTTATGGCGGTAAATACAGCAAAGTGCAGACCTGGGATGAGCTGAAGAGTGTATTTACGGAGTCTTTTGGCATTCAAGGCTTGAAAATCATCGAGGTACCGACCGAAAGGGAGTCCAACTTGCATAAGCATCGAAATTTGTGGAGTTTTGTTTCCCAGGAAATAAAATGGGTGTTAAACAGGGAAATATCATGAATATTGTCAGCAAGGATGTCACTTATGCTGTTGAAATTACGGGAAATGGGGAGCCTCTCGTACTCTTGCATGGATTTACGGGAAATCGGGATACGTGGAAATTCCTCATTCCAATATTGAGTGAGAGGTATGCGATGATCATGATCGACATCATCGGACATGGCATGTCGACTTCACCCGCCGAGCCAGAACGGTATGAGATGAATCATGTGGCTGAAGATATCGCGCATATCCTCGATGAGCTCCATTTCCCGAAAGCGCATATGCTAGGATATTCGATGGGAGGCAGGCTTGCGCTGGCGTTTGCCAGTTTGTACCCTGAATATGTTGAAACATTGATATTGGAGAGCGCATCTCCCGGCCTTGCAACCGAACAGGAGAGAGGAATCCGCAAGCAAAATGATAAGAAACTCGCCGGGCGGATCCTTGAATTTGGCATGGAAGCATTCGTGGACCATTGGGAAAGCATCCCGCTTTTTGAAAGCCAAAAACATTTACCGGCCAAAACGAGGGAGTCCATCCGGGAGCAGCGGCTGGCAAATGAACCTGCCGGTCTTGCCAATAGCCTCCTCGGCATGGGGACAGGCAGTCAGGCTTCCTACTGGGGGAATCTGCAAACGCTTGATTTTCCCGTCCTACTGCTGACCGGTGAATTCGATCCTAAGTTTTGTGACATTGCCAGCTCGATGGAAAAGAAGCTGAGGAAGGCCGAATGGAAAATAATAAATGGTGCCGGACATGCGATTCATGTGGAAGATGGAGAAAAGTTTGGTAAAATAATAAGTGAGTTTTTAAAGCGAAATTGAAGGAGGAATTTAAATGACGATACAATGGGAAACAATACGCGAGTATGATGAAATTTTATATGAAAAATATAATGGGATTGCGAAAGTTTCGATTAACCGGCCACATGTACATAATGCATTCACGCCAAAAACGACTGCTGAAATGATCGATGCATTCGCAAGGGCACGTGATGATTCCAGCATCGGCGTCATCATTTTAACCGGTGTCGGCGGAAAAGCCTTCTGTTCAGGCGGGGACCAAAAAGTGCGCGGGAATGGCGGATATGTTGGTGAAGATAACATTCCACGCCTAAACGTGCTTGATTTGCAGCGCTTGATCCGCGTGATTCCAAAACCGGTCGTCGCGATGGTGGCAGGTTATGCAATCGGCGGCGGCAATGTCTTGAATGTGGTTTGTGACTTAACGATTGCCGCGGACAATGCCATCTTCGGACAAACCGGACCGAATGTGGGCAGCTTCGATGCTGGCTATGGCTCTGGCTACCTGGCTCGTATCGTTGGGCACAAAAAAGCACGTGAAATTTGGTACCTCTGCCGTCAATACAATGCACAGGAAGCATTGGATATGGGATTGGTCAATACGGTCGTACCTTTGGACCAATTAGAAGCGGAAACAGTGAAATGGTGTGAAGAAATGCTTGAGAAGAGCCCGACTGCACTTCGCTTCCTGAAAGCGGCAATGAATGCTGACACGGATGGTCTTGCAGGTCTTCAACAATTGGCTGGTGATGCTACATTGTTATACTATACAACGGAAGAAGCAAAAGAAGGCCGCGATGCGTTCAAGGAAAAACGCAGTCCGGACTTTGGGCAATTCCCGCGTTTCCCTTAATGAAATGCATGAATCGATAAGACTGACAGCTTGGCGAATGTTCGCCGGGCTGTTTTCTATATTCAAGTTGAGGAGGAAAGTCGATCATGGCAGAAGAAAAGTTGCCAAACTGGCTCAAGAACCGGGCGCATCTTTCACCAAATCGCCCAGCTATCGAGTTTGAAGGTCAGACGTATAGCTTTCTTGAGCTGCATACGTTAACGGAGAAAATGGCTGGCAGGCTGGCAAGCGCTGGTTTGAAGGCTGGCGATTCATGCGCGGTGCTGCTCCGTAATCATATTGACGGTGTCGTCGCCATCCACGCACTATTTTATCTTGGTGTGAAGATCGTGATGCTGAATAATAAATTAACGGCAAAAGAATTGTCGTGGCAGATCGGGGACAGTGGTGCTTCCCATTTGGTCTCTGAAGGCTCCTTCGCAAGCAAGCTTGATGATATTGGCAGTAATCTTTCTGAATTGCCCCTACTATTAATTGAACGATTGCCGGTTGAAGGAATGGCAGAGATCCTTCAGGAGTTTTATCTGGAGGATACCGCTACGATCATGTATACATCAGGTACGACAGGAAATCCAAAGGGTGTGATCCAATCATTCGGCAACCATTGGTGGAGTGCCGTCGGTTCGGTGCTGAACCTTGGGTTGCACGAGGGGGATTGCTGGTACTGTGCGGTTCCTATCTTTCATATAAGCGGCCTATCCATCCTGATGAAAAGCGTGATTTATGGGATGAAGGTCGTCTTGGCCGAGCGGTTCGATGAACGGCAGGCGAACAGGGCCATTCAGGAACAGGGCGTGACGATCATTTCGGTCGTGACGACGATGCTGAATAGGATGGTGCATGACTTGAAGGGAGAAAGCTATCCGGATGCCTTTCGTTGCATCCTGTTGGGCGGTGGACCTGCACCTGTTCATTTACTGGAAGTCTGTAAGGAAAAAAGGATACCCGTGTATCAATCGTATGGAATGACGGAAACATCTTCTCAAATCGTGACGCTGGCACCGGAGTACAGCATGACGAAAATCGGATCTGCCGGAAAGCCCCTATTTCCTTCGCAGTTACGGATCGAGCAGGACGGCAATCCGTGTGGTCCGGGTATGGCGGGTGAAATCGTTGTTTCGGGTCCGAATGTGACTAAGGGCTATTACAATCGGCTGGATGCTACACAGCAGGCGATTATGGATGGCTGGCTTTATACAGGAGATCTTGGATATCTGGATGAGGAAGGCTTTTTATATGTTCTGGACCGGCGATCGGATTTGATCATCTCCGGAGGTGAAAATGTCTATCCGGCCGAAATTGAAAATGTCCTAATTGGCCATCCTGATGTTTTCGAAGCGGGAGTGACGGGGACCGAAGATGAAAAATGGGGACAGGTGCCGCTCGCTTTTGTCGCCTTGCATCAAGGTGCGGAGCTAAGTGAGAGAGACCTGCTTGATTATTGCCGGAAATCTTTGGCTTCCTATAAAATTCCCAGGAACGTGATCTTTTGCGAGGGGCTACCGCGAAATGGTGCCAGCAAGCTGTTGAGAAGGGAACTGAAGAAGGGAATGGAGGAAAAGCAATGAAGTTATCGTCCATTACGCTAAAGGTCATCATGGCCCCTTTGAAGCAGCCGTTCAAGACGCATCTTGGGACGGTGAATGATAGGGAAGTCATCATTATCGAAGCCCAAGATGAAGATGGGCTGATTGGATACGGGGAAGCCGTGCCCTTTTCGAGTCCTTGGTACACCGAGGAAACGATCAAAACCTGCTTGCATATGCTCGAGGATTTCTTGATCCCGTTGACATTGGCAAGTAAGCCTCGGCATCCGGTTGAACTGCAGAGCTTATGGAGCGGGATCAGGCGGAATGCGATGGCAAAGTCAGCCTTGGAACAGGCCATCATCGATTTATATGCGAAGCAGAAGGAAATCTATCTCGGGCGGTTGTTTGGCGGCGAACGAAGCGAGGTCGCCGCAGGCGTGGTCATTGCTTCCAATGATGCGGAAGATGCGATACGCCAGATTGAAGGCTTTTCCCGATCGGGTTACCAAAGGTATAAGATAAAAATCGATCCTCGTCATGATATCGAGTTATTAGCGGAAATTCGCGGCGAGTATCCCGATATTCCGCTAATGGCAGACGCCAATTCAGCATACACCCTTGATGACATTCCCCGTCTGCAAAAGCTTGATGAATATAAGCTGATGATGATCGAGCAACCACTGGGACATGACGACATCGTAGAACATGCCCGATTGCAAAAACGGCTTCAGACTCCGATTTGCCTGGATGAAAGCATCAATTCCTACCATGATGCCCATAGTGCCCTTTCACTTGGGAGTTGTGGGGTGATCAACATCAAGATGGCAAAAGTGGGCGGCTGGACGGAGGCTGTCAAGATCCATGATCTTTGTGTGGAAAATGACGTACCGGTATGGTGTGGCGGAATGATCGAATTTGGCATATCACGTGCCCATAATATTGCGCTTGCCACATTGAAGGGGTTCACGGTTCCTGGGGATATTTCCTCTTCTTCCCGTTATTGGGAAGAAGATATCATCGAGCCGGAAGTCGTTGTCAAGAATGGAACGATCCAAGTCCCTGAAAAGGCCGGAATCGGTTTTTCGATTAATGAAAAGCGGCTAAAGGCTTTGACGACGTATCGTCAAATTTACAGGTAAAACAGCAAAGGAGGTGCAGTCCGTGCCTCTTTTGCATCAATAGTGAAGCTCCCCAACACTTCTTTCCCGAAATTTCATATCCGCTTTTTCATGGACCGAGCTACCTTTTTTTTCAAAAAATGGGGCTTTGTCTATTTTTTCTTTAATGGATTATTTTGTATAATATAATAAAATAGAGAAAGATGGGAAGGGAAGGAAGAAAATGAAAAAACCGTACATGATTGCGGAAATTCTATTAAGAAGGGGCCTGCCCGACTACGTCATCATAGAAGTGACGGCGCTGGCGGAATGCGAACTGTTTCTGTTGAAGAGAAAGTGGGGACTGTATGATCGTAAGACAGGAGCGTGATTGATTGAAAGGGAACCGCTTACCTTTTGTCCGGTCCCCGATGCAAGTTAAGGTTTTTTTAGGCGATATCGATTGACGGGACGGCCAATGCTGCCATATTGAACGTCAAGCAAAAGCACGTCTTCGTTATGTAAGTATTCCAGATAACGCCGGGCTGTCACCCTGGCGATTCCAATCCCATCAGCGACTTCTTCCGCCGATAAAGACCCAGGCGTCATTTTTATGAATTTCGTCACTTGCTCAAGTGTTGCACCATTCAAGCCTTTCGGAACAACGCATTTTTGAACGGACCGAGGAGGTGTTTCATTTTGAAAGAGAATTCGATCGAGCTGAGTTTGAGAGATGTGATGGTTCGGTTCAACCTCCATCCGAAAAGCAAAATATTGTTCCAGCGTATGTTTCAGCCTTTCGAACTTAAATGGCTTGATTAAATAATCAAATGCCCCGTTCTGAATCATTTTTCTGATCGTTTTCTGATCATTCGCCGCCGAAATGATGATGACATCGACATCGAATTGTTCTTTTCTAATCTGATAAAGTGTGTCGATCCCGTTTAAAGAAGGCATGAAGATGTCCAAAATGACTAGATCTGGTGCAGATGTCCTGATTTTTTCCAGTCCTGCAAGTCCATTGCTGGCTGTATCGATGACGGTAAAGGCAGGCAGCCGCTCGATGAATTGTTTGTTGACCTCTTGGACCATTGGGTCATCTTCTATTAAAAGTACACGAATTGTATTAGTCATCCTGGTTCTCCTCTGTATCGTGCATCGGAAAAGAAAGAAAAAAGCTCGTACCCTCATTGGGACGTGTCGTGAATTTCAGTTCGCCCTTCGCTTTTTTTACGATTTGATCTATTAGATAAAGACCAATCCCTGATCCTTCCGCACCTTTTGTCGTAAATCCATAATCAAATATGTCCCTGTGAATGTCCTCGGCGATGCCTGGGCCGTTATCCTCCAGTACGATTTGGCAATGCCGTTCATCCTGGTAGAGCGATAGATAAACCTGCTTTGTTTCCTCAGCGCAGTATTTTAGGGCAGCAAAGGAATTTTCAATTAAATTTCCAATGATCAAAACAAAGTCATGATGATCCATATCAGCAGGGAAGCGGTCCAATTTCGTGTGCTTATCCATGGTGAGTTCGATTCCCAGCTCACGGCCCAAGGAGATTTTGCTCAAGATGAGCCCCACTAAATTATCATCGTGAATGTGCTTCGTTAAAAACCTGGTCAACTCCTCTTGCTCTTCGGTGATTTGAAAAATGTAATGCAGGGCATCGTCCAGGTTTCCCAGCTGGATCAATCCTGCAATCGTATGGAGTTTGTTCATATGTTCATGATTTTGAACACGCAGGGCTTCAACGAATGCCTTGACGCTCGTCAGCTCTTCAGCAAGCTTCGTGACATCGGTCCGATCCTGGAATATGGCGACGGCCCCGATGGTCTTACCGGCAATCTTGATGGGTACCCGGTTGCTGACTATATTTCTGTTTTGCACGGAGATTTCCTGATTGAAGATGGGAGAAGTCCGGTCGAGCACTTCCGGAAGCCGGGTATCGTGGATGATGTCATTGATATTCCTGCCGATGACATCGCCGCTGATATGGAGCATCTGCTTCGCCTTTTCATTGAAGATCGTGATGATCTGATTGTTATCAATGGCGATGACTCCTTCATGCATGGCATTGAAGGCAGCGGTCCTTTCGACTAACATCCGTGAAATTTCATGGGGTTCGAGTTGGAAGGTTTCTTTTTTGATCCTTCTTGCCAAAAGCCATGAGCCGCAAACACCGAACAAGAGTGTAAGGAAGAGAATCATGGCGATTTCCCCTTTTAGGTCATTGATCAATTCCGGTATCGTCGGCAAAATGTTCCCTACAAGTACGACACCGATCTGCTCGTTATCGCGATCCAGAATCGGAACGAAGGCACGGATGGCGATGCCAAGGTCCCCGGCTGCCTTTGAAAGATATTCATGTTCAGCGAATGCTGCGCTTTCATCGGTGCTGTTAGATGTGGTCCCCAATTGGCTGAACAGAGGATGGGAATAGCGTATATGCTGGCTATTGAGGACAACGATATAATCTGCTTGATGGATTTTCCGCAGGTTTTCAATCATCGGGTTCAGCTGCAGCCAGCCTTCAGGTTCCCGGACCAACTTTTGGACATCAGGGAGCTCGGCGATCGTGTGGGCAGTGATCATCGACCGTTTGCCGATTTCATCTTCCCTGACGGATACGATATTGCCAAATATAAAAATCCCGCCTATAAGTATCGAAAAAGCGACGATTAAGAATGACAGCAGGGTGATTTTAACTTGAATGGGCATATGAAAGGATTTATCCATTATCGTTCCTCCATTACTTCTATCATTAATAGTAACAGAATTTTTGCCTCTTTTCGCTATTTTTCGAGCATTGTAGTACGACAGGAAAAGGCTGTGATAGAATAGATATAATGAGAAGTGAGCGGTAAGGAGCTGTCGATATGCGAGACTTATGGGGGTATTTCCTGTTAATTGTCATGGGCCTGCTGATAGCGGTGTATATCTCGTTTCAATCGTTCTTTGCAAGCTTGGGCTTCAATCTGCCGAGCGATGAAGAGCAGGTGGGGATGGAGGACCAAATCGTCATTAAGTTCAGCCATGTCGTAGCCGAGAATACGCCAAAGGGGCTTGCTGCGAACAGGTTTGCCAACCTTGTTGATGAATATACCAACCATCGTGTCAAGATAGAGGTCTATCCCAATCAATCATTATATAGCGATCATGAAGAAATCGACGCGTTACAAAAAAACAAGGTGCAGATGATTGCGCCTACTACATCCAAAGTTACGAATCTATCAAAAAAATGGCTGCTTTTGGACCTTCCATATGTCTTTCCAACGGACGCGGCCCTGCAGGAAGCCTTGAATGGGGAAGTGGGGGAAGAGCTGCTAACATCTTTGAATGTGACAGGTATCGAAGGTCTTGCTTTTTGGTCGAATAATTACAAGCAAATGACAAGCAATAAACCGATCCGGCATCCACGTGACCTTTCTGGAAAGAATTTCAGGATCATGCCAAGTGTAGTCCTGCAAAGCCAATTCCAGCACTTTGGGGCAACAACATCGGAGCTGGAATTCAATGATACGTTCAAGAGCCTTGAAATCAATAAAACGGACAGCCAGGAAAATACGATTTCGAATATTTATTCCAAGAAATTATATGAGGTTCAAAATTACTTAACAATCAGTGATCATGGATATTTAGGGTATGTCGTCTTGATGAACAAGCCGTTTTGGGACAAACTTCCTCCGGATATCCGTAAGCAAATACAACGGGCAATGGATGATACTTTGAAATGGCTGTGGATCAAATCGAATGAATTGAATCAGGAACAGCTCCGGGAAATCAAGCAAAAATCCAATATCGACATCTATCAATTATCTGATGAAGAAAAGAAAAAGTGGATGAACGAGATGACCGTCATCTATCCGGAATTCGAATCGATGATTGGACCGGACTTGATGAGGAAAATGGAAGTCATCCGGGAGAAGTATATAGACGAATGACTTGTACAAGCATGCGAAAAAGAAGCGGTCCGATAAGGAGCCGCTTCTTTTGCTTATTGCAATGCCGTTTGCAAAGTTTTAATATTTTTTTCCATTAAACTGAAGTAATCTTCACCAGCTTTAATATCATTATCCGTCAGCACGGAAAGGTTATGCAGCGTCAGCGATTTAGCTCCCATTTCCTTTTGGATGATCTCGGTTAGTTTAGAGCTGATATTCTGCTCGAAGATGACGTAATTCAAATTCTCTTCATCAGCCATGGTCACGATTTTTGCCAGTTCCTTTTGGGAAGGCTCATTTGAAGATGTTAATCCTGTGACACCAATCTGCTCAAGTCCGTAGCGTTCTTCCCAATATCCGTAAGCGGAATGGGAAACGATGATTTTTTTTGTCCGGCCAGCCTCGATTGTCGTTGCTAATTTTTCATCAAGTGCGTTCAGCTTTTTAGCAAGCTCGTTGAAGTGGCTGTTGAAATACTCCTTCTGCTCAGGCATTTGCTTCGTCAATTCATCCCGGATGCTTTTTGCCATCTCAAT
The DNA here is from genome assembly GCF_001645685.2 of Peribacillus muralis. NCBI lineage: Bacteria > Bacillati > Bacillota > Bacilli > Caryophanales > Bacillaceae > Peribacillus > Peribacillus muralis. Next base: position 4,290,229 of record NZ_CP017080.1, on the reverse strand, counting down.
GGAATAGATGGGATCCAACCATAAATGGGGATTGACCCCGCCGTGATCATGACCGTCCTCATCATGTGCATGCTCTTCCTCATGTGCGTGTTCATCTTCGTGGGCATGCTCAGCTGCATCCAGATGGACCGTTTCGCCTACAGCGACCGTCTTGACGCCTTCTTTGCTTAAAATCGGTTCGGCCTTCGTTACGAATCCTTCAAGGTTATAGCCAATATAGAAAAATAGGTCTGACTCCGCCATTTTAACGATATCCTTTTGTGAAGGGTCAAAGGAATGTTCATCGGTACCTGGAGGATAAACGGTATCGACGTTAACATATTCCCCGCCAATCGCTTCCGTGAAGTATTGTAAAGGGTAAACCGTCGTATATATATTTAACGTATCCTTTTTTGCATCATCAGTATTTTTTTCCTTTGTGTTTCCGCAGGCTGATAACAGTAGCACTGTAACCAGGAATAGCGGAAGCCATGCTCGATTCTTCATGTGATTTGCTCCTTTATAATTCGGATTGATTACGATTTGGAATGTATGTGTAAAAACGAAATCATTACGATTTGACTTCTGTATAATACAAAAGATCACGACAGAAAGCAAGGCTTTTTTTCTAATGGCCTTCGTCTTTTTTCTTTTTTTCCGGAACGGGGTCGATGCCGCCTGGATGGAACGGATGACATTTGAGAATCCGGACGATGGCTAACCAGCTTCCTTTGATTGGGCCAAACCGATTGATCGCTTCCAGTCCATAATGGGAACAAGTCGGATAAAAACGGCAGGTAGGCGGTTTTAATGGGGAAATGGCGATTTGATAAAAACGAATGATTCCCATTAATATTTTTTTTAACAAAGTGCTTCAGCTCTTTTCACGTAAATTCACTGCTCTTCATTATAGCATATTTTCAATTGTGCCAATAATGGTGAAGCAGGAATAAGTATAAATAAATCCGATGGAAATAATAAGAATTGTTTTAAAAGGATGAAATAAATCGTCATTCAAGGTAAAATAGAGAGGAAATACAATTAAGGAGTGAATGGAATGCCTTCAGTTGAAAGCTTTGAATTAGATCATAATGCTGTTAAAGCCCCATATGTCAGACATTGCGGTGTCCATAAGGTCGGAACAGATGGTGTTGTCAATAAATTCGATATCCGTTTTTGCCAGCCGAATAAGCAAGCGATGAAGCCGGATACGATCCACACTTTGGAACACTTGCTTGCATTCAATATTCGTAAGCATTCCGAACGCTACGACCATTTCGATATTATCGACATTTCTCCTATGGGCTGTCAAACAGGGTATTACCTTGTTGTCAGCGGTGAGCCGACGGTAACGGAAATAATCGATGTTCTTGAAGACACTTTCAAGGATGCTGTGGAAATCACGGAAATCCCTGCTGCAAACGAAAAACAATGCGGCCAAGCAAAGCTTCATGACCTTGAAGGAGCCAAGAAATTAATGAATTTCTGGCTTTCACAAGATAAAGCAGATCTTCATAAGGTTTTCGGTTAATAAAAAAAAATCTCCTGTCCTTTCGTGACAGGAGATTTTTTTTATTTTTGCGGTTTTTCATCCTTTGCCTCATCCTCGGTCTTCGGGTCGATCGGATCGACGGTATGCTTGTAGCTGTACCCTTTTCCGATAGTCAGGATGGATAAAGCCAGGACAATCAAAATCACAATAATGGAGATGACTAAAACCGTGATCATGGCTCACTCTCCTTACGTTCACAATTTACATACATTTTAGCATAAGAACTGACAAAATATGTTTCAATTTTTGTAATGGAGGGAATCATAGAGTTATAACCAACTTACGGAGGTAGATATTTATGGCTCAGAAAAAATTAGGAAAATTAGTGAATAAGGAAATTGCGAATTTCAGTGTCCTTTATACAAAAATCCATAATTACCACTGGTTCGTAAATGGACCGCACTTCTTTGAACTTCACCAAAAATTGGAAGAGTTATATGTGGAAATCACAGCTAATTATGACGAATTGGCAGAACGCTTGCTGGCCATTGGCGAGAAACCAGTTGCTACACTTAAAGAGTATCTGGAATTAACAACATTGGAAGAAGCGACAGGTAACGAAAATACAGAAGATATGGTTCAAAGCGTCATCAACGACTTTGAAAAGCTTTCTGAAGAGTTCCTTGAAATCATCGAGGCTGCAGAAGAGGAAGACCCAGTTACCGCTGATATGCTGACAAGCATGAAGAAAAGCTTCAACAAACATGCTTGGATGCTTCGTGCATACCTAGGGCACTAATATCGGTAGAAAGCGCCTGCTTCGGCAGGGCTTTTTTTTTTAGGCGAAAAAACAAAAAAGGCATCCATCGATGGAGGGACACCTGACAAGGTATGTATTAATGGATATTCCGTGGCGGAAAATGTGTAGGTTTCGTATCGTCCATGCTATTTTGAGCAAACTTCCCTTTTAATGTTTCGATAATGTAAAGTCCCATTAGGTTGGTTAGCTCTTGATCATCCATTTCTTGAAGTAATTCGAAAATTTCCTTACGGTCCAACTGCTCCAAAACCGCAAAAGTAAGCATATCGATATCTTCTTCATCACCAGTAAGCTTATTACGGTACATATTGTATAATTCTTCAATTAACTTCAAAACGTTTCACCTCACCTTAGTTTGAAATCCGTTATCTCTTTATATGTAGGTTATCAAAAAAAACTCTGGGTGCATATAAAAATCTGAATGGATGCTTGGGCTTATTATATGTTTTACCCTCTGAAAGATACTTTAATCTATTTTTTAACATCTTTGCACTTCTGTAAACAAAATTTTCCATTGTATGATGTAGGGAATTCCGTGAAAAATAAGCATAGGATATTTGGAAAGGGTGGATGAATGTGTCCGAGAACAGGAAAAAGTATTATATTTGGCTTCCGACTGGGGAGATCACACAAGATAGGGAAAGCTCCCCGTGGAATTTCGAGATCGAGGCTACAGATAATGAAATCATCCAGTTACGTGAATTATTTGATTATAATTATTCTGTAGGCGAAGAAAACTTTTACCGAGCACATGTCCCGTACCTGCAATATCATTTCGACCGGGAAAATGATAAGCAGGATATCACGCTCCAAAAGATTTATGAAATGATCCATCAACTTGGAACGGAAGAAGGAAGAAGACATATTGAAAGCATGGGAATTTTACAAGCAAAGACAACGGACGATGGCCTCGAATATTGAGGGGCCATCGTTTTATTGATGGAAGGAAAATTCAAGCTGGATAGTCCGTTTTTTTATCCATATAATGAAGGAAGAGTTCAATATGGAGAGAAGGGGAAATATGCAACGCTTTTTCGACAAAAACGGATACATGGTGGAATTCTCCGGAAATCCCGTCTTCGGCGAATCCTGGCATGTTTTCGTGCTCTGCAGGTTTAAGCGAAGATGGGTTTTGACCAAGCATAAAAATCGCGGCTTGGAGTTTCCAGGGGGAAAGCGGGAAGCAGGAGAAACGATTGAACAAGCAGCCATCAGGGAAGTGTATGAAGAAACCGGCGGAATCGTTGGGCAGCTGCAATTCCTAGGGCAATACAAAGTCCATGACCCCGTCAAATCATTTGTCAAAACAATATATTTTGCCCAATTACATGAGCTGGAAAAGAAAGATACCTACCTGGAAACGGACGGGCCCATCTTTTTGGAAAGCTTGCCCGACGAACCAGGCGAAGAATTCAGCTTCATCATGAAAGATGAAATCGTCCCCTTGAGCATATCGAGGCTTAACGACGGTAACCTGCTTTAGAAAGAAGTGACTGAAGAGGTAAGAGCGAAACTGGCGGGCTAGCAGCCTGGATGGGAGCAATTGGCGGGTAAAAGCGTGGAACCGATGATTATGCCCCAATATCGATGGACCAGCGCTAAAATGGGAGTGCGAGATCTCAATTGGCGAGTAAACTCCAAAATTTCAGAGAATGCGCTAAAATTGGTGTGCGAAATCCAAATTGGCGAGTAAATCGGGCAAATTGGCGAGTAAATCGTCCAAATTCGCGAGTAAAAGCAGTAAATTGGCGAGTAAACAGCTCAAACTCGCGAGTAAACAGCTCAAATTCGGCGAGTGAAAGTCCGTCTTCCATAAATGAAAACTGCCGAGGGTTATCGGCAGTTGGGTTAATCCTTGATTAATTTTCGTTCGAGCAGTTCGACCAGTTGGTACATGATGGTGGCAAAGACGGCGATGATCATCAAGGCGAGCATGACGAGGGTGAAGTTGAAGACTTGAAAGCCATAAATGATGAGGTAACCGAGTCCTTTCGCCGAGACGAGGAATTCCCCGACGACGACACCCACCCAGGAGAGGCCGACATTGACTTTCAGGGTGGAGATGATGGTTGGGAAGGAGGCCGGCAATATGGCTTCACGAAATGCTTGTGTTCTTGTAGCTCCAAAAGTTTGGAGCACCTTCAGGTAGTTTGGGTCCACTTCGCGAAATGCGGTGTAGACGACGATGGTCGTGATGATGATGGAGATGATCGCACCCATCGAGATGATGGATGGAAAGCCAGGTCCGAATGCGACGATGATGATGGGCCCGAGTGCCACTTTCGGCATGGCATTCAAGATGACAAGATACGGGTCCAATGTTTTTGATAATCGCGGCGACCACCATAGGAGTGAGGCCAGGATTGTTCCTAGCAGTGTCCCGATGATGAAGCCAAGAACGGTTTCGAAGAGGGTGACGCCGGAATGGGAAAGCAGTGAGCCGTCGCCCAACTTCTGGATGAAAAGCTGCCAGACTTTTGATGGGGAGCTGAAGATGAGCGGGTCGATCCATTCCTTTCGGGAGAATAGTTCCCAGCTGCTGAAAAAAACAAGGAAAATCAAGATCTGATAAAGCCGAATGAGCCTGTTTTCCTTTTTCAGAGAGGTTTTATATTGGTTATGGAGTTGTTCAATATTCAAGGCTCTCAAGCTCCTTCCAGATTGTTTGGAAAAGGATCGAGTACTGTGGATGGTTGCGTGCATGGAAGGGCATCAGTTCGCGCAGTTCATCAGGTACTTCGAATGTTTTGTGCACTCTACCAGGGTTCGGGGAAAATAGATGAATGCGGTCGCTCATGGCTATCGCTTCACCGATGTCATGGGTGACGAGCACGGCTGTTTTTCCGAAGGATTTCAAGGTTTCAAAAACAAGGTCCTCCAGCTTGAGCTTCGTTTGGTAATCAAGGGCCGAGAAGGGTTCATCAAGCAACAGGATCTTTGGGTCGACCGCTAGTGTTCGTGCCAGTGCGGCTCGTTGTCTCATTCCTCCTGAAAGTTCTCTGGGATATAGTTTTCCGGTGCCTCCCAATCCTACGTCGCTTAATAGCTTAAGCGTTTTAATCCTCTCAAGGCCTTCATCCTTTTTAATCAGTTTCAATCCCAATAAGATATTTTCTTCTATCGTTTTCCATGGAAAGAGATAATCCTGCTGCAGCATATAGCCGATGGACGTGTCACTGTCAGCGTTCAGTGGTTCATTTTCGAGCAAAATTTTTCCTGAGGTGGGTGGAAATAGCCCGGCGATTATGGAAAGCAGGGTGGTCTTTCCGCAGCCGCTCGGACCTAGAAAAGAGACGAATTCACCTTTTTCAATGTCGAGGGAAATGTCCGCGAGTGCGGTCGCTGCCGTCTGTTTTGAAAAATAAGTATGGTGAATGTCTTGGATTTTTAAAAAGCTCATGGACATCCTCCTTACTTGTAGCTATGCTATTTTGCGGCCTTTTCGGCAAAATCGGTATTGACCAATTCATCATGGCTGATTCGTGAAGGAAGTTCGCCTGCTTCATCCATGATGTCCTGTAGATTGTTCCATTCCTCTTCATCGAGAATGGGATCGGTGGCAAAGGAGCCTTGTTCTTTGTAGCGTTTGATCACTGTTTCCATCGTTTCGGCATTGGTATCTTCGAAGTAAGGCTGAATGACTTTGGCGATTTCAGCGGCATCATTTTCCTGGACCCAATTTTGAGCTTTCTGCAATGCTCTTGTGAATTTGGCGACAGTTTCTTTATCCTTTTTCAAATAGCTTGCTTTAGCCATGTAAACCGTATAGGGAAGATGGCCGGACTCGGTGCCGAAAGAAGCGACGATGTGGCCTTTTCCTTCTTTTTCGAACACACTGGCCGTTGGTTCGAACAGCTGAACGAAATCGCCTGTTCCGGAAGCGAAGGCTGTCGCGACATTAGCAAAGTCAATGTTCTGTATTAAGGTCAAATCTGATTTCGGGTCGATGTTATGCTTTTTCAATACAAACTCGCCAGCCATCTGGGGCATTCCGCCTTTTCGCTGTCCTAGGAATGTGGAACCTTTCAGCATCTCCCAGTCGAAGTTATCGATTTTTTCACGTGAAACAAGAAAAGTCCCGTCCGTCTGGGTTAATTGAGCGAGGTTGAACAAGAAGCTGGGAAATCCAGTCATTTGAGGCTGTAAGCAATCGATAGCGGCTGATTTTTTCCGCGTTCCCGGGTGATGATGATTTTTTCGAATATGCTGTGCAGGAGTTCCTTTTGGCGGAAGGCATCCGCTTTGCAGTAGTTCTCCCTGATGGTCGTTTTGGTCGGGAGCGTGGGATCGTTTATATCATGCGCATTCGAGGCACGCTCCAATTGCAGGGAGAGAGCATCTTCCTTTTCAGTCAATTGATTTATTTTCGAAAACAGCACTTCCTTTGGAATCGGATTATTATCAGCAGTAAATAGGTCATACCACCTTTCCTTTTGGGCATGTATTTTCTTGATTTTATCTTTAAGCTCCTGTTCTTTGTTTCCGGTGGCAGTCTGCTTTGATCTGCCCATTAAATCAAGTGCAGGAATCAGCCGCTCGATTTCCTCTAATATAGGGTCCAGGATTCGTTTATCCCAGGTTATTTTTTTGCAAATTGTGCATCTGTAATAGGATTTTCCCTCTCGTTTATCATGATAGCCTTGCATGGAATGCTCATTACAACTGCCGCATCTCAGTATTCCAGTAAGAGGATACTTTCCGGTTCCTTCTCTGCTGGTTGTTTTGCTTGCGATTCTTTTTTGGACGAGGTGGTAGAGCTGTTCAGGAATGAGCGGAGGGTGATTTTGGTGCTTAATGATCTCCCCCCAGCGGTATATTCCGATATACATATCATTAAGCAAGATATCCCGGATGGAATTGGGGTTCCAATGTTTGGCTATTTTCGGTTTGATTTTGAGTTGGTTCAACCGCCCGGCGATGGCCCTATAGCCTAAACCATTAGCATACCAGTCAAATATTCGTTGAACTGTTTTTGCTTCGTTTTCGAGGATCGTACAATGGAAGTGCTTATCGAAATGATAGCCGAAAGGAGAATGGCCGCCTGGCTTCATTCCTTCATGGACCATCTGCTCCATCCCGAACACCACACGTTCTGCGAGGTTTTCACGCTCCCATTGAGCCAATGCCGCAACAAGGGTAATGAAAAGCCTTCCCATCGCCGTTGAAGTATCATAGACCTCAGTTGCAGACTTGAATGAAACATCATGCCGTTCAAATATCTGTAATAATTGATAAAGATCTAATACAGATCGTGTTAGGCGATCCAATCGATAGACTAAAATGATATCGATATGGTCTTTCCTTATGTCATTTAGCAGTTTTTTCATTTTAGGTCGATCAAGATCCTTCGCGGACCTTCCTTCTTCAATATATTCCTCAACGATTTCCCACCCTTGGCTGACGCAAAAGGCTTGAAGCCTTTCACGCTGGGCATGAATCGAAAATCCCTCTTCAGCCTGTTCATGGGTGCTGACCCGGGCATAAACAGCGACTCTCATAAATAACGACCTCCGCCAGAATATTATCAAAAAATCCCTTTACTGGAGTATATGAGAGGGGCAGGTTTCCTATTTAGGGAAAATTCATCAACAAAAAAAACCCCAGTCCTGCAGGTTTTTTTTGGTCAACTATCGTGAGGACACGCCAAGCTTGGCTTTTTTATTTTTCACAGCCGTTTCAATGGTATCCACCCATTTGTCTTTATACTGTTGTTCATTGAAGCGCTCCTTCATATCACGGACAGCCGCTTCGCCCATTTTCGTAGCGGAATTCTTGTTTTCAAACATCCAAATCATTTTTTCCGCCAGTTGCTCGATATTGTCATTTTCAATGATAAAGCCGGTTTTTCCATCAATGATAAGATCCCGTGGCCCATAATTAATATCATAGCTGATCATTGGGGCACCATTGGACATGCTTTCCAGGATGCCTAGGGAGAAGCCCTCACTTTTACTCGTCAATACAGAGAACAAGGCTTTTTGATAAAGCTTGTCCGGATCATTCGTATACCCTTTAAGGAAGACATGATCTTGTAAATCCAGTTCCTTGACCAGTTTTTTTAGATTCGGTTCTTCATCACCGAGCCCCCATATTTCCAACTTGGCTTCAGGTACACGATCGCTTACCTTTTTGAAGGCCTTTATCGCATGGTCGATTCTTTTCAAAGAGGAGAAACGGCTGATGATGACAGCCAGGTTTTCCTTCCTCTTAAAGGAACTGAACCAGCCAGTGTCGGCGAATTTCTTCATATAATGAGGAATGACCCGAATATTATCCTTGTTGCCAAAACGTTGCTCAAAGTGGGCCTTTTGGGACTCGGTCAATAGCAAAGCAACATCCAATTCATCAATGGCCTCCAATGTAGGGGCGATTTTCCCGCCGATTTCACCATTCACATCATATGGCGGCTTAACATGATTGCTATGTAGTCTCCATATCTTTATCGCTTTTTCCAATTTCACATTCATCATTACGGGATCTGAAGTTCTGGCATCACAAACTAACACAGGGTAATCATAATCTTGTATGATGCTTTCCAGCCATTCTGTTTTTAAATCGACTTCCTTCGTATGGACGGATTGCAGTGCACCGTTCGAATCGAAGTGGTTTAATCGGTTTGCATTTCCATTTTTAGGATTGTACCATACCGACAAGTAAGCTTGGCCATTGTCATCATAATAGATGATTTGTCTCGCTTTATTCAATTCAAAATCCATGTAGGCAACTTTCCTCAGATAGCCAAATTCGTCATATTCTTCGCGTTTCGTCCGGTAACGCTGTTCATTGAAGTAATCAAGGAAGCTTAATTTATTACCTTTGTCATAATTGATATAAGTTGTATATAAACCATTTTCATATGCTCGATACGCATTGTGCCCGGCTCGTTTATCCAAGACTGCCTTACACTCTTCAATTCGTTGGAGCGTTTCATTTTCCTTATGCTTTAAGGAGCTTCTGTTTGTGTGACTCAGTGATTCAAACATGTTTAAAAGCTTGATCCGTTTGTCGATCTTCCCCTCTTTTATCAATTGTTGAATAATCGTGTTATAACGGGGATCGAAATTGAAGGTGATGATAAAGGTTTCATAACCTGAATTTGCAAATAAATTTGCCTGCAAAAGTGCGGCCTTTGTCATACCGCCCCTATTAATATCCAGTGAATTCAAAACGCAAAACATTGTAGCGCGACTTTCCATTTTTTAAATACCTCCTGTAACAGTTTGAGTCCTTTATAAAATTCAAGTGAAGATTAGGAAAAGGCAATGGACCATTCGATTTCAGTGAATCTTAATGATGGCCGTTCACCCTTGTTCGCTTAGAAAAAAAGCGGAACAGTAGCTATAGCTTCCCAAATAGTAACAGAGGGGATACATAAAGGCATCTAATTAGTGTTATATTTTTAAATCGTCCTTTTCAACAATGGAAGATCACTTATGTGTCTAAGTCATATTGTAATGCGTGTCCCTTTGGTGCATCCGCATCCACGCTAATTCGATAGGCAGTCCTTCTGTCCAATTTGCATACAGTCTCTCTATACAAGGAGGGATGCAACATGATGCAAAAAGAACAAAAGGTCACGATCGAATGTTTAGGTGATACCAAGCCTTCAAAACAAGCATTGGAACATTTCTTGAAGGTTTATCTGGAGATGCTGGCTGCAGAAGGGGAAGGCGGGGAGGAAAAGCCGTCTTAAGCTTGAGCATAGACATGTGAATTTCCGGCATTTTGTTGAAAATTGGGTGAGCGAAGTTGATGACGGGGTCTTTCGGTTCTTGTGACTGCACATAGATCGATGTTTCCGAGCCGACGAGAGCGATGTCCGCCCCGTTGGTCAGGAGCGCGGTCATGGTTTTGTCGCCGCCGGCCGTCGTTTTCAAATCAATGCTTAACCCCTCATCCTCAAAAAATCCCTTTTCCATCGCTACGTATTGTGGTGTATAGAAAAGGGAGCGGGTCACTTCGGCCACCCTGACCTTGTCTTTTTTGCCACACGCCCCGAGCGGGATGATCAGCATGCACAGAAGCAAACATATGACACCTGCTTTACACCATTTTTTCAAAATAGCTTCCTCCTTGATAAATAGGTATTTTGCCTACAGTATCGTATGAAGGGCAGTGAAAAATGTGAATGCCTATCAGGGGATAAAAACAAGCGGATGTTTTACAATAAGAGTAACGAGAAAGGAGGGGGAGCTTGGAAAACGGAACGATCATTTCAAAACGGCGGTTTCCTTCACCGCACCCACACATCCATCTTTATTCAGTTACTTACATATCACAGGGGTTGAAGGTAAAGGGGTTGCTTGCTGAACCGGTCGATGGCCAAGTTCATGATGCCTTCTTATATTTACGTGGCGGGATAAAAAATGTCGGAAAGGTGAGGCCTGCAAGGATTGTTCAATATGCCGCAGAGGGCTTCATCGTATTTGCCCCTTTTTACCGTGGTAACCAGGGCGGTGAGGGCGACGAGGATTTTGCAGGAGAAGATCGGTTCGATGCCATATCGGGATTCAAGCTTCTTGAACGGCATCCTCGGGTAAACAAGGATCATATCCATATCCTCGGATTTTCACGCGGCGGCATCATGGCGCTTTGGACTGGGATCCACTGCCGGAATGCGGCGTCGATCGTCACATGGGGAGGCGTGTCGGACATGTTCTTAACATATGTCGAACGAGTCGATATGCGTCGGATGATGAAGCGGGTCATCGGAGGCACGCCGACAAAATGCCCCGATCAATATGAATACCGTACACCATTGTTTGCGATTGAGGATTTGAATGTTCCCGTCCTGATCATTCATGGTGAAAAAGATCACAATGTCGCCATTGAACACGCGTACCGGCTGGAGAAGAGATTGAAGATCCATGACAAACCGGTCGAAAGCTGGTACTTCCCTCAATTCACACATTACTTCCCGCCTGCCGTCAACCGCAAAGTAGTGGAGGATTTAACATCTTGGATGAAAAACACAACGGAAAAATGATAGAATGAAGGTATAATCCAAGCATATTGGCAAAAGGAGAGATACACATGGGCATGCCTATCGAACTTAACACGATGATCGTTACAAAGGGAAATGAAACCCGCGAAGAAGAAAATATTTTTCGGCTCGCTAAAGATGGCTACCGTCTATACCCGATCGATATTCCAATCGATGTACGCAAAACGATACAATCCGATACAAGCGGAACCGCCGTTATCCAAAAAGTCGAATGGACCAGTGAAAAAACCATCATCACATACGAATTACTATCCTTGAACTCCACTAACTAAACGAAAGGGAAGCGCTTGCCGAATGTTTTTTCGCTGCAGGCGTTTTTTTTTGATTGGTTTTGACTAAATGGTTCCTGATTTGACCTGCCGCATCATCTTAGCCGACTTCCCACGCTGGTAATTCGACACAACAGGTCGATAATTCGTCCTAACAGGTCGATAATTCGACCCAACAGGTTGATAATTCGTCCTAACAGGTCGATAATTCGACCCAACACACCAATAATTCGTCCTAACACACCGATAATTCAACCCTTTGCACACAAGGAATCATATAAACGCCGGATTTTCGGCTTCAAGCGGATTTCCTGGAAACGTATCGGAAACCATGAGTAACAGATTGCCTTTTTTGATTTTTGCATGCAAAACAAGATCATTCGCTTCTCCGTATGTTTGCAGGTCAGTAATTTCCGCTCGGAATACATCTTCATAAAATGCCAATGCTTCCTTTGCCTGTCTATCGAACATTAAATAAGGGGTAGCCTGTTTCAATTGAATCCTCATCATCCTTCTTCCTGGAAATAAGAGGAGACAGGTTTTTGTTGATTTTACTTGCCTGACGAACGTTCGTTAAGTTATGATGGTTCTATCAGAATTTCTTACATGGTTAAGGACGGTATGCAGAAACTGTTCTTGAAGAGATGCGAGATTCATACCGGCATCATGGCCGGTTTTGGTAAGGTCACACAGCAGGAGAGGATATGAATGTCATTAAGGGAACAGCAACAACAAAATCTACTGGAGCTGGAATCGACGGGAAGGGTCTTTTTGCGCTATTTGATTCCTTCGATGATCGGAATGGTATTGATGGCCTTGAACTTTGTCGTCGATGGAGTGATGGTCGGCAATAAGCTTGGATCTGTTGCCCTGGCAGGCGTCAATATCGCCGGTCCCATTTATACGATCTTTGTAGCGATGTCCATTTGGATCGGGGTAGGAGGAGCAACGCTATATTCGCAAAGCATGGGCGCTAGGGATTTTGATCGGGCCCGCTTCATTTTCACCCATTCGATCATTTTGATCACGATATTCACCGTAATCATAGGTGTGGTAGCCTATGCTTTCCATAATCAGCTTGTATATGCATTAGGAGCCAATGAGGCTACCGCTCCTTTTGCAACGGACTACATGAATGTATTCTTGATGCTTGGTTTTGTCTTCACGCTTGAGAATACTCTAAGCATATTCGTCAGGAACAACGGCAATCCGAATTTGGCCATGATCTCCCTGATCGTTACGGCCATTTCCAACTTCGTCTTGAACTTCATCATCCTTTATGTCCTTGAGTTAGGAGTACGTGAAACCGCCTATGGAACGATCATTGCGGCCGCGCTGGGCATCCTGGTTCTCAGCATGCACTTCTTCACGAAGAAGAACACCCTTCGTCTCGTTAAATTCCGGTTTGAAAAGCCCCTCTTCGTGATGACGATGATGATCGGCTTTCCGAGCTTCTTAGCGGAAATCGGGGTATCCGTCTTTACGATTGCCCATAATAATGCATTCTCCCGCCTGGCAGGCACCGACGGTCTAGCTGCGTTTTCCATTGTGAATTATGCCCATAGTGTCATGCTCTTGATGTTTCTTGGCATAGGTTCGGCAATACAGCCACTAGTAAGCTATTATCATGGTGCACAGGATGTAAAGCGGAAGCGCGAGACGGTTCGCATTGCCATTTTTACCGCAGTGGGCGCAGGAATAGCGATTACGCTCCTAGGACAGGTCGCGGCGCCATTCATCGTCAATTTATTCGGGAATTTCTCAAGCGAGGTTAAGGAGCTTGCGACAATCGGAATCAGGATTTTCTTTAGCGGCTACATCCTGATGGGGGTCAACTTCGTCATGATGACCTATTTCCAATCGATCGGGCAAGTGAAAATGGCAGCTTGGATCACTGTTGGCCGTGAATTCATTTTCATGCTGATTTTCCTGCTTACATTGCCGTTCATATTTGGGACGAATGCAGCGTGGATGGCCATTCCTTTATCCGAGGTGGTCATATTCCTGACCATCCTGCTTTACTTGAAGCGGGAAGGGTTTGAGCTTGGGAAAAAAGAAATTGATGGTTAACCGGAAAGATCACCAGTTGGTGGTCTTTTTTTGGGGGGGGATGGGAGATAAACAGTTCTATTTATAATGAGCAGTTCACTCGCAAGCATGAGCGGTTTAATGGTGATTGGCTGGTCGTAGCCGTCCGTGCTTCTTTCGAATTTTTTTGATATGTGTATATTGTACTGGAAAAAAAGTACTATTCAGCCGATATTACCGATAGAGATTGAAAATTTGAAATTTTGAACATATGGGGGCTGTTAATCTTGAAATTATCCGTATCAAAAAAATTATGGGCAAGTTTTTTGTCCATCCTTTTATTTTTGGTGGCCATAGGAGTTCTGTATTTATGGATCATCATCGATTTAAATGGCAAATATACGTTTTTATTGGATGATCGTGTGAAAAAAATCAGCCTTGTTGAAGAGATGATCAACAGGCAGCAAGGGATTTCTAATGATGTTCGCGGATATATCATCTATAAAGATTCCATTTATCTGGAAAATAGGGAGGCGGCCCAAGATCAATTCGAGAAAGCGTACGGCAGTCTCGAGAAAAGCATGACATCCAAGGAAGACCGTGAATTGCTTGAAGAGATTCATCGCACGCAGAATGAATATATGGGAATGGCTGAAGAGATAACTGAAAGCATGCAGCAAGGAAATAGTAAGAGAGCGATGGAAATAGCTGATAATGCGATTGAGTTGGATAAAGCGATCATGGGTAATGCAGAGAAACTTGGTGACAGACAGAATGCCTATATGCAGGAGACAAGGAAGGAATTGAATGACAAGGTAGGTGATATGAAGGAATTCATCGTTTTGCTGATCATCGGCGGATTCATCCTCAGTATCATGTTACCAATCATCCTCAGCCGCAGCATTTCCCGTCCGGTCCGCAAGCTGACGGAAGCGCTCGGGCAGGTCGCTGCCGGTGATTTACATATTGAAGAAATTCAAATCAGGAACAAAGATGAAATTGGGGAAATGGCGGCGGCCTTCAATTCAATGGTAGGAGGGCTTAAATCGATTGTCCTGAATATGAGGGATTCCGCGTCACAGCTTGCTGTTCAAGCTGAACAGATGTCGGCAAGTTCAGAGGAAAGCCTGGCCTCCTCGGAGATGGTCTCTGCGACTGCAGAGGAAAATAGGAAAGGCACCTCCCTTCAGGTTGATATTGTGGAAAAATCAGTCGATTCGATGATTGAAATAGCTGCTGCCATCAAACGGATCACGCTGAGCAACGTCGAAATGCTTCATTCGGCAGAAACCGTCAATGGACTTGTGCAGCAAGGGTCCGAGAGCATGAATGATGTCACGGCACAGATGAAAAATATAAATGCGACGATTCGCGAGTCAGCGGATATTATGGAAATCATGTCGGATCACTCCAATGAAATCCAGCGGGTGACGACATTCATTACTAACATTTCCGAACAAACGAATTTATTGGCATTAAATGCCGCGATTGAAGCGGCACGAGCCGGAGAACATGGGAAAGGGTTCGCAGTGGTGGCTGATGAAGTCCGGAAGCTTGCCGAGCAGTCGAAAATATCTGCAGCGGAAATTGAAAAAATGGTTCGGGTCATTCAAGAAGCCACCGGAAAAGGAGTTGAGTCGATTAATAGTGGAAGTAAGAAAGCGGAAGATGGACTTGCGGCTTCGGCAAGCTCACTTCAAGTATTCAATAACATTAAATCAGCGGTGGGAGAGGTGAGTGAGCAAATCGCTTCTGCTTCATCGGCCGTCGATGATCTTCAAGTGATGACCGGGGATGTTACTGCCGGCGCGCATTCCATTAAGGAAATAGCGGTCATCTCGGCGGCAAGGGCAAATGAGACAAGTGCGGCTACCGAAGAACAGCACACCGTGACGGAACAGATTTCTGAAGGCGCCCAAGCACTGGCAGCCTTGGCTGAGACCTTGAAAATGGAAGTGAGCCGGTTTAAATTTTAACAGAATGAGAATGGAAAAAAGCCTGACCGCCCATGCGAGGCGGCAGGCTTTTTCGAATGCAGTTTTTTCACGATGGAAGGGCGAAGCTCACTTTACAATGCTTCATGAGAATTTCGACAATCCGTTTCGCAGCAAAGCCATCTCCATATGGATTGGAGGCTGTTGCCATTTTTTCATAAGCCCCTTCGTTCGTAAGCAGGTTATTGGTTGCCTCGTAAATGCGGTCTTCTTCAATTCCCGCCAATAAAAGTGTACCAGCCTTGATTCCTTCCGGCCGTTCCGTCGTATCCCGCAACACGACAACCGGGACGCCAAGTGATGGGGCTTCCTCCTGCACCCCTCCGGAATCTGTCAGGATTAAATAAGATCGCGCCGCGAAGTTATGGAAGTCAATCACTTCCAGGGGCTCGATGATATGTAGCTTCTTTGTTTCATGGAAAACCTCGTGGGCGATTTCCCGAACGACTGGATTTTTATGAATCGGGAAAACAACCTGGATATCTCCATGTTCATCAAGTAGCCGTTTCACCGAACGGAATATCCCTTGCATCGGTTTTCCGATATTTTCCCGACGATGTACGGTCATCAGCAGCATCCTATCGCCATTCAAGCCTGAGAGGATCGGATGCGAAAAGTCCTTATGTATCGTTGTTTTCAAGGCATCAATCACCGTATTTCCAGTGATGTGGATGCTGTCGGCCCGCTTATTTTCCAATAATAGGTTTTCAGCGGCCTGCTTGGTCGGGGCGAAATGGATGTCAGCCAGTACGCCGGTCAATTGCCGGTTCATCTCCTCAGGGAATGGTGAATGCTTATTCCAGGTGCGTAGGCCTGCTTCAACGTGACCAATCTGAACTTTATTATAAAAAGCAGCCAAGCTGGCAATGAATGTGGTCGTTGTATCCCCGTGAACAAGGACGATATCCGGTTTTATTTGCTTCATGAGCGAACTTAGTCCCTCGATACCCCTCGATGTGATATCCTCTAACGTCTGTCTGTCTCTCATCATATCCAAATCGTGATCGGCCTTTATTTGAAAACAATGCAAAACTTGATCGAGCATTTCCCGATGCTGGGCAGTGACCACCACGATGGTTTCTATTTCTTCCTGATGTTTTTTCAGTTCCAAAACGACTGGTGCCATTTTAATTGCCTCAGGTCGTGTGCCAAAGACGGTCATGACCTTCAAACGTTGTTTAGGCATGCTCCATTCCTCCTTCTGCTATCTGTCTCCCCCATTATAGCGAGAGATTCATAGGAAAAATGCAAACGCAATAATAATTAACGGAATATTTACAATATTAATGAGGACTTTATATTCCCTTAACCTTCCATTAATAACGGCCCATTACAATATAAAGCAGGAAGCATGACCGACCCAAGAATAGAGGTGATAGGTGAATATGAAAAGCGTCCTGATGATCGTGCAAAACTTTTATCCGGAAATCGGAAGTGCAGGTAACCGAATGAAAAATGTGTATCTTCATTTGAAAAGAAGCGGATATGAAGTGACGGTCATCACGTTGAAACCGAGTTATCCTAATCAAAGCTTGTATCAAGATACAAGGTTTTGGGATGAGGAAAACATTGAGGAAGATGTCATCAGGATAAAACCGAATAAAGTGAAGCGGTATACAAGCAATATGGGAAGACGCTTGCTGCATTATCTTGAAGCGATGTGGCTTTTCGTTTATACGATCATCCGTCTCGAAAAAACATATGATTATGTATTTGTTACGACGCCGCCTATTTTCCCGACAATGGCGGCCTTGATTGCCAAGAGGAAAATGAAGGCTAAACTCATTACCGATGTCAGGGACTTATGGCCAGAATCCTTGATAGGAGTGGGGGTATTTGCAAATAAGTGGATTTTGAAGTTCGCATACTTCCTGGAGAAGGAGCTGTATCGGCATTCAGATCATATTATCATCAATAGCCCTGGATTCAGGGATTATATCATGTCCAAGGGAGTCAAGGGGGAAATGATTCACTTCATCCCCAACTCACTTACTGGAGACGAGCTGGCGTTAAAGAATGTATTTACTCCCATCGCCGATGAGAAGATCAAGGTCGTTTATACAGGAAATATCGGACTTGCCCAAGACCTAAAGAAATTGATCGCGATAGCTGAAAGGTTAAGGGAACATAAGCAAATCGAGTTCACGATGATCGGATATGGCTATCGGGTAGGGGAAGTGGAGAGGGAGATCAGCGCGAAAGGACTGGCAAATATAAAGGTCATCAATGCGATGAATAGGAGGGTGACCCTTCATGAAGTCTCATCCTCCCATATTGCATATGTAAGCTTGGTGGAGAAAGAGGTATTCGATAAGGTGCTGCCTGGAAAAATCATCGATTATATGTGTGTCGGAAAGCCGATTGTCGGTGATGTGGCGGGAAGGGCCAAAAAGGTCATTGAAGAGGCAAAATGCGGGTTGGTGGCAGATAGCCGGGGTGTTGCTGAAATCAGTCGGCTTATTTTGACCATGGCCAGCGATCAAGCCCTGCGTGAAGAGCTCGGGGAAAACGGTTATGTATATGCGAAGCGGAATTTTCAATGGTCGAAAAATATTGAGGGTCTCATCAATGTTTTGGAAGCGTAGGGAAGAAAAAATCCGGAAGTGGAGGACAACATGACCAAGAAGGTATGCATGTTTGTGTGGAATCACTTTACGAACGATGCAAGGGTTCTGAGAGAATGTACAGCACTTACTGAAGTGGGATATGAAGTGGATTTAATTGCCATTCATAACTGGAAGATCAAGGATTTGCCCAAAAGGGAGCAGCATCAAAACGGCTTCACTGTCACAAGGGTCAACAATCGATGGGAGGCGCTTCATCGAATTCTCAGAATGGCAGGCAAGGTGAAGAAGAAGAAGTTTGAAATCGTACTATTGGCCATATTGGTCTGGAATACGTTATGGAATTTGAATTTGATCAACGGTTGGGTGGGATCGGGTATACTGTTCGGTTCCCTTGCGCTTCTTGCGATGGGCACCCTTTTAATCACTAAAACGAAGCTCCCGACGTTATTAACCAGGAGCTACATTTTTGGTCAAATGATCTATCATGGGCGGAAACGGAATTATGATTTTTACCATTCGAATGACTTGAATACACTCATGCAGGGGGCGATCAGCAGTAAATGGTTCAGAAGGAAGAAGCTGATTTATGACTCGCATGAAGTGCAAACGAGCAGAACGGGATATAATAGCCCACTCTACGGGAGGATGGAGAAATTCCTATTAATGTTCGTCGATGAAATGATTGCCGAAAATCATACGAGAGCTAAATATAATGAAGACTTATATGGTCTCTATCCAAAAGTTGTCCATAACTATCCGATCCCGACAAACCCGGAGGAAAGCACGTCCGTGAATTTGCATGAGCTGCTGAATTTGCCGCCGGATGAACGGATATTGTTGTATCAAGGCGGCGTCCAGATGGGCAGAGGTTTGGAGCAATTGGTCGATGCCGTACCGCTGATCGAGACAGGGACGGTGGTATTTATCGGAGATGGGAAAATCAAGGCGGCATTAATGGAGAAGGTGAAGGAAATGGATTTGGAGCATCGGGTGAAGTTTTTGCCGAAAGTCCCGGTCGACGAATTGCTTCACTATACGAAAAATGCCTACTTAGGTTTTCAAGTGTTGAATAATGTTTGCTTTAATCACTATTCCGCTTCTTCTAATAAATTGTTCGAATACATGATGAGCGGTGTGCCAGTCGTTGCCTGCAGCTTTCCAGAAATCCAAAAGGTGGTCGATGCGGAACAAATCGGTGTTTGTGTCGATTCACATGATCCTAAAGCCATTGCCGACGGAGTCAATTACTTATTGAAGCATCCTGAAAAAAGGGCGGAAATGAGCCGGAATTGCCTGAATGCACGCCAAACATATAATTGGAAGCAAGAGAAGGATATCTTTATCGAGATATATCAAACTGCCTGAGCTGGCAAGGATCGCAGATAATAATGAATAGGAGTGGTTTATATGAAAATTTGTACATTAGGACTAGGTTATATAGGACTTCCAACTTCTTTAATGTTTGCGAAACACGGTGTCGACGTCGTCGGAGTGGATATCCATCCAAACATCATTTCCAATCTGAATCTTGGCAGGCTCCATCTCGAGGAACCTGGACTGGAAGAGGTATTGCATGAAGTGCTGGATTCCGGAAAATTCCAAGCGTCATTAAGACCGGAGTATGCAGATGTCTTCATTGTCGCAGTTCCTACGCCGAATAATAATGACATGCAAAAATCCTGTGATTTGACCCATGTGGCTGAAGCTACCGCAAGCATCCTCCCTTTCATCCGCAAAGGGAATATCATCATCATCGAATCGACGATCGCTCCGAGGAGCATGGATGATCATATCAGACCGATGATTGAGATGACGGGACTTACCATCGGAAAAGACATTTTTCTAGTTCATTGTCCAGAACGTGTTTTACCTGGAAGGATTTTGGAAGAGTTGGTTCATAACAACCGTATCGTCGGCGGAATCACGGAGACATGCTCATATAAAGGGAGCCTGGTTTATCAAACCTTCGTTAAAGGGGAGATCATCCAAACGGATGCGAAAACGGCGGAAATGTCCAAGCTGATGGAAAACACCTTCCGGGATGTGAATATCGCCCTGGCAAATGAGCTGGCAAAGGTTTGCTTCGAGCTGGACATCAATGTCTTGGATGTCATATCGATGGCAAACAAGCACCCGCGTGTCAACCTTCACCAGCCAGGGCCGGGAGTCGGTGGTCATTGCTTAGCGGTCGATCCCTATTTCGTCGTCGCAAAGTCCCCAGAGACTGCAAGGATCATTAAGCTCGCCCGTGATACCAACGTATCGATGCCTTATCATATTGTCAATTGCGTGAGGATGATGCTTGAGGGCATCGAGCGGCCAAAGGTGGCGGTCTTCGGGCTTTCATACAAAGGGAATGTCGATGACATCCGTGAAAGTCCTGCCATCGATGTCGTCAATATTTTGATGGGAATGGAGCAGATGGAGGTAGCCCTGCATGACCCGCATGTCCAGTCTGGCATGCTGCCCATCGTTTCAGTGGAAGATGCCGTCAACGATGCCGACCTGATTCTTGTCTTGACGGACCATGATGAATTCAAGGTGATGGATTATGATGATCTCTCCAAGCTGATGGCCAATAAAATGATCCTCGATACGCGTAATTGCATTGATGTAACGAAGACCGGAGTTTCGGTCGCGAACTTGGGCAATATCTATCAATATAAAAAGGTGTCAAGGGAAAAAGCCAGAAATAAAGCGATCAGCTAAAACAAACATTGGGAATGATAGTGGACGGATAACGGTGCTGACTATGTGTCAGTGCCGTTTTTTGGGCTATTGGAAGAAAGACTCGTGTATCCTAGCCGCAATCAATTTATAGATGGAAAAAGGGACCAAGCATGGAGCCTGGTCCCTTTGTGTATATGCTTTTTAAGCGATCGGTCCGCCAAGATCTTCGATTTCGTTTGGAACGCTTCCGAATTTCTTGAAGTTTGCCCGGAATTGAGCGGCAAGGTCTGTTGCGGATTGTTTATAAGCTTCAGGATCTGCCCAAGTCTTGATTGGCTGAAGCACTTCATCCGGTACACCTGGAACATGTAGCGGAATGTTCAAGCCGAAGATTTCATCCTTGACCGTTTCGATGTTTGCCAATTCCCCTTCGAGTGCAGCCTGGACCATGGCACGGGTGTAAGCAAGTTTCATGCGGCTTCCAGTTCCGTACGCTCCGCCTGTCCATCCCGTGTTGACAAGGTATACTTTTGCGTTGTGCTCGTCAATTTTATCACCAAGCATTTCAGCATAGCGTGTAGCAGGTAACGGTAAGAATGGTGAACCGAAGCAAGTGGAGAATGTCGCTTCTGGTGAAGTTACGCCTCTTTCCGTTCCAGCTAACTTGCTCGTGTATCCACTTAGGAAATGGAACATGGCTTGTTCCTTGGACAGCTTGCTGATTGGAGGCAGTACGCCTGAAGCATCAGCAGTCAGGAAAATGATCGTATTTGGGTGCCCGGCAATACTTGGGTTCACGATGTTATCGATCGCTTGCATTTGGTATGCAGCACGGGTATTTTCAGTCAATGAACTATCATCATAATCCGCTTCGCGAGTATCCGGATCGACAACTACATTTTCCAGGACGGCTCCAAAACGGATGGCATCGAAGATTTGTGGTTCTTTTTCGCGTGATAGGTTGATCGTTTTCGCATAACAGCCGCCCTCAATGTTGAAAACACCGTTAGAAGCCCAGCCATGCTCATCATCACCGATCAGTTTGCGATTCGTGTCAGCAGATAAAGTGGTTTTGCCTGTACCGGACAGTCCGAAGAATAAAGCGACGTCCCCTTCACGTCCTACGTTAGCAGAGCAATGCATAGGAAGGATTCCAGCCTCTGGAAGTAAGTAGTTCATGATCGAGAAGATCGATTTTTTCATTTCACCTGCATATTCCGTTCCGCCGATCAGGATGGTACGGCGTTCAAACGAAACGATGATGAACGTTTCGGATTTCGTTCCGTCCACTGCAGGATCAGCTTTGAAGTTGGGTGCTGAAAGGATCGTGAATTCTGCTTCGTGGCCTCTCAGCTCCTCTTCGTTCGGACGGATGAATAAAGTATGGGCGAAAAGATTATGCCAAGCATATTCATTAACGACACGGATAGGAAGGCGTGATGATTCTTCTGCACCAGCGAAACCTTTGAAAACGAAAATCTCTTCTTTTGCTTTTAAGTAGTCAATTACTTTATTATATAGCTTATTGAACACATCTTCGGAAATTGGCTGGTTCACTGGGCCCCAATCGACTTTATCTTTAACGGATGCTTCCTCGACGATATATTTATCTTTAGGTGAACGACCCGTGTATTTGCCTGTTTCGGCCTTGACTGCGCCAGTTGATGTTAAAACGCCTTCATTCCTGCTTAATACCTTTTCGACCAATTTGGGAACCGAAAGCTGAGTTTGCACGTTGTGTCCTGTTAATAATTGGTGTAACTCATTAGAAACGTCTACAGAATTCATATATGAGGTACCTTCCTTTGTTTAAGTTTTATATTACAATTAGTATAACACATTTATTTAAATAGTCTATACTATTCCGTCTGATTTGTGATAATTTTCAATTGGTTGAATTCCTCATTTTAAGTGGGCAGGAACCATGTGAAGATTCCTGCATATGCTTTAATGTAAGTCGCTCTCCTTTATTTTAATAGGAAGTGATTAAGCTTTTTCATCATTGGTTAAAAATGGTGTTTTGATCGTTAGGCATCCGGAATCCCTTCCATGACGGGGAATCGGAGTTTATTGTATCCATGTTGGCCTCGGATGATAAATGTTCTTGATAGAAAAACATTGACAAATTCCGACCCAATACGATAATATCTTAAATTGTACGGATTCTCTTATCCCGAGTTGGTGGAGGGACAGGCCCTTTGAAACCCAGCAACCTGCCATATTGAACTTGACTCCAAGAGTAATCGCCGAAAATAAAGCGATGTTCTTCAAGGAAAAGTGGTGATGGTGCTAACCTGAGCAAGGTAAAAAACCCTTGAACGATAAGAGTGAAAGGATAGAAGACAGAATGTTAAACCTTTCCTCATTTTCCAGGGAAGGTTTTTGTGTTTTTTAAGTAATTCTGTGTCTATAGTTGAAGCTAATAAGGGAAACGAGTTCCGTAAAAAAAATCAGGCTAATGCCTACCACATACTAACTTCCAAGGAGGAAATATGATGTCAAAGAAACGTCTATTTACTTCTGAATCTGTTACAGAGGGCCATCCGGACAAGATTTGTGATCAGATTTCAGATTCCATTTTAGATGCTATCCTTGCTAAGGATGCAAATGCGCGTGTTGCGTGTGAAACAAGTGTTACGACAGGTCTTGTGCTTGTTGCTGGTGAAATTACAACATCCGCTTACGTGGATATTCCGCGTATCGTTCGTGATACGATTGCAGGAATTGGCTATACTCGCGCGAAATACGGCTTTGATGCTGAAACGTGTGCTGTATTGAGCTCGATCGATGAGCAGTCTGCCGATATCGCAGCTGGCGTCGATAAAGCTTTGGAAGCACGTGAAGGTAGCATGTCAGAAGAAGAAATCGATGCAATCGGTGCAGGGGACCAAGGTCTTATGTTCGGATTTGCTTGTAATGAAACAGAAGAGCTTATGCCGCTTCCGATCTCATTGGCACACAAGCTTTCATTCCGCTTGACTCAAGTTCGTAAAGATGAAACACTTGCTTACCTTCGCCCAGATGGTAAAACACAGGTAACTGTGGAGTATGATGAAAATAACCGTCCTGTACGTGTAGATACAATCGTCATCTCGACACAGCATGATGCAGAGGTCACGCTTGAGCAAATTCAAGCCGATTTAAAAGAGCATGTGATCAAAGCGGTCGTTCCTGCTGAATTGATCGATGCCGAAACTAAATACTTCATCAACCCGACTGGCCGTTTCGTAATCGGCGGACCTCAAGGGGATGCAGGTCTTACTGGCCGTAAAATCATCGTTGATACGTACGGCGGATACGCTCGTCACGGCGGCGGTGCATTCTCTGGTAAGGATGCTACGAAAGTTGACCGTTCTGCGGCATACGCTGCTCGTTACGTTGCCAAAAACATCGTGGCAGCCGGCCTGGCTGACAAAGCCGAAGTCCAATTGGCATATGCAATCGGTGTGGCAGAGCCTGTATCGATCTCGGTTGATACATTCGGAACCGGCACAGTTAGCGAAGACGTCCTTGTTGACCTGGTTCGCGCTAACTTCGACCTTCGCCCGGCAGGCATCATCAAAATGCTTGATCTTCGTCGCCCAATCTACAAACAGACAGCTGCATACGGACACTTTGGCCGTACCGATGTCGATCTTCCATGGGAACGTACAGATAAAGCAGAAACACTAAAAGCACAAGCATGATCCATATGGAAAAGGTGCGCCGCTAATTGCGGCGCACCTTTTTTGTAGGATTAATTTTGCCTGCAGAGGGAATAATTCAATAAACCCGCTGAGTGGTATATTTCGAGCTAAAAAGAGGCTTCGGTTTGGTTCAAGACTTGAAATGCCGCGGTTAACCTAATTTATTTTATGCGGTCTGCGCTTTTGTAGTATTGTCCTTTTTCGGCATATTCGCGTACGATTCGTTCCATGTCTTGACGGTCTTCCTCATTGATTTCCCGAATCACTTTGGCTGGACGTCCGAAGGCGAGCATATTGGGCGGGATGACCTTGCCCTGGGGAACGAGACTGCCGGCACCGATGAAAGCCCCTTCGCCGATTTCGGCTGCGTCAAGTATGATCGATCCCATGCCGATCAGGGCACCTTTACGGATTTTGCAGCTATGTAAAATGACCTGATGGCCAATGGTCACTTCATCTTCAATGATCAATGGATTATTGGGGCTTTGGTGAAGGACGCTATTATCTTGGATACTTACTTTTTTTCCTATGATGGTTGGGGCTACATCACCGCGGATGACGGAATTGAACCAGATGGATGATTGGTCACCAATTTTCACATCGCCTGTCACGACTGCATTCTCCGCAATATAAGCACTTTCGGCAATTTCCGGTTCCTTGCCCTTGAACGGATAAATAATCATTTTCAATCATTTCCTTTCCGAAGTGAATGTTTTTATGTATTATTTTAATATACCGTATGCAAATACCGTTGGCTATTTATAATACGAAGGTACAACTTGTTAGTTTTCTTTTTTGTCGAAAAACGCGAATATGGTTATAATTTATATATATATTTTAACTATCATGGATCGTATACAACAAGTGAAAAGTGAAAGGGGGATTTCGAATGTGGAAATGGGAGACAGATGGGGACGCCAAAGGCGTCATTGTCATCATTCATGGGGCAATGGAACATCACGGCCGTTATAAATGGGTTACACAAATGTGGCTTTCAGCCGGATACCATGTCGTCATGGGCGACCTTCCTGGGCAGGGCATGACGACTCGTGCCTACCGGGGACATATCGATTCCTTTGATGAATATTTGGATGAAGTGAAAAGCTGGATAGAGGAAGCATACGAATACTCGCTGCCGGTCTTTTTGCTTGGGCATAGCATGGGCGGCCTGATTTCGATACGCCTTCTTCAAGAAGAGGAATGGGATATCGCAGGCGTGATTTTATCTTCACCTTGTTTAGGGCTCGTAACAAAGCCTCCGAAATTCCTGGCAAGCATCTCACATGGCTTGAATCTCGTGATGCCCCAGTTCAGGGTCGACTCTGGATTAACTCCCGAAATGGCAACGAGGAGTTCCGAGGTCCGTGAATGTGACAGGAATGATACATTATATATCACGAAGGTTTCCGTTCGCTGGTATCGGGAGCTCTCCCAGGCCATGAAGGATGCTTTTGAAGAGATTCCCGACTTCCAGGATGTCCCGCTTTTGGTCATGCAGGGCGGAGACGACCGGATCGTGAATAAGAAGGCAGTTCGTGAGTGGTTTAACTATAACTTGGCTAGTGAGAAGCAATACAAAGAATGGCCAAAGCTGTATCATGAGATCTTCAACGAGCCTGAACGTGATGATGTATTCCAATATGCGCTCAGCTTTGTTGAAAATCGCTTGAAAATATTAGGATATGTCATTTGAACGGGAAATACTGCTGTGCCGAATACGTGAAAAAGCTGCCGAATTAAGTTGATCGGCAGCTTTTTATTTCTTAATGGGATGGAATATTCGCGAATAGGTTGAAGATACAACTTATTCGTCCAAATTGAGTGATTATTCGTCCTAATCCGGTGAAAAATCGTCCGTCGTCGGAAAAAATCGTCCTGTGGCGGTGATAAATCGTCCTGTGGCGGTGAAAAATCGTCCAACGTCGGGATAAATCGTCCTGTGGCGGTGATAATTCGTCCATCGTCGGAAGAAATCGTCCAAATCCAGTGATAATCCGTCCGTCATCGGAAAAAATTTTCCTGATCCGGTGAAAATCGTTCATCGTCGGGATAATTCGTCCTGAACCGTTAATAATCAGTCCGACGTCGGAAAAATTCGTCCAAATCCAGTGATAATCCGTCCGACATCGGAAAAAATTTTCCTGATCCGGTGAAAAATCGTTCATCGTCGGGATAATTCGTCCTGAACCGTTAATAATCAGTCCGACGTCGGAAAAATTCGTCCAAATCCAGTGATAATCCGTCCGACATCGGAATAATTCGTCCAAATCCGTCGATAATCCGTCCGTCATCGAAAAAAATCGTCCAAATCCAGTGATAATCCGTCCGTCGTCGGAAAAATGGTTCAAATCCATCGAAAATCCGTCCGACGTCGAAATAATTCGTCCAAATCCGTCGATAATCCGTCCGACGTCGGAAAAATGGTTCAAATCCATCGAAAATCCGTCCGACGTCGAAATAATTCGTCCAAATCCGTCGATAATCCGTCCGACGTCGAAATAATTCGTCCAAATCCAGCGATAATCCGTCCATCGTCGGAAGAAATCGTCCAAATCCGTTGATAATCCGTCCATCATCGGAAAAAATCCTCCGAATCCGGCTGTCAGGGGTGATTTCACTTTTTTTCAATGGCGACGATGAAGGGAGGATTGTTGGCTTGGTTGATGAAGCCGTATTTCAGGATATGGGCTCTTTGCTGCGGAAAGTTTTGCACATAATCCATCAGTGCATCCCGTTCCTGCGAGCCGCCGGGATGGCCATGGTAGATGACGAGTATGATGATGCCTTCAGGAGCCAGCAGCTCGAACAGTTGTTCAATGGCGGCTTTCGTCGTATCGGCTTGGGTGATGATCGATTTATCCCCGCCCGGAAGGTAGCCCAAGTTGAATATGGCTCCAGTAATTTTTCCGGCATGTTCTTTTCTGAGGTATTTATTCAATTGTTCATGCCCATCATGGATGAGCGTGCATCGATTGTGCAGGCCCTCGTTTTCCAGTTTAGCCCTTGTGTTCTGGATGGCTTCGTTTTGAATATCAAAACTATAGACATGTCCCGTTTCACCTGTAAGTCCGGCAAGAAAGGCCGTATCAAAGCCGTTCCCCATCGTGCCGTCAACGGCTATATCTCCGGGTTGCACCGTTTTTTCAAGCAAAATTCTTGCGAAGGGCAAGATGCGGTCAAGCTTCATCTGTTTGTTCCTCCAGTTGATATTTTTTCCCTTGCCAGCTGTTGCGTCGCTTCAATTCGGCATCAATGGCATTCAAGACATCCCATTTATTGACGCTCCACATCGGACCGATCATTAAATCGATCGGACCGTCACCGGTTATTCGATGAACGATCATTTCAGGAGGGATGATTTCCAGCTGATCGCATACGAGGCTGACGTATTCATCACGGTCAAGAAATTCAAGCAGGCCTTTTTCATATTGCTTGACCATCGGCGTCCCTTTCAAAAGGTGAAGTAGATGGATTTTTATCCCCTGCACATCGAGCTGGGCGACTTCCCTGGCCGTTTCCATCATCATCCCGTAATCCTCCTCTGGAAGACCGTTGATGATATGGGAGCAGACACGGATGCCATGTTTACGCAGTTTATCGACGCCTTCTTTATAACAGTCGAAGTCATGGGCGCGATTGATCATCGTCGCGGTTTTTTCGTGAACCGTCTGAAGACCGAGCTCGACCCATAGGTATGTGCGTTCGTTCAATTCTGCCAAATACTCCACCACATCATCGGGCAGACAGTCAGGGCGTGTCGCGATCGAGAGCCCGACGACACCCTCTTGGGTCAGAACACTCTCGTATTTCTCGCGAAGCTCTGCCACGGGCGCATGCGTATTCGTGAATGCCTGGAAATAGGCCATATACTTTCCATCTTTCCATTTATGATGCATCTTTTCACTGATTTTTTTGAACTGGATGTCGAGCGGCTCCACCCGGCTCCCGGCAAAGTCACCCGAGCCAGAGGCACTGCAGAAGGTACAGCCTCCATGTGCGACGGTGCCGTCACGGTTCGGGCAGTCAAAGCCGCCATCCAGGGCAACTTTAAAAACCTTATGTCCAAAATGATTTCTCAGGTGGTAATTCCATGTGTGGTATCGTTTGTTATCCGTTGCGTATATAAACGGGTTTGCTTGATTCAAATCAGCAACCTCCTTGGTATAAATAAAGCGCACCATATATTATACAACATTCTGGAAGCTAGGTCTTTTTTTGAAGAACAGGCGTATAATGTATACTTGAGGGCTGAACTTTTGGCTGCTAATTCAACAATATCTAGTGAAAGACTATATCCAATCGGGAGCTGATGGACATGACCGGTCAAGTTGAAGAAGCGATTAATCATATGAAAAAACGATTAGCCGAAAATAATCACATATTCGAAGCAAAGGAAGATGGATTTATATACCAAGCGACTTGTACCTTCAATTCACCTGCTTCGGATGAGGAAATTGATTCCTTTGAAAAGAAAACCGGATTGCATCTGCCCGAGGATTATAAAGAGTTTTTGAAAATAACGAATGGCTGCAAGCTATTCGAAACATGCGAGTCAGGCGGGGAAAATGATTTATACAGCCTGGATGATATCATGAATTACACCTATGAAATTCCTTTTGAAGGACGCTTTAAGGTTGCTTGCATATATCAAGATAATATCGTCATCGATGGGGATGCCGTCGCCAAGGGCGATAGCGAGTATATCATGGTGAAAGGTCATCTCGATGATTTTGAAGAAGGCGAAAAACTGAATATGGGCTTCGCCGAATGGATCGGGCGTTTCATATCCGATCAAGGGGAGAAGTTTTGGGATAAGCGATGATCCAAAAAAATGATGATAATCCTCTCGTTATTTGCTCAAACTAATCAGGATGATTAGAAATCATCCAAATGATACGCGAAGGAGAGGGTTTGAAATGGCAACCAGACAATCCGTCGATCATTTTTTAGAGCAATGTGAAGGAGCTCTCCATTTTGCAGAGTATGAGTATAATGAGGCTTCACGGCAAGAGCATTATGATGATGAACAATTTCAAAACTCACAAAGGTATATCGAAGAGGCATTGACGGATATGGAACGATTGTATGCCAGTTCGAATGACCAGCAACGGGAAATGCTTTCGCGGATGAAGCAGCAGCTGAACGAATTGAAGAATGAAATGATCGTACTTCGACATTAAGGGTGCATGGGGGCCGTGGTTTCATGGCTCCCTTTCTGCACGATTTTTCTGGAATTCGCATATATAATGAAAAACCTGTCGATAATGTTTATATCCGGCTATTGCAATTATCGGTGAAATTGACTAGAATGAAATAAAATCCAATATTCTCATAAAGACTATGATGAGGAACAGTAGCGATTTTATTCCTGTAAAGAGAGTTGACGGGTGGTGCAAGTCAACCTGGAATGATCGTGAACTCGCCTTGGAGTTTCAGGTGTGAAGGGTAAAAGTAATGCCTGACGAACGAATCCGCGTTACGGATGATTTAAGCTGGGCGGATTTTAGCTATCGCCAATGTGGGTGGTACCGCGGGAAGATATACATAATCCTCTCGTCCCTATTTTGGGATGAGGGGTTTTTTATTGTTTTTCATACGGAAATTAGGAGGAAATCAAATGAGTTTTGACCATAGAAGCATAGAAACGAAATGGCAAAAGTATTGGGAAGGCAACAAGACGTTCAAGACGGGTGAAGAAAGCGGCAAGCGTAAATTCTACGCACTTGATATGTTTCC
This sequence comes from Peribacillus muralis, assembly GCF_001645685.2. Classification (NCBI taxonomy): domain Bacteria; kingdom Bacillati; phylum Bacillota; class Bacilli; order Caryophanales; family Bacillaceae; genus Peribacillus; species Peribacillus muralis. The sequence goes on along the minus strand of NZ_CP017080.1, from coordinate 4,259,984 downwards.
ATATCCATCAGGGGCAGGTCTTCACGTAGGACACCCGGAAGGCTACACGGCTAGCGATATTTTGGCAAGGATGAAGCGGGCACAAGGATATAATGTCTTGCATCCGATCGGCTGGGATGCTTTTGGACTTCCGGCAGAGCAATATGCGATCGATACGGGAAATGATCCGGCTGAATTCACCGAGCACAACATCAACACGTTCCGTCGCCAAATCAAGGCGCTTGGTTTTTCTTATGACTGGGATCGTGAAATCAATACGACGGATCCTGATTATTACAAATGGACACAATGGATTTTCTTGAAGTTGTATGAAAAAGGATTGGCTTATATTGATGAAGTGGCCGTTAACTGGTGTCCGGCACTTGGAACGGTCCTGGCGAACGAAGAAGTCATCGATGGAAAAAGTGAGCGCGGAGGCCATCCGGTCGAGCGCCGTCCGATGAAGCAATGGATGCTTCGGATCACAGCTTATGCAGACCGCTTGATCGACGATTTGAATGATGTGGATTGGCCGGAAAACATCAAGGATATGCAGCGTAACTGGATTGGCCGTTCCGAGGGGGCTGAGGTTACTTTCCATATCGATGGTCACCAAGATACCTTCACGGTGTTCACGACCCGCCCTGATACATTATTCGGAGCGACTTATGCCGTATTGGCTCCTGAACATCACTTTGTCGATAAAATCACGACAGCCGAACAAAGAGATGCAGTTGACGCCTATTTGGATGAAGTGAAGCATAAAAGCGATTTGGAAAGAACCGACTTGGCAAAGGATAAATCGGGCGTGTTCACGGGGGCTTATGCGATTAACCCGGTAAACGGCGAAAAAATGCCGATTTGGATTGCCGACTACGTGCTGATCAGTTACGGAACGGGAGCGATCATGGCGGTCCCTGCCCATGATGAGCGTGATTATGAGTTTGCCGTCAAGTTCGACTTGCCGATCAAGGAAGTCGTCGCTGGCGGAGATGTGACAAGTGAGGCGTATACAGGCGATGGCCTTCATGTGAATTCGGAATTCCTTGATGGAATGAATAAAGAAGATGGCATTTCAACGATGATCAAATGGCTGGAGGAAAAAGAAATCGGTACGAAGAAAATTACCTACCGCCTTCGCGATTGGTTATTCAGCCGTCAACGCTACTGGGGTGAACCGATTCCGATCATCCATTGGGAAGATGGGACGATGTCAGCATTGAAGGAAGATGAGCTTCCGCTAATTTTACCGACAGCGACTGACATCAAGCCTTCAGGTACGGGGGAATCTCCGCTTGCAAATATTGCGGATTGGGTGAACGTAACCGATGAAAACGGACGGAAAGGGCGCCGCGAGACCAACACGATGCCGCAATGGGCAGGCAGCAGCTGGTATTTCCTACGCTATATCGATCCGCATAACAAGCAGGCTCTGGCAGATCCGGAAAAATTGAAAGAATGGATGCCGGTCGACATTTATATTGGCGGTGCCGAGCATGCGGTGCTTCACTTGCTATACGCGCGCTTCTGGCATAAATTCTTGTATGATATCGGTGTCGTACCGACGAAGGAGCCATTCCAAAACTTATTTAACCAAGGTATGATCCTTGGCGAGAATAATGAAAAAATGAGTAAATCAAAAGGGAATGTCGTGAACCCGGATGATATCGTTGAAAGCCACGGTGCCGATACACTTCGTATGTATGAAATGTTCATGGGCCCATTGGATGCATCGATTGCCTGGTCGACAAACGGGCTGGATGGCTCGCGCAGGTTCCTCGACCGTATTTGGCGGTTATTGGTCAACGAGGATGGAACATTGACGGATAAGCTGACTGAAGCGGATGACACGGGCAAGCTTGAGAAGGTCTATCATCAAACGGTTAAAAAGGTGACCGAGAACTATGAAGAATTGAAATTCAATACGGCGATTTCACAATTGATGGTATTCATCAATGACGCGTATAAAGCGGATTCGCTTCCTAACGTATATGTAGAGGGCTTCGTCAAACTGCTTGCACCGGTTGCACCGCATATTGCCGAAGAGCTTTGGTCCAAACTGGGTCACTCCGAGAGCATCACATACGGAACATGGCCTGCCTTCGATGAAGCGAAGCTAGTCGATAATGAAGTCGAAATCGTCATCCAGATCAACGGGAAAGTCAAAACGAAACTAATGGTTCCGACTGACACCACGAAAGAAAAACTGGAAGAAATCGCGATGGGCGATGATTCCATCAAAGAACAAATCGATGGCAAAACGATTCGTAAAGTCATTGCCGTGCCAGGCAAATTAGTTAATATCGTTGCGAATTAAAATAACTGAAGCAAAGCTGCCCCGCATGAATTCATGCCGGGGCAGCTTTTTGCGTGGACGAAACAGGTCTAAAGTCTTGTTTGGTATCGTCCGGTTTCAGGTGAAATCATCAGGAGTTATCCAACAGTTTCCAATTTCTTTGCTTGCTTGGTACATGGGAATCATTTTTCATTGAGATGTTCACTTATTTCGGCATTTTCCAAAGAAAAGGGAAAAAATTGGTTGATAAAATCTTATAGTGTGATAATTTGGTATAGTACTATATTTTTTTAACCAAATACTGGAGGTAAAAGCGTGAAACTTAACCAAGTTAGCAGATTGACAGCGTTTGTACTTATTTTTGCCTTGATTTTCAGTTTGATGATCCCGCAAAATTCACAGGCTGCATCTGCATCCATTGAAAATGTGAAAACGATCAAAAATGGCGACACATTGGACGGGAAGTTCGATAAACCTGATGTTCAATGGTACCAAATCGATCCGACAGCAGAAGAAATCCAGAAATTCTCCCATGTCGAGTTCGAGGTCAAATCGGATAAAATCTTGAATGTATCCGTCTATCAAAATAAGGAAAAAGCCGAAAAGGATGAGAGCGATTATTGGTATTCTTCCAATCCTGATGAAAATGCCGTCATTGATTTCCCCTATGCTTGGGAAGGAACGTATTATGTAAAAGTTGAATATTTTGGCGAAACGGATGATGAAGGAAAGCCCATCCCAGATGCCAAAAACGAAGCTGAATACTCCATCAATGCCCATTCGGTGACATTGCCGCCATCCGCTGGTGATGAAGGGATGGGACTTGAAGAATGTCCGGTCGAAGTGAGCGCGAACGACAAGAAAACGGGTGAAGCCTTGTTGAAATCACTCCGTGTATTCAGGGATGAAGTTCTCACGAAGTCGTCTGAGGGGCGCAGCCTGTCCTCTTTATACTATAAGGCCTCCCCATTCCTTGCTTACCATCTGGCTAGCAATAAAAAAGCCAGGGAAGCCGTTTATGATCATTTAGTCGTCATTAAACCGCTGATTGATGATCTTAATGAAAATGGTGCAAGCAGCACCGCAGTCATTAGCAACCAACAGCAAGTCGCAATCAAAGCATTATTCACCAAGTCGGAAGAAGTCGCTCCAGCATTATTGAAGAAGGATATGAACGGCTTTGCAAGCAAAATCAATCTGGATAAGCTTGCAGGTGAGAAGGTAGTCGATATCGCCAGCAAAGCCGGAATCGAGCTTCCTGCTTCAAAAAATACAAAAAACAAATACATCGTCAAACTTAAACCTGGTAAGTCATTAAGCTCCTTCCAAGCCAAGGTTAACGGAAATGGATTTGGAAAATTGTCGACATCTCAGAAGCAAGAGCCCATGTATGATGATATGTATGTTGTCGAGTTAACGAACCAAGCCAAGATGAGCACGTCAGCTCTATCGGCCATCGGAAAATATTCAGAAGTGGAATATATCGAGCCGGTCAAAACATATAAAGCTCTTTCAGCCGATATTCAGTCACCATATCAATGGTCATTGAATAATGCCGGTGGAGACGAAGGGATCAAGGGCGCAGACATCGATAACGAAAAACTGCAAGCCTTGATTAAAAAACGTAATCTGAAGGAAACATTAGTCGCGGTCGTCGACACGGGTGTCGATGATTCACTGGCTGATTTGCAAGATCGTGTCCGCATGGACTTAGGCAAGAATTTCATCGATAAAAAAGGTAATGCCATCGATGACAATGGCCATGGAACACATGTATCCGGAATCATCGCTGCCAAAGCGGATAATGGATATTCGATGCAAGGAATCAATCCATTAGCGAAAATCATGCCTGTTAAGGTCCTTGATTCTTCAGGCTATGGCGATAACGAGAAAATTGCACTAGGCATTAAATATGCCGTCGATAAGGGTGCCAAGGTAATAAACCTTAGCCTGGGCGGAGAGTACAGCAGGACGATCGAATATGCCTTGAAGGATGCAGCGGCGAAGAATGTAATGGTTATCGTGGCGAGCGGGAATGATGGGATGGAAGCTCTATCTTATCCGGCATCATCCAAATATGCGATTTCCGTCGGTGCAACCAATGCCCTGGATTTAGTATCGGATTATTCCAATTATGGCTTCCAATTGGACATGGTCGCCCCTGGGACAGCCATTCCGAGCCTTGTGCCTAATGGAAATGTTACGTACATGGATGGTACATCCATGGCAGCACCCCATGTTGCGGCAGCTACAGCTCTGTTACTATCCGCAAACCCTGGGTTGAAAATCAATGATGTAAGGAAAATCCTTCATGATACATCTGAATATGTGAAATTTGAAGAAGAAGATAATGTAGACCCTTATGAGGGCTATGAACCTGAGGATGGAGAAATCATCATACCTCAAGAAGAACTGCCTGTAGGCAAAGATTTAGTATCAGGATATGGAAGATTGAATGCGTACAGTGCACTAAGTGCAGTGGATCTACAAGCGAAAGTCAATCCTGTATTCGATAACAAAACAACCTTGACTGGAACGGCTAAAAAAGGTTCGGCAATAGAAGTGAAAAGCGGAAATAAATCGTTAGGTAAAGCAACGGCGGCAGCTAATGGAACGTTCACAATCAAGATTCCAGCCCAAAAGGCGGAGCAGATGCTGACTGTGCATATCTCCGATTCTGCCAAACTAGCAGTATCTTCAATTAAAGTATTCGTGAACAAGGGTGCAACCCCTAAAAACCCAACCGTTAAGTCTGTCAGTGACAAGGACGTGTATGTTGCGGGGCAATCGCAAGCCGAGGTGAAAGTCACGGTCAAAAACAGTGCGAAAAAAGTGATCGGTTCAGCAAACACGGACAGCAAAGGGAATTTCAACGTGAAAATCAGTAAACAAAAGGCTGGCTCCAAGCTGTCCGTCACAGCAACTGATCTAGCAAAACGGGAAAGCAAGGCAACTACCGTGACGGTTCTAGATAAAACAGCCCCGGATGCACCTAAGGTAAATGAAGTAAGCGACAGTGCCACCAAAGTAACCGGTAAGGCGGAAGCGAGCTCAACCGTTACGGTGAAGTACAACAATAAAAACATCGGCACGGCAACCGCTGATACTAAAGGGAACTATTCCATTAAAATCAGCAAGCAAAAAGCAGGATCCGCCTTATATGTCTCAGCAAAAGACAAAGCGGGCAATATAGGAAAAGCAACAAAAGCAACGGTTAAAGATAAAACCGCACCATCCGCACCAAAAGTGAATGAAGTGAACGACAAAGCAACAAAAGTAACCGGCAAAGCCGAAGCGGGATCAACCGTTACGGTGAAGCACAACAATAAAAACATCGGCACGGCAACCGCTGATAAGAAGGGGAACTACTCCGTCAAAATCAGCAAGCAAAAAGCAGGATCCACCTTATATGTCTCAGCAAAAGACAAAGCGGGCAATACAGGAAAAGCAACAAAAGCAACCGTGAAAAAATCCAAATAGCAAAACGAAAAGGCCGTTTAACATAACAGTTAAACGGCCTTTTTATTGTGGAAAAAAGTGTGCGTTGAGAATGGATTGGAAAAAGAGTGATGAAGCATTTTCCATGCAGTATTTCAAATATGGTATTTCCTGTTTTAATATTGGGACTTCACGTACCCTCCTATCTTGTAATATTAAATTTGATTTAAAAAAGTAGAGAGGAGAACGAACATGAAACGACAACGATTTTTATAGGGAATGACATTGGTGTGTTTCCTATTTAATTAAAAATCAACATATTCACGAGCTAATATGAACGAGGAAAATATATTTCACTTGCCTTATGGGCAAGTCTTCATCGTTATGTAATAGAAAAATATGGAAATTAGGTGTGTGTAGATGAAAATGTGGGGAAGTATCGTATTATTCATTCTGTTTACGGCCGTTTTCTTTTCGCTCCCATCCATGACATCGGCAGCCAATCCGGTTTGTGAACCAACAACAGGAACGACAATTCAACTACTTGACAACAACAATACCCTTATTGAAACGACAACATTAGCACCTGACTCTACAACGTCATCTGTTAGATCTACAATGAATAGTGCCATTCTTAGCGTTTCAAAATTTTCGAAGGATGGAGCAACTGGAAAACGAGGGACCGTTCTCTTATCAGAAGGTAATTTCACGGCGAGTGCCTTTATTTTGATGAGATCTGGAGTTACATTGGAAGGAACCATGAAGAATGGAAAGCCGGTCACGACAATCTGTACCGAATCAAAAAGTGACCCTGTTACCATAAAAATAATGGAAAGTTATGCAGGAATTAAAAATGTCATTCTGGATGGAAAACGAAAAACCGAAGATATGGTAACAGGGGAACCAAGGAAGTATCATGTTTCGCGTCATAGAGGCATCCAGGTTACCGCTATCGATCAAACGAAATCAACGGATGATCTAGTCAGTACGTACCCGACAAATGATAAAGAAGGTGACGCGAAAAGACTGAAACATATCACGATTGAAGATGTTCAAATTACCGGCTATGAAGGGAATGGCATCTATTTAGAGCATGTGGATGGGGTGACCATCAAAGGATCCGATACCGTTCATAAAAAAAGCATGAACATTACGGATATTGGCTATGCGGGCATCGGCGGCTCTTCAGCTAATAATGTGACAGTAAAACATACGACCGTGAGTGATCTTTGGCCGGGAGAAACTGTGGGAAGTTCCCAACAAAGCTACGGCATTGCCTTTAGCCACCGGAAAATCAATACTACGGATACCGATGCACAAGCCAAGTTCCCGCCAAGCGCCAACATTGTGGTCGATCAGAACGTGGTTGCCAACAATCCGACATGGGAGGGAATCGACACCCACTCGGGACATAACGTATCCTTCACGAACAATGTCATTTTAAATACACGTTTTCCGATAGTAGTTGGAGGAATGGAGTATGATGCGGGGAAAGTGTCTGCTTATCCGCCTCGAGACATTATGATTTCAGGGAATCGGATTAACAGCCAAAGAGTGGACATCCAAGATGATTATGCTGTTTATGATATAGAAAAGACTGACACGATTACAGAACGAGGCATCGCCGTTACCGGAGCACAATTTATGGATCTGACAAAAAGGGAAATGGGATTCCTGGAAACGGTCGTGATCAAGGACAATTATGTAAGCAATGTCAAAGCCGTTGTCGAGACCCGCGGGGGCATTAGCATTCATGTGACAAAAAATGCGACCCTTGAGGACAACACGATTGAAAACAGTTTCAACAACGGGATTGTGTTTCTTAGCTCCAACAAATTCACAAAAATTCAAAGAAACAACATTCATCATATAGAAAAATCAGAAGATAGCTTCATCCAAGCTGGTATTGGCATACGCGGGTCTCATAATAACGGGAACGTTAATAATGACTACACAACCGTGCCTTTGACCATGAACAACACCCTGATTGAAAAGGATAACTTGTTTACCGAGGTTGGGAATGACATTTATATTCAAAGCGGTTCGGTATATAATCTCTTGAATATCCGATACGATAACCCGCTTGATGTCATTCTGTTGACAAGCCATCATAAACAAGACCTGGAAGCATTGGCCGATATATATATTAAGATGGATAATGGAGGAATCGTCCTTGACTCTAAATAAAACCATAGCCGCATTAACTTTACTATTATTAATAGGTGGCTATCTTATTTATAAAGTATTCTTTGTTCCATCAGAGATGAGTGCCGCTAAAAGAAATACAGAAAATAATGCAGCTTCCTATATGGTGTTGGAATCACAAAACATCGTTGTCGGGAAGGATATTGATCAGGGTTATTATGATGTGAAAGCCCTTGATAATGAAGCGGTATTTGCCGGTGAAAAAATGCACAAAAATGCTGTACTGCATGCAGATCCCTCATATATGAATGAAAAATTTTCAATTAAAGGCGAATTTGAATTCAAGCCATCTGAATTTAAAAAAGTCGTGAAAAAAAATCAAAAACTCATCATGAAAGATCCTGGATATTATGTGGTCGGTACAGAAATTCCAGCGGGGAATTATGTACTATCAAGGACAACCGATACGGTCCGAGTGTTTGTCGATATAAAAGATGAAACGCAAACCGAAAGCTTGCAGACGATTCAATGGGAAATCGGTGAAAAAGTGAAAAAGCCAATCGTGCTTAACCTGAAAAAGGGCTATAACGTCTATATCGATAAGACAGGAAAAGATGAATTTATATCCAATGAAGGTGATTTGATATTGGAGGTGAAAGAGCAGGAATGATCGAAAGCCAATCATAATATAAGGGACCCTAATTGGGTCCCTTAATGCGTTTCAGTTGTTCACGATTCATAAGCTCTTTAAGTGTGAAGGTCGATACGATTTTAAATAGAGTGCTGACTATTTCCAATACATGTACAATAAAGGTAAGGATTTTCATTCAACTAAAGGGCGAAATATAAAAATAAAGGAGGAAGAATGATGATTGAACTACAATATTTTGAGCGTTCTAATATAGAACAATTAATAAACTGGATACCTTCAGCTGAATTTACATTGCAATGGGGCGGTCCTGCATTCCAATACCCGTTAACGTCAGAACAACTTGAAAAATACCTTGAAGAAGCGAACAAAGAAGATTCTGATACATATATTTACAAAGTAATAGACCAGGAATCGCAAAAAGTGATTGGACACATTTCTTTAGGGAGAGTAGACCGTGTGCATAAATCAGCGAGAGTAGGGAAGGTGTTAGTCGGCTCATCGGAAGTAAGAGGCAAAGGGATTGGTTCTGAAATGATGAAAGCTGTTCTGACAATTGCTTTTGAAGAACTGAAACTACACAAGGTAACCTTAGGTGTATTTGATTTTAATGCTTCTGCAATTCGTTGTTATGAAAACGCTGGATTTGTTAGAGAAGGATTTTTAAGGGATGCTCGTAAAAATGGTGATGAATACTGGAACTTGATTGAAATGGGTATTTTAGAAAACGAATGGCGTGAAATAAATAAGTAATGAGGGCTGGGCTGAATTTGAACTTTAAAAGGGGATACTACAACAATAGTAGTATCTCCTTTATTTTTTCAGAAGCAAAATAAAATGATTTCTTCATCTATTTAATGTACCTGCAAAAGTGATGGCCGCTACTTCATTAAAACGAACACTTACTCCGCCAATTGGCCCGCTTCCATCTTAAAGCATCAACTATACATCTTCATCATGCCAGATTAATTTTAAAAATAAAGACCCGTCGAAATTGTACGGATGAGCACGTATAATGGGTAGATTGATTAAAGGTAAAAAATGATAATGCTGAGGGGTTTTAAGACTTGAAATTAAAATTTACGATAATCATATTAGTGGTAGCGATCATGATTTTTATAGGATGTACAATTTATGAATATCAAACGAAAACGACAGATTTATCCAATGAAAATATTAATCATATATATTTATTGGACAGTTTGGAGAAGTATCGAAAGGGTCATTCTTTTTCAATCTCTAAGGATGTTAGCCACCCAGGCTATGAAATCTACAATATTGATGAAAATATCAATAAACGCATCACTGTTGATAAGACAAAAAATAGAACGATACATAGAATCGAAGCTTTTGATTCTAGCTCCAAAACTTCTCGAAATGTATCAATAGGTACATCTGTAACAGATTTAATCCGTATTTATGGAAAAAATTATAGAGAACGTTCGAGTGATCAAACGGACAAATTAATTGAATACGTTGATCGTGATCAGGATATTTTACTTTCATTCTTTATCTATGAAGATCAAGTGGAGGGTATCAATTTAGAAGTGAAGGATTTTTAAACCCTTCCAGTTGGTGCCATTATTGAGGAAAAGCAGCCATTCGTGCGATGGCTGCTTTTTAGGATATCCTCCAATATGCTGTAGTTTTCAGTTTATGGTCTGGACTATCATTGATAGCTTATTTTGTAAACTCACTTCTCAGCAGGTAGACGACATCATATGACTTTAATTCGTCGATATGACTATCCATATCATGATAAAAATCAGCGGAAAGAGAACGTATGCCTTCTTGACTGCTCGAATAACAAATGCTCCACAATACGGGCTTGTTAGTCTTTTTTAAATCGATTTTATCTGGACTGCCCGATACGCTGGGATCCTTCTTGTCCATTTTTTCAGGGTAAGTGGCTGTAGTCGTGCCGCCGTCATTTTGAATGGTGACATTGAACATAGAAAGCTTCTGATCGTCATCCGTTTTTGATGTCGTAAAAATGATTGTCCCATTCTTTTTGATCTCTGCCTTCATACGGCCTTTTTCAGCTTCGACAAGGTTACCAGCTTCATATTTTTCGACCCAGACAGACAATTCCTTGTATGTATCATCCACATTGAAATCGATAAGCATGGCGTTTTCACTCGTATTGGCGAGTATGGCCTGCTCCCTTGCTGTCAGCTTAGGGACGGAAAGAGCATTGTCCGCTTTTGGCTGGTCCTCCTTGCATGCAACGAGAGTTAAGGAGACTAGGCATAAGGCGAGCGATAAAAGGATTTTCTTAATGTTGTTCACCTCCGAAGACTATCATCCTAATTAAATCCAATTCTTATATATTATAACATTATCAATAGGATTAGAAGGCAGCGACCTATGGTTTTTCTGATGGACGCTCCATTCCACTGCAGGAGAATGCGCCTCAAATATGATGCAAAGCTTGAAACTCGCGAGTAAAAGCACGAAATTGGCGAGTAAAAGTGCTGAATTGGCGAGTAAAAGTGCCGAATTGGCGAGTAAAAGTGCTGAATTGGCGAGTAACGCAAGGAAATCGAGAAAAACGGCGCCAATTACGTGGGGAAAAATTGGCGAGTTATCCCGTATAAACGTAGCTCATCCCGATTTAGCGCCATCCCGGCTTAGGGGGGCAATATTGCTAATGGACGTGATCATTGATATTGCTCGAGAACAGAGAAGAATTTCTTGGCAAATTGGTAAAAAACCTTTTCGGAAGGGGCCAATTCCCGGTTTTTGGGCGTGATGATGCCGACAGTCCGTTTGACCTCGGGTGTATCGATGGGAATCTTGACGGTCAGTCGTGGGATGACTTCATAAAAGGTGCTGTCAGGCAGCAAGCTGACCCCAATCCCGGCTGAAACAAGTCCTTTAATCGAATCCATGTCTTCACCTTCCGAGGCAATGTTCGGTGTGAAACCAGCGGCCTTGCATGCTTCGATCGCGATGCTATGAAGGATGTATCCTTTTGGGTATAAGACGAATGGATCATTTCTTAAATCACTCAGACGCAGGGTTTTCCGTTCAGCGAGTGGGTGTGTGATTGGCAGTAATGCGGAAATATTTTCGGTGAATAAGATATGACCTTCGATATCGGGATCGTTCGTCGGGATTGGGCCAAGAAAGGCTAAGCCGATTTCACGGTTTTTGACTGCTTCCTTTAATGAGGAATAAGAGCCCTGCCTTAAATGGAACGCGATATTGGGCTGCTCATCCTTAAAGGCCGAAATGACGGTAGGCAGCAAATGGGTCGAGAGGCTGGATGGGAACCCGATCTTAATGGTTCCGTGTTCAGGGTCCAAAAATTCTTCGATTTGATCTTTGGCGTATTCAATCGCGGCTATTGCCGTTTTTGCATGAATCAGAAATATTTTACCAATTGGGGTTAACTGAATATTTCGGCCGATTTTTTCAAATAAATGAACGCCCAGCTCATCCTCCAGTCTGGAGATTTGCCGGCTGATGGCTGATTGGGCGATATGCAGGTGCTCTGCGGCCTCAGAGACATGTTCTCTTTCGGCCACTTCAACAAAATAACGTAATTGACGTAGTTCCATTTATTCATCCTCCGACCATTCATCTCAAAATGAGATAGTTTATACAAGAATTATATATTGTTTATATCGATTTGAAAACCTAGAATAAAATGTAAGTGACATAACGGTGTAAGAATACGATGGGGGCGATTATTATGACATACAATCAAATACCAAAAGCACAAGGGCTCTACCATCCTGAATTTGAACATGATGCATGTGGGATCGGTTTATACGCTCATTTAAAAGGGCTTGCTACACATGACATCGTCAAACAAGGACTGAAGATGCTGTGCCAATTGGATCATCGCGGCGGACAAGGCAGTGATCCCCTGACGGGAGATGGCGCAGGACTGATGGTGCAAATCCCTGATAACTATTTTAGGCTGGCATGCCCGGAAATGAATTTGCCAGCAAAAGGGCGCTATGGTGTAGGTATGCTCTTTTTCTCAAACGATGATGATGAACGGAATGAAATCGAAGCTCGCTTGAATGCATTTATCGAGCAAGAGGGCCAAACGCTATTAGGCTGGAGAACGGTTCCTGTGGATGCAGGGAAAATCGGGGAGGTCGGCAAGGAGACATGTCCGACGATCCGCCAAGTTTTCATCGGGGCCAGTGAAACGATATCCGATGATTTAGCGTTTGAGCGTAAATTGTTCATTATAAGGAAGCAAGCGGAAAAATGGGCCCGTGAACGTGGAAACCGTTTTTATTTTGCCAGTCTTTCAAGTGCGACGATCGTTTACAAAGGATTGTTGACTCCGGAGCAGGTGGATGCCTTTTATCTTGACCTTCAACAGGAAGATTTTGTTTCGGCTTTTGCTTTAGTACATTCCCGCTTCAGTACGAATACCTTTCCGAGTTGGGAGAGGGCGCATCCGAACCGTTATCTGATTCATAATGGCGAAATCAATACGCTTAGAGGTAATGTGAATTGGATGAAGGCGCGTGAACAGCAGTTTGTGTCGGAAGCATTCGGAGAGGACCTGAAAAAGGTGCTGCCAATTTTGGATATAGACGGAAGTGATTCCTCGATACTTGATAATGCACTTGAATTCTTCGTGCTGGCCGGACGTAAACCGGCTCATGCGGCCATGATGCTCATTCCTGAGCCGTGGACGGAGAATCCGCATATGACGAAAGAAAAGAAGGCATTTTACGAATATCATAGCATGCTAATGGAGCCTTGGGATGGACCGACCGCCATTTCCTTTACGAACGGCAAGCAAATCGGGGCCATCCTGGATCGTAATGGTCTTAGGCCGGCACGGTATTATGTGACAAAAGATGATTATATCATTTTTTCCTCTGAGGTCGGCGTTATCGATGTAGAGCCTGAAAATGTACTATATAAAGATCGTTTAAGCCCAGGAAGAATGCTGTTGATAGATTTAGAGGAAGGCCGCATCGTCTCCGATGAAGAAATCAAGACGGAAATGGCTCAGGAAAATCCTTATCAGCAATGGCTGGACGAACAGCTTGTTCAATTAAGCGACGAAGAACCGCCACAAGGGGAACCGATCGTTGACTTGCTCTTCAGGCAAAAAGCGTTCGGATACACATATGAAGATGTTCAAAAATATTTATTGCCAGTCATCAACGAGGGGAAGGATCCACTTGGAAGCATGGGGAATGATATTCCGTTGGCTGTCTTATCGGATCGCCCCCAATCACTATTCAACTATTTCAAGCAATCCTTCGCCCAGGTGACCAATCCGCCAATCGATTCGCTGCGTGAACAAATCGTCACGTCCACGATGACATTCCTTGGTGCGGAAGGGGATTTGCTGAAACCGGATAAAACGAACAGCCGCCGCATTCAATTGGATACACCTGTATTGACGCCAGGTCAGGTGCAGCAAATAAAAGAGAATACGTTTCCGGAATTCAGAAGCAGGGTGATCCAGACTTTATTTTCAGAAGATTTGGAGAGCGAGCTCGACCGCATCTGCCGTGAAGCGGAGCAGGCTATTTCCGAAGGCATCAGCGTATTGATCTTATCCGATCACGGTTTGACCGAAAAAAATGCTGCCATTCCTTCCCTTTTGGCTGCGAGTGCCCTTCATCAGGAGCTTATCCGCCATGGGAATCGGACGAAGGTGAGCATCATCGTTGAATCGGGGGAAGCAAGGGAGGTCCATCATTTTGCATCACTGATCGGGTATGGAGTGGATGCGATTCACCCGTATCTTGCCTATGAAACGTATAAACAGGCTGTATTGGAAGGAAGTTTGGCCGTCAGCTACGAAGAAACGGTAAGGAAATATGTACGCTCGGTGACGGAGGGCATCGTAAAAGTGATGTCGAAGATGGGGATTTCCACGATCCAAAGCTATCGCGGCGCACAAATCTTCGAAGCGGTCGGAATCGGCGCGGATGTCATCGAACGTTATTTCAGCGGTACTGCCTCGCAGCTTAGCGGGATCGATTTGGAAACGATCGCGAATGAAGCGTTGATACGCCATAGAAAAGCCGCTGCTGGGTCCTATGACCAGTCGCTTGAAAGCGGAAGCGATTTTCAATGGAGAAAAACGGGCGAACATCATGCCTTCAATCCCAAAACGATCCATACCTTGCAATGGGCCTGCCGCAAAGGCGATTATCAATTATTTAAACAATATTCAAACTTGGCGAATGAAGAAAGACTCGGGTTTTTACGTAATTTATTCTCGTTCGATCAAACTCGCCAAAGCATTTCCATCGATGAAGTCGAATCCGTCGAATCGATTGTCACCCGTTTTAAAACGGGCGCAATGTCATTCGGTTCTTTGAGCCAGGAAGCACATGAAACATTAGCGATTGCGATGAACCGTCTCGGCGGAAAAAGCAATAGCGGTGAAGGCGGGGAACATCCAAGCCGTTACCATTTGGATCAAAACGGTGATAATCGCCGCAGTGGGATCAAGCAAATTGCCTCAGGGCGTTTTGGGGTGAAAAGTCATTACCTCATCAATGCTGATGAGCTCCAAATCAAGATGGCACAAGGAGCAAAGCCGGGAGAAGGCGGGCAGCTTCCCGGAAACAAAGTATATCCGTGGGTCGCAGAGGTGCGTGGTTCCACACCTGGTGTAGGCTTGATTTCACCGCCTCCGCATCACGATATCTATTCGATTGAAGATTTGGCACAGCTGATACACGATTTGAAAAACGCGAATCGTGATGCAAGGATCAGCGTCAAGCTTGTGTCAAAAGCAGGTGTGGGGACGATTGCAGCCGGTGTTGCGAAAGGTGCCGCAGATGTCATCGTCATCAGTGGCTATGATGGCGGTACGGGCGCATCGCCTAAAACAAGCATAAAGCATACTGGGCTTCCTTGGGAGCTGGGCCTTGCTGAAGCGCACCAAACCTTGATGCTGAATGGACTGCGCAGCAGGGTGGTCCTTGAAACGGACGGAAAGCTGATGACGGGGCGCGATGTAGTCATGGCGGCAATCCTCGGCGCGGAGGAGTTCGGATTTGCTACGGCCCCGCTTGTAGTCCTTGGGTGTGTCATGATGCGTGCCTGTCATCTGGATACATGCCCGGTAGGGGTAGCTACCCAAAACCCTGAGCTTCGCAGCAAGTTCACTGGCGATCCTGATCACGTCGTGAATTTCATGCGCTTCATCGCTGAGGAAGTGCGGGAAACGATGGCGGAGCTAGGATTTAGAACGCTGGAGGAGATGGTCGGCCGCACGGATGTTTTGCAAGTGAGCGAGCGGGCACAAAACCATTGGAAAGCGAAGCACCTCGACTTGACGACACTGCTTTACCAACCGGAGGGAATCCGTACGTATCAACTCCCTCAAAACCATAAAATTGAAGAAGCATTGGATATCCGAAAAATTTTACCAATGATTCAGCCTGCATTGAATGATCAAGCTCCGGTCGATGTCTGCTTCCCGATTACAAACGTGAACCGTGTTGTCGGTACGATTGTCGGCAGTGAAGTATCCAAGCGTTATGGAGAAATCGGCCTGCCTGAAGATACGATCACACTACGTTTTACCGGATCTGCGGGCCAGAGCTTCGGTGCCTTCATTCCAAACGGGATGTCTCTGTATTTGACGGGTGATGCCAATGATTATGTCGGGAAAGGTTTATCCGGCGGTAAAATCGTTGTTTCGGCACCAGCGGGCAATAGAATCGATGCCGGGGACAATGTCATTGCCGGGAATATCGCCTTATACGGTGCAACAAGCGGCGAGGCATACATTAATGGACGTGCCGGAGAACGATTCGCGGTACGGAACAGTGGAGTCAATGTCGTCGTTGAAGGAATCGGGGACCATGGTTGTGAGTATATGACTGGCGGTCGCGTGGTGATTCTCGGCAATGTCGGCAAAAACTTTGCGGCGGGCATGTCAGGCGGCATCGCGTACGTCCTCGCTGATGATGCGGAAGAATTCAAGGCATTGTGCAACCCTGAAATGATAGAGTTCGAGACGCTTGACGAAGATGCAAGCGAGGTTAAAAAGATGATTCACAGTCACCTTCATTATACGAAAAGTGCCAAAGCTTCTTATGTACTGGAGAACTGGGATGATTTTTCCAAGAAATTCGTGAAGGTCATACCAAAGGATTACAAACGGATGATGAGAAGCATCGAAGAGCAGAAGCAAGCAGGCTTAACGGATGAGGAAGCGGCGATGAGCGCCTTTCAAGCCAATGCCGTTCAAGATAAAAAAAACACAAAACAAGCAGTGATGCTGTAAGAAAGGGGAGAGAAAGATGGGAAAAGCAACAGGATTTATGGATTATCCGCGAGAAAAACCAAAAGACCGGAATCCTCTCACTCGTTTAAGCGATTGGAGAGAATATTCAACTCCTTTCTCTGATGAAAAATTAAGCATACAGGGAGCGCGGTGTATGGACTGCGCTACCCCATTTTGCCATATGGGCATGGAATTGAACCGGGTCACGACAGGCTGCCCGATCAATAATCTGATCCCTGAATGGAATGATTTGGTATACCGCGGCAGATGGAAAGAAGCGCTGGACCGTTTAACGAAAACGAATAATTTCCCTGAATTCACCGGGCGCGTATGCCCTGCCCCCTGTGAAGGTTCTTGTACGGTGGCGATCAGTGATCCTGCGGTTTCAATCAAAAACATTGAACGGACGATCATCGATAAAGGATTTGAAAATGGCTGGATCACGCCTCGCATCCCTGAAAGCAGGACCGGCAAGAAAATTGCCATCATCGGTTCGGGCCCAGCAGGATTGGCAAGCGCCGATCAGTTGAATCAAGCCGGTCATTCCGTCACGGTTTATGAACGTGCTGACCGGGCAGGCGGCCTTTTGACATACGGCATCCCGAACATGAAGCTGGAAAAGGATGTCGTAGCCCGCAGAATCAAATTATTGACTCAGGAAGGCATCGATTTCGTTACGAACACAGAAATCGGAAAAGACATTTCGGCCGAGGAACTGCAGGAGCAATACGATGCAGTCATCCTCTGCACAGGTGCCCAAAAACAACGAGATCTGGAAATCGAAGGCCGCGGGGCAGCCGGCATCCACCTCGCAATGGATTATTTGACGACGTCGACCAAAAGCTTGCTCGACTCCAATTTAGAAGACGGTCAATTTTTGGATACAAAGGGGAAGGATGTTATCGTCAT
Organism: Peribacillus muralis; assembly: GCF_001645685.2. Classification (NCBI taxonomy): domain Bacteria; kingdom Bacillati; phylum Bacillota; class Bacilli; order Caryophanales; family Bacillaceae; genus Peribacillus; species Peribacillus muralis. The sequence goes on along the minus strand of NZ_CP017080.1, from coordinate 4,242,329 downwards.
CGGCGGAGGGGATACTGGAGCTGACTGTGTTGCAACGGCCCTTCGCCAGGAATGCAGAAGTGTCGTCCAGTTCGGGAAGCATCCGATCTTGCCGGCAAATCGTACCACCGATAATATGTGGCCGGCATATCCAAATGTCTTTTCGCTTGAATATGCTTATGAAGAAGCAGAAGCGAAATTTGGAGCAGATCCGCGTCAATATTCAATCCAAACAACGAAAATCGTAGCCGATGAAAATGGAAACGTTAAGGAACTCCATACAATCTCCATGGAAAAAATCAAAGACGAAAATGGCATCTACATCTTCAAGGAAATCCCGGGAACGGAAAAAGTATGGCCGGCACAATTCGTTTTCATCGCAATCGGATTCGAAGGAACGGAACAGCCACTACTGAACCAATTCGGCGTAGAAACGGTCAATCAAAAAATCGACGCCGTCTACGGCGACTACAAAACGAATGTCGAAGGAGTCTTCGCTGCCGGAGACGCAAGAAGGGGCCAAAGCCTCATCGTTTGGGCAATCAATGAAGGCCGTGAAGCAGCACGTGAAGTCGACCGCTACTTGATGGGCGCATCCGTCCTGCCCTGACAGTAAAAGGAAGCGCCATAATCGTATGGTGCTTCTTTTGCTTTTTCGGAATTCGCGAGTAAAGTGCTGAAACTGGCGAGTAAAAGCGCTAAATGCGAGGAGAAATCGAAAATGGAACTGAAAAAATAGCAGAAACTCGCGCGAAAAATCACCATTTTCAAGCTGAAATCAGAATAGGCGAGTAAAGTGCTCAAATTGGCGAGTAAAAGCGCCAAATTGGCGAGTAACGCACAAAATGCGAGGAGAAATCGAATATTGAGCTGAAAAAATAGCAGAAACTCCCGCGAAAAATCACCATTTTCAAGCTGAAATCAGAATAGGCGAGTAAAAGCGCCAAACTGGCGAGTAAAACCGCTCAAATTGGCGAGTAACGCACAAAATGCGAGGAGAAATCGAAAATTGAGCTGAAAAATAGCAGAAACTCGCGCGAAAAATCACCATTTTCAGGCTGAAATCAGAATTGGCGAGTAAAGTGCTCAAATTGGCGAGTAAAAGCGCCAAATTGGCGAGTAAAGTGCCCAAACTGGCGAGTAACGCACAAAATGCGAGGAGAAATCGAAAATGGAACTGAAAAAATAGCAGAAACTCGCGCGAAAAATCACCATTTTCAGGCTGAAATCAGAATTGGCGAGTAGCACACTGAATGCGAGGAGAAACAAGAGAAAAATACGCCTAGGAGTTTTCCTAGGCGTGTTGTCTATTTTATGCTTGGAGCAGGCGTGTATCGATCAGAGATGATGATATCATCTTCAATAAGAATATATGGATGTGTTTCGAGCAAGATTTTCTCGAGGTAGGGTGGCATTTTGTGTGCTGCGTATGCGCAAATTAATGGAAATGGAAGCTGGTTTACGGCTTCGTCCACTATTCTCTCAAATTCTTCTATGATGTCCAGGGGCTCATCGATGGTGGCCCACTCGACATGTGCCCATGATCGGAAAGAAATCTTGTTTTCGACATAAGGCTGGACCATTTTATTAAAGTATTGTTCGATTGCAGGAGGATGATAACTCCCGCTTGAACAATAGAAATCGAAGTTGTTCACAAAGTGAATGAATTTGAGCTGATCGTCCGTCAATCGTTTGCACAGCTCTTTATGAATAAGGGGGTATAGGCGGTCATTTTCGACAATGATGGTGTACTCTCCAGCCGCGATACCGTCTTGGATATACTTCAAAACTTGTTCGATATACTTTTCCATATCGTTATAAGGATATAGAACATGAAGGTTCTTTTTATGTGTCAAAATTCATTCCTTCTTTCTGATGTCGATTTGCTGCTTTTGGGCAATAAGGGAAGCACCCCTCGGTTTGGAGTTTTTTGCCGTATTCGTTCATGGAGAATGGGACTTGCGGGTAGGTCACCCCTTCTTCCTCCATTTCCCGAAAATGTGAGGTGAGCACTTTTTTAGTGACACCTGACATCATTTTTGAAGTTCATTGAATCTCATTGTTCCATTATGAAGCAAATTGAGTAAAATGGCGATTTTTCACTTACCTACAATCTTATCCATCGTTGTGACAACTTTACAATTATACGGTTTTTCGAGCACTTTATGCGCTTCTTGTTCATGTCTTTTTTAACTCGATTGACCGAAAAACTGCAAAACGCATGCATGAGTTAAAGGTTTCTTCAAGGAAACTATGTCTCTATTAAGTGCCTACTTCATTTATGCCGGGTAAAGGCACATAATGAGCTCATGGATAGTAATTTCAAGGAGGAATGCAAAATGGACAAAAAAGGTGTTTTTAGCCGTGATATAAAAAATGTTCGGACCCTAGGGTTTCAAAAAAATAGTGATATTCACACGATGGCTTGGGTGGTTGAGCCTGGTGATTGGAAAGAGCATGATCCCTTTTTGCTTATGGCTCACGATCATATGCGCAGCGGTGTTTTCGGCATTCACCCTCATCGGGGAATTGAAACGGTCACCTTCCTAATAGATGGCCACCTTAATCATTATGACAGTAAACATGGAGAGGGGGTACTTTATCCTGGGGACGCTCAATGGATGACGGCAGGTCAAGGTGTCCAACATAATGAGGATGCGGCAGAAGGGGAAATGGTCAGCCTGCTGCAATTGTGGGTGAATCTACCGGCAAAATCAAAAATGATGCCTTCGCGATATCAAGACTTACGGAAAAAAGATATGTTGACCTTCGAAGGCGAAGGTGCTCACATCCGATTATTTTCAGGATCTTACGGAAACAAAACCGCTGAAACGAAAAATGTAGCGCCGATCACGATGTTGGAGATAAATATGGAGGAGGGCGCAGTGGTCAGTCCTAAGCTTCCGGGATCATATAATGGTTTTTTGTATATATTGGAAGGAGAAGGCGAGTTTGGCGCCAATCAAATCGCTGGAAGGCAAGGGCAGGTTCTCTGGATGGCTGGGGCACAGGATGCTGAGGTGAGCGAGATGAAAATTGAAGCACACAGCAGGATGCGCGTCATGTTGTATGCAGGTGAACCAATCGGGGAGCCTGTGGTGGCGAGAGGGCCTTTTGTCATGAATACGGAGGCAGAAATCATTCAGGCCTTTGATGATTATCGCAACGGTAAATTTTGAAAATGTCATGGCGTCTTGAACTTTGTTGGGGGCGCAAATTTTTGCACAGCAAGCAATCCTTCGGTGCTGAAGGATTGCTTTTTCATTTTATTTCAGCCTCTCGATGAGATCGGTCATTTTTTCTAAAGTGGTGATGTTTTGGTTGCATTTCATGCTGTCTAGACAAATGTAGTTGCCTTTTTTTATGAATGTTCCTTGAACCTTTCCCTTTGTTTCGGACATGAACATCCCTATTTCTTCAAAGCGGCTGCAGATGGCGCAGATCCCTTTTTTGTTGGCCGGTTTAATCGTGCCGTGCAGGCCAGTGAAGGTATCATGATGAGGTGCGATAATGAATTTCCTTCCTGATCCGTGATCATCCCAGCCCAAGTATGATATTTCCCTTAAATCGACGGTTTCCAGCGATGGTGCCTTTAATTTCTTTGCCTTTGGAAATAGCTTCTTTATCGTTTTTTCGGTTATTTCCTTAAACGGTATGACATATGGCTTGATCTGCAAGAGAAAGTTCTCGGCCTGTGCGGGATCTTTAATCGTGTCAACCGGGTCCAAAAGCTGTTTTTGATCTTCATTCAGGTCGCTGAACAACTGTAGTACACGTTCTTTGGAAACAGTTTTCAGGGTATTGATCACATCTCTGTCGTTTGCAGTGGCGTGGCCATTTATGAGAATCTGTGTTTGTAATTTAATGAAGTTATATTGCTCGCTTCTGATAAAAGGTTCCATTGTTTTCACTCTCCTGTTTTTACTTTACAGAAATCGCAATCGCATTAAAAGGGGGAAAACGGCTAAGAAATATACTATGCATATGAAAAAGCACTGATATCATCATCAGTGCTAGCTTGTGTTCTTATTTGGAATAAACGATTTTCTTAATGGTCTCCACGGAGAGAAAATGTTCTTCAGCCAATTGAAGGATGGTACGGCCGCCTTTGAATGCAGATCTTATGGCTGCATTTCGGTCATCGATCAGCTCCCTTGAGCCCGAACACGTTCCCCATTTGCGATGAGTCTTTTCAGGTTTGGGTATATATAAGGTTTCCCCTTGTACGTACTTTTGTATTTCAACGAGCAGCCTTTCCGGCAAAACGGCCGTTGCTTTTACATATTTCATTTCTGCCAGCCCCTTATTCTTTTTTAAGAATGAAATAAGGTGCAAAGCCAAATATCGGAAATGATAGGTTGGGCGATTTAATTTAAAAAGATTGAACCCCATGCAAAGTATCGCCTCCAATACTAGGCTTTGCATGAGATGTTGCAGAAGGTGGCATTAAGGTACGTATTGCCAATCTTTACACCTCCTCGTTGTTTTGTTGTCATTATTATAAGGTAGATATAGATTATTGCCAAACTTTTTCCATTGTGTAATGGGCTGATTGTTTGATAATGGGCTTCGTCCATGAAATAATTTGTATGAAACCAAACTAACCATTATGGGAGCTGACTTTCAATGAAGGTATTCGTAGTTGGGGCAAATGGGCAGATCGGTAAACACTTGGTGGACCTGTTGAATGATAGCCAGGAACATCGTGTCCGGGCAATGATCCGGAAGGAAGAACAAAGACAGCACTTTGAGAAAAATGGAATTGAATCGGTCGTGGTCAGTTTGACCGGATCGGTGGAAGAGATTGCGAATGCGGCAAAAGGCTGTGATGCCATCGTCTTTACAGCAGGGTCCGGTGGACGCACAGGCGCAGATCAAACGCTGCTGATCGATCTGGATGGTGCCGTTAAAACGATAGAGGCGGCAGAAAATCTGGGCATCGACCGATTCATCATGGTAAGTGCTTTTCAGGCGAATAATCGGGATAATTGGAATGAAGCCATCAAACCGTATTATGTGGCGAAGCATTATGCGGATAGAGCCTTGCTGCAAAGCGATTTATTATATACGATCATTCGTCCGGGCGGCCTTGTGAACGAACCGGGAACGGGCAAAGTGACCGCGGCTGAAGGGGTGGATCGCGGTTCGATTTCACGGGAAGATGTCGCCCGGACGATTCTGGCTGCCTTGGCCGAAGAAAATACCTACAGGCGCTCTTTTGACTTGGTTGCAGGGGATACTGCGATTTCTGCTGCGTTGAGGAAAATTTAAGGATGCCTGAATGATTGCCAATCATTGCACGGCAATAGGAGTTACCAGCGTTAGTAAAAGAACTAAAACCGATTTCCATAGCATGTGGAGAATCGGTTTTTTTACTTTTATGAGCTTAGTGTGACTGCTCTTTTTCTTCGCGTTTGTCTTTAGTGGGAAAGAGCCTTAAAATGTACAAAAAGGGGTGTAGGGACATAATGATCAATGAATTACCAAAAGAAATCGCAACTATATTACAATCAACCAAGAAAGATCCTGTTCAATTTGAGGAAATGATTCGTCCGGGCGGTTATCTGCCTCCGGAGATGGACTTGATGGTGGATGCCATCTCTGCCTTGAGCATGGGGAAGAACATTCTCTTGAAGGGGCCAACGGGAGCTGGGAAAACCAAGTTTGCCGAGACATTATCACATCTATTCAACCAGCCGATGTTCAGTGTCAATTGCTCGGTCGATTTGGATGCTGAAAGCTTATTGGGCTTCAAGACATTATCTTACAAAGAGGAAAAACAGGTGATTGAATTCGTGCCTGGACCTGTGATCAATTCCATGAATTACGGTCATTTCTTATACATAGATGAAATTAACATGGCTAAACCTGAAACACTGCCGCTGATCAATGGGGTACTCGATTATAGAAGGACAATAACGAACCCGTTCACGAACGAAGTCATCACGGCAAAAGCTGGTTTTAATGTGATTGCCGCGATCAATGAAGGATATGTTGGCACGGTGCCGTTGAATGAAGCGCTGAAAAACAGGTTTGTCGTCATAGAGGTGCCCTATATTGAAGGGGAGCAGCTAAAGCAATTGATCGAGACCAATACAAAGTTGAAGGATTCAAAAAATATCGGCTTGTTCGTTAAGCTGTCGGGTGATTTGATTAACGCTGTCAATCAAGGAAAGGTTGCCGAAGATGCCGCGTCGATCAGGGCCTTGCTTGATGCATGTGATCTGAGTGTCCTGGTCCCGCCGAAACGGGCGATTCTTCGTTCGATTGTCGATAAATTGGACGAGGAGCGGGAGCGGGAGTTTGTGAAGAATCTGGCTGACACATTATTCTAACTAGGAGAATGCCTCATGAAGTATATCCGGTTCAATGATTCAATAATTGATACGGCTCTTTTTTTGCAGCTGCAGGATCTTTCGACTGTCTTATCCGGTATTCCTGATCTGGAATTCGAATACAATTATGGCTCCTTCATCGACTTGATCGAGAATAAGGTCACAGCCAGCCATTTTTGGGAAAATGGCAATAAGGAAGTGAAGGAAGCCGGCCTGAAAACGGACGTGCTGCTTAGAACGATTGGTACGCTGCACTATTCAGCAATCAAAAGCATGAAGGAATATCAGGACATCATGGCAGAAACCTCGCTTCCGAAGTTTGCTGCCCAATTGTTCGCCTTATTGGAAGATATGCGGTTGGAAGAGCTGGTGAAGAAAGAAAGACCAGGCACGAAAAACTGGTTTTCGGTAAGAGGCGCTTACCTTAAACAGTATTTCGAAAGCCAATTGGCCACGAATGTCACAAGAAGCTTTGCCCTGGATGAATTATACTGCCTCATCTACTTACTGCTTCAATCAGACCGGCCAGATCCGATTTTTCCTAGAGCCAACACACGTCAGCTGGAAGAGCTGGAGAAAATCAAACCGTACATCCATTCCGTATTTGAAGCGAGGAAAACGGATGATATCACTAAAATTTGTGAGCAAATCATTTTTCGGATGAACGATGATTATCAGGATACGATGAATGAATACTTCATCTTCCCAATCGCTAATGTCCATAAGTACAAAGGCAATACGCTATTTGACGAATTGACCAGGAATGATGAATTGCTCAATGATGATGCGGAAGATGTGGATGAAGAGAAGAGCGAGTTCATTGATGAAAAGTTCTCGACATGGCATCGGGAAAATAAGAATGGAGAAAGTAACTCGACCTTCCTGCAATTTGAATTGGAGCAAGGAACGAAAACAAGCCTGATGGGCGGAGGTGCCCGTGAAGCGGAAGATGCCGATCAAGCATTGGCATCGATCCAAGGTTCGTCCGGGGAAAGTCAGCAAAAGGAGTACAATCAGCAGGAAACGCTGGAGAAGAAGCAAACGAACATCGGAAAAAGCGGTGAGCACCCATTTGGTGAAGACAATAAAGACGTCGTTCAAGTCATCAAAGAAGCAAAAGTGCCTACCCCTGCCGAAGAAAAACGGTATCGTGAGTTTGTCGCGGAAATTGAGCCATTCAAGCGAAAACTGTCGAGCACGATTGAAAAGACGCTGGAAAATAAAAAGAATGCACCTAGAAAAGATTTGCTTTTTGGCCGGTTATCGCAGAAATTACTGCCGCTTGTACTCGATGAAAATCCAAGGGTCTTTTATAAAAAGAACCAGGATTCGAATGAATTGGATGCCGTATTTACATTACTTATCGATTGCTCGGCTTCGATGCACAACAAAATGGATGAAACGAAACGGGGCGTCGCCTTGTTTCATGAAGTGCTGAAAAAGCTCAGGATCCCCCACTCGATCGTGGGGTTTTGGGAAGATGCAAATGAGGTGAGGGAAGGATATCAGCCGAATTACTTCCACGTGATCCAGTCTCATTCCGATTCCTTGTATCTAAACTCGGGAGCCAAGATCATGCAGCTTGAACCGGAGGAAGACAACCGTGATGGATACAGTATCCGGGTTGCGGCAATGGAATTGGAAAAAAGACGAGAAAAAAACCGATTTCTGCTCGTGTTTTCCGATGGTGAGCCAGCGGCGAGCGATTATGACCAAAATGGAATTGTCGATACACATCTTGCCGTTTCTGAAGCCAGAAAAAAAGGAATAGAGGTCATTGGCCTGTTTTTAGCTGATGGAATGATTGAAGAAAGTGAAGAAAAAACGATGAAAAACATCTACGGCAAAGAGCGGCTGATGGTCCCTAGCGTAGCTGAGCTGCCCGAACAATTTACACCGCTGCTGAAAAAATTATTACTGAAGACCATTTGATCGAAAGACCGCAAGAAAACACAGTATGACTTAAACTGTGTTTTTTTGTGTTGAGTAAAGTTGTTGGCAACAAACGAATATATTGATGGGGAATATCAAAAAACGCAGGTGATTTCTTTTAGCTTGGTTAGGGTAAACCAAAGGAGAGGAAGTGATTATTTTGACGAATATATTGTTCATGCTGCTATATATAATCATTATTGCTCTGGTTATTGAAATATCGGTTACGCTGCTGAAATTGACTGGATTAAAGTCAAATGTAGCCAGATTCCAGGTGATTTCCATGCTGACAGGCACTGGGTTCACAACCGACGAATCGAAATCGATCATCGATCACCCTGTGCGAAGGAAAATAAGCATGTTTTTGATTTTATTTGGTGTTTTCTCCCTTGCGGTGATTATTTCATCAATCAGTACATTACTTAGTGATGATCTGCGCTTGACGGAGTTGACGATCATCATTGGAATATTGGTCGTTTTGACTGTTCTCATCAAGTCCCCGTTCATGAATAAAAGAATTTCCGCGAAAATGAAAGGTGAAATGTTCAATCATTATGAATTGTGGGAGCACCCGATAGAGGAAATCCTATTTTTAGAAGAAGATGATGTGGTCATCGAAATCGATATTTATGAAAAATCTGAGTTCATCGATGTTAAAGTGACTGATATTTTATCGGAAGATGCAGATATCAACGTCTTATTTATTGAAAGTGGAGATGTCAAGCTCAGAAAAGAGCTATGTGAGTATAAAGTTAAATTGGGCGATAATCTGTTTTTATATGGAAATAAAAAAGAAATCGAAGAGACATTTTCAAAGGAAATCGAAGTGATGAAGAAGAAAAGGGCAGTTGAGTGAATTGAAAATCGGACTTCCGTTGTCCTCTATAGAACGAAAACGAAATCTATCACTCCATCGTTTTGATTCAGTACTACGACCGTTCCATTATTGCATTGCAAGTGGGGTTGCTCGAGAGTTTGAGAGGTTTACTCGCGAATTTGGGCACTTTACTCGCCAATCTGGCTGTTTTACTCGCGAATTGAGTGATCGACCCGTTTTTTTTAGCTTTTTATTATCCAACCCGGTGATAATCCGTCCAACCCGGTAATAATCTGACCAATCTAGAGGATAATCCGTCCCACCTAGAGGATAATCCGTCCCACCTAGAGGATAATCCGTCCCACCTAGAGGATAATCCGTCCAACCCAGAGGATAATTCGTCCAACCCGGTAATAATCCGACCAACCTAGAGGATAATCCGTCCATCCCGGTGATAATTCGTCCCATCCCGGTGATAATCCGACCAACCCAGAGGATAATTCGTCCATCCCGGTGATAATCCGTCCAACCCGGTGATAATCCGTCCAACCCAGTAATAATCCGTCCCATCCAGAGGATAATCCGTCCATCCCGGTAATAATCCGACCAATCTAGAGGATAATCCGTCCATCCCGGTGATAATCCGACCAATCTAGAGGATAATCCGTCCAACCCGGTAATAATTCGTCCCACCCAGAGGATAATCCGTCCAACCCGGTGATAATCCGTCCCATCCAGAGGATAATCCGTCCAACCCGGTAATAATCCGTCCAACCGAATGAATAATGGTCTCACTTGACACGCTTTTCCCGCAGAAGTATGCGCCTGCGGGGGATCCGAGCAGCCTAGCCAATACAGTGTTTCAATCTCGATCAATCCTGTTTTGAAATTCCGCCGAAGTTGCTTCCATCCACAGCATAGTCTTAAAAAAATGTGGTCAAACTCAGCCGTTTTCGAGTTTGACCACATTTTGCAGCGCAGCTATTTACTGGCACCCAAATTCCATAATCCGAATGGGTTGTAGAAGGGGTGATCCTCTTCGTACCTGAAATCCTGAAGGCTCGTTAAGGTGAAGTCCGGTGCATCCTGTTGGATGCTGAAGGTTTCACCGTTCGTGAAGATGGGCCGTTCGCCGACATGGTAGTAATTGAATGTGTTGAGCAGGGCGGCGGCTTCTTTCGGACTCATTGTGTTGAGTGTGACGGCATCAGGAAGTCCAAAGGATTTCATTCCGAATGAACAGTAATAATCTTCTTCACCGATGATGGTGACGAAATGGGCATAAACCGAGAGAATGTCCGGGCTTTGGTGAAGTTTTAGCCAATCTTCCTTCGAATGGGCAAGGCCTGTTGTTTCGATTTTCACGGCCATTCCGCCTGCCCTCAGGATGGCAGCTCCGGCATCGATCAAATCCGCAACAGTTCCGGTCTCGGATATATCGGCTAGTATATAAACGGTAAAGGTATGCTTGTTGATTTCCTCCAGCAGGCTCTCGGGGAAATTTCCTTTACTTGCGTAGGAAAAGGTCTCTTTCAAAGTTGGCTCATGATCCTGGATCTCGGCCTGGAATGTCATGTTCTTTTCTTTGTTATGAAAAATATTCCCGGCTAACAGGTATCCTTCGCTTTTTGCAGCGACCGTTTGAATCAATTCTGTCCGGTTCTTCCATTTTCCTGGAATCCCGATGATGATTTTGTTTTCCAACATGAATATTTCTCCTTTCCAATCACTTCATACTATACCACTCTTGATGTTTTCCATAGTATTTTATAAAAAGGGATGTCAGCCAGGACTTTTTCAAATTTATACAATTGATGTATAATATAATCTAGTAAATGTATGGTCGACCTCGAACGGAATGCTCATGGGGATTCCCTAGTAGGCCAGATATCATCATAAGCTATTCGTATCTATTCAATGATGAAAGAGAGTGAAATATAATGGGTCGTAAATGGAATAATATTAAAGAAAAAAAGGCGTCAAAAGATGCAAATACAAGCAGGATTTATGCTAAATTCGGTCGGGAAATTTATGTAGTGGCTAAACAAGGGGAACCTGATCCGGAATCCAATCAGGCATTGAGGGTCGTGCTTGAGCGTGCCAAAACATACAATGTACCGAGGGCGATCATCGACCGTGCAATCGAAAAGGCAAAAGGCGGTTCGGAAGAGAGCTATGATGAACTTCGTTATGAAGGCTTCGGTCCAAATGGATCGATGGTCATCGTGGACGCATTGACAAATAACGTGAACCGGACGGCATCCGATGTACGTGCCGCATTCGGGAAAAACGGCGGGAATATGGGTGTCAGCGGATCTGTCGCTTATATGTTCGATGCAACGGCCGTAATTGGCGTTGAAGGGAAAACGGCTGATGATGTCCTGGAGCTATTGATGGAGGCGGATGTTGATGTGCGCGATATCATCGAAGAAGAAGAAGCGGTCATCGTTTATGCCGAGCCTGAACAATTCCATGCTGTGCAACAAGCATTCAAGGAAAACGGCATCATCGATTTTACAGTGGCGGAGCTGACGATGCTTGCACAAAATGATCTAGCGCTTCCGGAGGATGCACAAGCTCAATTCGAAAAAATGATCGATGCATTGGAAGATTTGGAAGATGTTCAACAAGTTTATCACAATGTCGATCTTGGTTAATGAAAAAAAAAGGGCAAACCCATGCATATGATCAAAGGTTTGCCCCATTTGCCTGCAAGCAAAGAGCCTGTTCCGAATGGACAGGCTCTTTACTTTTATTCATCTATGACGATTCCGGAAAGCTCACGGTCCTTCTGTACCTTCTCCAACTCCGAAATGGTGACCATTTGATAGCCTTTGTCATGAAGCTGCTTAATGATTTTTCCGGCAGCCTCAGCGCTGGTTTGGTAAATATCATGCATCAAAATGACCCTGCCATCTTTGGCTTTGTTCATTACATTGTTCACGATTTTCTTTTCATCGCGGTATTTCCAATCCTCTGGATCGACATCCCATAGTACGACCTTCAAATCATCCATATATTCACGTACGTTGGCGTTAATCGCTCCATATGGCGGGCGGATCAAGCTTGGCTCCATGCCAGTGGCTTTATCCACAGCTTCCTGGGTGCTTTTGATTTGATCCTTGATCTTCCCCTTGTCCAAGCGGGTCAGCTGTGGGTGATCCCAGGAATGGTTGCCGATTTCGTTACCTTGTTCGAGCATCTTTTGCAGAACCTCTGGATAATGCTGTACACGGTTTCCCAGCACGAAAAAGGTTGCATGTGCATCATATTTGTCCAAATCATTTAAGATGGACATGGTATGACTGGGGTGCGGGCCGTCATCGAAGGTTAAGGCAATGACCTTCTTGGCCGGGTCGATCCATTCGTTTTTCACAGGCAGCTTGGCGACGATATTCTTCGGCTGCCATTCCTTTACACGATCCTCATTCAATTCCTTACTTTGATAGGAATCTAGCAAACTATCTTTAAAAAGCCCCTTATTGATGGCAATCGTATGAACCTTAGTTGAATCGTCTGTCTTAACATAGAAAACGAGCGTATCTTTCAAAATTGAAAAAGAATCAAAGTTGGCTGCCGTCAGTTGGTTTTCCTTTTTAGTGAGACCCTGTGAATTTTCATTTTTTTCCCTGGCGGTTAACTCTTCAAAAACAATTTCGGATAGCACGGATAAATAATCACTATCCTTGGCAAAAATGTCTTCTATGGAGAGTTTCTGCCCGGAGGGGATATCATAAGTGAAGATTCGCGATTCGCTAAGCTCCTTTCCTTCTACCTGTTCATATTTATCGAAGGAAACGGTAAAGGTTTGCTTACTGAAATGGAGGATCGTATAAGTGAGGTTAAGCTCGGATGCCTTAGCGTCGGAGGACTTCCATTTCATTTCATAGTCCTTTATTTCTTTCTTAATGTAAGCTTCTAGTTCTTTGTCAATATTATCCACATGAATAACGGGCCTGCTTACGGAATATCCACCTTTAGTATCGTCCTTTACATACGTTTGGATATCGGCTTCCGGGTAATTTTTATCGTTGGTATACGCCGAAACGGTTTCCTTCTTATTGAAAGCAAGGCTTTTGAAGGCTAACCCCATCGTACCTGCTGCCGCTATTAGACAAAATAGAAAAATAAAGACTTTTTTATAATTTAATCTCCTCATGATGCACTCCACCTCGTTTATCATTCTACTATATAGACGCGCCAAAAGCCTTAAAAGTTTGTAAAAAATTTCATTAATCCATATGAAAATATTTCCTTATGAAATTTCAAACTTTTCCTGCTTTTCATGCGTCTATCCTTTGTACCTAGGATACGTAATTTAAAGGTAAGGAGCTCTTTTTAGCAATGAAGAATCTAGATATGAATCAATTACTAGCAGCTAGAATAACCGAACGGCAAGATAATTTGTACAGACTTGCCTTTTACTATATCAAGAACCAGGAGGATGCCCTCGATATCGTCCAGGAATCAATCAGGAAGGCCCTGACCTCAAGCAATAAAATCAAAGATGCAGCATCCATAGATAGTTGGCTTTACAAAATCATCGTCAGGACGTCACTTGATGTTATACGGAAAAAAAAGAAGCTGACCGTCACAGATGATGAAACAATCGAATACTTGCGCAGCGGCGAGGAAGATCACTACCCTGATCTTGATTTGCAAAGGGCGCTCGAAGGGCTTTCGCTCAAGTATCGAACGATTATCATCCTTCGTTTTTTCGAAGACCTGAAATTGGAGGAAATAGCGGAGGTTCTGGAAGAGAACGTAAGCACGGTTAAAACAAGGCTGTATAAAGCACTGCAGCTATTGCGGGCCAACATGACTGAACAGGGGGAAACGAAAAGATGGAAAAAGAATTAAAGGAACTGCGTGACGAGTACCTTCAGACACCTATACCCAAGGAATTGAAAGATGTCGTTCAAGCTGCCCTTAATGAAAAGCCAAGGAAGAAGCCGAAGGTTGGCAGGAACATCTTGCTCTCAGCGGCAGCTGCCCTTCTGATTGTGACGGCATCCGTGAATATAAGTCCGGCAGTGGCGAAAGCGATGAGTGATATTCCGTATATGGAAAAAATCATCAAAGTGATTACATTCGTCGAATGGAAGGAACAAATCAATAATTCCTCGGCCATCATCAGGACGCCAGCCATTTCCGGTCTGGAGAATAAACGGCTTGAACAAAGCTTGAATGATAAGTACTTATCCGAAAGCAAGCAGCTCTACAAGGAGTTCACCGATTCCATGGCAAAGCTGAAAGAAGGGGAAAAAGGAAATCTTTCCGTTGAAAGCGGATATGAAATTTTGACCAATAATGAAACGATCTTATCCGTAGAGCGATATATCGATACAATCTCCGCTTCCAGCTCTACGGAAAGTCGATTCGATACAGTGGATAAGAAAAACGAGGTGCTGTTGACGTTGAACAGCTTATTCAAGGACGATCGCTATCTTCAGGTTATAAGTGATAACCTCAAGGAACAGATGAAGCAGCAAATGGCAGCCGATCCGGATAAGATCTATTGGATTGAAGAAGGAGATGATATTCCGGTCTTCAAAGGCATTGATGAAAAGCAAAGCTTCTATATAAACAAGGACGGCAAGCTTGTCATCGCTTTCGATAGCTTTGATGTTGCCCCAGGATATATGGGGGCGGTCGAGTTCATCATTCCGACCAAGGTCATATCAGGACTGCTTGTCGGTGATCAATACATTCATTAGACCGAGCTGAATGTTACTATACTCAAAAAAAGACGAACCAACGTTACCTGACTACAGTAACCTTGGCTCGTCTTTTTTTGAGGTTAAGTTCATCTGATCCAGTTCCAGCCTCATCTTTTCCGTCTCCAAAAGGAAGTTTTCATGTTTAAGTTTTTCGAGCTCCAATTGGTCCTTGAGCATAGATTGCTTCATTTGGGTTTGTTTTTGGAAGTGGCTTGTAATGATGGCGATTATGGGAATGGAAAAGATCATCACAACGGATATGGTCCCGGTCATTTTTTTGCCTCCTTGTTTTGATTACTACCATTATACGGGGTAACTACCGATTTTGGTTCAGATTTTTTTTGAACAGGCCATTTCATTTTTTTATTGCAGTAACTATAAACAGATATATATATGGTAATAGAGGGGGGAAGTTAGGGCAATATATCATTAATGGGAGAAGTGCCTTTATTGAAAAGGTTTACATTTTTTAGGAAGTTTGAATGTAAAGGAAAGGCACTACATAATTAGTTTGAAATTAATTATTTAAATATACTAAATATTTGTTTACAAAGATGAAAAATAAAGTTATTATACAATAATATAAGGGGGGCTAGGTATGGCAACGATTAATAAACAGAAAATTGTGGATAGTGTACCTCAAAAAGGTTTTTTTGGTAATCCTAAAGGATTATTCACACTTTTCTTTACTGAGTTCTGGGAGCGATTCTCCTATTATGGCATGAGGGCCATTCTTGTTTACTATATGTATTATGAAGTTTCAAAAGGGGGATTAGGCCTTGATGAAACGACGGCCCTTGCCTTAGTATCCATTTATGGATCTTTGGTTTACATGTCCGGAATCATTGGCGGCTGGCTCGCCGATAGGATTTTCGGGACTTCGAAGGCCGTATTCTACGGGGGAATCTTGATCATGCTCGGACATATCGTCCTTGCCATGCCAGGTAGTCTCTCCATGTTCTTTGTTTCCATGGTACTCATCGTTCTGGGTACAGGTCTCTTAAAACCAAACGTCTCCAGCATCGTCGGAGAAATATACGCGGAAAATGACGAACGCCGGGATTCCGGTTTCAGCATATTCTATATGGGTATCAACGCAGGGGCATTTATTGCACCGCTGGTTGTTGGTTCAGTTACGGGCTATAGCTTCCATCTTGGTTTTGGTTTAGCTGCAGTTGGTATGTTAATTGGTCTAATCGTTTTTGTTGCCACAAAGAAAAAGTACCTTGGACTTGCTGGAACGATTCCGGCCAATCCTTTATCACAAGATGAAAGGAAAGCGACACTCACTAAAATTGGAATCGCTGCACTGATTGTAGCTGTCATCATCGTCATCAGTGCCGTTACAGGTATCTTGACAATCAAGACCTTTATTAATCTTGTAGGTATTCTAGGGATCGTCATCCCGACGCTTTATTTCATATTCATGTATCGCAGCCCGAAAACGACTTCCGTCGAGCGTTCCCGCTTGATCGCCTATATTCCTTTGTTCATCGCAGCAGTCATGTTCTGGGCGATTCAAGAGCAAGGAGCTACCATCTTGGCAAACTATGCAGACAAACGGACACAGTTGAACTTTGCCGGAATTGAAATAAAACCGGCCTGGTTCCAATCATTGAATCCGTTGTTCATCATTACCCTTGCACCAGTATTCGCCTGGTTATGGATTAAGCTAGGCAAGCGTCAGCCGACCATCCCGCAAAAATTCTCTTTAGGCTTGCTGTTTGCCGGTTTATCGTTCCTGGTGATCCTGCTTCCCGTTTACTTTGGGGGTTCACAGTCATTAGTTAATCCATTATGGCTTGTACTTAGCTACTTCCTGGTCGTGCTTGGCGAGCTTTGTTTATCGCCGGTCGGACTTTCTGCCACGACGAAATTGGCTCCGGCTGCCTTCTCGGCACAAACGATGAGCCTGTGGTTCCTGGCAAGTGCAGCAGCGCAAGCATTGAACGCGCAAATCGTCAGATTCTACACGCCGCAAACCGAAATGGCCTACTTTGGCGTGATTGGTGCAGCTTCAATCATCCTTGGACTGGCCCTTCTGGCTCTATCACCAAAAATTCAAGGCTTCATGAAAGGCATTCGCTAAGGCGAGGCCAGTCAGCTTATCAGCAATAAGATATGGAGAAGATGACCTTTAACCGGGTCATCTTTTTTTGTTAAAAACGAACCTAATAACAGATCGATGTCCATCTCATTTGCCCTCAAGCATCTCTATGTATATAGCCAGCAATCCCATTGGTTACGATATTCCTCATCTTTTTTTATATTTTCATCGTAACACTCCAAATTCCTCATTTTCCATAAATATGTAGATTTTGACAAATGTTTGTAATAATATCATGTATATGAAAAGTCAATTTTCCGAAAACGAGGTGAGGGAAATAATTAAAAAAATCGTGCATATTGAAGATTCGGGTGTTGCGCTGGATCAGGGGGAGCTTATAGGAGAATTCCCCATTGACTCTGTGATATTCAGTAACATGATGTCTGATAGGACGATGAATGCTTCGAAAATGATTTATTCCCGGTATGGTATCAAAACTACTTTAGCAATGCCGTATACAGGGAAAGATTCGATTTTATTAAACGATTATGTAAGCTTGATAACGGAATTGAATATCGATCAAGTAGTCCTGAAGTTTGGTAGCTGGGGGATCAATCATTCCTTCATGGATCCTGGTGGATTCCAGCATCAAAATCAAAAGTCAATCGAAGATTTACAATCATGGATTTCAGATTTCAAAAAAAAATATGACATTCCGATTTATTTACATCCAATTCGGCAATTATCATTGCATCCCCCATCCTTTTATGAAAAGGTCATCACTGAGTTGAGTGACTTACAGGTTCCCTTATCAATCGATTTAGGCTTGGTATTGTCAGATTGTAAAAATTGGGGGCCGGCATATAAAAAAGAAATGATTGCTTTGCTGCTGAGTAACCCTTCCATATCAATGTTTTGGTTAAGCGCTGTCAGGAAAGCTGGAGATGCTTTCATCCCGTGTGCTTGTGAGAGTGTCGATGATCAAATATGGGAAATGCTTGATCTATTGTTAGGGGATGATGCCTCACTGATCTTAATGACCGACAGACTGTCCAGTGAAGTGCAAATCACCTCGGATGTAAGAAAACTAATGAATGTAAAGGGAGCTGTGCCTAAAACATGAGTACATCGGTTAAGCATGAGATGGCGCTACAGGATTTGCTTGTGAAAATGAGCATCGATCCAAAGTGGGGCCCGGATCTCAAGAATGGGAAATTCCAACAAACAGTAAAAAAAATGAACATGGAAGAACTTCTTCAAATAAATATAAGTGCATTCCATTCAGAAAGAAAAGGAAGATGGTTACAAATTTTAGCCCAGCTGACACCGATGTTTTCCATGGGCATTCCATTGTTAAAGGAAGAATTAAGCATTTCCAGTGATAATGAATTGATGGAAACAAGCGCATTCAACGAATTCTTTTCATCTCCTTTTTTATGGAACATCGAATTCAGCATTCCCCACCCACTGGGTTATGGAAAAGGAATAGAAAAAGCGACTGCTTTCATTTATTTTCTTAGATCTTACAAGGAAATGCTTCCGGTAAAACTTATGGAGCTTTTTGAATTGGAGTATGCCATATTCAAAGCTTCTTATAAATTGCCTAGCAAAAATACTTCCTCAATGGATGGGATGCTCTATAAGAATACTTCAGCGACAATCATGAACACGAATTATGATGTTTTAAGTGTAATTGAGGGTAGTGGCGACTTTCATGGACTATTACCATACGAATCTTTTTATATCGTTTCGCCATTGAATAAGACCTATAGAATAAATTCGGATTACTATCATCTTTTAACTTCTTTTGAGGAAGGTCATGCAACGGATGATCTTACTGATTCTGAACGGAATATAATAGCTTCCGCATTAACACTCAGAATACTCTGCTCGAACCCAATGGATATAGAAGAACAGCTGATTACCCATAAACGCTAGCGATCAATTATTTCGTACATGGATATGATATGGCGCACCAATTCAATAATAAATGTTACTACATAGTGAGGAGGGAGGAATATATATGGATAAATCAATCAAAAACCAAGATGTACAAGCTGAAAAAAAAGAACTTTCCTTAAATGAGCTGCAAGAGCTTGTTGCTCCCGGTTTTCTTGAAGCGAACCCGAATGGCGGCTTAACGGATGCCGTGCTAGGCCAGTTGCTTGGACCACGTACGGACAACTAATTCAAAAGGAGGCGAGGATCATATGGAAGATACAAAGAAGAATCCTGGACTTAATAAAGATAATAAAGAACTTTCATTGAATGAATTGCAAGAACTTGTTGCTCCTGGTTTTCTTGAAGCCAATCCGAACGGTGGCTTGACGGATGCCGTATTAGGTCAGCTGCTTGGACCGCGTGTAGATAATTAAAAAGTATGAAAACTAGTATGTAAATTTATTATGTTGGTGCGTCATATCATATCCATGTATGCATTTTGCTTATTACAATTTGGAGGTATAACATGTGCGGGATATCGGGATTTTTTGGAAGGGACGATAATAAACCTCTATATGTGAAGTCTTGTTTAAATGAAATGAAGCACCGGGGACCTGATGATTGCAGCATTGCGGAATTTGATGAAATCGCCATGGGAACAGTTAGATTGTCCATTAGGGATTCAAGTGAAAAAGCCAATCAGCCATTCGTAAGTTCATCTGGACGGTGGATCATCACCTTCAACGGGGAAATAAATAATTTTCAACAACTGCGACATGAGTTGAAGCGTTGTTGGGCAACGGAATGCGATACAGAAGTTTTGGCAGAGCTTTTTGAAGCGTTCGGGAAAGAAGGGCTGCAAAAATTAAAAGGGATGTATGCCATTGCCGCTTTCGACACGCATACGGACAAACTTTTCTTAGCACGGGATTTTCCGGGGATCAAGCCGCTATATTGGATGAAAACGAAAACAGGCGCATATATCTATGCTTCGGAATTCCCTGCTCTCCTTAATACATTGAAAGCCTTGAATGAAGATTGTGAAATGACGAAAGACCAAGTGTATGAATATCTCATGTACCGGGATACACTGCTTGAGCCCAATACTCTGATCGATTCCATAAAAAAGGTCTCACCGGGGGAAATCCTCGAATTAAGTCTGGATAAAGGGGTCATTTCAAGTAAGGTGTCAAATGTTTATGAAAAAAAAGAGCCCATGGATTTAGAAAGGCTTTTTACCAAAGCCATTACAAGTGTAATTGAACCGAAACAGAAAATGGGGATGTTTCTTTCAGGAGGTGTCGATTCCAGTACCGTTTTATCAGAATTGGTATCGCAAGGAGCCAATGTCGAGGCAATTACTTTAAGATATGAAAAAACAGGTGCATTTTCTTATTCCGAAGTGCCCTTTAGTAAGTATGTCTGCGGATTTTTGAATGTTCCTTTGCATGAAGTGATTCTAAAGGAACAAGATTTTATTGACTTGTTGCCCCAAGCGTTAGCCAACCAAGACGGATTATCGATGGATCCGACGATAGTCGCCTACTATGCCTTGGGCGAAGCGGCAGAAAAAAGGGGCCTGAAGACTGTTATTACAGGAACAGGCAGCGATGAAATATTCGGGAGCTATGATTGGCTGCATTCGGATTCAATAAAACAGTTTGACCATTGGATGAAATCGGCTACCACCAAAAATCTTTTAAGGCTGGATGATCAAATCTGGAAAAATATAAGTGATTCAAGTTTTCAGGACCGCAAACATAAAATTGAAACATTCATGTCTGCTGGAGGGAATTTAGGCGACGCAATCCGGCTCTTCGGCTTTTATCATTTAGAAGCTGATGCACTGCCACGGGTCGATCTTGGGACAATGAATTCCTCAGTGGAGTGCAGAGTGCCTTTGCTGGACCAAGATTTTGTCCATGCCGCCCTATCCATGCCGCCTGACAAGGAAAAAAGCCTTTTTCGCAGTCTCAGTAAGAATAGAATTCCCCTTGAAATACAACAAAGGCCAAAATGCGGATTTCCGCATCCTGTATTTATATGGATGAAGCATGGTCAATTAGGAAGGGTTGCTTATGACTTTTTAAAAGTAAGCCAGCTGAAAGACGTCATCCATTTTGAAGAATTGGATAAGTTCCTGAATGATGGCTCAAGCCTTTTAGGGAGGAATCCTTCTGCCCACTTATATGATTTGGGGAGCTCGTTCTGGTATCTATACAGTTTTGCATTATGGTGTGAGATACATAAGGTGAAATTGCCTAATTTGAAGCAGCGTAAGGAGGTATATTATGAAAACTGAAACACTACTGACAAATGAAGCGATTTCAGGTAAGAGATTAGGGATCGGAGTTGCCTGGATAGACTCTCCGGAATATTTGGAGTTCATAAACAAAGAGTTGGATCCTGCCTATCATTATATTGAGGTGCACCTACCATCCAATATTGAAAATGTGCCATCGAATTTTGAGAAGATAGCTCATTGCAGCACGCTGCCATTGGCTGATTTACATGAACCGACAAGGAAGATAATAAAGGATGTTTTTCAGCAAGCCAAGGAAATCGAAGCCCATTGGATAGGTGAGCATCTTTCAATATTGGGAACGACAGATGGGCTTCAATTCGGTTATATTTTTGCCCCGATTAAAGATGAAGACCTGAAGAGTAGAGTGATAAGAAGGATAAAAAGTTATCAAGAAACCTATGGAATTCCTTTTGTCATTGAATTGGGCCCCCGCTATCATGATTGGGGGGGAGTCGATGTGCTGGAGGATTATATCTTACTGAAAGAGATTTCCATTGAAGCCAATATTCCTATCATTCTCGATATTCCTCATACATGGGCAACCGCCAAAGCCTTTAATAAATCATTTGAGGAATTGTTAAGCTTCTTAAAAGGCGCCCATATTGCCGAAATCCATATTGGAGCCAGTGGCGTATCCAATAAAGGGCAGATTTCATTTGAGCAAAGCTGGAATCAGTTGGTCATCTGCCTTGATATGTTCCCTGATGTTCGGGGCATCACGATCGAGCTGGGAAAAAATACGAAAACGGAAGACTATTGCCATACAATAAGAGAGGTATCTAAAAGATTTCAAAGCAGTAAATGGAGGATAAATGATGAAAACAATCGATTTTAAGAATTTATTGACTCCGGCTCGTTCGAATATTGGCAGTGATGTTCATAAACAATTACTTTCTCTTAGAAATATTAAAGCGTTAGAGTCAATCGTTCATGCAAATGAGGAGGAGGAAAATCTAAATTGGCTGGGAGAGGCAATCGTCCTGCTCAAGACTTGCGATGCAACGGAAAGAGATCATGTTCTGAATACACCTTATGTTTACTTATGGATTGCAAGGTATGAAGGTTTCCCTTCCATGGACGAAACGGAAAAGCAAACTTGGCTTTGGAACGGGTTTGTGCACATATTCTTACAATTGAACATTAAGGGAAATCATGCGCTGGAAAATGCAGAGCTCCAATTCATCGTGAAGCCAAAGGATCTTTTTTTCATGAAGGATGTGACAGGGAATCAAGCTTCCAAAGAAATCTTGGTCATAATCGAAAATAACCATATCACCTTTGAAGTGGAGAATGTACTGTACCATTTCAATGCTCAAGAATTTCATAAAGCGATGAATGGTCCGTTCATTACGAATGAAGTTTTTTGGTTTGAAGAGTATGTTAACATTGCATCCACTGCTGAATTGCGCATGAATATGGAAACCGCTGATATTGTATCCGAAGACATTAAGAAGTCGTTTGAAGAAGCGTTGCAATTAATCAAAATCACATGGCCTGAAATGTTTGACGAGATTGATGGGAATATAGGCAACATCGTATTTTTTAACCCGCCTGGTTTGCCTTTCTTTTCTGATTTTCGAGTCCATGGCACCATCTTTGCATGCCATGTTACAAGACCTGTGGTGAAAATTGCTGAATGGATAATCCACGAAGCAAGCCATAATAGATTGAATACGCTTATGTGCGCGAGGCCTCACCTTTTCAACGATATGAAACCGATTTACACGTCACCATGGCGAGATGAATTAAGGCCGTTATACGGTATTTACCATGGATGTTACGTTCATTGCAGAGTATTGCATTTCTATCGGCTATTGGAGCAAAATCGGGCAACGTACAATGATGTATCAATAGAAGCGGAAATAGAGAGAATCGGCAAAGAGCTGCAACTCGGTTTGTCCACGATCAAAGACCATGCTTCATTGTCTCCTGATGGTGAATTGCTTGTACATGATATGCAAAGCTTGGTTATGGCTGATTCCGATTAACGAGTGAAACTTGAAAGTGTTAGAAGGTCATTATAGATCCAATTCAGTTGGGGGTATCTTATTGCATTTATTACATTCATATAAGAAATACACACCATTATTAAATGAAAAAAGGTTTGCTTATTTATGCTTATCGGAGTCTCTGTCTACCCTTGGGAACATGGCCCAAGGGATAGCCCTTGCAGCATATATTTTCACTTTATCCCAGTCGATACTCATCTTTGGTCTATTTCTCATCATTCGTTTCGCCCCGCAATTTTTACTATTTTCCATAGCCGGGAATATAGTTGATAAATATTCAAGACGGTACACCTTAACGATCATTAATCTATTATTGGCTTTACTGACATGTGTAATGGCTTTTAATGCTCATAGTACAGCCATCATCCTTATCATCACGCTTCTGATCGGGATCATCGAGCTGCCATATCATCCTGCGCTGTCCTCAAGCATTCCAGCTTTGGTGAAGAAAGATCAGCTAGGGCTAGCCAATGGTCTAATCGGGATATTGACAAGTATAGCCAGAGTGATCGGTTCAGCAATCGCCGCTTTCGGTTTATTGAATGACACAGTGATCGGTTTATTGATTTTCAATGCGATTACATTTTTCATTGCCGGAATGATCACTTGGACGAAACTCCCCACTGCCAATGAAGATAGTGATTCAGTCCCGATGGAGGGTGGTAGTGAGGAAAGCAACAGTCCCGTGCAGAGCGGGCTAAGCACCAGTATTACCTATATCAAAAGACACGCGGTTCTAAAAAACCTGATTTTCGGCTCGTTTTTAGTATGGGGATGTCTAAGTATCACAGATGTTTTGCTAGTTCCCTTATTGAATTCCACGATTCAAGGCGGTGAAAAGTATTATGGGATATATCGATTCATTGCTGCTCTAGGCATGCTGATCGGAAATTATTTGGCTGTTCCGTGGAGAGATCGATACTTGTCTTTGAAAAGAACCAAATATGGATATGTCGTCCCGTTAGTCATTTTATCATTAAGCAGTATGGGCATTGCTTTCTCACCGTTCATATTAGGACCGATATTATATTTATTTTTATGGATAGCGATGTTCCTTCCTTCCAATTTATTGAATGTTGAACTTCAATCCACCCCGAATAACATTAGGGGTAAGGTCATCTCCATAGCGGATGCATTGGATGGGATTCTCTTCATTCTATTAACCGGGCTTTTACCTTATTTATCTCATTTCATAAGCGTGAAAAAATTGCTGATAGCTGCTTCATTCCCCTTCGTGGTTATAAGCTTGATTTTAACTTATAGCTTCATAAGATCCATTTATATCAATAAAAAGAACAAAGGCTTGGAGTTAACATGAGAAATGATTTTGTAACCAGGGAGCATGGGAATTTCAGCTTTCATCTTTTGTCATCGGAGAAGTATGTTCAAACGACGATCGCCGTGAGGATGTATGTAGATCTTGATGAGAAAGTGACTACTGGTGCTGCATTATTGCCCTACATATTACTTCATGGAAGTGAACGATTTAGAAATAACTTTATCATCCAATCGAAGCTGGATGAAGAATACGGGGCGAAACTAGGAGTCTTCATCGATAAAAAAGGAGATAAGCAGGTTTTATGTTTGTCATTAAAGTTTTACAACCAAAAGCATAAAAAGATCAAACCGGAAATATTGACGATACTGCATGATTTATTAACTCAGCCATTAATAACCAAGAAATCCGTTGAACTTGAAAAAAAGCTCCATTCACGGAGGATCCAAAATGAGATTTTCAATGCGTATAATCATTCATATAAAAAGAGCCTCTTATATTTACATGGAAACGGGCAAAAGTTGTATATCGATAAGGTAGGCTCAATTGAGGACATCGAAACGTGGAATGAGTCCAAGCTGCGGAATCTTCACCAAAAGATACTTCACGAAGCCCCCATACATCTATACGTTATCGGTGACATGGATGAAGAAGAGGTGTTCGAGCAGTTAAGCAGATGCTTATGGAGAGGTACCGCAGGATCGCACCATTCCATGATTCCCCCAAAACCAGTGAAAAGCCTTATAAAAACCTATCATTGCGAAAAATTCCAGTCCGAACATGCGATCATCACAGCATGTTCCAGTACCGGCGGAATAACGTTGAAAAGTGAAAAATATCCGGCATTGGTAGTGTTCAATCGCCTTTTAGGCGGGCTCCCGCATTCGCGGTTATTCATGAATGTAAGGAACCAGCTCCAGGCAGCTTACTTGATTACAAGCATACTGGACGCAATCAATGGCCTTCTGTTCATCCAAACGGTCATTGATCCTGCTTCTGAAGAATTGGTCCTTAGGAGAATATTTAAAGAGGTTAAGTCGATAAAAGAAGGCGATTGTAGCCAAAAAGAATGGAGAGCTACGATCAAAACATTGAAAAATAGCTATAAACTTTCTCAAGACTCCCCCATTAGCTTAATCGATTTTCATCAAAATGGGATAATCAGCGGGAAAGTTAGGACCATGACTGAAATGATTGATTGCATCGATCGTTTAGAAGTACAGGATATCCAGGAAGCAGCCCAAGTTTTTCAAGGCTATTCCATTTATACTTTGGGAGAGGGATAAGGATGACCGATGTTTGCTGGTAGTCGTATAGAAAAAAAGAACATAAGCGGGTTAGACACGCTGTTGGTAAATAAGAAAGGTTTTCTCGAAAATTATATTCTCCTATCGGTCGGATTTGGAGGGGGGGATAGCCAGTCCCATCATATCCCCTATGGAACGGCACATTTTTTAGAGCATCTCATTATTCAAAATGGCCAATTCGACGCCATACATGAATTTGGCGAAATCGGAGCTTCTCTAAATGCCAGTACGAATTTTGAAAGGACTTCATTTGCAGTATCCTGTACGGAACAGCTTGAATTGAATATTAAAATGATTCTAAAACTTGTCCAATCGATTTCGATTACAAATGAGAGCGTGGAAAAAGAAAAAAAAATCATCAAGCAGGAGATTTTGCAAATACATAGTAATCGAAGAACGAGCTGTTACACTAGTTTATTATCTGATTTATATGGGAAAGAAAGCGGGTTGGCGCAACCGATCATCGGAAATTTGGAAAGTGTAGAATCAATGGATGCTTCCATGCTGGAGATGTGTTTTCATAAATTCTATTCTATGGAAAATATGAAAATCATCATAATAGGAGATATACATCCTGAAGAGGTCCATGCCGTCATCCAACTTGAACTCGGAAATTCCGCTTTAAAAGATAAAGAACGATATTTGCCATTCATACCAGTCAAAAGAGAGAGCTTGAAAATCGAAGCGATTGATAGCAACCAATCGGTTCTCTCATGGGGGAATGCGACCAGTGATGGAAGTGATGCGGGAAATCCCGATCGCGATATCCGTAAGGAATTCAGCATTAGAATCGGGTTGGAAATTCTTTTTGGCAGGACATCTGAATTTCAGCAAAAAATCCATGACCATGGTTTTGTAGATGGAGGCATTGATGTAAAATACGATATTTCCGATAGATATTGCTTTTCCTCATTAAGCACAATTACGACCAAGCCATCCGAGCTGATGGAAGAAATCCATACAACAAAAAAGAATGTACGAAAGAAAAGCATCGGTGATGTTGAATTCTTCATTTCGAAACGAAGGATCATCGGGAGGATAATCGATGTATATGATCACCCAGCCAAGTTAGCCAATTCTATCCTTGATTATTCCAGTAGAGGGCTGGATTTTTCCGGGGTACTTGACGTAATCAATGCGATTACAAAAAAAGAGGTCATCGATGCATTACATTCCCATATGTTAAACTGAAAAGCGAGAGACAATAAATTCCTTTAACCTGATTGTTGAACATCCTGGATAGATATTGTTTGCTTCGGATAAAAAGGGGATTCGTCATAATTAATATACGAGCTCATTCCAAATGAAGCGTAAGGAGATACACATGAAACGACTGCTTGGCATATGCATATTTCTGCAAATTGCCTTCATCCTGCTTTACCTCACGGGAATTCTCCCGACGTTGAACGCGTATGCCGGTGCCATCCTATGCTTGACCATCGGATGTGCTAGTTTTTTGATCAGCTTATATTTGGCAGGCAAGAAATACAGCTTGGGCATTTCGTTCGGGGCATTCATCTTTTCCTTATTCATCATTTGTTTGACCATTTTCATTTACTTTCTGCCAGAGGCGGGAATACCGCCGGAGATTCCTTTGTTTGATTGAAGCGTCATATTTGGCATAGGGACAGGATGGCAAACTACAAAAAAAACCGGAACGATGTACTTGTTCCGGTTTCTTTCGATTTTAGTTTGCTGCTTGGATCAATCCTTTTTCGAGAACCACTTCTTGTATCGAGCGGTAAACCGTGTCGACCATGGCAGTCAATTCCGCTTCGGACATGGCCAGGATCGGCATCATCGTGATGACGGGGCCAAGCTCCCGGATGATCAGTCCATGTTCCCGTGCCTTAATGATGATTTCGGAAACGATATTCTCTTGAAGCGGGAACGTCTCTTTTGTTTGGCGGTCTTTGACGATTTCCACTCCTATCATCAGCCCGCGCTGGCGGACATCGCCGACGATGGGAAAATCGTATAGCGCCTGGAGTTTTTTTGTAAGCTGCCTGGCCTTCTTCTGGATGTCATGAATTAGCCCGCGCTCCTCCATCAGCTCGATGTTCTTCAGCGCCAATGCGCAGGCGAGCTGGTTCCCTGTATAGGTATGGCCATGATAAAAGGTTTTATGCTCCTCACGCTCTCCCAAGAACGATTGGAAAATCTGATCGTTCATGATGGTCGCCGCAAGGGGCATATAGCCGCCAGTGATCCCTTTGCCCATGCACATGATATCCGGTACGACATCTTCTTGCTCGCAGGCGAACATCGTACCGGTGCGTCCGAATCCTACCGCCACTTCGTCGCAAATCAAAAGGACATCGTACTGCCTGCATAGAATTTCGACCTCCTTCAAAAAACCATCTGGATGGGTGATGATGCCTGCCGCGCCCTGGACAAGCGGCTCGATGATCAAGCCGGCAATTTGTGCGGATTGCTGCTGCAGCAGCTTCTCCAATTCGTTCAGACAATGATTTTTCACCGCTTCTGTATCGAAGTATTCAGTCATGTGATAGGCATATGGTGAAGGGACGGAGATGCGTTCGAATAAGAGGGGCTTGAAGATCCGATGATATAGGTCCATGCCGCCCACGCTTACAGCTCCAACGGTATCGCCGTGGTATGCTTCGTCAAGGGAGACGAATTTGTTTTTATGCCGATACTTGTCGGGATCGATATTCTGCCAATATTGATAGGCGACTTTAAGGGCGATTTCGACAGCCGCGGATCCTGTGTCAGAGTAGAAGACCTTCGATAAATGCCCGGGTGTGATCTCCGCCAGTTTTTTTGCCAGCAAAATCGAAGGGACATTTGCTGATCCGAGCAGCGTCGAGTGCGCGATTTTGTTCACTTGTGCAATAAGGGCACCATTGAGCTCCGGCTCGTTATGGCCGTGGACATTCACCCATAAGGAAGCATAGCCGTCGAGGTAGCGATTGCCCTCGACATCGATCAGGTAGCTGCCCTCACCTCGCTCGATGATTAACGGCTTGCTTTCGCGATACGTTTTCATTTGGGTGAACGGATGCCAGACATATTCTTTATCCCATTGCTCCAATAAATTATGGTTCATGCTGTGAACACCTCTTTCAGTTGTTGGATATATCCCTGGTCATCAAGAAGGTCGAGGGTTAGGGGCCTCAAGTCTTTTCTGACATCGGCAAACGTGGGCAGGCAGGCAAGAGCCTCTAGATTTGTCAGCTTTTCGATCGTTTCGATATTGTCGCGATGTATTAGATTTTCTGGCCGGTAATGGTTATAAATGATCGTTTTAACAGGAATATCGTGGGTGCGGGCATAGGATTGCGCCGTCACGACTTGATGAATCGCACCCAATCCACATGTTGACACGAATATGACAGGCATGCCGCAATCCTTGATGAAATCCTTCGTCATATAGAAATCAGATTCCCGTTCAATGAGCGGTACGGCCAATCCACCTGCACCTTCGACCAGAACGATGTCATACAGCCCCTCAAGTTCACGGACCCTTTTCACGGCTTTTTTCTCATCGATTGGATGTCCAGTCAATTTGATCGCCAAATGCGGCGAGGTTTCAGGTTCAAGTGTATAAAATCCTGTATCTTTAACACCGAGTTCTTCCTCGAACCAGGAAATGTCCGGGTATGTATTATTTTCCTCAATGATTCCGGTTTGGAAAGGCTTGAATATCGTGACGCTTTTCCCCAATGCTTGTAGTGATAGATAAAGGGCACTTGTGATGATCGTTTTCCCGATATCCGTTCCGGTTCCGGTTATAAAGTAGGCTTGGCCCATGGGTGATTCAGCTCCTTTACGTTGATATATTTTGATAGGCGCGGACGTACTTGATGTATGATGACGGCACATAGTATGCACAGCAATATGTCACCGGGTGCCGGTATGATGAAGCCGTAAAGCACCGTTTGGTAGAGGGAAAGCGGCGCTTGTGCCACCCACTTCATTGCGCCATACAGCCAGATGCAGCCGAATAAATAAACGGTCAGCAATGTAGCGGCATTAGCAAGGAAGATGGAACGGATCGCCGAGAGATTGAAACGGTAGATCAGCCAGCCGTTTACAAAGGCTCCAAGGATATATCCGAGCAAATACCCGAAAGTTGGTTTGAATAGGTAACCCAATCCCCCGCCCTCCGCGAACACCGGCACCCCGAGGAGTCCGATCCCGACGTAGCATAATATACTGAGTGAGCCAAGGCGGGGCCCAAGCAATGCTCCTGCCAAGTAGACTGCCAGAATCTGCAGCGTGAATGGGATGTAAGGGACAGGTATTTTAACGGCGGCGCCAATTGCCGTTAACGCAGTAAAAAGGGCGACATAAGAAATCGATCTTGCTTTCACGTTATTAACCTCCTTTATTTAAAATGGCAGGCAAAATGCCCACTACTAGTTTGCCTGATTGATATTTTATATGTCAACTATTTTATTATTTAGTTAACATATAAGTGTTTGATATGCAGCGATTAAACGGACGGGGAAGGAAGAAGGTGAGAAGTAGTGATTGGAAAATAATTTATTGTATGATATTATTCGTAAATATGTTAACTGTTTATTTATTTAGTTAACATATAATAGAATGGGAGGTTCGTATATGATCGCACGATTGATGAGTGACGAGGGTGCTGCAGGATGATTTGGGAGCAGGAATTGGCAGCGTTAAAAGAAAAGGGACTATATCGAAAGTTACGCTCGGTTGAAACGTTGAACGATGATGGACAGGCTTTGGTGAATGGACAAAAAATGTTGATGTTTGCCTCCAATAATTACTTGGGACTAGCACAGGATCAACGAGTGATCGAGGCATCGATACAGGCGACCGAAAGATTCGGGGCTGGCTCGACAGGCTCCCGATTGACCACTGGCCATTCCATCATCCATGAAGCCCTTGAAGGAAAACTGGCACAATTCAAGCAAACGGAAGCGGCGATCGTGCTGAATACAGGATATATGGCGAATATGGCAGTATTGACGACCATTGTAGGTGAGGGTGATCTTATCTTATCGGATGCAGGCAATCATGCGAGCATCATCGACGGCTGCCGTCTATCCCGTGCAAAAACCGTGATATACAGTCACGCTGATTTGGACGATTTGGAATTGAAACTGCAGGGCCATCAAGGCTTCAAAAAAACCTTGATCGTGACCGATGGCGTTTTCTCGATGGATGGTGATATCGCTCCGCTCCCTGGCATCGTCAATCTTGCCAAACGCTACGGAGCCCTGATCATGATGGATGATGCACACGCGACTGGTGTGTTGGGCAAGGACGGCAGGGGAACCTCCGAGCATTTTGGATTGAAGGGGAAGGTGGATATCGAGATGGGGACACTATCCAAAGCGATAGGAGTGGAAGGAGGCTTCGTTGCAGGAAGCAGGTCTTTAATAGACTATCTCTTAAATAAAGCGAGACCATTCATCTTCTCTACCGCACTATCTCCTGGCGTAGTCGCCGGTGCATCGGCTGCAGTCGATATCATCATGACCGAACCTGAACGCAGAGTGCGCCTTCAAAACATGAGTCGGCATCTTTATGAGGAATTAACCTCCCTAGGCTACACGGTGACGGGGGGAGAAACGCCGATTCTTGGCATCATTTGCGGGAAGCCGGAGCAAGCCACGCTCCTTTCAAAGGAATTACATAAGCATGGAATTTATGCACCCGCGATTCGACCGCCAACAGTTCCGGATGGGACTTCCCGCATTCGTCTCACCTTGATGTCGCAGCATCGGGAGCGACATATCGATCACGTTATATCTGCGTTCAAAGCAATCCGTGCCAATGATACGGATAGTGTGGATAAGACGTTACCAATTGGATGAAATGATAATAGTTAATGGAAAAGAGGGATTGAATATGGAAACAGTAGTAAGCGATTGGAAGAGGTTAGCCGAAAGCGTGATCAAGGGGCATGAAGTGACAGCCAAAGAGGCTTTATCGATCGTACAAGCCTCTGATGATGAGGTTTTGGACATTTTGAATGCAGCTTACCTCATCCGCAGGCACCATTATGGGAAAAAGGTGAAATTGAATATGATCATCAATACGAAATCGGGTTTATGTCCAGAGGATTGCGGCTACTGCTCGCAGTCGATCGTCTCGGAGGCACCAATCGATAAATATGCGTGGCTGACCAAAGAGAAGATTGTCGAGGGTGCGCAAGAATCGATCCGCCGTAAAGCGGGCACGTATTGCATCGTTGCCTCCGGACGGCGTCCAACGAACCGGGAAATAGATCATGTCATCGAAGCCGTGAAGGAAATCCGCGGAACGACCGACCTCAAAATCTGCTGCTGCTTAGGCTTCCTGAATGAAGAGCATGCCGGGAAACTAGCAGCTGCCGGGGTTCATCGCTACAATCACAACCTGAATACATCACAGGAAAACTACGGGAAAATTACATCGACACACACATATGAGGACAGGGTGGAAACGGTCGAAGCTGTAAAGGATGCCGGCATGTCCCCTTGCTCAGGTGCCATTTTCGGTATGGGGGAATCTGAAATGGAGGCAGTGGAAATCGCCCTTTCCCTTCGCGGTCTGGATGCGGACTCGATTCCTTGTAATTTTCTCAATGCCATTGACGGTACGCCGCTTGAGGGAACCTCCGAGCTGACTCCCAATACATGCTTGAAATTGATTTCCATGATGAGATTCGTTAACCCAAGTAAAGAAATCCGTCTCGCAGGGGGACGTGAAGTCAACCTCCGATCGATGCAGCCCATGGCCCTTTACGCCGCCAATTCCATCTTTGTCGGTGATTATTTAACGACAGCCGGTCAAGAACCGACGGCAGATTGGGGCATCATCGAAGATCTCGGGTTTGAAATAGAAGAATGTGCCCTTTAGGTCGGATGGAGCCGCCGATAGCAAAAAGGAAGGCCGCTGCTGCAGTAGCCTTCCTCTTTAAAATGTCTCGTGAATGACGGAGCCGGTCCTCGAAATATCATAATCACCTAGAGCATCGATTTCCGCTTGAAACGGAATCGAGGTCAATATCGTTTTGACGGTAGTGATGAGCTCCTCGTTTGTTGAAGTTTTCAATAAAACAAGGTCGTAGCGTTCCGTTATCAGTGGAACGAAATCGACTCCAACCAGTTTAGCCGCCTTTTCAATTCCAACACCAACGTCCGCAGCCCCGGATGAAACGGCCGATGCGACACTTAAATGGTTGGTTTCCTCGTTTTCATATCCTTTAAGGTTTTTAGCCGGAATGTTGTTGATCCGTAACTGCTCATCAAGAAGGATTCTTGCACCAGATCCCCTCTCCCGATTGATGAAGGTCAGCTTATCATTGTTTAAATCTGACCAGGTGGCGAGCTTGAAGGGGTTCCCTTTTTTTACGTATAAGCCTGCCTTCCTTGAAAGGAGGTTAAGCAAAATGTAGGGATGGCCAACCAAGATTTTTTTTATATAAGGAAGATTGTATTCTCCTGTATCACCATCGAACATATGTAAGCTGACGATTTCCGCTTCGCCATTGTACATGGAAATCAATCCGTTCAAGCTTCCTTTGTGGGATCGTAATGCCTTATGGCCGGAATTTTTCTCGATATACTGCCCAAGTAAATCCAGCACCATGTCCTGTCCGCTGATGACAAGGGGGGAGGCATCCTTTGCTTCGGCCCGCTTTGGCCCAGGCGCTGTATAGGCTGGAGACTTGCTGTCGGCGATATACTTCTCCAAGTCCTTTGCATCCATCCTCATTTGCCTGCCAACGCGAAATACAGGCAGTTCCCCTTTTTTAACTAGATCATAGATCGTCAATTTGGATACTTTCAATAGCTGTGCAACTTCTTCGATTGTATAGGATAGCTCCTGTTTCATGTGCATCCCTCCTTCCTTATTGTAGCTTAGTGCCCGTAAAAAAGTAAATTCTCAAAGAAAGGGGGATTGATTAAAAACATAAATTCGTTTTATACTATTTATAACCAGTTATAATTAGATATAACTAGATATAAAATAGGTGAAGGGAAGAATGATTTTGAGAAAATTACATTTCTTGATTTTTGCAATGATGCTGCTCGTGATGATCGGGACGGGCTGCTCGAATGACGAGGGAAAAAACAAGACACAAAAAGACGGCGAGCAAGTCGAGTTGACGGTGTCAGCTGCCGTTAGCCTGCAGGAGGCTTTGACGGATATAAAGGCCGCCTTTGAAAAAGACCACCCAAATGTGAAGGTTAATTATAACTTTGGGGCCTCAGGAGCCCTTCAGCAACAAATTTCCCAAGGGGCACCTGTCGATCTGTTCTTCTCGGCCGCAGAAGATAAATTCGAAAAATTAGTAGATGAAGATCTTATCGATGAGAAAAATGGAATCGATTTAGTCGGCAATAAGCTGGTGCTCGTAGTACCGAAGGATTCCGATAAAGGTTTGAAGTCGATCGGTGACCTCACCAAGGCAGACAAAATTGCCGTTGGTACACCAGAATCCGTACCGGCCGGGCAGTACGCGAAGCAAACATTGGAAAACAGTAATCTATGGAAAGAAATTGAAGATAAAGTCGTATACGGCAAGGATGTCAGGCAAGTGCTCACTTATGTCGAAACGGGAAATGTAGACGCTGGACTCGTTTATAAAACGGATGCACTGAGCTCATCCAAAGTTAAGCTGGTCGCAACAGCCAAGGATGATCTACACGATCCAATCATCTATCCGGTAGGCTTGATCAATGACCAAAAACATGCCAAAGAAGCAAAGCAATTCTATGACTATCTCCAAACGCCAACAGCCATGAAAACATTTGAAAAATACGGATTTGAAGATTTGAATTGAAGCCACTGTCAGCTGGCACAATCCATTTCTTCGACAATGAGGGCCGCCAACTTGGTGGCTTTTTTATTATGGATGAGGATGTTTCATGGCCTTTACATTGGACTGTTATTGGAAACAGGCGATGTTTGATACGTCATTCGGTACTTGTTATAATCAAATAAGAACGGATATTCGGGTGCAGGAAGTGTGCAGCTCATTCTATGGGGCAGAAGAAGCAATATTTGAATGAGATTAAGGAGGAAGAATGATGCCCATTACTGGGAAACAAAGAAGAGTCATTTTGGATTTAGCCGTTACATTGGATGGTTTTATTGAAGGGAAAAATGGCGAAATCGATTGGTGCATCATGGACCCTGATATGGGGTTCACGAATTTCCTGAATCAGATCGATGCCATTTTTTACGGCAGGAAGAGCTATGATCTATGGGGACAATATATTCCTGAAGCGCACGAATCTGATACCG
Organism: Peribacillus muralis; assembly: GCF_001645685.2. NCBI lineage: Bacteria > Bacillati > Bacillota > Bacilli > Caryophanales > Bacillaceae > Peribacillus > Peribacillus muralis. Next base: position 4,207,424 of record NZ_CP017080.1, on the reverse strand, counting down.
AAAAAGAAATTTGGGATTTGGTTCATCGTAAAGACAAATATGTGTTTTCCAGAACACAAAAGAGATCTGATGATCAAGCAATCTTCATTAATGAAAATATATTGGAAGAAGTAAGTGAATTGAAGAATAAGCCAGGTAAAGACATCTGGCTGTATGGCGGAGCCAGTCTCATTACAACCTTTATAAATCTGGGGCTTGTGGATGAATTCAGATTATCTGTCCACCCTGTTATTTTGGGAGAAGGAAAACCGATGTTCATTGATATGAAACAGAGGGTGAATTTGAAATTGGTCCATACAAAAACATTCGCTTCCGGCGTTGTGCAACTCATTTATCGTGGAAATGGCATGTAATGCAGGATGCAATCAAAATGGGAAACCCTTATATAGTGGGTTTCCCATTCTTAATATAAAAATCGGCTGGAGGAGTATGGAAAATCAAAGGGTAGTAGCTCATTGTCATTGGGCATGACCTCGAATGGATCGGCCGTTTTTCGTTTTGTTGAAGATGTGAACGATCTTGATCGGCAAGTATCCTATAACCCCGCCAAGAGTATTCAAGATTAAATCATCGACATCAAAACTGCCTAATTCAAATAAAAGCTGAAGGATCTCATAGGTGAAGCTTAAACCGAATGTGGCAATAACGATCGATTTGAATCGGGAAACCCTTTTTGAGAGTAAAGGAAGCATGAAGCCGAATGGTATGAACCCAATGATATTGCCCACAATGTTGTCAATCCGGATGGTTGTGTTGATATCCTCTGTGAAGATGTACTGGAAAATGGTTTTAAAAGGTATGAAGTTATGGTAACCCCAATAGCGTTCATGGAAGGTAAAACGAATATGATCTTTCATATCCATTATCGAGATGTACTTGAACAAGATTAACTTTGTCAAAATCAATAGATAAAGAACCATACATAACGATAAGACTGCTTTTACAAATATTTTCATGCTAAACCCCTTATGTGATGGATGTTAAACAAGCATACACTTTTATGTAATTATTGTTAATGGTTAGGTGTAAATATAACTAAGCCATGAGAAAAAAGACTTCTGTTTATTATTTATTAGGTAATTGAATGTTCACAAAGATTCGATTGTAATATTTTCCAATGGTTGGTAGACTTTTTATAAGCAATACCCTTTTTAACAAGGAGGATAACAAATTGAAGGAAGCAATCATTGATTATCTGCTCGTGTTCATTTTGATTATCGGTTTCACCTATGGTCTCTTAAGGCAAATTAGGCAATGCAGTAGAATCAGGATCGAGAAGGGATGCGATCACGCCCATTACAAGAGAAGCGTCATTGGAAACGATTTGGCCTGCCTATCTTATGCGGGTTTCCTTGTTTTTTATGTGTTGAATCTTTTATTGGGATTACGGATCATTCCGACTGGATTTTTAACAAGCGAGAATACTAGTTTCAGTTGTTTCAGTTTTCTAGCCATTTTTTTAATCGCTAAATTTGGGGTTACTCCAAAAGAAATGAAACATGTTGAATGATGAAGATTGGGTAACAAATACATCGTCATGAAAGAGGACATATGAAAAAGATTTCGCTTAGCTTCCTCGTTGTATCCATATCACTCTTTTTTCTAATGAGCTTTGCCATGCCTGAGACAGCGAGCAAATTGAAAGGCAGTATAAGCTCGATGAAAATCATTTATTCATACAGCGTCACGAAGTCATTCTCGGCAAGAACCGAAGAAACGATCCGCATAACATCCGTCCCTTCAGGACAAGAGGAGACAAAGGATCTCCAAGTCCGGATGGATGCCAAGCTTGAGGATACTCCGCTTAATATTAAAGCCGTGGTGAAGGAGAGTCTGAATAAGCCCGAGGTATTCAACTATACCTCCACATTTATGGGACCGGAAAAAGGATTTTCACAGAGGAATTATTATCTTACGAAAAATTATGATAAAGGAAGATACACGGTCATTCGAAGGAATAAAGTGACGGGAGCGGAAAAGGTGTATGCCGGGACTTACTATGAACCAAGTGTTCAGGATCCAATGGTCAACTGGTCGCGTGACGAAAAATGACCGTTTACAGGACATGAAAAGCAGGGGATTGAATGGAAAAGCAGATCATTATCGAACAATATAACCCCAATTGGATTAGCGAATTTCATCAGGAAAAAACGAGGATCATGACAGTGTTACACGGTCATCGCCTATATATTGAACATATTGGCAGTACATCCGTCAAAGGGTTGGCAGCAAAACCGGTGTTGGATATCATGGCTGCTGTCCGGCATTTAGACGAGGTGGAGTCGTTCATTCAGCCGTTAAGGTCGATCGGGTATGAATTTATCCCGCATAAGGAATTTCCCGACAGGCGTTTTTTTAGAAAAGGTCAATGGCGGGCGGGTACGCATCATTTGCATTTCTATATATTCGGGAGTGAACAGTGGAAGGATCAACTTTCATTCAGGGATTATCTAAGCGCACATCCTGAGGTGCGGAAGCAATATCAGCAATTGAAGCAGCACTTAGCCGAAAAGCATCCAAATGACAGGACGAGATACACGGAGGCGAAAGCTCCTTTTATCCAGAACGTCCTGAAGAAGGCAAATGAGGAAGTGCCTCATCCGCAAATAGAGGGGATCAATGTCGATGACGATACCATTTAAAGAGTTTTTCAAAGAAGAGCTAACGATAGATGAGATACAATACGCCTTGGAAAAAGGAGACATAACATCAAAAGAGCTAACGATGTATTATATGTTTCGGATTGCCAATTTTGATCAAGCTGGGCCTAAACTGAACTCCATTCTTGAGGTAAATCCTGATGCCCTCTTCATTGCTGAAGCATTGGATCATGAACGAGCATCCAAGGGCATCAGGGGACCATTGCATGGCATCCCGATTGTATTGAAGGACAATATCGAAACGAATGATAAGATGCATACGAGTGCTGGGACGATTGCGCTTGAGAATTATAACAGCAAGGAAGATGCATTTCTTGTTAAAAGGCTCCGGGAAGCAGGCGCCGTTATCCTCGGTAAGACGAATATGACCGAGCTGGCGAATGGGATGTCCGATGAGATGTGGGCCGGATACAGTTCACGAGGCGGACAAGTATTGAACCCGTATGGGGATGCGAACCTTTATGTTGGAGGGTCCAGTTCAGGCTCGGCGGTGGCGGCTGCTGCGAATTTCACGGTATTATCTGTAGGCACTGAAACGGACGCATCCATTTTGAGTCCATCGATTACGAATTCCGTAGTAGGGATAAAACCGACCATTGGCCTGGTGAGCCGCAGGGGAATCATCCCTTTCACATATTCACAGGATACGGCAGGACCGATGGCAAGAACCGTCACCGATGCTGCGATTCTATTGGGAGCATTAGCGGGGATTGACGAGCTTGACGCCGCAACACATAAAAGCGCAGGGAGTCTTGTATCGGATTATACGGAATATTTAGATCGAAACGGTTTAAGGAATGCCAAGATCGGTGTATGCAATCGGGCCCATGACGAGTTTCATGCATCGGCCGAATATGATGAAACCTTATTTAACGATGTTGTTCGAACCTTGAAGGATGAAGGGGCCTTCGTCATCGATGATATAGACATTCCTTCATTCAATCGGGAATGGAGCTGGGCCGTTTCTTTATATGAGTTAAAAGCTAGCTTGGATCATTTCCTTTCGAAGCTGCCGCCGCACATACCGGTTCATTCCATTACGGAATTAATTGCATTTAATAAGGGCATGGGCGGGCGTGCATTGAAGTATGGGCAAAATAAATTGGAAAATAGAGAAAGCCTGACCGATACGTTAAGAAATCCTGAATACTTGAATGCGAAATTGGAGGACATTTATTTTTCTCAGGACCAGGGCATTGATTTTGCCTTGAAGAAGTATGATCTGGATGCAATTCTTTTTCCATCTTACATAGGTTCTACCATTTGTGCGAAAGCTGGGTACCCTTCCATAGCCATGCCTGCAGGATTCATGAAAAGCGGCAGGCCATTTGGTGTGACCTTCGCCGGCACCGCTTATAGTGAAGGGGTTATACTGAAAGTGGCATATGCCTTCGAACAGGCTACCAAGCACAGACGAACCCCAAATTTATAAAAAGCATCCATTTCAAAAAGGAGGTTTATATGAGAAGAGTCGAGGTCGTTGCACATAAGAAGGAGTGGCAGAGCATATTTCGTGATGAATGTGAAAACTTAAAGGCTATATTCGGCGATGAAGTGATAGAAGTATCTCATATTGGCAGTACGGCCATTCCGGGCATTCATGCCAAGCCAGTCGTAGATATATTGGCAGTTGTTCGGAGCATCGATCGCGTCGTTGACTTTAATGAAGAGATGGAGCAGTTTGGCTATAAGGCAATGGGAGAGAATGGCATTGCTGGCCGAAGGTTTTTCAGTAAAGGCGGGGATGAGCGGTCACATCATGTACATATGTTCCAAACGGGTCATGAGGATATTGCCAGGCATCTCGCTTTTCGGGATTATATGCTGGCGCACCCGCATGAAGCCAAAAAGTATAGTCAGCTCAAGCTACGATTGGCTGCCGAATTCCCAACCGATATGGAGGAGTACGTAAACGGGAAAAATGAGTTCATCAAGGTGATTGATGAAAGGGCGAAGCGTTCGGTGATTCGGGCAAATGGTGACAGAGATGTTTTTTGAAATGGGAGGTGACAGGGATGAAGTTACATCATGATACACAATACATCAGGGGCATGTACCTGAATCGGGAGCGCATTTCTTCTTATGACTTTTTCCCGCTTAATCTGCCGGTTATTAACCATCTTCAGGAATTGGCCTTCCATCCGAATGTAACCTATGTTGTTGGGGAAAATGGCATGGGGAAGTCGACTTTGCTTGAAGGTATTGCGATTGCGTACGGCTTCAATCCAGAGGGCGGGACGTTGAATTTCAATTTTTCCAATTATGACTCCCACTCCAACTTGGACGAATACCTCCGTTTGAAAAAGGGCGTGTATAAACCGCAGGACCATTTTTTCTTTAGGGCAGAAACGTTCTATAATTTGGCAACGAATATAGAAGAACTGGACAGGGAGGCGTTTGGGCCGAAAATCATCGATTCCTTCGGTGGAAAGTCCCTGCATCAACAATCACATGGGGAATCGTTTTTCGCGGCTTTCGTAGAACGGTTTCAAGGCAATGGCTTGTATATCCTCGATGAGCCTGAGGCTGCTTTGTCCCCGTTGAGGCAAATGTCGATGCTCGCCAGGATCAACGAGCTTGTCAATCAAGGGTCCCAGTTCATCATTTCCACCCATTCCCCGGTTCTCATGGCCTATCCAGAGGCAAAAATCCTCCAAATTACGGAGGCTGGAATAAATGAAGTGGCATTGGAGGAGTCTGATCACTATTTGTTGATGAAGCAGTTTTTTGAGGATAAAGATCGCCTGCTGCATCATCTATTTCAGTAGATACTCGTTCATTTCGCCACATACTTTATTCCTTGAAAGGAAAATCTAGCATCAAGCCAATAATAGGAAGGTGAAACTTTTGATTTTAATTACAGGATCGACCGGCAATGTAGGAAGGGAAGTAGTGAATCACCTGCAATCCGAAGGCATTCCGTTCGTAACGGCAAGCCACCGACGTGATCATGGTGACCGTTATTTGAACTTTGAGGATGCTTCCTCGTTTTCCGGAGCGTTACAGGGAATCGACTCCGTCTTTTTGATGCGCCCTCCGCATCTTGCTGATGCCAATAAATATTTTCGTCCGTTCATAGAAGAGGCGGTAAAGCAGAATGTGAAACATATCGTGTTTCTTTCTGTGCTCGGTGCCGACAAAAACAAAATCGTCCCACATGCCAAAATCGAAAAAATCATCTTGGAATCACATATTCCCTACACATTTTTGCGTCCGAGTTTCTTTATGCAGAACCTGCTTACAGAGCATGGTGAAGAGTTAAGGGAGAAACACGATATATATGTTCCGGCGGGCAAAGGAAAAACGAGCTTCATCGATGTCCGTGATATAGGCGTGGCAGCCATGAAGACGTTGATCCATGAAGAGCATCGAGGGAAAGCTTATGACTTAACGGGAAATGAAGCCTTATCGTATCAAGAGGTCGCCGAAATAATCAGTGCAATAACAGGGGAACGCTTCACTTATTCCAATCCAAGCATTCTTGGATTTTGGAAGACATACCGAAAAAAGGGAATAAGCACGGACAAAATCGTCGTAATGGTGGGGATTTACACGACAGCGAAAATCGGTTTCGCGAAGCGTGTGACAAGTGATTTACAGGAAATATTGGGACATGCCCCGATTACCTTTGAACAATTTGTCAAGGATAGTGCAGACTCATTGAAATAGAAGCAACAACCCCGATTGCCTTGCATTCGGGGTTGTTGCTTGAAAAATAAAGTTGACAGAGAAGGTGTATTACGAGTATAGTACATCTATAAGGTGTATGAACCACGTAGTACATACACACAACAAAGCAAATCAGACTTTTTATAACTAGGGGGTGGTTTTATGAACGTTAATACCCGGGAGCCGGTATATTTACAAGTCGTTCGTCATTTTAAAGAACAAATAGCCATTGGCAGCTTCGTTGCAGGGCAGGAGATTCCCTCCCGAAGAGAACTGGCGGCTACATTGAACATAAATCCTAATACTGCTCAAAAAGCGTATAAAGAAATGGAGGAACAAGGCTTGATTCACACTGAACGTAATTTCCCCAGTCAGATCACGACGAATGAAACGGTATTACAGGCTGTGAGGCAGGAGCTGATCTTGGAAGCCGTCGATTCTTTTGTCGATGCGATCCGTCCGATTAATGTGCCAGTCGATGAACTGCTTCGTGTCGTTAAGGAAAAATACTCGGAAGAAATAAGGGAGGAGGAAGGAAAATGATCGAGGTAAAACAAGTTTCCAAAAAATATGGCCGCAAAAAAATATTGGACAGTGTATCCTTTACCGCCAATAAAGGCGAAGTCACCTGTTTGATCGGGATAAATGGTGTCGGTAAAACGACGACACTCAAAGCAATCATGGGCCTGACGCCATATAAAGGGGAAATATTGATCAATGGTCAAAAAATGACAAAAGACAGCTATGAAAAAATCACCTTCATTCCAGACGCTCCGACGATGCTTCCGCAAATGACGGTTAAGCAGGCAATGGAGTTCATGGAAGATTTCTATCATTCATGGAATCAGGAAAGAGCCCTTCAATTGCTTGAATTCTTCAAGCTGAAGGAGGAAAGCCGCATTTCGGAATTGTCCAAAGGCAATACGGCCAAGCTTAACCTGATGCTGGGACTGTCGCTTGACGTGGATTATGTCCTGATGGATGAACCGTTTTCCGGAATCGATATATTCAGCCGCGAGCAGATCGCCAATGTTTTTGCGAGCCACCTCATCGAGGACAGGGGCGTCATCATCACGACCCATGAAATCGGTGATATCGAGCATTTGATCGACAAAGTCATTTTATTGGATAACGGGACGGTGCTTAAAGAATTCAATACCGAAGAAATGCGTGAAGAAGAAGGGAAATCGGTAGTCGACGTAATGAGAGAGGTGTATCAAGCATGATGCGTTATATGAAGCTAGTCAATTTTGAAATCAACCGTTTTAGTAAAATTTATCTTACCCTATTGCTGATCACCGTCCTGTCGCAATTTGCCGGGGTACTGATCGTGACGAAGAGTCTTCTTAATAATGCCAAGGATATCATGCTGCAGGAAAAGCTAACGGAAGCCGCTTATCTTAGTGAATATGGAGGCATTGATTTTACCCATATCGCCAATACCCTTTGGTTTCTAGGCCCGATTGCGTTAAGCGCCGTTGCTCTCATTTTTTACATTTTTTTAATCTGGTATCGTGATTGGTTCGGCAAGAACACATTCATCTATCGCCTCTTGATGTTACCGACATCCAGATTATCAATCTATCTTTCCAAAGCTACGGCCATCTTCCTGATGGTATTGGGACTGATCGCCTGGCAGCTTATCTTATTACCGATGGAAAATGCGCTATTCAATTCAAGCGTGCCGCAAGCGTTCTTGAATATGGAACTGTCAACTTCCTCCATAGCCAAAGCAAATCAGGTACTGATGCTGATCATTCCAAGTACATTCACGACGTTCCTGCTTTCCTATGGAACCGGTCTTATGATCATGTCGGTATTATTCACGGCGATCATGTTTGAACGGAGTTTCCGCATGAAAGGAATTCTAGTGGCAATGGTGTATGCCGGTATTTCCGCTGTGCTGTTTTTAACGCCTATTTTTATACACGAAAGTGGAACTTTCCATTTTTACCCAAGTGAATTGTTAGGTCTTCTGCTCACATTGGGAATCATTGTGACAGGGTTATCGATTTGGCTTGGTTCATGGTTATTGAAAAACCGTGTAACCGTATAAAAACAATCAAAAAGGAGAGTGAACAAGGTGAAACGTTATTTATGCAGCATCATCATATGCTTGGTTGTCCTCTTAAGCATCGGGACCTATTATGTTAAAGTAGCTTCCTCCGCTTCAAGCCTGCCAACTTATACATTCAAGACGAGTGAAGGCAGTGTTAAAGAGCTTGATCCGGTCATCGTACAAGCAACACTTGAACATCCTAATTTTTATGATCCATTGACGATTGAATCCAATCAAACCAAATATGAAAGAGATAGGCCATTCTGGTCTGACAGAAATGATGTTCAAATTGAACGATTGGTAAAGGAACATCGTTCGTTCATGCGCGGGAAGGACCTCATCGATTCCTTTTATGAGGACGATGATTTCCTCGCTTATGCTTCGTTGAATAGGGAATACACGCAGAGCGGGAAAATGAATGCGGAGTTGAATATCGGTGTACTGGAGAAGAAAGGTAAAGATGAAACGTCCTTCCGCATCGACCTTCCCCATCAAGAGAGAATAATGAATGCGGAAGTCAGGGATGTTCAGCTGATCAATTCGAAGCTGCAAGTATTCACGATGATCGATGTGTACTCGAACGATGATAAGCAAACGAAAGAGATTCATCTGTATACGATCGATTTAGCCAATGAAAAGGTTGTGAGCGACAAGACCCTTGTCTCTGAAACCTTTACGTACCCGAATCAAGTGGACTTTGAAATGCCAGTGAACACATCACCTTCAAAGCCAAACAATATGATCCTATTTTCAATCATGAAAGGCGTAAATCATCAGGAAGGTGATTATGAGGAAAAGCTAAAAGAAAGCAAGCTGTTCTCTTACCAGTATGACACGGAAAAATTATCAACGATCAAGGGTGCCAAGAAAGAATCGCTTAATTTGGACATCGCAAGATCCGGCTATACGGATGGGAAAAACCTATACGCAATTGCTTTCAAATCCGGAAAATATCAAATGAAGACATTTGACATAAGCAGTGGAGCGTTAACGAATGACATACAGCTGGACTTAGCTGTTGGTAAAGAAGAAGCAAACTACGTTGCGATTAAAAATGGGCGTGTGTACTTCTTAATAGGAAGCGGTATGGGTGAGAACTTAACTTACAAACCTGCACACCTACTGATCGCTGATTTAAAGACAGGAAAAACTTTATATAAAGGTGAAACGGTCATGCATGCTGCCAAAAAGAAGAACGAACAAAAAACTGGGTTTTCTATAAGTAACCTCGAAGTTAAATAATGAAGCGAAAGGTCCCCTCATTAATGAAGGGACCTTTCATTTTGGATTCGACCTCATCAGGCAAAATGGCTGTATCCCACTTCTCTCCATCTAAGATGAATGTATAAAAAAGGGCTGGGAATGAAATCATTCCCGGCCCTTTTGTCTTAAGCTGAAGCGATTGATGCTCTTGCTGCCCGTTCTTTCCGGCCATGCAGGAAGAAGTACAGAACGGAAGTTGCGATGACAGCGACGCCCAGGATGACATAGAGCGTGCTATAGCCCGTGATAGGAATGATGAAACCGAGAATATATGGGCCGAACCCAAGACCTGCATCAAGCATGATAAAGAAGGTCGATGTCGCCATCCCCATACGGTGAGGCGGTGTCAGTTTAACCGCAATCGCCTGCGAGCTTGATTGCATATTACCGAAGCCAAGGCCGATAAGGAATCCAGCCGCCAATAAAGTGAAGCTATTGGTCGTAATGCTTAAAAGCAGCAAGCCTGCACCGAATATCATGAAAGCCGGATACATGATGAAGTTTGCTCCCCTTCGGTCCATTAATGGTCCTGAGAAAGGGCGTGATAATAATACAGCCACAGCATAAATGACAAAGAAGAAGCTTGCTGTATTGACCAGGTCGATTTCAATGGCATAGAAGCTGATGAAAGAAAGGACGCTGGAATAGCAGAATGCCAATATTAAAGTAATCAATGAGATGGGCAGTGCCTTAGGTTCGATAAAATTGGAAAGCTTGAACCCTTTGCTTTCTGCCGCTTTTGCGGTTACTTTCAATGCTGGTACATACAGGAAGAATGCTGTAAGCAAGCTGATCAGTCCCAAGGCCAGGCAGAAGCTGAAAATCACTTGGAAGCTTGTGTGCTGAGCCATATATAGACCGATGAATGGTCCGATTGCCGTTGCAAGTGTCGCGCTCATGCTGTAATAGCCGATGCCCTCGCCTTTACGTGTAGCCGGTATGATTTGGGCGACGATCGTTCCTGTCGCGGTACTGGCCATCCCCATTGCCATCCCATGGATCAGGCGGTTAACGAGCAGGAAGCCAATTCCAAGATCGACGAAATAAAGAATGGTCGTCAACGTAAAAAAGATCAACCCGATGAATAATGTTTTCTTACGGCCGATCGAATCGATGAAACGGCCAATGAACAAACGTCCGATCAATGTTCCGATTATGAAGATACCTGATATGAGTCCAGCTTGGCTTGTAGATGCATCCAATTCATTTACAGCATAGATGGCCAGTGTCACCATCAGTAAATAAAAGATTAGTGTGATGAAAAAATTAATGGATGAGACGATGATGAAATCTTTCGTCCATAGTTTTGGTCTGGATTGTTCCATTATATGATCTCCCTACTTTAAGATGTTATTTCTTATTTCACCCATGATGCGTATCGCTGAGAGTTGCTCCTCTTCTGTGATTCCTTCCAGGATGTCCTGCTCATATTGGTCGATCGTTGTACGGACTTCGTTGTAAATCTTAGTGCCGAGCTCCGTAAGCCGCATCCTTTTCTCGCGCCTATCCTTGCTTGGCACATGCTCGACATACCCCAATTCCTCCAAACGGGTGATGGTCCTTGTAATCGTGGGCTTTTCGACGCTTTGGTAATTGGCGAGCTCGACAAGCGTCGCCGATTCATAATTGAATAAGCAATGCAAAATGGACCATTGAGCCCTGTGTAAATCATGCTTATTCAGCTGGATATTGAGATTATTTTCAAATGGGCGGTACAACTGTAAAAGTTGCTGAAAGAATTTTTGGTAAGTCTTTATAGGAAACACCTCTTTTATCATTATATAGTTACCTTGAGTAATTGTTACCCTGAGTAACTATAATAGCAGAATCAATATATTATGTCCAATCGGATTTTTGATATTTATGCGAAACAAGGTTATTTAACAAGTGAAGAGGGAAGATAGGAATGGGAGTTGATGTTGTACATGTATAAATCAATCATTGCATTGGTTGCCTCAGCAGCCATGCTGACTGCTTGCAATAGTGACATGGCGGATGAAAAGGAAAAGTCGGCCGAAAATGAACAGCAAAAAGAAACGAAAGCGGGCCCTGAAAAAAATAAATGGTCCTCCTTGCCCGAATATGACGAAATCATCGAGCAAATCGGTGAGGAAGACTATACCCTCAACAAGGAAACGGATAACGATGATAAACGTGTATTCCTGATTGACTTAAACGGAGAAAAACAATATAAAACCGTTTTCATCAAAAAAACAAACCGCTTAAAAATCATCAAAATTAATGGCGGAGGAGAAGTTTATGACAAAATCATCAAATAAAAAACCATCCAGCCTTAAAAAAGATAAAATTTGTGCAATTAGCCCAAAATAGAGAAACAAATCAACCATCTGTGCGTATCTTTCAATTTGAATGTGAGAGAAAACGTCGGATAGAGGGGGAAAACGTCATAATACGTCCGTTAAAGGGGATAATTCGTCCCAATCAGGAGATAATTCGTCCCAATCAGGAGATAATTCGTCCTTCAGGAGAAATCGACCGGATTGTAGGATAATTCGTCCTAATCAGAAAAAAATTCGTCCCAATAGGAAGATAATTCGTCCGCCAGAGCAATAAAATTCGCCCCAATCGGAAATTTTCGATAGTCCATGTGCCCGGATTCGGGTATAGTGAAATCAGCCAAGCAAGGGGAGTGGTATTAAACGCTCCTCTTTTTGTGGTTTAAAAGGGGGGAAAGCCGTGTCAAAGTCAAAGTGGTTCATTCATCATATTGAGCTATATGTTTCAGAGATGAATAGAACAATAGATTTTTGGGGTTGGTTTTTGGAGGAAATGGGCTATGAGCCATATCAGGAGTGGGAGAGCGGGAAGAGCTGGAGATTAGCGGAAATGTATATCGTTTTTGTTCAAGCGAAGGATAAGTATCTGGATGTTCCCTATCATAGGGGAAGGGTCGGTCTTAACCATCTTGCCTTTCATGCTTCGTCCCGTCTGCAGGTTGATGAGCTGACGACGAAATTAAGGAACAGGGGAGTATCCGTCCTTTATGCCGATAAGCACCCGTTTGCCGGGGGAGAGGGTCATTATGCGGTATATTTTGAAGATCCAGATCGGATGAAGGTCGAACTCGTCGCTCCTTAATGCTTCGGTCGGCGGAAGGCAGGGTATCATTTAAGCGTTGGCATAGCTATACCGGCTGGATCGATGCTCATCACTTTCGGATTCAGGACGAAAGGAAAGGGCATCGATCAATATGAAGGCACCGGCGACCTGGGCCCAGCTGCCAAGTAAGAGGATTTGCTCCCCCATCCGGTTTTTTTCATTGAGAATGAAAATGTTTCCGATCGATTCAAAAAAAGAACCTGCTGCAATGAGTGCATTTCCTTTCATTTCAAGCGGACGTGAAATGGAATCCTCCGAAAGAAAGGCACCGAACGCTTCAAAAGCGGCACCTAGACCTTGGATGCCGCTGCCGAGTGCATCCGTTTTCGTTCCCTCCACAGCAGACCCATTCAACTGCATATTAATTCCCGCTACATTTGTGGCATTACCCACAGCCTCAAGCCAAGCTCCGAAAATGAAATAGGTTTCCGGGATTACATTTTCCTCATCCAGCATTTTCGTCCGTCCGATTGCCTGCAGTACATTTCCAAAGGCTTCAATGCCATTCCCTTTTAAAATCAAGTCCTTTCCGAGGTTCGTTCCGGTTAACGTTTGCTGGGTCTGCCCGATTGCACCAGCGAGTGTGCCGATGCCCAGTAACCATGCTCCTGAAATAAGGAGGTCATCTCCATGAGTGATCATATTTCTAACGCTCCTTAAAAGTGGTTACATTATGATATTCAGAAGACCGTGTTTGTTTACATATTGCTTGAACACGAAGTTGGCTATGGATATAGGAAATTCAACCAATTATTGGTATAATGGCAGCTGGAGGAGATGGAATTGACTTTTAACTATGCTTCACAAATTATAATGGCTGCACTTTTCTTTATCCTTTTTTCATTTTGTAGCTGGTATGAAGGCAGCGAAATATTGGATAATCACTGGGAGTGAAAGCATTCAACGTATTTTTCAGGTGATCACGTGATCGATGCCCATGCCATTTCGGATTTGGACTATTTCGTTTATGCCGCTAAATTCAGGCCGATGTTTCCGGTGCTTATGACGTTAACCGCTTCGTACATCATCTTGCTTACGGGCTATCGTTTTTTCAAAAGCAGCATCGCAAAAAAAGCTTTATTTCTATTAGGCTTTGGAGTCCTATTTCTGTTTGCAGGGGGGATTGTCTCCAATTCACCGACAATCGGGGGAGGTATCTTCCAAGGCATTTTTTTGATGGGTGGATTGCTCTTGATAGTAGCCGCGGCCCTATCTTACTTTTGGAAGCCAAGCTGGTTCAAGACTGAAAGCTAATGCCGTTTCGCGAGACATGAAACAACGAAAAATAATAGCCCTTCACGCGAAATTCTTAGTTTGAACTCCACGCACAACTCATTTATTATAGGGAAGCCAGCTCCCATTAGATGAGAGTGAAGAGCGAAGAATATAGTGAAAAGGTGATACGATGACAGCCAAAATCAAGATTGAACAGCCTAAGATTGGTAAAGAGCTACCCGAAGCAAATTTTCAGGAAATCTATTATAAAGATGAGCCCTATCTTGATGCCTGTATCATCGCCAATTGTTCGATTGATAGAGAATCAATCGACAAAATTGTATTATCACAGGTAGTTTTTAAAAATGTGACATTCAGCGATGTGTACTTCAGGAATATTGAGCTAACGGATGTTATTTTTGACCATTGCGACTTGACCAATGCCGATTTCATGGGTGGGTCGATTCACCGTGTCGAATTCAAGGATTCGAAATTACTTGGCATCAACCTGTCCGATGCCAGTTTAGGAAATGTTCTATTCGAGAGCTGCAACTTGAATTTAAGTGCCTTCGGTTATGCTTCCATAAAACAGGTGAAATATGATCGCTGTTCATTGGAAAGCGCAGATTACTATGAGTGTACATTGAAGAAAGTGGCATTCGATGCCTGCAGATTAAATGAGGTCAATTTTTCCAGGACGCCACTTAAAGGAATCGACCTTAGCAGCTCCACCTTCCAAAGGCTAACCGTATCCCTGGAGGATCTAAACGGCTGCGAGGTTTCCGCGGATCAAGCGATAGGCTTTGCTGCCATGCTTGGACTGACAATCAAAGAGTGAACGTCTTTACGGTTAATTCGACCATAATCAGTGGATCGCCAGCTTGGCGGTCCTTTTTTGCGTGGAGGAATGCAGCAAATATATTTTTTTTGTAAATAAGTTCAGAATGTTTCCATAAATATAGGATTGCTTTACAATATTTGTTAGAGGGGGGAGCGACGATGAAGATCAATAAGGTCACACTATATAGTCATTCCTTGGATGAAATGCTGAATTTTTATGTGGATGAGTTAGGCTTTGAGCTACGCGCACAAACCAATGCCAGTTTTGAAATTACGATTGGGGACAGTGTGCTGGAGGTCAAAGACTATCATCCTCAGGAGAAGCCTTATTATCATTTTGCCATTAACATCCCAACCAATTTATTTAACTCGGCAAAAGAATGGGCAAAATCAAAAGTCGAGTTATTGAAGGAAGATGGTGAGGATGAAGTTTATTTTACCCTTTCAGACGCCCATGCCTTTTATTTTTCAGACCCATCAGGCAACATTGTCGAGTTCATATCCAGATATGCTGTATCACCGAAATCACCGTCAAAGGCTTTTTCTGTACAGGAATCCTTGTGCATTAGCGAAATAAATTTTACGACAGATAAGGTGGGCTTCATCGGGAGTGAGTTGAATAGCTTAGGGCTTCCAGTAAGGAAGGATGAAGCGATTAGTGAAGGAAGATTGAATTTCATA
The DNA here is from genome assembly GCF_001645685.2 of Peribacillus muralis. Taxonomy (NCBI): domain Bacteria; kingdom Bacillati; phylum Bacillota; class Bacilli; order Caryophanales; family Bacillaceae; genus Peribacillus; species Peribacillus muralis. The sequence continues at coordinate 4,191,917 of NZ_CP017080.1, read as the reverse complement.
GGGCAGCATGAAGCAGGATCGTTTTTACTTTTGGGTCCAAGGAAAAGGCGCTGGATTTTTTCGGATAGGGTGTCGGAAACCTTTCCGCTATCGCTTGTCATTGATGACAAGCTAATCATTTCATTAAATCGCGAAGGGGAGATGAAAGTTGAATCAGCAGAAACAAACTTGGGATGAGGTAGACTTATATTTTAGTAATAAACTTCATACGACCGATCACATCATGAATTCAATATTGAAGGCGAATGAAGAAGCGGGGCTGCCGGCCATCGATGTATCTCCAAACCAAGGGAAATTCCTCCATCTGCTCGCGAAACTGTGCGGAGCGAAAAGCATCTTGGAAATCGGGACCCTTGGCGGCTATAGCAGTGTGTGGCTCGCGCGCGCTTTGCCGGAAGAAGGACGGTTGATAACGCTTGAATATGAAGAGAAGCATGCAAAAGTGGCTGAAGCGAATATCAAGAAGGCAGGCTTGGCCGATAAAATCAGCATCATTGTGGGGGCGGCACTTGATACGTTGCCAAAGCTTAAAGAACAAGGTTTAACCAGCTTTGACCTCATTTTTATCGATGCGGATAAGGTCAATAATTCCGAATATCTTAGATGGGCGCTGAAACTTTCTCGGCCTGGTACCGTGATCATCACCGATAATGTCATACGAGATGGAAAGGTGCTCGATCCCGATAGCGAAGACCCGAATGTGAAGGGAATCCGCACATTTGTAGATCAGCTATCCGTAGACCCGCGCATCGACTCTACCGTCATGCAAACGGTTGGCATGAAGGGATATGATGGTTTTGTGATCGGAAGGGTTAAGCAGTAAGGCGCCCAGTGCGGCATGTATAGCGTGAGCGATGGGGAAACTTCTTACATGAAATTTCTTATATCGAATAAAGGACATACCATCATTCAAGGAGCCAGCCATGAAAAAAAGAAAAAGCTTAATGATCGGAATCGGAGTGATCATCTTCGGAATCATCTTCTCGGTAGTGGTGGTGTCCCAAACCACTCAAACCTCGAAGCAAGAGCTGGCCGGTAAAAGGCCATTTCCGCAGCATGCAGTTTATCAATCAGGGACGATAAAGCCTGACGATGCATCACAAGAGGAGCTGGACGATGCGGTTGGGGATTTTTATGAAGTCTGGAAAAAAGAATACCTCAAGCAGCCAGCAGATAAAAAAGATGAATATTATATCTACTACAACGATAAGGGGTATGCGGAACCAAAAAATGCCGTCACCGTTTCAGAGGCCCATGGCTATGGAATGATGATAACGGCCATCATGGCAGGCAGTGGGGATAAGCGGTATTTTGATGGACTTTACCGATTTTATAAAGCGCATGAAAGCGATAATGCTCCTTCGTTGATGGCGTGGCAGCAAGTGAAGGATAAAAAGGGGAAAATCATAAATACGCCAGGAGATGCCGACTCGGCAACCGATGGAGATATGGATATCGCTTATTCGCTTCTATTGGCTGATCGCCAGTGGGGAAGCGATGGGGACATCGACTATCTTGCCCGGGCAAAGGACATCATCGAGGCGATCATGGCGCATGAAATAAACCGGTCGCAATCCTTGATTAAACTGGGCGACTGGGCTGAGGATGATGATGAGGTATACGGAAAAGCCACACGCTCTTCGGATTTCCTTCTCAGTCATTTGAAGGTGTTCGAGGAAGTAACGGGGAATCAGGACTGGGAGGCTGTAACGAATAAGGCGTATAAGATCATGAATGCCATTTATGAAGGGCAAAGTCGCGATACGGGGCTGATGCCGGATTTCATTGTCCAATCCAAAGATGGGATTCAGCCTGCACAAGCGGACTTTTTAGAAGGGGAGAATGACGGCGATTATAGCTGGAATAGCAGCCGAACCCCGTGGCGTTATACGATTGATTACTTATTGACCGGTGATGATAGGGCGCTAACCCAATTGACGAGAATGAATGAATGGATCAAGTCGGAAACGGATGGAAACCCTGAGAATATCCAATCCGGCTATACGTTAAACGGACAAATCGTCGAAGAAGGAAATAGTACAAGCTTCACGGCCCCCTTCATGGTAAGCAGCATGATCGATCCGTCCAACCAGCAATGGATCAACGATTTGTGGGACCGGACGATACAATCAAAAGAAGACGATGACTATTTTGCCAATACGATAAAATTGCAGGCAATGATTGTGGTGTCAGGAAACTGGTGGGCACCATAATCAACCACCTCACGAAAAGGGAGTTTGATGAAAAATGACAAAAAAAGTGACACCCTTCCTCATGTTCCAAGGAAATGCGGAAGAAGCGATGAATGAGTACACGGCTATGATTGAAGAGTCGGAAATAACCAGCATCACCCGGTATGGAGCAAATCAGCCAGGTACAGAGGGAAGCGTCATGCAAGCCACCTTCACCTTAAAAAATCAGGAGTTCATGTGCATCGATAGTAATGCTGAGCACCAATTTACCTTTACACCTTCATTTTCAATCTTTCTTACATGTGATAGTGAAGAAGAAATTGACAGGCTGTATTCGCGTTTAGCTGATGGCGGACAAGCGCTGATGCCATTGGGTGACTATTCCTTTAGCAAGAAGTTCGGATGGATAGCCGATAAGTATGGTGTCTCCTGGCAGCTGAACCTCCCTAAGGAATGAACTGGATAACGCCACATGCGGTATCGTTTAGACCGTTTCCGGATGCAGGACGAATTAAATGTGATGGAGGCCGAAATAATGAGTATTAGGCCGGATTAATGGTGTTCAGGACGAATTAATGAGAAGAAGGTCGAATTAATGGCTGTACAGGTCGAAATAATGAGTCACAGGACGAAATAATGGCTGATCAGGCCGAAATAATGGCTATTCGGGTCGAAATAATGAGTAGCAGGTCGAATTAATGGCTATACAGGCCGAAATAATGAGAAGAAGGCCGGATTAATAGGTGTACAGGCCGAAATAATGAGTAGCAGGTCGAAATAATGAGAAGAAGGTCGAATTAATAGCTGTGCAGGACGAAATATATGTGATCAGGCCGAATGAATAGCAATGAAGGAAATATTTCTACACATATAGCCTGAATTATTGTCATTATTGGTGTTTTAACTAAGTGATGACGTAAAGTGGAAAGATACGTTCAAGTATTGTACAGGCTAAACCGTTTGTGCTGTGAGGGAATTAATTATATAGTAATCGTGGAGTACATTCATGCTTGCATTAAAATAGGATGGAAAAAAGCCCGGAGGAGAAACTTATGAAAAATATAGGCACAGAACAAGAATACCGTGAACAAATTAAACAAGAAGGACTGACGGTCGGGATTTTTACGACTACTTGGTGTCCAGACTGCAAACGCTTAGACATGTTCATCGATGAAATCACGCAGGAGCATCAAGACAAGCAGTGGTTTACGATCGATCGCGACGAATTCCCTGAGATTTCTGAGGAGCAAACGGTAATGGGGATTCCATCGCTATTAGTATTCAGAAATGGCGAGAAAGTGGCTCATCTGCACAGTGCCAATGCAAAAACTCCAGAGGCAGTCAACGAATTCTTAAATGAACTGTAAACGTCTCTGATAAAGGAAACCCCGCATGATATCGTCATGTGGGGTTTCCTTTTTGTTCTTCTGTATTTCAGGATAAATATCATACTTGTAAATTTTTCAATAAAATGACTTGATTTTTATGCTGAAACGAGGTTTAATAATAGATACGAAATATCCATTATGGATATTGGATGTCCATTTACATGTATATATAAAGAGGTGAAAGGAATTGCAATTAACAAAAGGGGTGGAGCAAGCGATATGCATCATTGTCATACTCTCAACCCAGGATAAAAAGGTGCCGCTTTCGTCCAATGAGATTAGCAGAAGGTTGGAAGTATCTCCTTCGTATTTGAAAAAAATCATCCGGAAATTGGTCGTGAAGCAAATCATCACTTCCGTACCAGGGAATAATGGCGGCCTCTCGCTTGCCAAGCGTGTGGATGAAATTAAGAATATCGAAATTATTGAAGCGATGGAAGGTCCGATATCGATGTTTCCCGATACAGGACTTATTGAAAAAGCGTTTAAAGATGGCGAGTATGCTGAAAAGGGAGTGGACGTTCTTCGCAGGATGTTCACGCAGGCGGATGAGCTTCTCATGGAGTTCTTTTCCAGTCAAACAGTGGCTGATCTGCTCAAGGAAAGCTTTGGAACAAACGAACTTCCGACCTTGAATTGGAATTCGGAATCATTGTGTGAATTTAGAAGTGAAAAGACAGGTGAAAAAGAATGAATATGCTTAAAGAAGAGTGGAAGCTTTTCCTCTCGAATAAAAAACTGCTGGGTGTCGCCATTGTACTACTGTTCGTTCCGATTATATATGGAGGATTATTCCTTAGTTCCGCTTGGAATCCATATGGCCATACAGGTAAGTTGCCTGTAGCGGTCGTGAATAATGATGTGAAGGCAGAGTATGAAGGAAAGACCTTGAAAGTCGGCGATGAGCTCGTCGATGAATTAAAGGGCAATGATGATTTGGAATGGCATTTCGTGTCGGAAGAAAAGGCAAAAGAGGGATTCAAAGATGGTACATATTATATGGTCATAACCATTCCTCGGGATTTTTCCAAAAATGCTTCAACCGTCATGGATAAAAAGCCGAAGAAGATGAATTTAACCTATGATGTGAATCCTGGACGCAGTTTCGTTTCTGAAACGGTCGGAAGCAAAGCCACGAATAATTTGAAAACGGAAATAGCAGAAAGTGTCACTAAAGAATATGCGGAAGCGATCTTCTCACAGCTTGGGGAAATCGGGGACGGTTTCAGTGAAGCAGCAGATGGGGCATCTAAATTGGATGACGGAGCTGAAAAACTTCATGATGGAAACAAAGAAGTGACAGACAATCTGAATAAATTAGCGTCCAGTACTTTAACTTTCAAGGATGGAGCGAATAAACTTCAAATTGGCGTAGGAAAGTTTTTGGAAGGCGTCAATAAACTTGAAAACGGCGCAACGGAATTAAACAAGGGAATAGCCAAATATACGAATGGAGTCGGGCAGCTCCAAACAGGTGTTAATGAACTTGCATCAGGCACAGGGGAATTAACGAATAATAGTGCTGCGTTGATTCAAGGCTCTTCACAGCTTTCGAATGGATTGGCCAAAGTCGTTCCAGGAGCCCAAAGTTTAAATAATGGCTTAGCGGAAGCACAAACAGGCAGTGCCAGTCTGAACGATGGCTTGAATCTATTATCGGAAAATGCAAGTCAACTGACAGATCAATCGACAGGCATTCCAAAGCTGGCGGAAGGCCAAAGGAGCTTGAATGATGGAATTAACAAGCTGTCGGAGGGAAGTCAGGCGTTGAATGATGGTTTGAAAAAGCTGGATGGCCAATTGCCGGCTAGTGAACAGTTAAGTCAGCTTACACAAGGACTTTCAAGCATTCAAAGCGGCGTCAATAAATTGCAAGAAGCGATCCCGGCAGGAAGCAGCACGTCCGGCACCGTCTCTAGCATTACGAAAGATCTTGAGAACAGCCAAGCGGCTTTGTCACAGCTTCAAACGTCGATTGCTAACAACGGACAAAGCACGATCGATGCCGTCAAAGGAACTGAAGCTTACAAAGGCATGACAAGTGAACAGCAATCCGAATTACTCGGGGCCGTTCAAAACGAAGCTCAAACACAAGCAGGGTCACAAAAGCAAATTGCTACGGCGCTTGCAGGCAGTATATCCGATTTATCTGCTCAATTAACGAATCATGTGATGCCAGTATTGAATGGTTTAGGCCAACTGCCGGAACAAGTGGCAGCCTTGAATAATGCTGTGAATAAAGTCAATCCGAACGCGGTTTCAGCGTTGAATGGATACACGGCCATTAAGGATTCACTGGAAAATCAATTCATTCCGGGTGCATCGCAATTAAATACAGGTCTGTCAGATGCGGTTAAGGGCAGCAATCAATTAACGGAGGCAACTGATAGCCTAAATGAACGAACACCGGAATTGGTGAATGGAATCAATCAGCTGGCACAAGGCGGTTCGTCGTTGAATACTGGCCTGTCAAAACTAACTGAGGGTTCTGGTCAGTTGGTTGATGGGGTATCCAAGCTTCAAACAGGGTCAGCAACCTTTGGAAGTGGTTTGGAAAAGTATACGTTCGGTGTTGGTAAGGTAGGCGAAGGGGCGAGCAAATTGGCCGATGGAGCCAACGAATTGAATGCCAACTCAGCCGCCTTGAACAAAGGTTCATCGGCACTTGTTGAAGGTACTGAACAATTGGCAAGCAATCTGCCGACATTGAGCAATGGTGTCATCCAGCTTGCTGATGGTGCAGGTAAGATCAATGAGGGGTCATCCAAACTAGCAAAAGGTTCAAATAAACTGGGAGATGGCATCACCTCACTAAAAGATGGAACGACAGAGCTTTCGGAAAAATTAAGTGATGGTGCAGAAGAAATAAACAATAATGAAACATCTGATGATAATTACAGCATGATCGCTGAACCTACACAGATTAAAGAACAAAAAAGCAGCAAGGTGCCGAACTATGGGCATGCTCTAGCTCCATATGTTCTGTCACTAGGGTTATTCGTAGGTGCGATTGCCTTCAATATGGGATTCCCGACAGGCATGCCGTCAACACGGCCTACATCAGGTTTGGCATGGTGGTTCAGTAAATTTACGGTCCTATTCATTCAAGCAACGATCTCGGCATTAGTGCTCGATGCGATCATGATATGGGGAATGGATTTACAGGTCGAGAACATAGGGCAATTTATAGGAGTTTCGATATTGACTTCCCTCACTTACATGTTCCTTGTTACCTTCCTGACCGTAGGATTTGGCAATCCAGGGCGCTTACTAGCGATGATTTTCCTTGTATTGCAGATAGGTGCAAGCGGGGGAATGTTCCCTGTCGAGTTAATGAATAGCTTCTTCAGATCGGTTAATCCTTTCATACCGATGACGTATTCCGTCATGGGCTTCCGTCAATCGATGAGCGCAAGTCTTGGAGCGGATGCATTAACGACCAGTTATCTTTTCCTTACTGGGTGCATCATTGTATTTAATTTGCTGCTATTGCTCACAATGGTCATTCGCAAGCGCAAAGAACGAACCATCGTAGGTGAAGCATAAAAATGAATGAGAAAGCCCCCGGTGCAATTGTGCCGGGGGCTTTCATTTCCTATTTTTTTACTTGCAATCCCTTTTCCTCGGGGTGTTCAACCACATGCTTAAGGATGGAGAGTTTGTTATCCCAGAATCGGTCATAAAATGAAAGCCACTCCTTCAATTCGCTCAAAGGCTCTGGCTGAAGCCGAAAGCGTTTCTCTCTTCCTACCTTCCGCCCGCTGACCAACTCGGCTTCGGAAAGAATATGAAGATGCTTGGCGATCGCCGTACGGCTCATCGGAAAATGGGAGGTGATGGCCGAAATGGGTAATTCCCCTACAGTAAGCAATTGCAGGACTTTCCTGCGAGTGGGGTCCGCCACGGCTTGGAATACATCATATTTTTCTGTGGAAGAAGACACTTAGCCTTCAACTGCCTTTTTAAGTTTTTCATGAACAATCTGATCCCATCCATATGCCATCCTATCGCGGACGACCGAGCTTTTTTCATTCGCTTTCGGCAGGATCGATTCAGGCTGCTTCCACCCGCCATGGATGAGGGTGAATTCGGTTTTGCCATCATGCTCTTTTAAATGGAATGAAACGATCCAACCATCAGTATCCCATGAGAAAGAGAGCCGGTGGGGGGCATCTATCTCCAATACCTTACATGGAGAGGGACCAAACGGTGATTGTACATGGAACTCATGTCCCACTTTCGGCTGAAAATCATTTGGCATGAACCATGAAGCGATTCCCTCGGCAGTCGATACTGTATCCCAAACCTTTTGGATCGGTGCTTCAAGCATGACGGTCTTCTTGACATCTTCTAAAGCATGTTGTTTGTCCATAGTGACTCTCCCTTATCGATGAAATAAAACCATTCGGTTTTGTTTTAACAATTATATAAAACCATTTGGTTTCATGTCAACGGCGACTATCGGAGCTTCCGGCATTTAGTTCCCTAATTTTTTAATTTGGTTTGCCAAGCCCGTGATTTGATCGATGGTTTGCATAATCTCTGAATCTTCCAATGCTTTAGGGTCAAGTTCGCCCTTTTCAATATTATTCAAGTATAATTCAATTCCCTCTGATAACTGTTGATTGGAAGCGACGATTTTTTCATGGATCGTTTCGGCGATTTGAGGTGGCTCGATTGCATTGAATTCTTCAATATTCGTTTTCATCTGTTGCAGTTCTTTTTCAAGGTTTTGCCTTGCTTCTGTATTTGTGACGGCATTTTGGGCAAGTGCTGGTACCTCATTGGCAAATTCCTTAACCGTATTAACATATTCCGTTGCATTATCTGCATATTCCAAGGATGAATTGACTTCCCCCAAAAGCGAGCACCCGCTTAATGTAAGAATGGAAAGAAGAGCGATTGCGATCATTTTTTTCATATGTGCCTCCAATGTGATTTTATCGTGTCGTTCAAATCGGTAAGAATCTTTTTTTATAAATGGCTGCGATCGAATTCAATATGAATCCCGGTATTTTTTTCGGGAAAAATGACTTCGAATAGAAAAGGTGAAAGGCGCTTTTCAAATCGTGCCACTGTTTGCAGGATTTAACTTGCTTGAACCTGGCGACATCAATGATCTTCACCTTTTTTTCGGAAGTGATGAAGATATTCCTTAAATGGATATCCGAAGGGTTCAATCCTTCTTTTCTTGCTAATTGCAGAGCATGGTCAATTTCCTCGATGTTTTCTTCCGTTATGGGAATCCCTAACGTCAAACATTCAAAAAGGGTATTGCCCTCGATGAGATCGATGACGAGATAATTAAAACCGGCAGCATAAAGAGTTGGATAATAATCAATGGATTGAACGGTTTTGTATATTTCGGCTTCCACTTTAGCTGTTTGAATTTGGTCCGGGAAAAACACCTTTAGCGCTTTATTGGTGGAATGTATCCGGAATACATAAGCGCTGCGGCCCTTTCCGATAAGGGTCAGGGATGGGGCGGCATCAATCAATGAATACTTTTTATCATTGGAAATCTTGACGCTTGCGGCTAAATCAGTATAGTTCTGCATACTATTCACCTCTAATGTGCAATTTTGGGATCAAAAAAAGACGGTATAACCGATTATTGGTCATACCGTCTTTTAAAAAAATCAAAAGACCTCACCAAATAATCGGCAAGGTCTTGCAAACAACTGGAATCAGTTGCCAATAAAGCCGAGGATATAATCCTGTACTGACGACTTTATTGTATAGCTACTCCCCTTAACAGAAGGATTCTTATCAATATATATGGTAATTATATAGTTTATGACCTTAACCCGTCAAATATGAGGATCGAAGGGATAACCTGGCTTTTATTTTTCATGTGTGAGGGATATCACTTAATTAATTATTTTAGTATATCATATGTGCATAACCAGGCTTTTGATGGACGTTACCATATGAATATGTTTCAAATATTACTATAAAGTTACTTTAATGACTGTTAGTTTACTAATATGTTAAAACCTAAGTGATTACCCTATGAATCTAAAGAAATATGTTATATTTTTAACGAATAAGTATATGTACCTATATTATTATACTGATATTAACCGATATTTAAATAAATGTTAGAAATATAATGCTTTAGTAGGGAGAATGATATGAAGAAATTAATTATACCAACTTTCTGTTTTGCAGTATTGTCGACAGTCGCTTTCGAAGAAAAAATATCTGCAGCTCCACTACATGCAGAACAGACGAATATTGATGCACATGTAATGTATGTAAATGTAAGTTCCGGTTCGCTCAATATGAGAAAAACGGGAGCGGAGAATGCGGGCATAGTTGCCAAGCTTTCTAAAGGGACACAAGTAACGATTTATTCGGAATCCAAGGGTTGGACGAAGATCAAAGCCAATGGAAAGGACGGATATGTCAGTACAAAGTATTTATCGGCAACGAAGCCCGGGGTTTTAACTAAGTCTGCCGTAACTGTAAAGACGGTGACAAAATATGTGAATGTTAGCACGGGTTCGCTCAATATGCGAAAAAGCGGGGCGGAAAGTGCAGCATTAGTAACGAAGCTGACAAGGGGCACGCAAGTAACGGTGTACTCGGAATCCAAAGGATGGGCGAAAGTCAAAGCCAATGGGAAAGACGGTTATGTCAGTGCTAAGTATCTTTCGGCAGCGAAGCCAAACCAGGTGACCAAGTCCGCCGTAACGAGTAAAACGGCGACAAAATATGTGAATGTCAGCACGGGTTCGCTCAATATGCGAAAAAGCGGGACGGAAAGTGCAGCCGTAGTAGCGAAGCTAACAAAAGGCACGCAAGTAACGGTGTATTCGGAAGCCAAAGGATGGGCAAAGATCAAAGCCAATGGAAAAGATGGCTATGTCAATGCAAAGTATCTTTCGGCAACGAAGCCTGGTCAGGCAACCAAATCTTCCGTAACGAGTAAAACCGCTACGAAATATGTGACGGCAAGTACGCTCAATATGCGGAAAAGCGGTGCCGTAAGTTCAAGCATCGTCACAAGGCTTTCAAAAGGGACGCAGGTGACGGTGTATTCGGAAGCCAATGGATGGGCGAAGGTCAAAGCCAGTGGGAAAGACGGCTATGTAAGCACCAAATATTTGTCCGCGGCCAAGCCAGGAGCCGGATCCACGGCAACTGTTCAAAAAACGTCAACGAAATACGTGACGGCAAGCACGCTCAATATGCGAAAAAGCGGGACGGATAGTTCAAGCATTGTCGCGAGGCTATCAAAAGGGACGAAAGTGACGGTTTACTCGGAAGCCAAAGGCTGGGCGAAGGTCAAGGCCAATGGAAAAGACGGGTATGTCAGCACCAAATATCTATCGAATGCAAAGCCGGTGACGGACACGAAACCAGCGGTCCCTGAAAAAACGACGACGAAGTATGTGAATGCAAGTACGCTCAATATGCGAAAAAGCGGCAGTGAATCCGCAAGCATCGTCGCCAAGCTTTCAAAGGGAACACAGGTAGTGGTATATTCGGAAGCCAAAGGCTGGGCGAAGGTCAAGGCCAATGGAAAGGACGGTCATGTAAGCACCAAATATCTATCGACGACAAAGCCGGTAACGGACACGAAACCAGCAGTCCCTGAAAAAACGACGACGAAATATGTAAATGTCGGCTCAGGAATGCTCAATATGCGAAAAAGCGGCAGTGAAACCGCAAGCATCGTCGGCAAGCTGACACATGGCACGCAGGTAACGGTATACTCAGAATCCAAAGGGTGGGCAAAGGTCAAGGTCAACGGGGTGGAAGGATATGTAAGTACATCCTATCTAACGGCGACAAAGCCGGTAACGGGCACGAAACCATCAATTCCTGAAAAAACGACGACGAAATATGTAAATGTCAGCTCAGGAACGCTCAATATGCGTAATAAGCCATCAGAAAACGCATCGGTCGTTGTAAAATTGGCAAGGGGTGTAGAGGTAGAAGTTATCTCGGAATCAGATGGCTGGTCCAAAATTAAGGCGTATGGCGGAGAGGGTTATGTCAGCACGCAATATTTATCAACGGAGAAACCTGGTGCCACACCGGAGAATCCAGGCGGAGAAGAAACGACGATCACCAAGTATGTAAGTGTGAATGATGGCTCCAGTTTGAATATGCGCTCAGGTGCATCGGCGACCGCTTCAATCATTGCCAAGCTTGTAGATAAAACGGCGGTAACCGTGTATTCCGAGTCTGGAGGCTGGTCACGGGTCACGGCGAATGGAAAAACGGGTTATGTTAGCACGCAATACCTATCAGCCAAGGCACCAGAGGGTCCAGGAAGTCCCAATGAATCGATCATCAGGGTCGATAAAGAGTACAATCTTACAATGGAAAAAATGGTTGAAATTCAAATGAAGGCTAATGCGCAAACAGATAAAGTGTATAAAACCTACATACGTGAGGATGGCCTGTCAATCATCAATTCAACCAAAGGGACCGTTAAAGGAACCGGATGGCGTGTCAGGGGCGGAGCTGGCCCGAATTATTGGGTAGTCGGGGATGTAAGCAATAATCAATCATTGACCATTAAATCAAAAGTGAAAGGCTCTGACGGGTACTACTGGTACGAAGTGAGCTATAACAAGACATGGGTTAATGCTAGTCCGGAAGACATAGAGTATAACCTTAATCCGAATAATTTCGTCAATGATCCAGTTCATTCGTATCAATTCGTGAAGCTCTCCCAAGTTACCAATATGAATGTTTCCGAAGTGAATGATAGAATCCTTTCAGGTAAAGGCATTCTGCAAGGACAAGCTGCGACCTTCACTTCCGCAGGAGTAAAGTATGGCGTGAATGAGATTTATTTGATTTCTCATGCCTTGCTGGAGACCGGGAATGGCACTTCACCTTTGGCAACAGGAGTGAAGGTGAACGGGAGAACGGTCTATAATATGTATGGAGTGGGAGCTTTTGACGGTACAGCGGTAAGCAGCGGTGCTCAATATGCATATAATGCCGGCTGGTTCACACCGGAAGCGGCCATTATCGGCGGCGCCGAATTCATAGCGAAGGGCTATATTTCCGCTGGACAGGACACGCTTTACAAAATGAGGTGGAACCCTACCGCAGCAGAGAAATATGGCTATGCTTCACATCAGTATGCCACTGATATTGGCTGGGCAACGAAACAAGTGAAACAGATTTATAACTTGTATAGTTTATTAGATTCATATAAATTGACGATCGAAATTCCTAAATATAAGTAAAATACCAACAAAAAAACACATGAGTCTTCCTCATGTGTTTTTGCTTCTAAAAAAGCTAAACGTAACATATCACGAGTTGCTTAGCGCATCTCTTTCAATGATCTCCTTGACGACATCCTCGATCGTTACGGCGCCCAATGCTTTTTCCAAGGCAAGTTCAGCAACTGAAAAAAGCGGCTCTATCGCGCTCTGTATATTTCTTCCCACAGGGCATGCTGGGTTAGGATTTTCATGTACGCCAAATAGTTCTTTATCGTGCGTCACATTAACGGCTTTGTAAACATCGAGTAAAGTAATATCTGACAGCCCCTTGGCCAATGTCGCTCCAGCAATGCCAGGCCGGACATTCACCAAACCGGCACTCTTGAGCATGCCGGTAATTTTCCTGATTAAGGCGGGGTTGGTGTTGACACTTTTTGCAATATAATCAGAAGTGTTAACGACTTCTTTATTAATTTCTAAAAGAGATAATATATGGATCCCTACGGAAAAACGGGTACTGATGGACATCTTGTTCTCTCCTTTAACAACTCGATTCCTATATAGTATAAAACATTTAACATGTAATTCAAGTAGTTACAAGTTATAATGATCATGAATCACATTCGCCGCCATAAATAAAAGGATCGTTAAATTGACAAACCATCATGTGAAACTTATATTATAACACGTAAACGAGTCAGTTACAGGTATGCGGCAAATGGAAAGGGGGAACTGAAAGCGGCCTTAATGGAGTCCAAAGGACCTGTATAAGGAATGTTAAAAAACAATAATAGCTATGGAGGTTCATGATGTCTAATAAAAATAATAAGAAGCAAAAACAATCATCTGCATTCACGTTTTGGATCATCGGGTTGGTCGCTGTCATCATTATCGGGTTCATTTTCTTGGCTAACGGTAAAAAAGAGGATACAGCGGCTTATGAAATCGATTATGAAGCACAGCCTTATGTAGGAGATGAATCGGCCCCTGTGAAAATTGTTGAATTTGGTGATTATAAATGTCCAGTGTGTAAGACCTTCGAAGAGAACTTCTTTCCATCGATCAAAAGTGAGCTGGTCGATACAGGAAAAGCGCAATTTTATTTCATGAATTATTCGTTCATTAACGTCGATTCCACTAGATCCGCTAAATTTGCTGAGAGCGTTTATCAGGAATTAGGAAATGAAACGTTCTGGAAGTTTCATGAGCTTTTATTCAGTAAGCAGCCTGATGATCATAAATATGAAAAAGAAGATATATTCACCGATGATTTTTTGGAAAAGACCTTGAAGGAAATCGCAAATGAAGCGGATGTGAAAAAGGTGGTTGCCTCCTTTAAAGCAGGCAAATCCGAGGAACACTGGAACAAGGATATGAAGACTGCCGAAGAATTAGCTGTATCAGGCACACCTTCCTTATTCGTCAATGGCCAGAAGTTTGAGGGAAATACGATAGATGATCTGAAGAAAATGGTTGATGAAGCAGCGAAGGGCAAATAGTCGATGAACAAGTCGCTATTATTCGCTTGGATATTATCCATCATGGCCACTGCGGGAAGTCTCTATTTCAGTGAAATCCTTCATTATGTACCTTGTACTTTTTGCTGGTACCAAAGGATCTTGATGTACCCGCTAGTTATATTATTAGGACGGGCCTTCTATGAGCAAGACCTGAAAATCCATCGGTACATCCTCCCCTTGTCGATTTTGGGGATGCTGGTTTCAGGATACCACTATTGCCTGCAAAAGATTCCAGCCCTGCAGCAATTCGAAATGTGCCAAAGCGGTGTCCCTTGCTCAGTCGATTATATAAATTGGTTAGGGTTCATCACGATTCCGTTTTTGGCCTTTATTGCCTTCACCCTCATTACAATATGCATGGCATTACTAATGAGCAGCAATCGGAAGAACGAAACAGCAGCATGAAAAGCGCACCATTCTTTGTGGAAATGATTTCACAATGAATGGTGCTTTTTTAATGAACGAATACTAATGGAACGGCACAGCAACGGAAAACACGATATATCTGCTGAACCGAAATCAGTTATATATCGACGAAACTCCGCAATATATCGACGAAACCCCGCAATATATCAACGAAATCCGCGATATATCGACGAAACTCCGCAATATATCAACGAAATCCGCGATATATCGACGAAACTCCACAATATATCAACGAAAGATTTTTCAAAAAGCATTTGACAAAAGAAGTGGTTGTAATTTATATTATTACATGTAACTAATTTGATTACATTTAAGTGTTTAAACCATTAAGGGGAGGAAATTATAATGAAGATAGCTATCATAGGTGCAAGCGGAAAAGCTGGAGGCTTGATTGTAAACGAAGCTAAAACTAGAGGACATGAAGTGACGGCTGTGGTCAGGGATGAAGCGAAAGTCCAGGATTCAGGGGTATCCATACTTGTTAAAGATATTTTCGACATCCAAGCGGATGATTTGAAGCAGTTCGATGTGGTTGTGAATGCTTTTGGTGCAGCTCCAGGGAAGGAACATCTGCATGTGGAGGCAGGGAAAATCCTTATTGCTGCAATGAAAGGCGCGCCTCACACTAAATTGATCGTTGTTGGCGGTGCAGGCAGCCTTTTCGTTGACGAGGCGAAAACGACACGTGTGCTGGATACGCCCGATTTCCCTAAAGAGTATTTTGCCACGGCGTCTAATCAAGCCAAGAATCTGGAGGATTTACAGCATGCAAGCGGCATCCATTGGACATTCATCAGTCCATCCGCCTTCTTTGATCCGCAAGGGAAAAGAACAGGGCAGTATGAACTTGGTAAAGACAATCTGCTCGTAAACTCAAAAGGCGAAAGTTATGTGAGTTACGCCGATTTCGCCGTGGCTGTACTTGACGAGATCGAGAATCCGCAGCACATCAATCAACGTTTTACCGTTGTCGGCGAAGCGAAGTAATTTAAAACGGACCTGACCGTCGCCCCGCTGTCTCCTGGATGCATGTTTTCCATGAGACAGGGGGCGATGTCCAAGTTCACCTGATTCCCCTCCATGAAGCATCCCCAACCCAATCCATTCTATTCCAGCATAGCAACCCGACACGAGCAAAGTATTTTTCTGTTTATGATATTGACTGTTGTCCATTTATTGCTGATAATATAGCGAAGAAAGTCCCATGAACGGCTTTTTTATTTCGTGAGTTTTTAGTAGAAATATCTGGATTTTCCGATAGGAAACTAGAAAGAAAGAAGGACTATGTGAAAATGGATTGGAAACGTTCTTATAGCTCTTGGGTGAATTATGAAGCCCTTGATGAGGAAATGAAGTCATTACTTACAAAGATGCAAGATGATGAAAAAAAAGTGGAAGATGCGTTTTACAAGAACCTGGAATTCGGTACAGGCGGCATGCGCGGGGAAATCGGTGCAGGCACGAATCGGATGAATCTTTATACAGTCCGCAAAGCGACATTGGGATTGGCGCATTATCTCCAGGAAATCGGCGATGATGCAAAGAACAGAGGCGTGGCAATCGCGTACGACTCACGCTTCAAATCCCCCGAATTTGCCTTGGAAGCGGCCAAGACCTTGGCTACACAAGGGATAAAGGCGTATCTATTCGATGAGCTAAGGCCGACGCCGGAGCTATCCTTTGCCGTTCGTGAGCTGAATGCCTATGCTGGGATCGTGATCACGGCCAGCCATAATCCACCCGAATATAATGGTTATAAGGTGTATGGACCGGATGGCGCCCAGCTTCCACCAGCCACGGCGGATAAGGTGATTGAATACGTCAATGCGATTGAAAATGAACTGACCATTGCGGTGAAGGATGAAGCGACCTTAAAAGCGAACGGTCTTATTGAGATGATCGGTGAAGATATCGATGCTGCCTATAATGAAAAATTACTTACTGTACCAGAAAACAAGAGTTTAAGTGAAGAAGAGGATGTGACGGTCGTATTCACGCCGCTTCATGGTACGGCAAATAAATCGGTCAGACGGGCCTTGCGAGATCTTGGTTACGACAAGGTACACGTTGTAAAGGAGCAGGAATTGCCTGATCCCAATTTTTCGACAGTCAAATCTCCGAATCCTGAAGAGCATGCAGCATTCAAGATGGCAATCGAATTGGGAAATACGGTATCTGCCGACCTTCTGATCGCTACCGACCCTGATGCAGATCGACTCGGAATCGCGGTTAAAAATAAAGCTGGCGAATATGTGGTGCTTACAGGTAATCAAACAGGCGCACTCATATTGGATTACCTTTTAAGAGAAAAGCAAGCAAAAGGGACGTTGCCTGAAAATGGCGTGGTCTTAAAAACGATCGTGACTTCGGAAATCGGCCGTACCATTGCGAAAGAATATGGATTGGAAACCGTTGATGTATTGACCGGTTTTAAATTCATCGCTGAAAAGATCAACGAATATCAGGAAAGCGGCCAGCACACCTTCTTATTCGGTTATGAAGAAAGTTATGGCTATTTAATCAAGGATTTTGCCCGAGACAAAGATGCGATCCAGGCAGCCATCCTTGCGGTTGAGGTTTGTGCTTACTATAAACAGCAGGGAATGGATCTATATGAAGGATTGATCCAAATTTTTGAAAAGTACGGATATTATTTGGAGGGACTTCAATCATTGACGCTAAAGGGAATCGAAGGGGCTGGGCAAATCCAGGGGATTCTCGATCAATTCCGTCAGGATCCTCCAAAGCATATAGCCGGTAAAGCTGTAGTGGTCCAGGAGGATTATCAAAGCGGCAGGAAGCTGGCGATGGACGGTAATACCGAGGAAGTGATCGATTTACCCAAATCAAATGTAATCAAGTACTTCCTTGAAGATGGAACCTGGGTCTGCTTACGGCCATCGGGGACAGAACCAAAAATCAAATTCTACTTCGGCATCCAAGGTGAAAAGCTGGAAGAGGCGGAATTGAAACTGAAGCATGTGATGAATGCCTTTATGGAAAAAATTAACGCGATCATTAAAGGCGCGTAAGGCAGCAATATTAATGAAGAAAATGAGGCCTTTTCCCGATGTTCATTCAGGGAAAGGCCTTTTTGCTTGGTGCTTGAAACGTCATCTTCTCCCCAATATTGAAAATATGGTTGAATATGGAACTTAATAGGTTTTTAATTTTATAGAAATTGGTATATAATATGTTGATGTGCAAGTATTTTTAATTGACGAAAATATTTACAAAAAACGAGTCTATGTTACTATGAATATTGTATATAGTAAACTAAGTAGTCTTATGGATAGATTTAAAAAGTTATGACGGAGGAGCTACAAAAGTATGAAAAAAGTTAAAAAGGCGATTATACCTGCAGCGGGATTGGGAACTAGATTTTTACCTGCTACGAAGGCAATGCCCAAAGAAATGCTGCCAATAGTGGACAAGCCAACCATTCAATATATTATAGAAGAAGCCGTGAAATCTGGAATTGAAGATATTATCATTGTCACAGGGAAGAATAAGCGTGCGATCGAAGATCATTTCGATAACGCCTATGAGCTAGAGAACAACCTGCGGGAAAAAGAAAAATTCGACCTATTGGAGAAAGTGCAATATCCCTCTAACTTGGCCAATATTCATTACATTAGGCAAAAAGAACCTAAAGGTCTTGGACATGCTGTATGGTGTGCACGGAACTTTATCGGGGATGAGCCATTTGCCGTCCTTTTAGGTGATGATATCGTACAAAGCGAAGTGCCTTCATTGCGTCAATTGATCAACGAATACGATGCAACTGGCTCGTCCATCATCGGAGTGCAGCCAGTGGATGAGAACGAAACGCATAGGTATGGCGTTATTGACCCGGTTACACAGGAAGGCAGAAGATACGAAGTGAATCGTTTCGTTGAAAAACCGAAACAAGGAACGGCGCCTTCCAATTTAGCCATTATGGGAAGATATATCCTAACTCCGGAAATATTCGATTTCCTGGCTAGGCAAGAAACAGGGGCCGGCGGCGAAATCCAGTTGACGGATGCCATCCAAAAATTGAATGAAATACAGAAGGTTTTCGCCTACGATTTTGAAGGTAAACGCTATGATGTGGGAGTAGTGGATGGCTTTGTCAAGACGACCATCGAATTTGCGCTGCAGCGTCCTGAGTTAAGAGATGACATCATTAAGGAAATGGAAAATATACTCAAGATGCACAGGACTGCAACCAAATAGACCTTCATATAGGATTTAAAGCAAAAAAGCCGGCAATACTAGGCTTTTTTCAAATTATCCACTTTCTGAATCAGAGATGCCATCTCCATCAAGCTAGCCTGTGTGACCAGTAATGGTCTGATCGGATTCATGTTGAAATGTATTCGATCAGGCATCTCAAAACTTTATTATTACAGTCACGGGCAAGTTTGATTTGTTATGGAGTGGATTGTCCCATATTAAGAGTTTTCTTCTTTTCCGTGCTTCATTTTTACAAGGTTTAATAGATTTATTTCTGATATTGATGATCAATTCATAAAAGGGGTTGCCTGTTTAGTGAATAAAAAGGTATTAAAAAGAAGAGCTGAGTTCCTTTTACAGCCTGTTACGAACTTCTTCTTAAGGGAAAATCATAAACGCGTAATCAATTACGCGAAATATTATGAAAAGTTAAGTGTAGAAAAAAACACCATTTTGTATGAGAGCCGCGATGGTAATAGTATGACCGACAGTCCATATGCGATGTTTACTTATATGATAGGAAATCAAGATTTCAAGGATTATCTGCATATTTGGTCCATTCAGGATTTTGACATCCTCTCTGGGGTGATTGCGAAGTATAAGGATATGCCTAACGTTAAATTTGTTCAACGTAATTCAAAGGAATATTTAAAATGTTTGGCCACAAGTGAGTATTTAATCAATAATTCGACGTTCCAATCTTTTTTCATTCCAAAAAAGGATCAAGTTTATATCAATACATGGCACGGGACACCGCTTAAGAGCATGGGCTTCGATATTCCTGGAAACCCTTCTATATCTCAAAACGTCGTCAGGAACTTTTTAAGTGCAGATTACATTTTGAGCCCCAATGCCCATACGACGGACATGTTTACGAAAAGCTATAAATTGAACGGCTTGTTTAAAGGGGAAATCATTGAAGCGGGATATCCGCGGATTGATATGACCTTGAATACGAACCCGGAAGAGTATATGGGGTATTTAAAGACACTTGGTTTGGCCCTTCAAGATGGCAAGCAGAATATTTTATACGCTCCTACATGGAAAGGGACGAACCTTGCCAAAGTGGATAATGATATCCTTCAGATTATAGCGGATATGAATGATTTAGGAGCTCAAGTCGGAGAACAATATAATATATTGATTAAGGTGCATCCTTTTCTTTATAAAGAAGCAGCCAAGCATGCGGATATCACGGACAGATTAGTGCCGGATTATGTGGATACGAATGAATTGCTTGCTGCAGTCGACCTGCTCATCACGGATTACTCCAGCATTTTCTTCGATTACCTTGTAACCGATAGGCCGATCTTATTCTACACATGGGATACGGATGTATATTCGGAGCAGAGGGGCCAATATTTGAAAAATGATGAGCTTCCAGGACCGATGCTCTTCAATGCCAAGGAATTGGTACAGGCCGTTAAGGACATTGAAGATGTGAAAAAGAGCTATGCAGATAAATATCATAAAATGAAGCAACAATTCACGAATTATGAGGATGGGAATGTAACAGAGAGAATTGTTCATAGTATTTTCAATAACTCTACGAAACATCTCAACACAATTACCGGTCTAGATTCCTCAAAGGAAAAAATCCTGATTTATCCAGGCGGTATGAGAGATAACGGGATCACATCCTCCTTTATCAATTTAATGAACAATATTGACTATGATAAATATGATGTCACCTGTTTTACCGCGACGCCCAACTCCCAGGAAGCCTTGAAAAACTTGAATAAAGTCAATAAGAATGTGCGTTTTCTCTTTAAACCAGGCCTGCCTGTTTATAATTTGGGGGAAGTGTACAAGGATAAATTCATTCATAACAGGGGGGAAAGAGGCTCCTTAGGGAAAAAGCTTTACCCGGAAGAGGCTTATATAAGGGAACATGCCCGCCTGTTCGGGAAGACCCAATTTGATTATGTGATTGATTTTAGTGGATATAGCCATTATTGGGCAAAATTCCTCCTTGCTGCCGATTCAAAAAAGAAAGTTTGTTATATGCATAATGATCTACTTTCCGATAGTGAGCGGGTAATTAATGGGAGACGGCCTCACCGCATTAACTTGAGAGGGCTATTTTCCGTATACCATCGTTTCGATAAATTAGTCAGTGTATCTGAGGGGACAATGGAATTGAACCGAAATAACCTTCTTCAATATGCAGATTATGAGAAATTCGATTTTGTCATGAATTCCATCAATCCCGAGAAAATCCTTCAAATCAAGACCGAGGAAGCTGCACCGTCGATCACTGATGAAGAGGCTTCGATTACGACCGAGAATTTCAAGGCAAGAGCAATATTGAGGGATGTCAGGAATCATCATGCCTGGAATATCCTTCCTGGTAATTCGAATGCGTTTCAATTCGCTTTGGAAGAGCGGCTTGAAGATGCCGAAATCATGATTACGCGAAAAGCCAAGGGTAATGAAGCTACCTATTATAAATTCAGCTTCAATAATCAAATCATCGGCTGGATCAACGAAGATGCAGTGGAGTTCTTGCCAGACAGTATCATTTACGAAAAGGATCTGGATAAAATCGCGAAACTAGTAAGGCCAAGAGGAAACTTCATCTGGTCGCAGCCATACAAGGTTGAAGGAACATACAAAGTCTCCGGCAGCCATGATTTTAAAGGGATACTCGTGAATGTCGATAAGGAAGTAAAAACCCAGCATTCGATCTATAGCAGAATTTCGATAAACCAGACGGAAATCGGTTGGGTGGATAATTCAGCTTTATCCATGCAGGAGCAGTGTACAATCACTGAAGATATGAGTGAAATGGACAAGCTGCAAATCATGCTGAAACGAAAGTATATGCTGGCGCAAAACTATAAAAAATATAAAAAATTCCTTGATAAGCTCGATAACCGGACGCTGAAGGAAGTAAATACGAGTGCCCAGAAGTATGGGAAGATAATGAACCCGGAAGATCATACTATATGGACGAAGGCTTATCCGAATTACAAAGCCAAAAGGGTAGGCAAGGCAGCGGAGTTCGAGGGGCAAACCGTTAAAATCACCAAATACAACAGAACAAGAAAGGGTGGCTACTACCTTTTCGAATTGGACAATAAAAAAATTGGCTGGTTAAATACCAGTGCCTTTGAAATGATTGATGAGCCTGTCGTGTTAAAAGAACGGGAAGTGCATGGCATGGCGGAAATCAAGCTAGGAAATTATAATATCTTTAATAAACCTTACGGGTTATTGGATGCGATGGTCGTTCCAGAAGGGCCGAGCTTTGATGGATGCCTTGTCGAGTTCGATAAAGAAGCCGTTACCCAGCTTGGGACCTATAATCATTTGGTGAAGGACGGTAAATCACTAGGCTGGCTGGACCAACAGGCGCTAATCGTACAGGAAGTCCTTGGATTGGAAGTGAATAATCACTTCGTCCCATATCCTAATGAAAATGATTATAATTTTGTTAACATGGGAAGGCTTTCTCCTGAAAAAGGTCAGGATAACTTGATTCATGCTTTCGCAAGCTTCCACGAGAAGCACAGAAACAGCAAGCTGTATATATTAGGTCAAGGTCCTTTAAGGGAAGATCTGCAGGCCATCATTGATGAGTTGGAGCTGAATCATTCCGTCCACCTTTTGGGGCAGCTCGAAAATCCTTTTTCATTCATGGAAAAATGTGACTGCTTCGTTCTGTCATCACATTATGAAGGGCAGCCTATGGTTTTACTAGAGGCGATGACGTTAGGGATGAAAATCATGGCAACTGATATAGTCGCGAACCGGACCGTTCTGGAGAACGGCAAATATGGGCTGCTTGTTGAAAATAGCATAAATGGACTTGAAAAAGGGTTATCTACGATGGCTAATAATGCTGAATCCAAACCGGAAAAATTTGATTACCATCAATATAATGCATTAGCCATGGAAACCTTCAAGAAATGCCTATAACATATAAGTAAGTAATCCACGCCTAATGAGGCAGATGAATCCGAATTAGAGGTACATGCAAAGAAGGCAGTTTCGAAAGGGGAAATGTAATGTGATTTTGGTCGTTGGCGGTGCAGGTTACATCGGCAGTCATCTTGTGAAGGAATTAGTAAATGAAAAAGAGGTTGTCATTCTGGATAATCTTTCAACCGGTTTTCGTTCTTTGGTGGATTCGAATGCCATCTTGGTTGAAGGGAATCTAGGGGACGAAGCGGTCTTGAATGAAATATTCGGCAAATATCCCATTGAAGCGGTCATGCATTTCGCAGCGAATAGCTTAGTAGGGGAGTCGGTACAAGACCCATATAAATACTATGAGAATAATGTGGGGGCAACTCTTACATTATTGAATACAATGCTCAAGCATGATGTGAAGAATTTCATTTTCTCTTCCACTGCTGCCACTTATGGGATACCTAATGTGGACATGATCGATGAGGATCAGCCAACTGATCCAATCAACCCATACGGCCGCTCTAAATTGATGGTCGAGCAGATTTTGGAGGACTTCGCCCAAGCGTATGGCCTTCATTATGTTGTTTTGCGATACTTCAATGCAGCCGGGGCACATGAGTCGGCGGAAATCGGTGAAAGCCATGATCCGGAAACGCATCTCATCCCGATCATTCTGCAGCATTTGTTAGGCCAGCGTGAGAAGATTTCCGTGTTTGGTACAGACTATGAAACTCAAGATGGTACATGCATTCGCGACTATATACATGTTACCGATCTAGCTAAAGCACACATCATTGCGCTTCAAGCACTACTGTCCGGGAAGAAGAACACGGCGACCTATAACCTGGGGAACGGAAAAGGGTTTTCGGTTAAAGATGTGATCGACACATGCGAAAAAGTCACAGGCGTGAAACCGAACATTGAGTATGCAGACCGCCGTCCTGGAGACCCAGCGCGTCTCGTCGCTTCCGCTACCAGAATATATGAAGACCTAGGCTGGAAAGCATCCATTGATTTGGAAGAAATCATTGCAAGTGCATGGAAATGGCATAAATCGCAAGTGAATTAAACGACAAAAGGGTTTCGGAATGAAAGTATTCCGAAGCCCTTTTGCTTTTAGGGACTCGATTACATGGTGAATTGGAACGATGGTGCGAGACTCCGGCTAGTAAATGAGCGCGGTAGGCGAAGCCCGCCGAGGAGAGGCTTCCCGGACCGCCACTGTAAAGCTAAGTGCCTGCGGTGGCGCCCAAAGCTTTTGGCAATGGGAGTTCTATCGGAACGACATGCTTAATGGCGGTTCTTTTTTTTATATCATGGGAGTTTGCATGTGGATTTGCGCTGCAGCAAGGGATAGCGGAATACGCATCGAATTACATTAAGCGAATATGTTTGTACTGAATGGGAAAAGAGCAGCAATGGCCGTTTTTTTTTCAAAGTACAATGTAATCCTGGCATGAAGCCGTTGCTTTTTTTAAAATAGAACGTCATTTTTAAGCCTTCGTACGCATGATCCATGAAATGAAGGAACTGAAACCGTAAAAAACCCTGTGCCAAGAAGTCTCATGTCTTGGCACAGGGTTTTTTGATCAAGCAAATGGGGCGGTTGTGGGATTAGATGAGGGTTACTCCGCTAAGGTCAACCTTTGCTCCATATAAAAAGTTGTAAGTGAGCTTATCCATCGATGCTCCCGTAAAGTCGATTTTCTTTAAATCGGACATCCGGAATTGAACATTGGTGAGAGTGGCATCGCGAAATGATGCCTTTCTCAATGAAGACCCTTCGAAAATGGTTTGGCTGAATGATTCGCCATCAAAAATAAGCCCCGATAGGTTACAGTTTTTAAAATGGGTTTTATTATACGTATTGCTGTTGAAGGTGACGCCTTTTAAATTGGCACTTTTAAATAACGTGCTTGTTAAGTTGACGTTTTCAAAGATGCAATTACTTAAGTTCGTGCCTTTGAATGTACTGCCCGTCAGGTCTGAATGGCTGAAATCGGAGCGGCTTAAATCGCAGGAATTGAATTTTCCATCATGCACGGAAACCGAGCGAAAGTCGGAATCCACTAAGCGTTGTTTTGAATAATCCATCTTGATTGCCTGTTCAAGCTCACTATATTGAAGATTGAGGGCATCCACAAGTTCCGATACTTCGCCTATTGAATCGATGGTGAGCTTATACGCCTCTTCTTCGCTTGAGCCCTTCCTTTTATGGTCGTTGTATTTTTCCAATAGATTTTGCAGCAGTTCTTCTTCCAATTCCTTTGCCGTTTTTGCATTTTGGTATGGTGCAAAAATGCCATGAACATGTGCATGCAGTTTTTCAATCACATTTCATCATCCTTTCTTACAGCAGGCTTTCAAGGATTCGCTTGGCCTGCTCCCAGTCATTTTTATTTTGCCTGTATGTGTCTTCACCGAGCGGAGTGATCTTATAATATTTCCTTCTGCCGCCTTGGGTCGCATCTCCCCAATAAGAGAGGATGCATCCGTCTTTTTCGAGACGTTTTAAGCTGGAATACATCGTTGCTTCCTTTATTTCATATTGCTCATTTGAACTTACATATATCAGTTTGCTGATTTCGTATCCATACTTATCGCCACTTTGCAGGAGTTTTAGAATCATCGTATCTACATGTCCGCGAAGCAGGTCTGAGGAAAGTTTACGTTGAATCAAATCCTCACCTCCTTTGGTATATCCTATAATACATTACTATGACAGTCAAGGTAATATACGTAATTTTTCCGTTTCCACATTGAACTTAAACAATTCTGCATGCTGGATCGCGGGATCTGGGGTCAGGTTTTTTATTGCGTAAATGTATATTTGTTAACTAAAAATAAAAATGGCAAACTATTAAAATGAAATGATAGGTTCGAATAAAATTTCAATGTTCATCTTTTTTCGAAAAATCAGTTGTTGCATGGTTTCAAAAGCAGCAGGGAAGGTATATGGAAAGAGGGCTGCAGCTCGCGGTACCAGCTGACTTGAGACCAATTGAAATGACTTTTGATAATAAATAAATAGGTGGAGAAGTTAATGCATAGAAATAGGGAACTATATTCATTTTTATCAGATAAAGCAACGCAACTGACGGAGGATTGGTATGCGACATTGAATAAAAATGACCAGGTGGGGGTGTATAGCTCACCTGATCCACGGGTTATTGAAAAGCTGAAACAGCAAAATCATCAATTTCACTTGCATTTCTTTAAGATTTTCACACTAGAGGAATGCCAGTTCTTTGACCTACTTGATGACTGGATCGATGATATCGGCAGTGATGAGGAGCATTTAAACACACCGATCTATTTTATATTGCGGGAATTTTTCCGGACGCAAAATCAATACCTCGATTACATTGAGCAATTTGTCGCCTTGCATGAAGGAAAATACACGCAAGCGGAAGTGAACGCCTGGAACCGGGTCGTCGTCAAGGTATTCAGTGAAGTGATGGAAAGGTTCACGCAGGCGAACCATAGGTATGCCAATAAAATAATGATGGACCAACAGCAAACGATCGTTGAATTGAGCTCGCCGATCATATCGCTAAAGGATCATACAGCACTACTCCCGCTGATTGGCAATATTGACACGGCAAGGGGCATGTCCTTGCTTGAAAGCACATTACAGCAGTGTGCCGAAAAAAGTGTCACGCGGCTATTCATTGACCTATCGGGCGTTCATGCCATAGACGAGGTATCCGCTCACCAATTGTCGCAACTGATCGAATCACTCCATCTGATCGGAATCGATACCACCCTTTCAGGGCTTCAGCCTGATATAGCGATGAAAGCAGTCAAGCTTCAATTGCCTTTTGACAAGGTGACGGTCAAATCCACTTTAGCCCAAGCGATCAATACGATCATATAATACATATACAAGGTGGGGATGCTAGAATGATAGGGTGCTAATACCGAACCCACATCTGGAAAGGTATTAAAAATAGATACGAGCAAAATAGGAAACGACAACAGATGGTGAAAGCTATCATTCCTTATCGATCGAATGATGTAAACAGTCAGTGAGTAACCAAATGCCTGAATCATTCAATATTGGCAAATAAGGCTAAATCTTCTTTATTGCCAACGACTAGAAGCATATCTTTTTCAGAAATATCCTGATCCGGTGATGGTGCTATGATAATTTCTCCATTGCTCACGATGGCAATGACGCTGATATTATATTTTGCCCGTAAATCTAGCTCTCTGAGGCTTTTTCCCTTCATGCTCATGGGGAGGATGATTTCCTCGATATTGTATTCTTTAGAGAGCTCTATATAGTTCAGCATGTTAGGGGAGAGAAGCTGATTCGCGACCCGTTCCCCCATATCCCTCTCAGGATAGATGACCCAGTCGGCACCGACTTTAGTGAGCACCTGCCCGTGATTTTTATTAAGGGCTTTGGCAATGACCTTTTTGACCCCAAGCTCTTTTAAAAGCAAGGTAGTTAAAATGCTCGATTGCATGTCATTTCCGATGGCTACGATGACACAATCGAAATTACGGATGCCGATTGATTTCAATGTCTCTTCTTCAGTTGTGTCTGCGATGACTGCATGGGTAATGCTCAGTTCCGCATTCTCGACTCTCTCCTCATTGATATCAATACCCAAAACCTCTTGGTCGGCCGTATACAATCTATGTGCCACACTGGTTCCGAATCTGCCTAGACCGATTACGGCATATTGTCGTCTTCCCATCTTTTACACTCCTCCTTTTATGACTAGCCAATCATGATTTTCCCTTTTGGCCGGCGGAACTGATCTGGCTTGCGCCGCATGGCGATAGCAAAAGCCAGAGTCAAAGGACCAACACGGCCTGCAAACATCGTAAAAATGATGAGCATCCGGCCAACCGGTGATAATTCCGGGGTCAAACCCATCGAGAGTCCCACGGTGGCGAATGCTGAAGTGGCTTCGAACAAAATCATCAAGAAGTCACTTCCGCTTTCAGTGATGGCCAGCAGAATGGAGATGCTTGAAACCATGAATACGCCAATGAATGTAACGGATAATGCTTTGAAAATCGTTTCACTCACAATACGGTGACGGAATAAGACCACATCACCCTTTCCTTTAATCTGTGACCAAACCGTTCCGACAAGCGTCGCCAATGTAGTGGTTTTAATCCCGCCGCCAGTCGATCCCGGAGAAGCCCCAACGAACATCAAGAAAATGATGAGCAGTAAGGTAGGCTGAGTCAAATCAGGGATATTCAACGTATTGGAGCCTGCCGTCCTTGGTGAAACCGACTGAAATAAAGACGATAACGTTTTACCCATCAAGGATAAAGGCTGCAATGTCTTGACATTGCCGAACTCGAATAAAAAGATTAAAATGGCTCCGGCAATCGTAAGGATCAAGCTAGTCGTTAGAACAATCTTCGTATGTACGGATAAACGATGGGTGTCACGATATTCGTATAATTCATTCATCACGATAAAACCTATTCCGCCAAACGTGATTAGGAAGACGACCGTAAGGGTTATGAATGGATCCGATACATAGGGGGTTAAACTCCTGAATTCCCCCATTAAATCAAAGCCGGCATTATTGAAATTCGATATGGAATGAAAAACCCCGTAATAAATCGCTTTGCCGATCGGCATGTCAAAAGAGAAGCGAATCGATAAGATAAGGGCGCCAATGCCTTCAATAATGGCTGTGAAAATCAATAGCCGTCTCACTAACCTTACTACACCTGCCATGGATAGATTATTTAAGGACTCCTGCAAAAGTAACCTGCCTTTTAAAGAAATCTTCTTGCCTAATAGGAAAAAGAAAAATGTCGCAAATGACATGAATCCCAAGCCGCCTATTTGAATCAGTGTTAAGATGACCAACTCACCAAAAGTTGAAAAAGTCGATCCCGTATCCACTACGACAAGCCCCGTTACGCAAGTAGCGGATGTTGCGGTGAAAAGAGCATCCAGAAAAGAAAGACCATGCCCGCTTTCAGTGGAAATCGGCAGGGTCAATAAATAGGACCCGATAAGTATCAGGATGCCGAACCCGATTACTAGAATTTTTGGTGGATCCAATAGATTTTTTGCTTTTATCAAAATGATCATCCCTACCTATAAAAATGAAATGTGTGAAATGTGTGAAATTGTATGGATTTAGTAACCATCAATCTTCATTACGAAGCTTTTTAAAGCATAATAAAAAGACCTGCGAAAAAACTCGAACAGCTATTTTGACACAAATAATGTGCAAAGTAGCTCCCGAAATAGGCGGTCTTATGACCTCCTTCGCTTTAGCCGACGAAGTTAGCTGACGGGTAGGATGGCGAAAGAGCTGATCTCATCCCTTCTGCAAGGCAGAATTAACCCCAAGTAATTGGGTCCTCCGTACTCAAATCACATGAGTTTTGGCCGAAATATATTAAATTGATAAAATGTATTCTACTCCCATCATTTAGCAGTTGTAAACCCCTAAATTGTAAAAATATATTTCTTTAACAAAACTGAAAATTTATGTTTCACTTATACATTTCCAAAACGTATTGACAAATATTAGTTAGCACATTATGATAGGTTCGATTCATTCGAAAATCCGATTTAAGAGACTATATATATTCGTTCTTTTGGGAAATCCTAAACGAAATCAAACACATTACAAAAAAGGCGGGCAATTATGGAGAAGACGTTCAATCGATATGTTATCAATGCTACAGGCAAGGGTGGCCAGACTTATTTAACCCAATGTCAGGATAAAGATGCACTAAGAAAATGGATTGCCGATCATGAGGACCAGATCATCATGAATGAGTTAAGAATAACCGATAAGAAAAAGAATCCCTTGTTAAAATTTTTTTCACAAAGGTGATTATTTCCTAGTGGCTTCATGCATGGAATGACAGTGAACGCCGAGCCGAAAAATCCATATCTTGTTTCGCTTTTAAACTCATTGATCTCAATGGGTTTTTTTGCGTGGAATCATTTACAGCTCTTGATCGATAATGTTAAAATTTAGAAAAACATGACTTCAATGTAAGTGGCGGAAATACTGTTGAACACTGCCTAGCACGGAGCATGGCAACCAAGGGTGTGGAACTGATGAGATTTAAACATGTAGGAGCTTCTTGGAAGTATCCTGCGATCTTGTTGTGCGGGATCGGGATTTCCAACTTCGGCGCGTGGGTGTATTTCATCGCCCTCAATTTAATCGTGCTCGATTTGACCAAGTCGCCCTTAGCGGTGGCTGGTTTATTTATGGTGAAGCCGGTGGCGGTATTATTGACCAATGTATGGGCAGGCAGCGTCATCGACCGGATGAATAAGCGGAATCTAATGGTTACTCTTGATCTATTCCGGGCGGCATTCATCGCTTTGCTTGCCTTTACTTCCTCCATTTGGGTCATCTATTCGCTCGTATTGGTGATCAATATGGCAGAGGCCATGTTTGGTACAACATCAAGGACGTATATAACAAAATTACTAACAATTGAACAGAGAAAACGATTCAACTCATTACGAAGCTTGATCGATTCAGGGGCTTTTTTGATTGGACCAGCGTTAGCGGGTCTCCTTTTCTTAATCGGCACCCCCGTCGTTGCCATCTATATCAATGCACTGGCCTTAGTATTCTCAGGCGTGATCACGCTATTCATGCCAGATCTTGAAAAAGATGATTCCTATCGTCCTACCGATCATCGCCTATCCTGGAACATCGTGAAAAGGGATTGGGGCATCGTCCTGAATTACAGCCGTAAATCCGCTTATGTGATGCTCATCTATTTCTTGTTCAGCTGCATGGTGGTCATGGAAACGGCCATGGACTCGCAAGAAGCGGCATTTGCCAAAGCTGTCCTTTTTTTGTCGGACAGTGATTACGGGTTCCTCGTAAGCATCGCCGGTGCCGGTATCATTGCCGGAGCCATCGTCAATGCATTATTCGTCAATAAAATGCGGACATCATACATGATTGGCTTAGGTTCTGTATTTGTTTCGCTCGGTTATATGATTTATGCCTTATCCCCTTCCTTTTCGATCGCGGCTATGGGATTTTTCGTTATTGCCTTTTCCTTGGCTTTTGCCAACACTGGCTTTCAAACTTTTTACCAAAATAATATTCCTGTGGATATCATGGGGAGGGTGGGCAGCCTTTTCGGATTGTTGGAAGCATTATTGGTCATTATGGCAACAGTGATTGTCGGGGTATCCGCACATTTCATTTCGATTCGGTTCGTCGTCGTTTCAGGCTCGATGGTCATGGTTGCGCTTTCTCTTTTATTATGTGTACTCAGTATGTGGCCTTTGAAAAGCAGGTATTATTCC
Source organism: Peribacillus muralis (assembly GCF_001645685.2). Lineage (NCBI taxonomy): Bacteria > Bacillati > Bacillota > Bacilli > Caryophanales > Bacillaceae > Peribacillus > Peribacillus muralis. The sequence goes on along the minus strand of NZ_CP017080.1, from coordinate 4,160,777 downwards.
AGTGAAGCGGGAATGACGGAGGAAAAGGTGTAAGGGCCCCTTTCCGCCTGGGGAATGACAAGGCATGTGCGGGAAAGGCCATATGAGCAGTTCATTTAATGAATGTGCGCAATTGGCTGATGAAGTTCAAGATTTCAAAATGAATTCTGGCCATTTCCTCCACTGGCTGTTCCTCGCAATTCTCCAGCCACTCCTGGATCACCCCTAAAATCGCCGATGTCAAAAAGGCGTGCATATATGTTCGAAATGCTTCATGGACAGCTGCTGGGTGCTGGCTGATCAAGCGGTCCAACAGGACTTCACCGAATACACGCTTCATTTTTTTCGCAAAAGAAGGATCGCCGTGATCACCAAGTATCGCTCTTAAAGGCAAGGCATGCTCACCGATGAATTGAAAAATCGCAACGAAAGGCGGATACAGCTGTTGTTGATGAAGGGCAAGGAGTGCCTCCTTCGGCACAATCACCGTAATGCGTGCCTGAAGATCATCCAGCAATTCCTGTTGCAATTGATCCATCAATGCATACTTATCTGCATAGTGGAGATAGAAGGTGCCTCGGTTGATGTTTGCACGCTCTGCAATTTTCTTCACCGATACATGCGAAAACCCTTCTTCTTCGATGAGTGCGATGAAATGATGCTTGATATGCGCTTTCGTTTTTTGTACCATTTCCTCATGAATCGATGCCACCTGAATGTATCCCTCCCTTCACTGAACATTTTTCCAAATCTGTTTATTGTATTGAAACTCATGCTACCTTAGAATGATGATACATTCAACACCGTGTTAATGAAAGAGTGGAGGAGTGAATTCGATGAAACATGCGATTATCATGGAAGGAATCGCCAAAGGCTTTCAACATAAAAAGGTCATTCAGCCCTTGGACCTCACTATTGAAAGAAGCGGGATTTTCGGCTTGTTAGGACCTTCCGGCTGCGGGAAAACGACCTTGATCAAAATGATCGTCGGCTTGATTAACCCGGATGCAGGCCGTGTTACGGTTCTCGACTATAAAGTCCCAAATGAAGCACTATTGATGGAAATCGGCTATATGGCACAATCCGATGCTTTGTATACGGAGCTGACTGGTGCTGAAAATCTTGAGTTTTTTGCCAAGCTGTATCGTTTATCGAAAAAGGAAAGAAGCGGGCGAATACGATATGCAGCCGAAATCGTCGGGTTAACGAATGATTTGAACACCCGGGTTGCATATTATTCCGGGGGGATGAAGCGCCGTTTGTCTTTGGCGATTGCCCTCATCCAAAATCCCGAGATCCTCATTTTGGATGAACCGACAGTGGGGATCGATCCTTCGCTGAAACGAACCATTTGGCAGGAGCTTGAGCGGCTAAGAGATGAAGAGCGTAAGACGATCGTGATAACGACCCATGTCATGGATGAGGCGGAACGCTGCGATAAACTGGCGATGCTGCGTGAGGGAGCCATCATCGCATCGGGAACGCCTGCCGCTTTAAAAGAACAATACGCGGTGAAATCGCTTGATGATGTTTTTTTACAGATTGGAGGCGTGCGGTAATGCGGATATCCTCTCTCGTTACACGAATCATCCAGCAGCTGCGCCGTGATCGGAGGACCCTTGCTTTATTCTTCCTCGCCCCCTTGCTCATTTTAACGCTCATGTACTTCATTTTCGGTACAGAAGCGAGTGAGTTGAAACTCGTGGTAACCGGAAGTGATCAAAGTACAATCGCGGGATTGAAGCAAGCCGATTTTCAAGTAAAGGAGGCTGAGGAATTTTCAAGAAAGAAAATGATCGAAACCAACACAGATGGCTGGCTGCAAGTTGAACAGGGAAAAATGGAGCTGACACTGTTGAACGACGAACCAGCACGTGCAAAAGCGGTGCAAATGCAGCTCATGCTCGGACTGCAGGGGCATGCAAGCAAGATGCCTTCCATCGATGCGCAATATGTGTACGGAAATGAAGATACAAAGGGGTTTGATACCTTCAGTCCTATGCTCGTAAGCTTTTTCGTATTTTTCTTCGTATTTTTGATAGCAGGAATCGCTCTTTTGAAGGAGCGTACAAGCGGGACGCTTGAGCGGCTGCTGGCCACACCGATCAAGCGGCATGAAATCGTCGCCGGCTATGTGATCGGCTATGGATCATTTGCCCTCATTCAGACGATCATCGTCGTCCTCTATGCGGTCAATGTGCTGGATATCGTGCTCGTGGGCTCTTTATGGCTCGTGTTAGTGACGAATATCCTTGTCGCACTCGTGGCCTTGTCGCTTGGCACATTGCTATCCAGTTTCGCCACCTCCGAATTCCAGATGGTACAGTTCATTCCACTCGTCATCGTGCCGCAGGTGTTCTTCACCGGGATTTTCCCTTTGGATGGCATGGCGGACTGGCTGCAAAAAATCGGCAAGATCATGCCGCTTTATTACGCATCGGATGCCATGAACGGCATCATGTATAAAGGCTTTTCTTTCGCTGATGTATACTTGGATTTACTCGTCCTTGTGGCATTTTCAGCCGTCTTCATAACGATCAATATCATTAGCTTGAAAAGATATCGTTCCTTATGAACGAGCGCAACATTACAAAATCCGGCTGCCTTATCAGCAACCGGATTTTTTTTCGTATAAGGTCCTCCATGTTCATATCTTCTTGACCATGACTCTTTCATTGTTGAAATCTGCCTCGCCATTGAAGGAAAAGCCGAATTTCTTATACAAGTGGCAAGCAGCCTTGTTCTCCTCGACAATGCTTAAGTAAATCTCGGGACAATCATATTCCTTGATTAACTGTTCGATCAAAGCATTGAGCAAGACTGTACCAAGACCTTGTCCCTGATGCTTGGCGTCAATGAAATAGCGGTCCAGCCAAACTCGGCCATTATCACCCTCGCCGGGGAAAAAACCATACATCGCAAAGCCGACCAAGGTATTTTCCAAATAAAGACCGACCGGCCTATAATATTTACATTCTAAAGCGTCTTTCAAGCATTGCTCGGTCGTTTCGATAAATGACCTTTGCCTTTTATGGATTTGCAGCTTCAAAATCTCTGCACGATTTTCGTTCGTGACTTCCTTAATATGAACTGTCATATAATTTCCTTCCTCGTTTCGCTCCGGTTTATCTGTTTTGCTATCATGATATACTAATACCCTAAGGTATATGGTAACCATATAGTCAAGAGGAGAGATCGAAATGTCCGAGTTAAATATAGGCAAATACTTCACAACCGGTGAATTTGCCAAATTATGCAATGTGAAGAAACAAACGCTCATCCATTATGATGATATTGGGCTTCTCACTCCCGATGTCAAAAATGACAAAGGGTATCGGTATTATTCCTATCAGCAATTTGAAGTTTTTTCGGTCATTTCATTATTAAAGGAATTCAATATGCCATTGAAGGAGATTAAGTGGTTTCTCACCAACCGATCACCAATGGAACTAATCGAGCTTTTCAAAGAAAAGTCGTTGGAGTTGGAAAAAAAAATAAAAAATCTTCATCGAATGCAGAAAATCATCGAAACGAAAATATCCCTCACTGAAAAAGCGCTATGTATGGATGACACCGAAATCACCTTGAGACTCGAGGAGGAAGAACCGCTTTTCCTTAGCGAATCCATCCTGAACTCTTCTGATGCTGAATTTTTAAAAGCAACTTCGGACTTCATCGATTATTGTAATGAACATGAATTTTACAGCGGATATCCAATCGGGGCGATGATAAGCAAAGAAAAGATCATCGACGGAGATCATGATAATTACTCATTTCTTTACACGAAAGTAAACGATACAGATCATCGCCTTGCCGTCCATGTCAAGCCGAAGGGTCTTTATATCGTTGCCTACCATAGGGGTAGCTATGAAAATATTTCCGAAACCTATAAAAGGATCATCCGCTTCATGGAGCATGAAAATCTGAACATCAAATCGTTTGCCTACGAAGAATATATCTTGGATGAAGTCTCGGTAAAAGGATATGAAAATTACCTGACCCAAATCATGGTGGAAGTCGAATGAGGAATCGCTTTTAACTTGGCATCACCCGATCCTGCCCTTTGTTGACGGTTTGTTGAAGATGCCCTAGGATAAAAAGATAGGTATGATTTGGAAGGAGGATGAATGCTTATGTCGCTAAAATCGGTCCTGCTTTCCTTTTTTCTGTCGCAAGCGTTATTTTTTTGCGGCCTGCCTGTATTTCTCAAGCTCTCATTATATTTGAATCCTTTGGCAATCCTGGTAGTCTGGTTTTCTATCCTCCTGCTCGTAGCGTTCTCCGTTCTTCATTTTCGCAAAGAAGTGATCACCGTCCGGCGATTTGTATGGCAGGCCACGTTTGTCGGCTACAGCTCATCACTATTGGTGTTGCTGTTTTTTCGGCCAAAAGGGCAGGTCTATTCCTATAATTTGATTCCTTTTTCCACCATTCTATCTTATGCATCGAATGAACTGGACAGGCTTGTGTCATTTTATAACCTTAGCGCCAATGTAGGACTTTTCATTCCGTTCGGGCTGTATTTGTTGTCCAGGGAAGGGAAAGTGGCGACCGCCTTAACGAAATTCCTTTTTCCGTTCACCTTGATCTCCACCATCGAGATCAGCCAATTTGTTCTCCGGCGCGGAAGCTTGGATGTGGATGACCTTATCCTGAACATGATGGGTGTTTACTTGGGTTACCTCCTTTATCCCCTTTTCTCCAGGGTCGTTACGATCCTGCCTGGGAAGGGAAAGGGATGGTGAAGAAGGGTTCCGAGCTATATAAATATGTTGAATGAAAGGGTGTTTTTCATGTATCGCACGTTAGAGGAATTAACGGACCATCCCGTGTTTCATTATTTTGCAGAGATATCGAAAATCCCGCGAGGTTCGGGTAAGGAAAAAGCGATCAGTGATTATCTGGTCCGTTTTGCGAAGGAGAGGGACCTAGAGGCAATCCAGGATGAAGCCTTGAATGTCATCATTAAAAAGCCTGCAGCCCTAGGATATGAACGCGCACCTGCCATCATTATCCAGGGTCATATGGATATGGTATGTGAAAAGAACAAAGGGACCCTTCATGATTTCGAGAACGATCCCCTCCAATTACGGATTATCGGGGACATGTTATATGCAACGGATACAACCTTGGGTGCGGATAATGGGATTGCGGTTGCTTATGCATTAGCTCTTCTGGATGCAAACGATATCCCTCACCCTGAGCTTGAAATCGTGATTACGACCGAAGAAGAAACGACCATGAACGGAGCACTTGCCGTTGATCCAGCTCACTTCAAGGGAAAAATGCTGATCAATATCGATTCCGAGGAAGACGGAAAGCTGCTGGTCAGCAGTGCAGGGGGAATCCGTGCCAGACAGAACCTCCCGATCATATGGGAGCCTGCCCCTAAGGAAGCCGTTCCCTACAGGATCGGGATTAAGGGTTTGAAGGGCGGACATTCAGGCATATCGATCGATAAGGAAAGAGGCAATGCCAATAAGCTTTTGGGTAGATTATTACAGGATTTAACGATGGAGTTCCCATGCTTCATACAGCAAATGAGCGGTGGGCTAAAGGGGAATGCCATCCCACGCGAAGCGGAGGCAATTGTACGAATTCATGTAGGAGATCAGCAAAAGGTTAAGGAGAAAATCAAGCAATGGGACGAAACATTCAAAAACGAACTGCAATCCTCCGACCGTGAAGTGTCGATTGCTTTTGAACGGAGCGAAGCAGCTTCTGAAGCCGTTTTTTCCAAGGAGACGGCGGCTAAAGCGATTTCCTCACTATTGATCATCCCCCACGGCGTACAAGGAATGAGCATGGGGATAGAGGGATTGGTCGAGAGCTCGACCAACCTAGGGGTCGTTAGTATAAATGATGCCGAATTGACATTTGAAAGTGAAATCAGGAGTTCGATCAAAAGCATCAAATATCATATGGTCACCCAGGCAAAGGCCATCGCGGACATGCTCGGCTGCGAGCTATCGATCGATGCGGATTATCCGGAATGGCCTTATGATCCCGAATCGAAGCTCAAGAAATTATTTGAAGAAACATATAAAGAGAAATATGAAGCGGAGATTGAAATCATCGCTGTCCATGCAGGGATTGAATGCGGGGTGTTCATCGATAAGATACCAGGATTGGATGCCGTTTCGATCGGACCGGATATGTTTTCCGTCCATACACCTGATGAACATCTCAGCATCCCCTCGACAATCAATAATTGGGAATACTTCCTATACACATTAAAAAGGATGAAGGACCTTTAGGCTTGTATATAAAAAAGGGAGTGGAGGCCTGGTTATGAATCTGAAGATATTCATGATAGCGGCGGTAGCCATCATCTTATGGGGATCAGCATTTGCGGCCATTCGTGCAAGCCTCCATGGCGGTTACTCCGCAGGACATTTAGTGCTGATCCGTTTTCTCATAGCATCAGCTGTTTTTATCCTTTATGCCATGTGGCCTGCGAGCAAATTCCGTTTACCGCGAAAAGAGGATATCATAAAAATAGTGATCTTGGGCTGGATTGGCATCAGTCTCTATCAATTGGGTGTAACATTCGGTGAAGAAACCGTTTCAGCGGGGACGGCAGCGATGCTCGTTGCCTCTGCCCCCATTTTTACAGCGGTAATAGCTGCCCTCGTCTTAAAGGAACGTCTAGGTCTGTTTGGATGGGTCGGATTAGTGATTGGTTTTGTGGGGATCTTCCTTATTACGTTGGGAACGGGCAGTACAAGCTTCCATATTTCCAACGGAGCTTTTTTAGTATTATTCGCTGCTATTGCCACTTCGGTTTTTTTCGTTTATCAAAAACCATTATTGCTTCGCTACAAGCCGATTGAATTGACGGCGTACTTTACATGGGCAGGCACATTGCCTTTTTTCATCTTTTCTCCTGGCCTTATACATACCATTCAAGATGCGACGCTGGAAGCGAATGTTTCTGCTCTCTATATCGGCATTTTTCCGGGAGCGGTCGCTTATGTTTCTTGGGCCATTGCCCTATCATTAGGAAAAGCCAGCTCCGTTTCGAGCATGATGTATATTGAACCGGCATTTGCCATTATCGTTGCCTGGATCTGGCTCCAGGAGCTGCCGAGCGGCCTTTCCATAATGGGGGGGCTGGTTGCGATTTCGAGCGTCGTCATCATCAATGGATTTGGAAGAAAGACAGACCAAGCACTAAAAAATAGTGCATGAATCGCTTAATTTCTATTATGGAAACATGTACGGTGTGAACCTTCACACCGTTTTTTTTGGCATTCGTTGCTTTCAACTCCTGAAGGTTTTGATGGGGAAGTGGATAAAATGGTAGAATGAATGAGTCGTCAAAGTATTCAGAAAGTCATTCATCCGATTAAGGGGGAAAAAACGATGAGCCAAGACACTGGCATCATTACACTTAACCATATTAGCTGGAAGAGACAAGGGAAAACGATATTGACTGAAGTATCTTGGGAGGTACGGGCAGGAGAACATTGGGCCCTTCTAGGACTTAATGGATCAGGGAAAACCTCCCTGCTGAAGATGATTACAGGCTATCAATGGCCAAGCAGCGGTGACGTGTCAGTGCTGGGGAATGTTTTTGGCAAAACGAATATACCGGAGCTGCGGAAATCCATTGGCTGGGTAAGTTCTTCCCTGGACCAAGAGTATCAGGCAAGGGCAAGTGATTCGGCACTTGAAACCGTCATAAGCGGCAAGTTCGCTTCCATTGGAATATATGACAAGATCACGGACAATGATCGCAACAAGGCGATGGAACTGCTCGACCAATTCAGGATCAAGCCCATGGCCGATCAACTCTTACATACGCTCTCTCAAGGTGAAAAAAGAAAAGTGATGCTGGCAAGGGCCCTTATGTCTTCACCGAAGCTACTCGTTCTGGACGAGCCATGCAATGGACTGGATATCCACGCTAAGGAAGAACTATTGGCAGCCATAGAAAAAATGGCACAATCCCCAATCGCCCCAACGATCATATATGTTACCCACCATATTGAAGAAATCGTCCCATCACTCACACATGCGTTATTGATCAATTCCGGCACCGTTGTGGCTAAAGGCGAAAAAAGAGAGGTCTTAACGGAAGATATATTGGAAAAGACCTTTCAAGTCCCAGTCACGGTAAAATGGGAAAATGAACGTCCTTGGATCCGGATCAAATCGTTATTAACCTATCGTATAGGGAAATAACGGTGAGTTAGACAAAAAGGGAGAAATTATTACGGGTGGTTTACTTCGTTGGAAACAAGAAGGAACTTATGTAGAAATGTATAGCTCACGGGCACGGGTATCAAGGAAACAAATGTTTGAAGTGGCTAGGTCGATGAAATAATTTATCCAGAACTTTCGGGGAGTTCGTTTTGACGGGTGAATCCTTGTTTATTATTTTTAACGCTCATATAAAGATTTATCGCAGATAAATAGAAAAATGGTTCTTATCTCAATTTAGATAAGAACCATTTTTCATTTCATCACTATCCAAAGATTAATAGAATACCGCAAAGCCAGCCTAAAAATTACTTGACCGTGTTTTTTCAAATTCAAACCTTCTTTTTTGTGGTACGCGTTTCCCTTTTATTAAAAGAACATCATCATCTGGAAGTCACGCATGAATGGGTGATTATGGATGAGTGAAAGACTGGGAATCGTCCAAGATACTATATCTCATGCAACTATCAGTTTAAAGTCCGCCAACATCCATGCCGTCAATTTCTACCCCTCTGCTCCACTCACGTTTGATTTTTAATTCATCATTTATGGTGGTGATGGTTAGTTCTCCTTCTTTTTCATACAGTTTAGAGGAGGTGTCGTCATAAACCTTGAATTTTGTCGTGTATAAGTAATCGATTGTGCCATCATCATTTTTGCTTTGTTCTTCAAGGGTCACATCTTGTACTTCAATACTTTTGTTAATTTGTTTGGCTACCAATTCCGGTATTTGAAATTTGCGGTTCGCTATTTCGGCATTATAATGTTCTTCCGTTAAATAAACCTTAATATTTTTTGCAATGTCATCAGAAGTAGGGGGAGTGGCTGGATCCTTAATGGTATATAGCTCTGTACTATAGCCTTTAAATAATTTTTCTGCATCTTCTAGCGTGACCATTTTCCCCTCCTTCACGACATCCTTATTACAAGCAACTACACCATTAATCAATACAATTAAAAACAATAAACCAATAATTTTCTTTATGATAGCCACCCCAATTCCTTTCAATGCACTCCGCTTATCTATTCAAATGTTGAATTTCCCTAGGTTAATTGAAAGTTTATTATTGTTAATTTTAACATGAATGCCCATTTTATATTTACGTTAAATAGTAGCAAACAATTCCGTCAGAAAATCTAAAGTGAGGCATTTTTTCAATGAAATAACAATGCTTATGATAGCGGTGAAGAGTGATTTCTAATTGAATCCGTCGTAGCTGATTAAGGGATCTATGCTCATCTCATCATTTTGAACAGAGTTTTCTAAGAATGATTTTTTTATAAAAGTGTAATTATTTTACACTTTATACTAGAACATACGTTCCTTTTGTGTTATTATGAAAAAAACATAAAAATCTGATTATTTCCAAATGAACAGTTTCTACTTTTTGGGATATTTATTTCATTTCCGTACAGCCTCTCTCTTTTAATTCAGCCACCTGCCACATGTCAAAAGTAAAACTGAAAACATTAAAAAACCAACCCTTAATACTGTCGCCATAAGTGGCAGGGCGCTTTAGAAGAAGCGGGGATGGGAAATCAACCTTTGCCATCATCAAAATCCATCATTCATCCCAATCTCAATAGATGACCAAGCAGAAACTCATCATGTTGATTATTTGCAAATTCAGGTATAAAGTCCAACGGTCAATTGAAGGAATCTCCCTACTATTATCCTGTTTAATAGTTTTATTGGGATAATTTCAATCGCTAAATAGGTATTATGAATTAAAATGATTGATAATATTCTGTTAATATTTCGTTTAATATTGTAAATTTGTTTTAAAATTGGATTATTTTGTTGTAATATAGGATATACACGAATCTTTACAGGAAAAAAGTAGGGTGGGTTTGTGTATATGAATTAGGTTTTTTTCGGACATAATTTTTTGAAAAGCGTGTCAATTTCAAGGTCATGTTAACGAAATATTATGTCAGTATAGAACTTATGGGAGGAAAACTTCAATGGGGAAAAAGAAAATCGTGAAAATCGCATCAGCTGCCATTATGGCTGCGACTACGGTCGTGGCAGTCGCACCGGCACCATCAGACGCCGCCACTAGCTTGAATGGAAAAATCAAAGCGGCGAAGGCCGCCATCAAAAAACCATTCGATACTTATTTCTACTCTTCTAAACTCGCTTCCGTGTCCACTGTCGAGAAACAAATCAAGTCAGCTAAACAAGCTAAAAAAGACATCAACTCTTCAATCAAAAAATCAGTGTTAAGCAAAAAAGAAAAAGAGGCCAAATATAAAGAAATCGAAGCCTATGATAAGTATATCACTCGTTCAGAAGGCTACGTAAAAGGATATAAAGACGCCGAAAAAGCGAAAGCTGCACATGATAAGGCAATCAATGCCTTTACGAATGCGGTCATTGCGAAGAAATCCAATGATATCAGTGATCAATACAATGCACTGGATAAGGCCGTGAAAAAGACAGACAAAGCGATAAAAGATACGGTGTACGGTGCCAAAATCGAAAAGCTTTTATACGATAAATTCACGAAGTCGACCAAAACGGCTTTGAATGGTGATCTTAAAGTGCCATTTTACTATGGAAAAGCAGAGTACTGGGTGAAAAAAGGTGATTTAATAACGGCAGACAAAAGGATGAAAACCGTTTCGTCACAGCTGAAAAAGGTTAGTAAAACATCGAAGCTTGGCAAGGGTATCCATGCTTATGTGAAAGATGTAACCGCTAAGTATGACGGTGCGGTATATGCAGAAAAGAAAAAAGAAGTAGCCAAAAAAGTGAATGCCTACGTAGCTCTTGCCAATGGGGAGCTTAAAACGAAAGTGCAGATAGACGCGGCTAAAAAGGCCAGGGCCGCCATCCATTTAACGGGTATCAAGGATGCCGATCGCAAGGAATTCGAGGCGAAGATCACATTGGCGGATAAAAAGGTTGCGGCTGCCGAAGAGGCTTTGAAGCCGAAGGCGATCACGCTTTCCTTGATGCATACGAATGACACGCATGCCCACTTGGACAATGTGGCTAAAAGGGTGACGGCCGTTAAAGAAGTGCGTCAAGTTAAACCGCAAGCGTTGCTGGTGGATGCTGGGGATGTATTCTCGGGAACGCTCTATTTCAATGAATTCAAGGGACAAGCAGATCTTCGTTTTATGAATTTAATGAAATATGATGTCATGACCTTTGGCAATCATGAATTCGACCTGGGGTCAAGTGCGGAAGGACATCAAGCTTTGGCCGATTTCGTTAAAGGGGCACAATTCCCGTTTGTCAGTTCGAATGTGGACTTCTCAAAAGATAACAAATTTAAAGGACTCTTTTCTGACTTGATCTCAAGCAAGCCAGAGCAAGGGAAGATTTACAATGGGATCATCAAGGAAGTGGACGGTCAGAAGGTCGGTTTCTTCGGGCTTACGACTGAAGAAACGAAAGATATTTCAAGTCCTGGAAGCATAGAGTTCGAAAACTATCTTGAAGAAGCCGAAAAGGCGGTCAAGGCGTTCGAAGGAATGGGCGTGAATAAGATCGTTGCCATCTCACATATTGGCTATGATGACAATGCAGCTTACGACAATGATTTAACCTTGGCGGCAAGCGTCAAAGGGATCGATGTGATCGTGGGCGGCCATAGCCATACGCAATTGGACGCTCCTGTCGTTATCGATAAGGATGCAAAGGGGAATGAGAAAGAGCCTACGGTCATCGTTCAGGGCTATCAGTATAGTGACTTTTTGGGAACGGTCGATGTGCAATTCGATAAGGAAGGCAAGATTGTCGGCCAGGCCGGACAGCTGATCAAGCTTGCTGATAAACAGGAAGATGCAGAAGCGGCTAAAGTGCTTGAAACATACTCCTCGAAAATTAAGGAGCTGAAGGAAACGAAGACAGGGGCAACTGCCGTGAATGCTTTGGTAACCCCTCGTGATGGAGGCGTCGAAACGAAGCCGAGTGTACGTAAAAATGAAACGGAACTAGGTAACTTGATTACGGATGGAATGCTTAGCAAAGCGAAGGAATTTAATAAAGATGCAGTCATCGCGTTCCAAAATGGCGGGGGAATCCGTGCGGGCATCGATCAAGGCGAGATCACGTTAGGGGAAATCCTGACCGTCTTACCATTTGGCAATACGCTGGCGACGATGAAGCTGTCTAGCGCGGAAATCACTGAGGCATTGGAGCATAGTGTCAGCCTTGCCCCTAAGGAAAATGGCGGTTTCCTCCATGTAGCTGGAATGAGATTCACCTATGACAGTTCGAAGGCATCAGGCAACCGTGTGAACAAGGTAGAAGTCTTGGGCCAAGATGGAACATACTCCGAATTGGCAGCGACGAAGCAATATGTCGTGGCGACCAATGCTTTTACAGCTAAGGGCGGAGATGGTTTCACCGTTTTCAAGAAGGCCTATGAAGAAGGACGAGTGACGGATATCGGTCTCGCCGATTGGGAAAATTTACGCGATTATGTAAGCGGACTGAAAACCGTTGCCCCAAGCATTGAAGGCCGGATCAAAGATGTGGCTGGAAATCCTGGAGACCCGGTCAAAGTATTGGCTAAGGACTTTGGCGGAAATGCTGATGCACCGAAGATCCATGATGGTCATGTAATTGTGGACATCACGGATATCGCTTCATTAAAAGATGCAGCAGTTAAAGGGAATCTATCATTGGTGGGCACTCCTGCGGATGACTTCACTTTTTCGAATGTTACAGTCGAGGGCGATTTGGATTTATCATCCCTTCAAGGCAAAGACGTGAACATGAGCGGTATTACCGTGAAGGGCGAAATCATTTTTTAATTGGCATACAGCAGATATACGTAAAAAGTTGGAGGGGTTGAGATTTTGAAGAAGAGTGGGATGAGCAAGCTTTTCCTTGCCATATTGTTTGTGCTATCAACGGTTTTGCCATATGCCGCCGTTGCCAAGGCGGAAGGGACGACGATAACGGTAGCGGAAGCCATTAACAATAACAGCGGGACGGCAGCTGTGAAGGGATACATCGTCGGCGTAGCCAAAAGCGGGACAAGCTATCAACAGGCATCACCTTTTACTGAAGGTACGAATATTGGAATAGCGGATAGTCGCGATGAAACGGACGTAAAGAAAATCATGCCCGTTCAGCTTCCAGCCGGTAGCATCCGGGCGGCACTTAATTTGGTCGACCATCCGGAATTATTGAAAGCACAAGTGACGATTACCGGGAAATTGGAAAAATACTTTTCCGTACCTGGTCTTAAATCGCCGACCGCATACACTATCAACACCGATGGAGGAACATCTCCTGAACAACCCGATGTGAAGGTTCTTGATTCCATTGCCGAGGCCCGCACGAATACAGAAGATGTTGTGCAGGTGGATGGAGTGGTGACCACAGGGCTAGGATATTGGGGCGGAAAAGGCTTTTATATCCAAGATGAAACAGCTGGTCTATATGTGTATGGTTCTTCATGGCCTAAAGATGTGAAGCAAGGGGATAAGGTTCGTTTGATTGGCAAGGTATCGGCTTATAATAAAGAATTGCAAATGCAGCCAACCAACCTGGAGGTCATTTCTTCTGGGAATGAGCTTCCGGAAAGCCAAAAACTGGACGCATCTGGCGTCAATGCAAACACACAAGGGGAGCTCGTCACCATTGAGAATGTGACGATTACAGGATTGGCTTCGTCCGGAACATACGGTACATTTGAATTTCTGGCTAAAGACGCCAAAGGGAATTCTGTGATCGTCCGTCATGATAACCGGAACGGTTCGACATATGATGATTTTCTGAAAAGCTTTAAGGAAGGTGATGTCATTTCCATTACCGGAATCGCATCGCAATTCAATGACACGTACCAACTGAAGCCGCGTGGAATGGAAGATTATGAATTGGTCAACAAACCGGCTGTTTACACGAATATTTTTCCTGGAACGGTTAGTGAACAGACAAAGGTGACGCTTCATACGGGCTGGAAAGATGCGAAGATCCATTATACGCTGGATGGCTCAGCTCCGACTTCAGCAAGCACGCTTTACACGGAGCCCATCACCTTGACGAAAGATACGGTCATAAAAGCAATTGCTGTTAACGACAACACGTCCGAGGCTTTCTCATTTGCCTATACGGTAACGAAAACCAATGAAGTGAAAATCCGGGACATCCAGGGGATGAATCATTTTTCATCGTACGAGAATCAACTCGTCTCAAGTGTCGAGGGTGTCGTCACGTATGTAAAGGATGCGAATAATTTTTACATGCAAGATCCGAATCCGGATCAGGATATAACCACTTCGGAGGGAATTCTTGTAAACAATAAAGCACATGGTCTGAAAGCGGGAGATCACATCAAAGTGTCTGGTAAGGTCGTTGAATGGTACGTCGAGGGATATGCCGAAATGAAAACGACAGATTTGCCAACAACGGAATTGACGAATACGACCATTGAAAAGCTGGGCACAGCAGCTGTACCGAAACCGATCGTCATCGGCAAAGACGTCACCCCGCCTTCGGAAAACATAGATGATGATAGATTGACAGACTTTAATCCGAGCGAAGATGGCATTGATTTTTACGAGAGCTTGGAAGGAATGCTCGTACAAGTAGCCAATCCAAAAGTGGTCGCGCCACAAGATTATGGTGAATTGGTCGTGATTCCAGGGAATATGGAAACGACGACTGCTGTTGGAGGCGTGAAAATTACGGAAACGGATTTTAATCCTGAACGAATCATCCTGGATATAGATGATGAAAAATTCGTGGCCAAAACCGGTGATTCCTTTGATGGCTCGGTTACGGGTGTAATCGGTTATGGATTCAGCAACTACCGGGTATTGACGAATAAAAATCAACTGCCGGCATTAAAGGATGGGGGCACTGCCCGGGAAGTGACATCCATAGAGAAGGATTCCGATAAACTATCGATTGCTTCCTATAATATCGAGAATTTCTCGACACAAACGGCTAACGCGAAAGTGGAAACGATAGCAACATCCATCATTACAAATCTTAAACAGCCGGATATCATCGGCGTAACCGAGATGCAGGACAATGATGGGGCAACGGACAGCGGAACAACGGATTCTGCACAAAGCGCCAAGAAGCTAACCGACAAAATCAAAGATTTGGGCGGACCGGACTATCAGTTCATCGATATCGCCCCAGAAGATAAACGCGATGGCGGAGCGCCAGGCGGGAATATCCGTGTCGGCTTTTTATATAATGTCGACCGTGTCAAATTAACGGAGGGATTGAGGGGGACGGCGACACAGTCCGTAGCCTACAAGGATGGAAAGCTCACCTTGAACCCTGGACGGATCGAGCCTGCTGATCCTGCTTTCACTTCAAGCCGGAAGCCGTTGGCCGCTCAATTCGAATTCAAAGGCGAACGTGTAGTGGTAGTGGCCAATCATTTTAATTCGAAGGGCGGCGACCAGCCTTTATTCGGAAAGAACCAGCCTCCAGTGCTTTCAAGTGAGACGCAAAGGCTTAAAATTGCTTCCATCGTCAATCGATTCGTCAGCGATATCAAGTCACAGGATGCGAAGGCGAATATCGTCCTGCTAGGCGATTTTAACGATTATGAATTTTCGGCACCGCTTAAAACATTAAAGGGTAAAGACTTAACGAATATGATCGAGAACGTTCCTTTTGAGAAACGTTATTCATACACCTATCAAGGGAATTCACAAGTGTTGGACCATATTCTCGTCTCGAATAACATGGCCGCTGCGACGAAAGTCGATATTGTCCATATTAACTCATCCTTCATGGAAGTGCATGGACGGGCAAGCGATCATGACCCTGTATTGATTCAAACCGCTCTATCCGGGTCAGGCGGAGTTGAACCGGTTGTCCCGGACAAGAAGTATCATTTGCAAAACGTTAAAACAAAAAAACTTACGATTGCATCCCCTAGCGTGTTGGTGGATTTGGACGAAACATCCAAAATTGAAGAAGGCATCTTTTTAAAGGGTTCCTATGCGGTACTCAAAGGCTTGGGCCTCAAAAATGTGACAGTCACGATCAAGCCGGATAAGGAAGGCGCAGTCATTGATTTTGGGGGCATGGCGGTGAAGGAAGTCATCATCGATAATGCTCATGTAAAAGAAATCCGCGGCGCTGAAAATGTCCAGAAGTGGACAGTAACCGAAGGTGTCGACACGAAGAGTATCAAGTTTTTCAATTCTAAGGGGGAAGCAATTGCTTCCCCTTTTGGGACTAAAGAAAATCAAGCACCTGTCGTGACGAAAAGTCTTGAAAATGTTGACGTGAAAATAGGATCTAAAGTAACGATAAACCTAGAACAACATTTTACAGACCCCGATGGCGATCCACTCACTTTTTCTTCCACCATCGGTACGGTTGCCGGCTCCATCTTAACCCTTCCTACACATGAGGCGGGTACAACGATTGTTGCAGTAAGGGCCGCTGATAAGCAGTCGGAGGCGGTTGCCCGTTTCACGTTGAATGTCTCGAATGATCCACTTGAAGCGTATTACGACAAGGCGGCAGGTAAAACAGGGACGGAATTGAAGTCTGTTCTGCACTCCATCATCAAGGGGCATACGATGGTTTCTTATGATCAAGTTTGGAATGCCCTTAAGGAAACGGATGAAGATCCGCAAAACAGCAATAATGTCATCCTGCTTTACTCTGGAAAATCGATTGCCAAGAATGCCAATGGCGGCAATACAGGGCAATGGAACCGTGAACATGTCTGGGCTAAGTCACACGGTGATTTTGGAACGACCAAAGGACCTGGGACCGATCTTCATCATCTCCGTCCTGCCGATGTGACAGTGAATGGCAAACGGGGCCATCTCGATTTTGATGAGGGCGGTCAATCGTATAGTGGCTGTGAATGCAAGTTCGATGCAGATTCATGGGAGCCGCCAGATCATGTGAAAGGTGATATCGCCCGGATGCTGTTTTACATGGCCGTCCGTTATGAAGGAAACGGCGAGTTGGATCTGGAATTATCCGATACGGTCAATACGTATCCGAAGCCGTTGCATGGAAAGCTTTCGACTTTATTGAAATGGAATGATCTCGATCCAGTCGACGATTTCGAAAGTCATCGAAATGATGTCATTTATGAATGGCAGAATAACCGCAATCCATTCATTGATCACCCTGAGTGGGCGTCCAAGATTTGGGGTGCGGTAGGATCGAAGGATGAGAAAAAGGCGAGCTAATATTTTAAAGGCAGAAGGAGCAGCTGGCATGTGTACAGCTGCTCCATTTTGGCATTCGGGTTGCTTTCATTTGCTCTTCATTTGCTTTCCATAAGTCATATACCTCCAAGCTTTTTCCATTGGACCCATAGGGAAGAACTTGAACCAGATTATGCTGAACGTGATTTGTATTCCATAAATCAAGACGGCAATATATACAACATCAAGTGGTGAAACGACTTCGAGACCGAGAAGGAAGATGATAGCCGAACCAATGATGCTTTGGGCGATATAATTGGTGAAAGCCATTTGTCCGACAAGGGAAATCGGCTTCAGCCATTTCACGATCCGTTCTTTTTCAACTAATAGGAACATTGTGGATAAGTAAAACAGCGTAGTTGGGATCGCACCCAATTTGATAAGCAGATCGATATGATCATCACCATGCTGCGAAGCGTTCCAGATCCAAACGGATAAAATCATGAACACGGGAAAGGTGCCGAGCTGTATCCATTTAAGCTGTTTTGATAATGCTTGTATCCGAACAAGCCAATTTGCTTTAGCGGTTAAGAAACCAGCTAAAAACATGATGAAGATTAGAATACCATCATTGGTTAGAAACTCCAGGATTGGTGATGCTATAGATGGAAGAAGGATATTGGTAAGTAACGATGCCATGTATATGACCGTCATGCCCCCTAACCACTTCTTCAGTGTGGAAACCTTTGCACGATAAAAGGGGATCAAAAGCAACCCGACAATTGAGTATACCGGCAGAATGGTTCCCCAGAAGATGAAAAAGTGAAGAATTCCTAAAACGAAGAGGGTCAGTAACCGTCTCACCATCCTCCAGTGAGGTTTATCGCCGCGACTTTCGGCTCTTGAAGCAAAAATATACAAACCTGCTCCAAATAAGAAAGAAAAAATCGAAAAGAATTTCTTTTCCACGATGATGTCTATCAATGTGCTGATGATGCCGTTAACGCCGTCATAATCAGGTAGGGGGTCTCCTTCAATCGTGATTTTGAACGCAGCTACATTAATGAGCAATATGCCAAAAAGAGCAAGGCCGCGGATAATGTCCAATGAAAGGATTCTTTCTTTTTGTGATATGGATGGAATCAATGTCATTCTCCTTTTAAAAAATTATTCTGTATAATGATCACTATAGGCAACGAACCTTACATGATTTAAATGCCAACCTTACAGAAACCTTAAAATTTTGAAGAACGCTATAAGAGACTAAATTATGTAAAAATACTGAAGAATTTAATAATATTTTTATTTTCTTAATAAGAAATTTTGTTAGGTATGCAGTCTAATATATGGTAAGATGATATATGCAATGAAAGGGTTTACATTTCTAGGAAAAATAAAGATATTCTAATATAATATATATATTATTCATATTATCCATATGGATAGCTTAATAGAGGAAGCCATGGAACCGGGGCAGCTAGATCAAACAAAAAGGATGAAGTGCGAAAAGCGGCATGTTCCATGTCGGTTAAACGAATATATTATCAGAAAAGGAGCAGTACACAATGAAATATAGATCTGCATTCGATATAATCGGTCCTGTCATGGTCGGACCTTCCAGTTCACATACAGCAGGAGCTGCCAGAATTGGCAGAGTGGCAAGGACATTATTCGGAAAGCAACCTAATAAGGCCATTATTTCTTTGTACGGTTCTTTTGCAAAAACCTATAGGGGACATGGCACGGATGTTGCTGTCGTGGGCGGGATATTGGATTTCGATACCGATGATGAAAGGATCCCGTCTTCGTTAACCATTGCTAGAGAAGCGGGTATGGAAGTCACCTTTACAATCGAGGATACGGTGATGGATCATCCCAATACGGTCAAAATCAGGCTGTTCGATGAAGATAAGGAATTGGAGCTTGTTGGAATCTCCATTGGCGGCGGCACAATCGAAATAACGGAGCTGAATACATTCAAGCTTAAATTGTCAGGTGAAAACCCAGCCATCCTGGTGGTACACAATGATGTATTCGGAATCATATCTTCCGTTTCAACCGTTTTGGCGAATCATGAAATTAACATCGGACATATGGAAGTTTCACGAAAAGAAAAAGGCCAGATGGCGCTCATGGTGATTGAAGTCGATCAGAAGATCAAGCTTGAAATCATGAAGGAACTTGAAGAATTGGAAAACGTTTCGCAAGTCATCAAGATGGTGGATTAAAGAGACTTGAAGTTTGTTTGTATAGATGTGGAGGTAAGGATATGTTCCGAAATGTAGCAGAGTTGGTTGAACTTGCTGAAAGTAAAAATGTCAAAATTGCGGAAATCATGATTTTACAAGAAATGGAGTTCTCTGGCTTGTCGAGAGAACAAATCATAGAAAAAATGGACAGGAATCTGACGGTCATGGAACAAGCGGTCGAAAGAGGATTGAAGGGCGTGCAATCCGTTACAGGTCTAACAGGCGGAGATGCGGTCCTTTTGCAAAATTATATGAAGACGGGCAAGGCACTCGCAGGCAATCTGCTCTTGGATGCTGTCAGCAAGGCTGTTGCGACGAACGAAGTCAATGCAGCAATGGGAATGATTTGCGCCACTCCAACTGCAGGTTCCGCAGGTGTGGTTCCCGGTACCTTATTTGCCGTTAAAGAAAAACTGAACCCGACCCGGGCAGAAATGATCGAATTTCTCTTCACTTCGGCTGCCTTCGGTTTCGTCGTTGCGAACAACGCTTCGATTTCCGGAGCAGCTGGAGGCTGCCAGGCAGAAGTTGGGTCAGCAAGCGGAATGGCGGCAGCTGCAATTGTAGAGCTAGCCGGCGGTACACCTAGTCAAGCTGCAGAGGCGATGGCAATCACATTGAAAAATATGCTTGGCCTTGTTTGTGATCCCGTGGCTGGTTTAGTCGAGGTTCCTTGCGTGAAGCGTAATGCGATGGGAGCATCTAACGCGATTACGGCTGCGGATATGGCACTCGCAGGCATAACGAGCCGCATTCCATGTGACGAAGTGATCGATGCGATGTATAAAATTGGGCTGACCATGCCATCTGCACTCCGTGAAACGGCAGAGGGCGGCCTTGCGGCTACACCGACCGGCCGCAGACTGGCTAAAGAAATATTCGGTTCCTACAAACAATAATGTTCAGCCTCCATTTACAACAACCATTGTAAACGGGGGCTTTTTTCATTGTGCTTACTGTTCTCCTTGTAAGGAACAAAAAAAAGGAAAATAGAGGAAAATTGCGGGATTCGGCGTTTCGATGCCCGGCAAGAAGAACCGGCAGGCGAGAATCTGGATTATCCGTGAATATGAAGGCTGAGCCACTTTGTCAGTAAGTCGGTTGGAATGATAAGATGAAAACGAAATTTAATCTGGAAAGGATTGATTCTTCATTAATTTTCTCGAATTAACGTACACGTCGGCAATGGAAAAAGCAATGTTTCAGGCTCATGGGATCAGTTATGCACTATATGCTCAAAAACTGGAGCAACGGATAATGGTTGAACAAGAACGGGAACTGGATTATTTACAAAGCAGGCGTATATCTGAGGGAATGAGAACCAATCTTTTTTTTGGCAATTGACACCGGCTAACGAGAGGGCAATCAGTGGATTGCTCTTTTTGTCATGTTATTAATTGAGAAAAAGAAAAGAGGAAAACCTATGTCCTTCAGCGAATTTCACTATAAAGGATGCATATGACGGACGTAGTTACGACTATAAAAATATCACGGCACTGCCCCCATTTATGCATCTACTTCAAAGTAGCGGAGGATGATGGCATTGGAGAAAAGGGAATTAAGGGTAAAGGCATTACCGGGATATGAAGAAGAGATTGGGCGGTGGCTCTGGTGTTTGGAAGATGTGCGCCATACGATCCTCTCGGAAATGGCCGGCGTCAGCCAAAACATACTCGATACAAAGATGGATGAACGGCAAACGATCGGCTCGCTGCTCTACCACATTGCATTGGTCGAGGCGGATTGGTTATACGAAGAAGTGCTGGTCAGGGAATGGGATCCAGAAATACTCGCGCTGTTTCCGGTAGACAGCCGTTCCGGCGATGGCTCCCTAACCCATTTGGAGGGACAAACTACGGAAGAGCATCTTGACCGCCTGAATAGGGTGCGTAAAGTTTTTCTTTCCCATTTCCAAACAATGGACCTGGAAGACTGGCGTAAACCAAGAGTGCTTGAAAAATATGATGTCACGCCTGAATGGGTCGTTTACCATTTGATAGAACACGAATCACATCACCGCGGACAAATCCTTCAACAGCTGAGGCAACTACGGAACGAAGTAAAAAGGTAATGAAAATGTTGGTATACCAGGAGGTAAACGCCCTTACCCGTGTCGGAATTCGCCCAACGCGAGATTATTTATTCGAACCTCGTCGGAAACCGTCCCAGCGCGGGATAATTCGTCCGAACTGCGTAAAAATCCGTCCTAGCGCGAGATAATTCGTCCGAACTGCGTAAAAATCCGACCTAGCGCGCGGAAAATTCGTCCGAACTGCGTCATAATGCGCCCCAACGCGCGATAATTCGTCCCAACTGTGTCATAATTCGACCCAACGCACGATAATTCGTCCCACCAGAGTCATAATTCGACCCAGCGCGCGAGAATCCGTCCCACCAGAGTAATAATCCGTCCCAGCGCGCTATAATTCGTCCGAACTGTGTAATAATTCGACCTAGCGCGCGGATAATCCGTCCCACCAGAGTAATAATCCGACCCAGCGCGCGAAAATTCGTCCCAACTGAATAATAATCCGCCCAAGCGCGCAAATAATCCATCCGAACACGCGAAAATAGAACAAAAAAGATCTGTCCAGGATGCTTGGACAGATCTTTTTGTTTAATCGATTTGATGGTTATGGCTTGGGCGTATGAGGCTGCTGGCATAGCCGACGACTCCTCCTACGATGGCCGGGACGATCCATCCTAGTCCTGCTCCGTATAGGGGAAGGATTGCATTAAAGAATGTATCGATGAATGAAATGTGGACGCCAGCTCCGCTTAATCCATCAAATAAACTGACGATGAATGTCAGCAGTAAGCTGCCTTGATACACTTCCGGTCTCCCTTTGAATAGAGAATGGAAAAAGGTTAAGAAAATCAATACGATGGCCAACGGATAGATGGCTGTCATCACGGGTACGGAAATGGCGATCAATTGCGTCAGGCCAATATTGGCAACTATTGCACTGAAAACCGATAAGCTGATCGCAATGGTTTTGTACGGCAGGTTTGGAAATAGCTTATGGAAGTATGTCGAACAAGACGTTATCAGTCCTACGCTCGTCGTTATACAAGCTACCGTGATCATTAATCCGAGTAAGATTCCGCCATATGATCCAAAGTAGTAATCCGAAACTTTGGCCAGCACGATTCCACCGTTATCGAGATGTCCCAGCTTTTCTACGCTGGAAGCTCCCATATAGGAAAGGGCAGTATAAATCGTAGCCAGGATGATGGCTGCAATAGCGGTTGCTTTTCCGCAGACAATCATGATTTGTTTTTTGGTTGTGGCGCCTTTTGCTTTGATGGCGTTAATGATGATGATACCAAAAACGAATGATGCCAATGTATCCATCGTTAAGTATCCTTCTTTAAATCCATTGAAAAATGGTTGAACGGTATAGTTACTGGCAGGTGCTTGGAAGTTCCCGATTGGATGGACGAATGCAACTACCACTAAAATTCCAATGAATGTTAACTTGATAGGTGTTAATATTTTCCCCACAATTTCGACAATTTTCGCGGGATTGAGCGAAAGAAGACACGTTACTGTGAAAAAGATGATGGTGAAAATCATTAAAGGCAGCGGGCCTGGATTGTCGGGTAAAAAGGGTTTTACACCGATCTCAAATGATACGTTACCAGTTCGCGGTATTGCGAACAGAGGGCCGATCGCTAAATAAAGAACGGTTGTGAATACAATCCCAAACACCGGATGTACGCGACTCGCTAACGATTGTAAATCATCTTTTCCTGAAAAACCAAGTGCCATTACGCCAAGTAAGGGCAGTCCGACTCCGGTCACTAAAAATCCGGCATTGGCAATCCAGACATTCATTCCTGCTGATTGACCGAGCATCGGCGGGAAGATTAAATTTCCTGCCCCAAAGAACAAGGCGAATAGCATGAAACCGATCACTACTATAAATGAAGATGGCACTTTATTAGACACATTAAAACCTCCAAGAGTTTACCCAGTATTTACTATTTTAAAAAATAATTAAATTTTCTAAAAATTGTAGACGAACTAATATTTAAGACCATGTCGTATTATATCTAAAAAAAATTGATATTTCAATATATTTTTTGAATTTTCTTATTGCCCTTATCCCAAAGTCTCCGATTTCAATCGATCTCTATCTTATTTTGAGCATCTGAAAGCAACTCATACCAATAAATTGCAAGCAAATATGTACGAAATGTAAAACATGCGCGGAGTGCAATGAATAGCGTGCTCACAAGCACCGATCTAGATGATTTCCCATACATTAAAACGATATCATTATGGATATTTTTAGTTATTGGAGGGATTACGGATGATAAGTTTTAAACCATTTCATGGAATCGTCACCATGGTCAGTGATTTTCCAACCGGGCAAAATGGTGAGAGGGAAGGCTGCTATAAATTAGTATCTGTAGAAGATAGGGGAACATCAGTGAATTTCGTTGTGTCACCCCGAACGTACTTCGTTGACCAGGCAATGGTATCCGTAGGAGATCGGGTGACTGGTTATTATGATGAAAATGCGCCTGTTCCTCTTATTTACCCGCCGCAATTTCGGGCGCTTATCATGGTGAAGGATAGTCCATATCAAAATGTGAAAGTCGACTATTTCAACGATCAGTTGGAGAGCCGGGATGGCCAATTGCGATTGAATCTTTCTCCGTTCACGCAAATCGTTTTACAAAACGGGCAACCGTTCTCGAAAACCCCCGAAAGCCGCAATTTGGTTGTCATCTATGGACCTGTCACCAAAAGCATCCCTGCCCAAACCACGCCATATCGAATCATCGTTTGGTGCTAGGGAAAGAAACGACCGGAAGCATCAGGCTTGCGGTCGTTTAGGTTCATGAAGACATCGTGATGCCGCCGTTGATATGGATGCACTGTCCTGTTATATATGCTCCTTCATCAGATGCGAGCAGTACATATGCGCCTGCATGATCTGCGGGCTGTCCCGGGCGGCCAAGAGGTGCCTCCGTGCCAAATTCAGCTACGCTTTGTTCGTCGAACGTCGCCGGGATGAGCGGAGTCCAGATTGGGCCTGGAGCAACCATGTTGACGCGGATTCCTTTTTTTGCAACATTCTGTGCAAGGCTTCGTGTGAAGCCGACGATTGCTCCTTTTGTCGCCGTATAGTCCATCAATGTCGCGTGTCCTCTGTACGGGTTGATGGAGGTGGTGTTAATGACGGAATTCCCCTGCTTCATATGTGGAACCGCATGCTTGCTCATGTAGAATACGGAATAAATATTGGTGCGGAACGTTTTGTCCCATTGCTCGTCCGTGATATCCTCAATATTTTCCGTCGGGTATTGCACCGCAGCGTTATTCACAAGGATATCCAGCTTGCCGAACTCGTCGATCGTTTTCTTGACCAGTTCCTTACAGGTCGCTTCCTCCGATACATCTCCTGGCAGCAAGAGGCAGCGGACGCCTTCCGCTTCAATCAGCTGCTTCGTTTCTTGTGCATCACTGTGCTCATCTAAATAATTCACCACGACATGGGCCCCTTCTTTCGCATAAGCCATCGCAACCGCACGTCCGATGCCGCTATCCCCGCCAGTAATCAATGCGACGCGGTCCTTCAGCTTGTCGCTTCCTTTGTAATCTTTCGGCTGAATGGGCAATGGATTCATTTCTGATTCGATGCCAGGCTGCCTTGGCTGCGTTTGTCCAGGCTGTCCGTTTTTCTGCTGTTCATATATATTCAAGAAAATCTCCCCCTAATTGTTTTGATGTAGTGGTACTCTAGCCTTTAAAAAGCATAGGTAAACATCAGGATTCCTGCCGGTTCGCATTGGAACCGATTACAAATGGAGCATGGGCGGATTTGAAAGTTTTTCTGGAACACTCCCTATTTCGGTAACAAAGAAAAATGAAGCTTAATATGATATCACGAAGGAAGGGGTGGAAAAATGCCAGCTATAAACGGAGATCAATATATTGATCGAATTGACCGGCTAAAAACGAATGTATGGGTGGATGGGAATCCTGTGGAGGGGAAGATTTCAGAGCATCCTGCATTTAAGGGAGTCATGAAAAGCCAAGGAAGGTTGTATGACTTCCAGCTTGAAGAAGCATTCAAGCATGAAATGACCTATCAATCCCCCTTAACCGGAAAACAAGTGGGAATGTCCTACTTACAGCCAAAAACAATCGAAGATCTAGTCAGCAGGCGCACGATGATCCAAAACTGGGCAAAATTGAGCAATGGAATGATGGGCAGAAGTCCAGACTATATGAATACGGTCATCATGGCATTTGCCTCTTCAGTGGATTTATTGAACGGTAAAGAAAATTGTTTTCCTGAAAATGTAACGAAGTTCTATGAATATGCACGTGAACACGATGTATCGATCACTCATACATTTATCGATCCGCAAGTAGATCGGTCCCACTATCATTTTGAACATGCGGAGGAGCCGATTGCAGCAAAAGTCATCGAAAGAAATGATGAGGGAATCGTAATCAAAGGTGCGAAGGTATTGGCAACACAGGGTGGGATAACGGATGAAATATTAGTTTTGTCAGCAGCAGGACTCGATGGGAAGGATAAAGGTTTTTCCTTCAGCATTCCCAGCAACAGTAAAGGCTTGAAATTCATCTGCAGGGAATCCTTTGTTGGCGGGGAATCTGCTTTCGATCACCCTTTAAGTTCAAGATTCGAGGAAATGGATACGATTGTTGTTTTTGATTCTGTATTGGTCCCATGGGAGCGGGTATTTTATTTTAATAATAGCGAAATCTCGAATACCTTCATGGCTAACAGTTCATTTTCTGCATTCAGCATGCATCAGGTTGTGGCAAGAAGGATCGTTAAAACCGAATTCATTCTGGGCATAGTCCAATCCATCATTGAAACAATAAATATTGGCGGATACCAGCATGTACAAGAGAAAGCTGCTGAAATCATCGTCGCCCTGGAGACGATGAAAGCTTTGCTGTTTAAAGCGGAAATGGAGGCGCGAGCCGATGAATGGGGATATATGAGGCCTGATCAGCTAACGCTTCAAATTGCCAGTAACTTGTTTCCGAAAATGTACCCTAGGTTTACGGAAATCATCCAATTACTAGGTGCAAGCGGGTTAATGACGATCCCGACAGGAACCTCCTTTCAATCGGGGATCAAAAAAGACTTAGAGCAATATTTGCAAGGGGCATCCAGAAAAGCTGAAGACCGCATGAAAATTTTTCGCTTGGCATGGGATATCTCCATGAGCTCTTTCGGCGCAAGGGAAACGCTTTATGAACGGTTTTTCTTTGGAGATCCGATCAGGCTTGCCAGTCAATTGTATTCTTCCTATGATCTGAAACCGTATGTTAACTGCGTGGATTCCTATTTGAATATTGATCCACTTAGCTGACGATGGTTCAGTCCTGAGTCATTTGCTTGGATGCATACTTCCTATAAAGTAGCTCTGAACGCACGCTTGAGTGTCGTTTGACGGGCTCCTTTTTAGTTCAATCAGAAAATGCACCCGACACCGTTACATACAAATATCAAAGTTGTCGGAATTTTTTTTATTGGTGTTGGAAAAACCGTTGACAACAAATGGGTCCAAGTATATATTTATTTTAAGTAAAAATTTTACTTAAAAACAAATTTTTTTTATCAGTAATTGAAAGCGTATTCATCAGTGGGCTTCACTACGTTAAAATTCTATCGGACGGGAGGTGTGTTGCACAAAGAAGGGGAACGTATTCAAAAGTGAAACGAAATAAAGGTGAGGGAGTTAACCTAGATGAAAAAGAAAAAGATAATCGGCGCATTCCTGGCTACAGCGCTTGCGATAGGATCTCTGGCTGCTTGTTCCAATGATGATAAAGCTTCTACCTCCGGTGATGATGGCAATGGTAAAAAGATTACATTTTGGACACCGTTTTCTGGTGCGGATGGTCCGAGAATGAAGAATATTGTTGAAAACTATAATAAATCCCAGTCTGAATATGAAGTGAATATGCAAATCGTACCGCAATCGGATTATTACAAAACGGTCGATGTTGCATTTTCGGGGCAAAAAAATGCGCCTGATCTATTAATCATGCATACTGATCAGCTTACAAACTATGTGGAAAAGAATCTAGTGAAAGATGTTAGCGAGACAGTGGCATCTGCAGGTATAAAACAAGAGGATTATTCCGAAACGGCTTGGGGCGCGGGGACTGTGGACGGAAAGCAATATGCGATTCCGTTGGATATTCATCCCCTGCTTCTATACTACGACAAGGACTTGTTCAAGGCTGCTGGTCTAGATCCTGAAAAGGCGCCGGTGAATCGGGAGGAGTTCTTGGAATTTGCCAAAAAGCTAACGGATAAATCTAAAGGGCAATATGGCTATGTCGTGCCGACTCTTTGGCCGAATCAGTTCATTTACCCAACGATCTTCTATCAAAATGGCGGAGAATTCTTAAAGGATGGCAAGCCTGATTACAATAGCCCGGCTGGAGTTGAAGCCTTGACCTTCTTGACGGATTTAATCCATAAGCAAAAGGTGTCCCCGGCCAATGTTCAGCAAGATGGAGAAGTGAATCTTTTTCTTCAAGGGAAAAATGCGATGCAATTTAATGGACCGTGGATGATGGAGCAGTGGGACAAGGCAGGCATTAATTATGGTGTTGCCGAAGTGCCGCAATTAGGTACGGAAAAACAAGCTGTATATGCCAATGGTCATAATTTCGTTATCCCTGCTACTGTTAAAAATAAAGAAAAACTGGCCGCTATCAATGATTTCCTTAAATTCGCTGCCGGAAACACATTGGAATGGGCCAAATCAGGCCAAGCTCCTGCCTCCAAGGCAATTTATGAGCAAAATGAAGAATTTAAAAGCATGGTTCAACAGCCTAAGGTTGCCGCTTCGTTCGAATACGCCATGTTTGCCCCAAGGATCGCAAACTGGGGCCAGATCTCAGATCCATTATGGGCTGAAGTCAATCTGGCGTTGTTAGGGAAGAAGGATCCAAAACAAGCGTTGGATGATGCAACGAAAAAAGCCGGCCAAATCTTGAATAAATGACTTGAAGGAGGCGGCAGGTGAAAATCACTTGCTTCCTCCTATTATTGTATCGACCGCAGAGAGTTAATTAAGGAGAGAAACCTATGCAGCGAACATCGTGGAAATCAAAAGCCACTTCCAGTCTATTTGTATTACCGTACTTGCTATTGTTTACTGTCTTTCTCATAGCCCCGATTGTATATGGGGTATGGATCAGCATGCATGATTGGGATTTGCTGAATCCCGTCAAAGAATTCGTCGGGTTGAAAAACTATTTGAATATATTCGACTCGGAATCATATTTGCACAATTTATTTTTTGAAGGACTGAAAAATACGTTCTTGTTCGTCATCTTCAGTGTGCCTTTGCTTGTCGCCGTGGGGCTTGGTTTAGCCTTGCTGCTGAATGCCCTGCCAAAGAAGATGACAGGTTTGTTCCGAACTGCTTATTTCATTCCTTACTCTGTATCCGTTTCCATCGTTGCCATCATCTGGCTTTGGATATTCGATACGAACAGTGGCTTGATCAATCAATATCTCCAGAAGTTAGGATTTTCGGCGATCCCTTGGCTAACGGATATCCCTTGGGCCTGGGTATCGATCATCATCGCGACACTATGGTGGACGATAGGTTTTAATATGGTCATATTCACCAATGCCCTTAATGAGGTATCGGAGGAATTGTATGAAGCGGGTTCATTGGATGGGGCCAACAGATGGCAGACCTTCATTCATATTACGTTGCCGACCATCAAGCCAACGATGCTATTCGTCACCCTCACCTCGACCATCGCATCCTTCAATATATACGGTCAGCCTTATTTGATGACCAGGGGCGGCCCAGGCACATCAACGCAGGTTCTCCTGATGAATATAGTCGAGGAAGGCTTCAATCAGCGACAATTGGGCAATGCCGCTGCCATGTCGATATTGATGGCCGTAATCATGATCATCATCTCACTCGTTCAATTTAGACTGACCAGGGAAAAGAAGGAGGCAGTGAAGTAAATGAGAAATACAGGGTTCAAGATTTTTATAGTCACGCTAGCGATTGTCATTGCCATCTTCTTTATCGCTCCTCTTTTTTGGATGCTGGCCACTTCCTTTAAAACCGATCAAGAAGCCTTCACCTCGGGAATTAAATGGATACCCGAAATTTTCACGTTGGAGAATTATACGTATAGCCTTAGCGGCGGATCGGATACGCCAGTCTTTACGTGGATGTCTAATTCCTTATTTGTCGGGATTATGGGCACCTTGCTCGTGTTAATTGTCGATACCCTTGCAGCATATGGTTTGGCAAGGCTGGACGTGCCATTCAAAAAGCTGCTGTTCGCCATGTTCATAGGTTCCTTGACCATCCCATGGGTCATCACGTTTTTACCTTTATATATGGGATTCAACCAGTTTGGATTATTGGATACGTATGCCGTGCTCATTTTGCCTTATTCTGCGAATGCCTTTGGCGTGTTTCTTTTATATCAATCCTTCAAGGCTTTCCCGAAGGAGCTGGAGGAGGCGGCCCATTTGGATGGAGCGAACAAGTGGCAGGTGTTCATCAAGGTGGTCCTGCCATCTGTCCGCCCTGTTATTTGGACATTGGCGATTTTCACCTTCATGTCGATTTACAACGATTTCCTTTGGCCGTTGCTGACGACAAGCTCGCCGGAGATGAGGACCATCACGACTGGCATAGCCATCATGCAGCAAGGAAGCTTCGTTTCTTCACCAGGAAGATTAATGGCGTTAACGGCGATTGCCACCATTCCCGTTATCCTTATCTTCATTATGGGGCAGCGTTCATTCATTAAGGGAGTCACCCAAACTGGCATTAAATGATAGGGAGGTCGTATGGGAGCGGATAATGGGCGGGTTTACCGGATTAAATCACCATTCCCTTCAGGAAGATTCCCTTTCTTTTTTATGGATAATATGAAATTATTAAGTAAAGAAAAGTACAGAAATTATGTAAGAATGGATTGATAAGAATGGCCACGATTAAGGATATAGCTGAAAAAGCTGGCGTTTCCATTGCCACTGTTTCAAGAGTTTTAAATTATGACGATTCACTTTCCGTTACGGATGAGACTAGGAAAAGGATATTTGAAGCAGCAGAGACGTTATCCTATAAACGACGGGCGATACGAAAGGCAGCACCTTCTAAATTCGCGATCATCCATTGGTATACAGAAAAAGAAGAGCTTGAAGACTTATACTATATGTCGATCCGTTTTGGAATTGAACGGCGTTGCCAGCAACTAGAGGCCCAGCTTGTAAAATATTTTTATAATGACCTTGAGGAAGTGAAGCTTGAAAACATCCAAGGGATCATTGCAATAGGGAAGTTCAGCAAGGAGCAAGTCCTTTCACTTGCGGAAATAACGGAAAACATCGTCTTGGTCGATCATAGTCTTGAAGATGATTCCTTCGATTCCGTTAAAATCGATTTCGAGAAAGCGACTAAAAAAATCATCAACTATTTAATTGATAAAGGACATGCCTCGATCGGGTACATAGGAGGAAAAGAGACCTATAAAGACAAATCCGGCGAGATTAGCGATTTACGCGAGCTAACATTCAAAAGTTACGGAAAAGAAAAGCACGTGCTTAAAGAAAAGTTTATCTATATGGGGACTTTTTCGGTGGATGACGGATATCGCTTGATGAAAGCGGCCATTAACGAGCATGGTGACGAATTGCCTACCGCCTTCTTTGCCGGGAATGACCTGATTGCGATCGGATGTTTACGTGCCTTGCATGAAGAAGGCATACAGGTGCCTGAACGAGTCAATATCATCGGGCTCAATGATATCAGTGTTTCGAAATATGTCTATCCAGCGCTGACGACCCTTAAGGTACATACGGAATTGATGGGGGAAACGGCAGCCGATTTAGTCTTGGAGCAAGTGATGGGCCGCAAAATCGTCAAGCAAGTCTTGATCGGTACGGAATTGATTATCAGGAACAGCAGCTTCTGAGTGATAACGATGCGGTGTGAGCTGTAAGGAATTCTTCCATTGCACTGCAAGGCGGTCTCTTATCCAGAGGAGGTCTGTGAGTCTCCGATGTCTCACGTAGACACGCTTTCCCGCATGAGTGTCGCACCTTCCGTTCCATTCCACAGCATGTGAGCAGTTTTCCGCAGACGGATGTGAAAGGCAGCAAATAAAGTAAAGAACCTCCAAAACCATGGATTCCTTCCATGGTTTTTTTCTATTTCTAGAAAAAAGGATTGATAAAAATTTTACTAAAATTATTGACGTTATTTTACTGTTTATATAGAATGATATTGTAGGCGCTTTCAATTATTGGGATGACTTTTATTTATAATCAAATTAATCATTTATAGGGAGAGAAGGCAATGACATATCGCCAGGAATATCCGAGACCTCAATTCGTTCGCAAAGATTGGCTCAATTTAAATGGGGTCTGGTCCTTTGCTTTTGATGATCAAAAGATTGGTACCGATCAAAAGTGGTATGCGCAGGACGCCGCGGTTTTTGAGAAGGAAATCCAAGTTCCCTTTGCCTATCAAACGAAGCTGAGCGGCATTGAAGATACTAGTCTTCACGATATCGTTTGGTATAAAAGGCATTTTGAAATTTCTGATTTATGGAAGGGGAAACGGATACACCTCCATTTCGGAGCGGTGGACTATCGGTCATGGGTCTATGTGAATGGACAGTTTGCAGGTTACCACGAAGGTGGTCATACAAGCTTTACCTATGATATAACGGAGTATTTGACTGGTGGGAAAGAAACGGTCGTCGTTAAGGCGGAGGATCCATCCACTGATGAAACGATCCCGCGAGGCAAGCAGTTTTGGCTCGAGAAATCGGATTCAATCTGGTACACGAGAACGACCGGAATCTGGCAAACGGTCTGGGTAGAGCCAGTCGAGCCAGTGCGTGTGGGGAACCTTAAATGGACGCCGGACATTGATCATGGAAATATTCAAATGGAGTTTGAGATTTTTGGGGACTATAGCGAAAAGCATGTAGACGTCGAGATCAACTTCCAAGGGGAACGGATCGTCAAGGATACCGTGTTCATCATGGAAAGATATACGAGCCGCACCTTCAACCTCTATAATCATAAAATTTTCAGAACGGGCTTTCATCATGATGGCTGGAATTGGACCCCGGAAAACCCGAACCTTTTTGATGTAACGATAAAATTGAAAGATGACAATGACAGATCACTGGATGATGTGCAAACATATTTCGGGATGAGAAAGGTCCATACCGAAAATGGCATGGTGTATTTGAATAATAAGCCCTATTATCAAAAGCTTGTTCTTGATCAAGGGTATTGGGCGGATGGTCTGCTTACTGCTCCCACGGATGAAGACCTGAAAAAAGATATTGAATTGGCAAAGGAAATGGGCTTTAACGGGTGTCGCAAGCATCAAAAGACTGAGGATCCGCGGTTTTTATATTGGGCGGATAAGCTAGGCTATCTTGTTTGGGGAGAGTGCGCGGCATCGCCTTCGTTCAATAACGATTCGGTTGCCCGTTTAACGAAAGAGTGGATGGAAATGGTAGCAAGAGATTATAATCATCCCTCGATTGTCGCTTGGGTGCCTTTGAATGAAAGCTGGGGCATCCCACATGTAAAAGAAAACCTCCACCAGCAGCATCATTCGTTGGCCATGTACCATCTCCTTCATTCCTTGGATGGAACGAGACTGGTGATATCGAATGATGGGTGGGAGCTTACGAAAACGGATATTTGTGCCATCCATAATTACAATCACGGAACGAAGGAAGAACAGGGTAAATATGAAGCGTTCAAAGCTGAGTTAGGAACAAAAGAGGCAGCTGTTGCTTCAATGCCAGCGAAGCGAAGAATTTATGCCGATGGGTTTTCACATCAAGGAGAACCGATTCTTTTGACAGAATTCGGCGGTATCGGCTATAAAGCCGGTGCAGATGCTGGGTGGGGATATACATCGGTTGCAAATGAGGAAGAATTTGTAGCGGACTACCGAAGGGTAATGGAAGCGGTCTATGCTTCCAACGTCCTTCACGGATATTGTTATACCCAGCTAACGGATGTGGAGCAAGAAATCAACGGGATTCTGACTTACGATCGAAAACCGAAATGTGACTTGAAAAAGATAAAGGAAATCAATGATATGTGGCATGCGGAGACGATCTCGTAACAGAAAAAGGGCCAGTGGCAGAGGGTGAATGGCTTTGCGCTGGTCTTTCATTTCATTAATGAATTAAAAAGGAGAGCCGATGGACAAAAATACGTTAATAAGTGAATTTCAACAAGTTTTTTCGATCGAGGCAAGTCAGGCGGTGCACACCTTCTTCTCGCCTGGACGCATTAACCTCATAGGTGAGCATACCGATTACAATGGCGGATACGTGCTGCCGTGTGCGATCACGTATGGTACATATGGTGTTGTAAAACGGCGGGAAGATCGACGCGTTCGCGTCTACTCGAAAAACTTCGCAAATATAGGCATGATCGAATTCTCGCTTGATCTATTGGAATTCGCTGCAGAAGATAATTGGGCCAATTATCCAAAAGGAATGATCCGTTATATTCAGGAAAGGTATGGATCACTGCCTGTTGGTTTTGATATGTATGTATCTGGCAATCTTCCAAATGGTGCAGGCCTATCCTCATCGGCATCCCTCGAAATGCTGATGGGGGTCATCCTGAATGAAGTCTATGCTCTGGGGATTGATCGCATTGAGCTTGTCAAGCTTGGCCAAAAAGTCGAGAACGATTTCATTGGAGTCAACAGCGGTATCATGGACCAGTTCGCCGTAGGGATGGGGAAAGTGAATTGCGGGATGTTCCTTGACTGCCAAACACTTGAATATGAGTATGCCCCGCTGGATATCGGGGGTCATAAAATCATCATCATCAACTCCAACAAGAGAAGGGAACTGGCAGACTCCAAATATAATGAACGCCGTTCGGAATGCGAGCACGCTTTGCGGCTTTTGCAAAGGAAGCTGGATATTCAAAGCCTGGGCGATCTTACGGAAGAGGAATTTGAAGCCAATCAATTCCTGATTGATGACGATGTGTTGAAGAGGCGGGCCAAACATGCGGTGTATGAAAACAACCGGACGAAAAAAGCCTTGAAATCGCTGAAGGAAGGCGATTTAAGCACCTTCGGACATCTTATGAACGAATCTCATCTATCCATGCGCAAGGACTATGAAATCACGGGGATTGAATTGGATACCCTTGTGGAATCAGCCTGGGCACAGCCGGGAACGGTGGGAGCCAGAATGACAGGCGGCGGTTTTGGCGGATGTGCGATAGCCTTGGTCGATGCGAATGAGGTGGATTCCTTCATCACCGAGGTCGGTGAAGGATATAAGCAAAAAATTGGTTATGAAGCCGACTTTTATGTAGCGAGTATAGGAGATGGAACGAAACGAATTTGAGGGCTCGCCTGCCCCTGCACAAATGGGAAATGAAAAAATAACAAAGGAGTGTTCATATGGAGATATATGTAGCTATTCAAACACTTCTGAATCAGGCGGTTCAGCTCGATATGCTGGTGAAAGAGGATGAAATTTATTGTCGCAATCAAATCATGGCGCTCCTCCAGTTGGAGGAATTCCCGTATGCGGCAGAGGTACGGAAACACGCAGCCATTCCTGATTTGCTTGAAGAGATAGTGGCTTATGCATGCGAAAAGGGCATCGTTGGTGAACTCGACATACAAAAAGAAATCCTCGGCAGTAAAATCATGAATGTGCTCATGCAAAAACCGTCTGAGGTGAATGGAACCTTTTATGACAAATATCATCAAGACCCAAAAGCGGCGACTGAATATTTTTATCGATTAAGTCAGAACAGCAATTATATTCAAATGAAGCATATCCACAAGAACATCAACTACAAATTGGAAAGTCAATATGGTGAACTCGATATCACGATCAACCTCTCTAAGCCGGAAAAGGATCCAAGGCAAATCGCGCTGGAAAAAGAAAAACAGCAAGCCATCTCCTATCCCCGCTGCCTCCTCTGCGTCGAGAATGAAGGGTATGGCGGGAGGATCGGTCATCCGGCACGTTCGAATCACCGGACGATCCGGCTTGAATTAATGGATGAGCGATGGCATTTTCAATTTTCCCCATATGTTTACTACAATGAGCATTGCATTGTTCTTTCTGAAGAGCACCGCGACATGAGGATAACCAAGGGAACCTTCTCAAGGCTTCTGGAATTCGTGGAGAAGTTTCCGCATTATTTTATTGGTTCCAATGCAGATCTCCCAATTGTAGGAGGATCGATATTGAACCATGATCATTATCAAGGCGGCCAATATGAATTCGCCATGGAAAACGCAGCGAGAGAATGTAGCTTCAACGTAGAGGGATTTCCTGAGGTGATGGCCCATACCTTAAAGTGGCCGATGTCTGTCATTCGGTTAAGCGGTGAAAATAAGGAAGAGCTGACGAATGCAGCTGCCAACATCCTCGAAAAATGGAAGCTGTATTCAGATGAAGAGGTGGAAATAAGGGCTTATACAGATGAGACGCCCCATAATACGGTCACGCCGATTGCACGATTGAAGGATGGTCATTTCGAGCTGGATCTTGTACTGAGGAATAATCGGACGAATTCGGAACATCCGGATGGAATCTTCCACCCGCACCGTGATGTGCATCATATAAAGAAAGAAAATATCGGTTTGATTGAAGTGATGGGTCTGGCCGTTCTTCCGGCTAGGCTGAAAATGGAGCTGGAGCAGATTGAAGCCTATTTGTTGGGCGGAATGAAAAACGTGCAGGAATACCATGTATCATGGGCCGATGATATAAGGGCCCGATATGATGCAAGCATAAGTAAGGAAACCGTTCAAGGCATCCTTCAAAAGGAATTGGGTGTTAAATTCCTCAGGACGTTGGAAGATTCCGGTGTATTCAAAAGGGATTTGCAAGGTCAAAAGGCATTTCGCCGTTTTTGCCTGAGTTTATAGTGTGGGAGGAAATGGAATGAAGGTATCTCAAGCATGTATAGGGGAGCTGGCTGGAAAGCGAATCATGGAGCATAAGATAGTCAATGATAGCGGGATGGAAGTAACCTGTCTTAATTATGGCTGTACGATCACGAGCATTTTAGTTCCTGACCGTCATGGGAAATCGGGAAATGTGGTACTCGGCTTTGATACGGTTGACGAATATCAGAAGCATTCCCCTTATTTTGGCTCTGTGATTGGACGGCATGCCGGCCGGATTAAACAAGGCATGTTAATGATCGAGGGAAAAACGTACAGGCTTGCCCAAAACGATCTTGGCAACCATCTGCATGGCGGCATCAACGGTTTTGATAAAGTGGTTTGGGATGTATCCATCACCGAAGGGGACGACTCAATCAGTCTTCGTTATAGCCATTCAAGTGGGCATCTTGAGGAGGGGTATCCTGGGAGGGTTGAACTGACGGTGGTTTATACGGTTACAAACGATAATGAAATCATCCTTACGCTCGAAGGGGAAAGTGATCGGCGGACCATTTTGAACATGACGAATCATACGTATTTTAATTTGAGCGGTGATCTGAAAAGCTCAATCGAATTACATCGGCTGACGTTAAAAAGTGATCAATTCCTCGAGCTTGATGAAAGCTTGATACCAACTGGTCAAGCTGTGGAAGTGGAGGGGACTGTATTCGATTTCCGCAAAGGACGTGTCATCGAGGACGGGATCACATCTCAGCATCCGCAAAATCTCTTGGCTGGAAACGGGTATGACCATCCTTTCCTGTTAGGGGGGAGCGATGCAGCGGCCATCGTTTTGGATGACGAGGAAAGCGGGCGCAGACTTATCATTGAAACCAATCAGCCCGCGGTCGTTTTATATTCTGGCAATCTATTGGAAGATGACTTTCGAATTCGCGGAAGGCAATCAGGAAAATAT
Source organism: Peribacillus muralis (assembly GCF_001645685.2). NCBI lineage: Bacteria > Bacillati > Bacillota > Bacilli > Caryophanales > Bacillaceae > Peribacillus > Peribacillus muralis. The sequence continues at coordinate 4,123,346 of NZ_CP017080.1, read as the reverse complement.
TTGGGGCTATGCTTGGAAACGCAGGGGATCCCGGATGCGGTCAATCATCCACAGTTCCCTACGACTCTTGTGGATAAGGGAGAGCGGTATAGTTCTGTAACAAAGTGGCGTTTTGGCTTAATCGATTGAATTCCCTTTCATGGAAGTCGGTGTGGACCTTGATTCTGCATGAATACGTTGATAATACCGCTTGTGCCCGCAGTTATGGAGGGGGTGGACTTGGACCGTTGCAGGTGCTCCCTTATCCAGCGGCGGCCCGTGAGCCTCAAGCCTCAGGCTGCGGTGTCGCGCCTTCCGTTCCAAACCATTCTTCCAAAAGCTTAAAAGAATTAAATCAAAACCCCCATACCCGTGGAAGGTGCGGGTTGAAAAATTTCAGATGACTTAATTCTTCTTCTTGTTGAGCTATGCCTTCTTTTTTTTTCAATCCCTGCTTTAATAAACCTTCCCTATCTTCTTGGATTAGTCGTCAAAGCTGTCGTTATAAGGGTTTGCATACAAATCAATATCAAACCCGGCCTTTACCTTGCTGGCGAAATCGACTTGTTCATTATCTAGATATAAACCAGGCGAATGCCCGTTTTCCATTTTTATTACGATGAAGAATTTACATTGCAAATGATAGTTCTCCTTTAATTGATTGATCACCGCTGCCTGATTTTTTAATGGCACAAATACTTGGTCCATTTGTTCCGTTACATCATAGGACTCCTGGTAACCACTACTTAAATCCCAAGCAGTTTCTTTTCGGTAGTGGGGCTGTAAAGAGTTTAAAGAGTTATGCCGAGGAATGATGTCACCTTTTTTATAGGTCAGCGTAGGGGTAATGCCTAAGCTTTTGGTTACTTCATCTATTGGAAAATCATCTCCAAACAAACTGAAATACACCATTACTTGAGTTTTTTTCATCTATTAATTAACTCCGATCGTTTCCCTTTATTTGAAATCATTATATCATTCTTCTTTAAAGAACCTCCCCCGATCGTAAGAAATTAGGCTGACTTAATAAGTTGAAGCAAAATGAACAAGCTCCCGTTTTGAAGTGAAACTTAGTTCAAACGGGAGCTTGTTAGTAGTCTATCATTTACGAACTTTAAGCTAAATCGCTGCTTAACTGCATAGAACGTTCTTGGAGGCAATCGGAAGACAAGGTATACGCAGCTAGTTTCTTTTTGTATTGTTTGACTACGTCGATGTGGTCATTGTATATGAAGACATGCAACTTTATATCTTTTTTCCCTTGTTTCGTCTCAAAGACTAATGGAGTTCCATTATCCTCTGGTTGCAAAAACAATCGTTCATTACCGGGGAAAATATGTTTTTTCTTTAAGAATTTCGCCTCGTTATAATAGTTTATAACACGAAGCTTGTCTTCACCCTCCAAGTGTTTTCCTTGGATGGTTAAGCTTGTATTGGCTTGGTCGAGTTCGAAATGAAGTTCGAATTTCTTAAGAATCCAATTCACTGTACTGGTTGGAAGACAGGACGCCAATAGCTTAATGATACTAAGAATGATGGTAATGATTATCGCGGTCGTTGTCATCTATTTTCTCCTTACATGCTAAATTATGATTATGACTTGATGATAGCATGATAGTGTATCTCGGAGCACAAAGGCTCTCGAAGTTTTTCCTATGAAACAAGGAAAATTGCTAATTTGTACACATTTGTATCGGTGTGTCCGATCATTTCTGAAAACCTTGTGTCGACTTTGAAAAATAACAATAGGCAAATAAAGGGAAATAGACCCTTGATATCGTATAAGCAAATAAGGTGAGATTATTTCACCGTTTATGGATCATAAAGGGAGTGAAGGAATTGGAAGAGTCGATAGAGCGGATTTTCACGGCTGAAATGGTGGAGTCGGCCGGGCGTTTTTTTCAAGTGAACACAGAAAATCCGGTTAAACTGGGCGATGCCGAGAACTATGTATTTGAGGTTAATCGCGATGGCACGCCATACATTCTAAGGTTGACCCATCAATCACATCGCGCGAAGCATCAAGTGCTGGCTGAGCTAAAGTGGATGGAGTATCTCCAAACTAATGGGTGCGCGATTCCGAAGGTTATTCCTTCAAAGGGAAATAACCTGATTGAAACGGTAAAGGGTCTTGATGGGTCGGATTTTCATTGCTGCCTGTTCGAAAAAGCCCCGGGTGCGAGAGTGAAGCTAGTGGATGGAAATCACAATGGAGATTTATTTTATGTGTGGGGAAAAACGATAGGTCAGCTGCATCAAAAAACAAAAGACTACATACCGGAAAAAGCTTATCAAAGGATGGATTGGCAGGAAGAGGAATTATTGGATGCTGCACACTATCAAGCGGATGCTCCGGAACAAGTGGTGCGCCAGCAAGACATCATCCTAAGGGAATTAAACGGTCTAGCAGTTAACCGCGATAACTTCGGCTTGATTCATTCCGATATTCATCACGGGAATTTCCATTATCACGAGGGCAGGATTCACGTCTTTGACTTTGATGACTGCTCCAATCACTGGTTCGCCAGCGACCTGGCCATCCCTTTATATTATTTGATGTGGAGCTTGGAGCGCGAGGGCGTGGAAGACCTGGATGGATATGCGGCCACATTCATGAGGGAATTCATGAAAGGATATGAGACGGAAAATATACTGACACGTGCTGATTACGAAACCATTCCTTTGTTTTTGAAGGTAAGAGATCTTACGTTATATAACTTCTTCCATAAAAAATATGATTTTATGAATCAAGATCGTGAATGGAACAAAGCGGTTTCAACAATAGAAAAGAGAATAATCGAAAACCGCCCGATCGTTCAATTCGATTTGAACGTGATATCACATGGGGGACGATGATGTGGAGGATTGAGCAGGCATGAAATACAAGGCACTAGTACCGGAATTATCCGTAGCGAATATTAGTGAATCGAAAAAATTTTATCTTGATGTTTTGGGGTTTCATTTGGAATATGAGCGAGTGGAAAATAAATTCGCCTTTCTTTCATTAGGCGAAGCGCAAATCGTGGATGACATTTTGATGTATAAGCTGGTGTGATCAGCAAAAGAAAAAAGGGCAGGCAGGGAAACGATACCCCATGCCAGCCCTTTTCGTTATGTACCTGATTCATATGATGAATCAGCAATCGATCATTTGATGATTTTCACCTTCACTTGCTTTCTTCCCCATGTTAACGCATCATTTTCCTTTGCGATGAAAACATCGATTCTGTTTCCTTTGATCGCTCCGCCCGTGTCTGCTGCGATGGCCTGTCCGTAGCCCTCGACTTCGACGATGGAGCCTAACGGAATGACATTCGGATCGACGGCTATCAGTTTCGCGTCATCATATTTTTTTAGGTCGACGCCCATTCGGGTCGTGCCCGAGCATCCTGAACAGCTCGCTGTATAGGCTGTACTGGTCACCGTCAGCTCCTTAACGGATGATCCCGCTAAATTGGCCTTTGCCTGTAATTTACTGAAGGTCCGTGCTCCGGCTATGCCATCGGCCGATAAACCGTGTTGTTTTTGAAAGGTCAAAACGGCTTGCTTTGTACCATTGCCATAGATGCCATCGATTGTTGAAGTGTAGACATTCCATGCTTTCAATAACCTTTGCAGATCTGCTACTGGCCGTCCCATATCCCCGCTTCGCAACACCTGTATTTTTTGATTCGTTTTTGCTCCTGCTATACCATCGGCCTTCAATCCAGTTTTCACCTGGAACTTCTTAACCGATGCTTTAGTGATCGGTCCGTAATACCCTGTCTCTTCATGATAAGGGAAGACCCCTTTGGTCATTAATAATTCCTGCAGTTCTTTTACATCACTATTACTCATACCCATTGAAAGGGTGCGATTCCCGACTGCGGCTTCGCTTTCTGTTGGCATGCAAACGCCTAGAATGAATACAGAAGCCGTTAGGATCGTTACTATAATGTTCTTCATGTTTTTCCTCCTCGTTGTTTCCTGCAGTCATACAATTCGGTACCCCATCACTTTTTTTAGCGCAGGCAAGCAAAAACACCGCGAAGGCACTAAGGAACTGTTAAAACATGTAACGGCGAAGGGGGGGAAATGAGGCGGAGATAGGGCTACGATATCCTTAGTTACGGGGATGGTGCATTCGATCGAAGCAAGAAGGAAAGGATATTCTAGAATCCTTTTCCTCCTTGGTGAACCGGGAACGAAGAGGTCGGTTTAGTTGAATATGGATACTCATTCATGTACGTTTAAGTAAGGAGCCTGAGCTTTGTCCTCAAGCAATCTAAGGGGAGGGAACCATGATGATTAAAGCAGTTATTTTTGACTTTGATGGTTTGATTTTAGACACGGAAACCGCTTGGTATGAAGCGTATAAGGAAACGATGGGTTTTTATGAAGCCGATCTGCCTCTCGAGCATTTCGTTACATGCATCGGAACGGATAATACGGAACTTAATGCGTTTTTCAAATCACAGTTAGGCGACAGATACAATATCGAAGAGATTGAAACGAGAGCAAAAAGCCTGCATGAAGGGAAGATGGAGGCTGCTGTGGCCCGTGAAGGCGTTAAGGAATATTTAGAGGAAGCAAAAAAATCAGGATATAAAATTGCGCTTGCTTCCAGCTCATCCAAAGAGTGGGTCACTCTTTATTTGGAGAAGCTTGGACTGCTGCACTATTTTGAGGCCATCATCACGGGCGATGAAGTGACTAAGGTTAAACCTGCGCCTGATTTATATATTAAGGCAATTCAGGTGTTGAATGTCGATCCGACGGAGGCCATCGCCTTTGAAGATTCATTAAATGGGCTTCAAGCGGCTCTGAAAGCTGGAGTGAAGTGTGTAATCGTTCCAAATCCCGTGACGGAGGCTTTAGCGTTCGAACATCATCATTTACGCCTGCGTTCCATGATGGAAAAAAGCCTGACTGATGTCATAAAACAGATTGAGCAATGATCTGGGGCGATTGCTAACGTATTGCCAATAACCAACGCCGAAGATATAAAGAGTCTTCGGTTTTTTCGTTTCATCTTTTTCATGCACACATGAGCAAAGCAATATGAAGCTGATGGGTTAACTAGTAAAATTTAATCCACAGTATTGGGGGCTTATATATAGACCGTTGCATTGCACTGCAGGCGCTCCCTTTCCGCGGGCGGTCCTTGAGCCTCCTCGGCTAAAGCCTGTGGGGTCTCAAGTAGACGCGCAATTCCCGCAGGAGTGTCGCTGCCTTCCGTTTCATTCCACTTTGTGTGAACATAAGAATGGCATTTCCATTGCCCGCAGATTGAAGGACATCTACCGTTTCATTCAACTCTGAATGAAATCTATGATTAAACACCATTACCCACAGTTGTTGGATTTGTACAAAGCCCGTTGCATTTCCCGCAGGAGTGTCGCTGCCTTCCGTTTCATTCCACTTTGTGTGAACATAAGAATGGCATTTCCATTGCCCGCAGATTGAAGGACATCTATCGTTTCATTCAACTCTGTATGAAATCTATGATTATACACCATTACCCACAGTTGTTGGATTTGTACAAAGCCCGTTGCATTGCACTGCAGGCTCTTAGTTTTTTAGAGAGGTCCGCCCATGGGCTCTCACTACTAAGCGTATGCAGTCTAGCCGCATTTCCAGCTTGGTTAACCATGGGTCTTATGATTTTTTATCCATTTATTTATCATTACGTATTCTCCGATAAAAAAACCCCCTAGAAAACAAGTTATAACCATGAGATTATCTGGGTCTGTAAATAAAATTTTAGAGAGTATTGCACCGATAAGAAAACCTGAAAAAATAATAATAGAAGATTTATATCTAAATTTCAGGTAGTTAATCAAAGTAAATGCTATAAAATGTTTCATTTAGTATATAAGTGAGAAACAGCAACTAAAAAATGGTGAAAGTTTAATTTCAAAACTTCCACCATTTTTTGTTTTTCTTCTGTGGTTCTGTTTGTGCTGCGCTATAATTTACTTTTTGCTGGAAAAATGAAACTTAATTCCATTAATAACGTATGCAAAGGAAACGGATTATAGGGGATGTTACTGGAAAAATATCAATATAGTAATGATATGCATAATATGGTAATGTTGAGAATGTGTGATTTTGGAAAATACTAAAAAAGGAAGGTACTATATGTCTGATGCAGTTCTTAAGGTTCAATCCTTAACCAAAAAAATTGGCAATGCGACCATTGTGGACAATGTTAGCTTCGAGATAAAAAACAATGAAATATTCGGTTTACTCGGTCCGAATGGAGCTGGTAAAACGACGATCATCCGGATGATCACAGGTCTAATCAACCGTACCGGCGGCTCTGTGATGATCAATGGCAGCGATCTTGATAAAGACTTCGAGGGCGCGATGAATCAATTGGGCGCCATCGTCGAAAACCCCGAGTTTTATAAGTACATGACAGGCAGGAAGAATATCCTCCATTATGCTCGCATGTCTCCCAATGACATATCGAATGAGCGAATAGAAGAGGTCATCAAGCTTGTGAAATTGGAGCATGCCATCGATAAGAAGGTCAAAACCTATTCATTGGGGATGCGTCAGCGCCTTGGTGTGGCACAGGCCATCCTGCATAAACCGTCGTTACTGATCTTCGATGAACCGACGAACGGCTTGGATCCGCAGGGGATCCGCGAGTTTCGCGATCATTTGAAGCTACTGGCAAGTGAGGGAGTCGGAATACTGATATCCTCCCATTTGCTATCGGAAATGCAATTGATGTGTGATAGTTTCGCCGTCATCGAAAAAGGAAAACTGATACATACGAAAGAGCATATGATCGATGAAAAAGCGGAAACGATTCATCAAGTTTCCTTTGCTGTCAATGATGGGGAGTTAGCCAATAAGATCCTTCAGGAACAGTTTGCGGAAATCCCAATTCTTTCATTCGATGCGAGTACGATTTCCGTGACCGCGACACGTGAACAAACGGCCCGGATAAACAGGCTATTGAATGGAAATGAACTGGATGTTTATGAAATTGGCATCACGAGAAAATCATTGGAAGATAAATTCTTTGAAATTACCGAGCAGGAAATGAGGGAGTCTGTATGATATCCTTAGTGAAAAATGAATGGATGAAAATCTTTTCTAAAGTATCGACTTATATATTCATCGCTTTTCTTTTGGTGGCAGCTCTTGTAACGGCAATCATCGACATGAAGCTTAGCCCGGAGGAGTCCGGCCAGGATTGGAAGCAGGAGGTAAAAGCGGACATACAAGAACAGGAAAAAGCATTGAAAGCCAAAGATATCGGTGAAGATGAAAAGGCCGCTATCATGGACGAGATCGACACCAATAAGCAACTGTTAGCTGCCAATATCGACCCTGACTTAAGCACGAACTGGACCTATATGGCAGAGTATACAGTATCGCTGACATCATTCGTAACGTTATTCGTCGTGATCGTCTGCAGCTCGATGGTTTCCTCTGAATTTTCGGATGGCACCATAAAGCAACTGCTGATCAGGCCTTATAAACGCTGGAAGATCCTTCTTTCCAAATATATCACTTCGTTGTTATTTGCCGCTTTATTGCTTGTGAGCCTAGTGGTTTTCAGTTACCTGATCGGAATCATATTCTTTGGCAATGGTTCCTATTCAGACAAGATGCTCGACCCGACAGCATTCGGAAGCTTCAGTACAGTGGTGGTCGGCACCTATTTCAAAGACATGATCGTTTATTGGATACCGGGATTCCTGGTCATCACGACGATTGCGTTCATGTTAAGCACGTTATTTAAGAATCAAGCGCTCGCAGTGGGGATATCGATCTTCATCTTATTTGCATCTTCGACATTAAATATGATCATTCAATCCTTCATCGGGAAATACGAGTGGTTAAAATTCGTCTTATTCCCTCACCTTGATTTAAGAGGGTACATCTCGGGAACGATGGAGATGTTCGATGGAGCTACACTTGGTTTTTCCATGGGTGTGTTAGTCGTCTATTATCTCGTATTTTTAGCACTGACATTCTTCTTCTTCCAGAAAAAAGATATTACGAATTGATTGCGTTGACCGGAATCCATTAGGGGTTCCGGATTTTTTTATTGGAATCGCAGGCGTGAAAAAAACCATTTAAATTGAATATTTGTAATTATCTGTATAAATAGGACATATTGCCCTTAAAAAACAAAGGTATAAACATTATAATGTTTATATACTACATGTTATGTAGGAAAATGATGAGGGAGATGTTGTAAAGATGAAAGGTTCGAAAAGTTTAAAGCGCTTTCTTTTCAGTACTTCGTTAGTTCTTGGGTTGTCCATTGTCGGTGCAAATGATTTCGCCTCTGCTCATGGATATGTCGAGTCGCCAAAATCACGGTCGTTGCTTTGCAAAGAGCAGGTGAATAAGAATTGTGGATCGATCATGTATGAACCGCAAAGCTTGGAGGGCCACAAAGGTTTTCCGGGTACGAGCATTCCTGATGGCAAGCTTGCATCGGCAGGCGGTTTATTTGGCGGCGTCCTTGATGAACAAACAGCGACACGCTGGAGCAAAAATGCCATTCAAAGCGGTCCGCAAACCTTCACCTGGAATTTAACCGCCATGCATTCGACAGCGAAATGGCATTATTATATCACGAAGCAAAATTGGAATCCGAATAAGCCGCTTACAAGAGATCAATTGGAACTGGTCCCTTTCTATGAAAAAAATGATAATGGAGCAAGACCGTCCAATAAAGTGAACCATCAAGTGGTCGTGCCGCAGCGGACTGGATATCACGTCATCTTTGCGGTATGGGATGTCGCGGATACGGTGAATGCCTTCTACAACGCGATAGATGTTCAATTTAGCGGAACGAATGTTGGAGGCACGTCGATTTCGGCTACCAATTATCATTCGTCCATCCCGACCTTTTAATTTAACGGGGAAGCAATAGGGAGGTATTCGTGTAAGTAATATCTCTTGAAATAAAGAATAATTTATTCGAGATAAAGACTGCGCTGCAGTCTTTTTTCGTTTGCAAGAATAGTATTCTAACAGTATGGGAGGGGGCATTCGCATTGGACCCTCCCTGAAATCTTCATGAGTCAGTCGCTCAAAAAATCCGGACTTTTACGTTTGAAGCCTTCCAAGCTTGCCGGGTCACTTCGTCGAACTCATTCCTGGTCGCATGTAGGCGGTTCTCCTTGCCGCTTTCCAATTCGTTAAAGACAGCATCGGCAAAGTCATTCAAGGGAACGCCGAAGGTATGGAGGCCAACAACGCCAAGATCGGTATTGACTGCAGGCGGTAAAACCTCAATCACGTTTACATGGGTCCAGTCTTAAGGAAACCGTAAATGAGTGAATCTCAGCTTTGGTTGCACTATAGATAGGGCACCCATGTACCAGGTGTCAAAGCTAAACTGGAGGATCAAGGCTGCCGTTGTTCTTTGCATCAAATGCGGCAGGAAAAGAGTCGTTACATGCATGGGCGCTTCAAGATTAGTCGCCAGCTCCTTTTGATGATCTCGTCAGTCCTCCTTGTCTTGCCTGCAGTGTTCACTAAAACATTCAGTGCCCATTCCAATAGGAGATCCGTTCAATCTCGCTTGAGACATCACAAACTCTTGCATGCGGGGCAGGATGTGCTGTGCCTGTTTAGCTTCTTTCAAACTAGCCTCCCGGCGCACGACGATGTTCACTTCGCTCCGAAAACCCCTCCCGTCATTATGACCGTATTCCCATCCTCCTCCTGTCATCCATCTGGATTATTCCCCATAATTGGAATGAGGCTAAAGGTCCCTTTATAGAATGAAAATTCATACAAAATTTGGATTAAAGTGAAACTTAAGCCAGTTCTAATCGTATAAGTATGGACAAGGATATTTTAAGGGAATAGGGCCGATAGAAATTTTCGGAATTATTTTATTACTGGGGAATTCAATTTGGTAGCAGGTAGGCTGAATTGTTCCAAGAAGAGAGAAAGAAGTGGTTCAATTGATAAAAAAAAGAAAACATCTGTATCTCGCACTCATCTTTTTTATACTGTCATTCATTTTGAATTTCCCGTTCCCGCATCAAGTTCCATACGGCGCTGCGCTTGCAATCAGGTTTGGCATACCGATCGAGTCCGAAAATGGATTCCAATATGTGGGGATATTGGCGGTCATTCTATTGCTGATCAGCCTGTTTTTCCTTGTCCAAGCAGTGGGAGTGCATCCTGGCCGATTTTTCGTGCTGGCCATCATCATAGCCTGGTTTGCGCCTCACTTTTTGGCGAATACATATCAAAAGCATTTTGCCTCGGACATTTACGCCGTTTCCTATGATCGCGAATCCAGTACTTGCCGTTTTTATATGGAAGATGAAACAACGCTGCATGGTGTATGCGAGCTTCCTTTTGAGAATTACAGCAAGAAAGATGTCCAATTCAAGATCCAATTGATAGGCAGGTATGACAAAGACGATTCGAAATTGGTATCATTCATGAACACCGAATCTCCTTATATGGTCATTTTAAGGGGAAAAGAGCGAAATCGACTGAAAATAGAAATGGATATCGATGTATCAGGGATGAAGGAAAAACATATAAATGGGCAACTGGATCAAATCGATATCATCATGAAATCAGGGGAACGGATGAGATGGTTGTAGTGGTGCTTTTTGATAAGGAAAACGGGTATTTATTATGTTATTACCAGTAATAGGTGCGGCTTTATTTGGCTTTTTTAATATAAGAATAGGGTGTTACGAATGCTGGTACGATTGCATGTACATGCAAAAGACGAAGATGAATGTAAGGTACACTTAACTCCGTTTATAGAAAAATTTGATATCATTGTTGAAAAAGTAACAAGCTCAGAAACTGAAGAATATTTGAAGTTTGAAGAAATGTTTGAAGTACTGTATGAATGTAAACTGCATCATTCGGTAACTTATGCAGATTTGCGAGCCGTCTTGCAGACGGTGTCCATTGGTTAGAGCTAGGGACAGGTGAAGACAAAAGTTTACTAGCCAGTAAAAATGCGGAGGAGTGTCAATTCATCCTCGGGAATGTGGAGCTGGTTAGGCTGACGCAGCTTTCTGATTTACTATAATGGATTTCAAAGAGGCGCACCTAATAGCGGCCTCTTCTTTGCCATGTGCTTTAACGCCCTATCAAACCGTAAAGGATAAGCTTCCCGATCTCCGCCGTTTTCGTTTGATACTCCTCTTTCGTTTCCCAGTTTGCCTGCAGGCTCGCGACGGCATCAAGAAACTCCATGATTGCTTCCGTGGAAATGGAGGCATCGATTGTCCCTTCCCGTTTTCCGGATTCGATAAATACTTGCAATATATCTCTCTGGATTTCACCCGCACTTTCTTTAAATAAATCGACAAAAACGGCATCGTGCAGCGCTTCCTGTGAGAAGTATTCTTCGAGGAGCTGGTGTGGCTTCTCGGCACAAATGGAAACCGCCCGCAGCAGCTTTTCCTTGAAGCTAATGTTTTCTAGAAGCAAATCGTTCACCAGCTGTGTTGCTTCCTGCATAAGAACTCGCGCACACTCCTTGATTACCCCTTCTTTATTGCCAAAATAGTTATAAATGGAAACCGAGGATACGCCTGAAAGGGAGGCGATTTCATTGATGCTGACGTTGGTGTATCCCTTATCCCGGAAGAGGTCTAGAGCCGCTTGGATGATGGCGTCTTTCTTCTTCTGCGTTCTGATTTCATATTTGTTCATGACATTCCCTCTTATTCGTTGATACAAGTATTATGACATATAACGGGTAGTTTTTAAACATAATCGATTATATTTAAAAACTTTTGACAAACGGCAAAGATTTCTGTACATTAGTTTTTAAATACAGTTGATTAAATTAAAAAACTTTCAAGGGGGAAAACAGGATGAAAATTTTAATGTTTGGCAGAGGCGTTATGGCGACGCAGTACGGATGGGCGCTTGAAAAAGCGGGAAATGAGGTCGATTTCTATGTGAGGCCGGGAAGGGCTGCCCAATACGGTCCGTATGTTGACCTGGATATACTGGATGGGCGAAAAAACAGAAAGGGAGACCAGGTCCTGGAGAGATGGTTTATTAATATGCGTGAGGAAATCAGTCCCGATCACGACTATGACCTCATTTTTCTCAGCGTAAACCACGAGCAGTTCGAGGAAGCATCTAAAATAGTGAGCGAACGCGCGGGTAATGCCACGATTTTAATTTTCAATAATGTGTGGGATGACCTGGATACTGTAGCGGCGCGGCTGCCCAAAGAGCAAATATTGTGGGGCTTTCCAGGTGGAGGTGGAGGCTTTAGAGGCAAAAATAAATTGGAGGCCGGTTTTATGAAATCGATTTATTTGGAATCCGCTGCTGCCGCTTCCTCTGTGGTAAGACACAAAAATGCCGTTGATCTGTTTCAGCAGGCAGGCTTCTCCGTATCCTTGCAAAAAGACATGTACGTCTGGTATTTACAGCATTTCATCATGAATGCCGGCATGGCTGCGCAAGCCTTGAAGATGGGAAGCTATCAAAAGATGTATCAGTCCCCAAAACACGTGAAGCCAGCTGTGCTGTTAATGCGCGAGATGCTTCCATTGATTCGGGCGAAAGGACGCAGGGCTAGCTTGGGTACCATGGTCATGCTGCACCTTCCTGCAGGATTGATGGGATATGGCGTATATAAAGTGATTACCGGTGGCACGCTCGCAGGCGCAATCATGGAACGGATGGAGGATACCGCGTATATTTCACAAGAATCGTTCGCCCTCTTCCCAAGAGATATACTGGCCGATGCAAGAAGGCTTGGCATAGAACTTCCGCGACTCACGGCACTAGAACCATATTTTCGGATGGTGTGAACACGCTGAAAATTAGAGGGAAAACCCAATTGGCGAGTAAAGTCGTGAAATTGGCGAGTAAAACGACGGAATTGGCGAGTAAAACCCCAAAACTGGCGAGTAAAACCCCAAAATTGGCGAGTAAAGCGCGTTGAAACTTTGAGAAAAGTCCAATTCGCGGATAAAGTGGTTATTTTCTCTTGTAACACCTGAATATGCTTATCTTGATATGTAAGCGTGCAGGATGAAACTTTTTTCCAGGTCATTCGTATATGTTAACATCTGGAAGGGGGAGGTGTTTTCATGGACGGTTTTGATGGAAGTGAGGATTGGGTGTTCACCGGTGCTCCAGACCTTATCGGAATTATGTTTGTTATCTTTTTTATCATCATTATCTTTCAATTATTCAACGGAGCTCGGCAATGGAAGAAAAATGAGGATTCGCCTCGCTTGACTGTTCCTGCCGTTGTAAAAAGTAAGCGGACAAAGGTGACGAGACATCAGACAAACGATCAACATCTTTCTTCGGATGGTAGCTCCACGACTTATTTCAGTACGTTTGAATTTGAGAGTGGAGATCGGTTCGAATTCCATCTTTCGGGCAAGGAGTTTGGGATGCTTGCAGAAGGGGATAGCGGCACGTTAACCTTCCAAGGAACAAGGTATCTCGGTTTTGCCAGGAAGGATCATGGGGTCTCATGATCGAGGGGATCCGTAACTAAAATTCGGGAGAGTGTAATCATGACTGAAAAAGGATGCATGAAATGCGGCAGCAATGATGCTGCCAAGAAGGACGTAGCCATGACTGGAACAGGGTTGTCAAAAATGTTCGATGTCCAGAGCAATCAATTCACGGTAGTGTATTGCAAGCAATGCGGCTATTCGGAGTTTTATAATAGGCAATCTTCTGCAGGCAGCAATTTGCTCGATTTATTCTTCGGATGATGACGGCAAGCGAAGAATCTCCTTTTATCCGAAAGGGGATTCTTCTTTCATTGTTCATGTTTGTTGTTTTGAAAAGAAGGTAAGCTGGGCCTTTAACACAATTTATGTGAATAGGCGTGTGGGCTGATCTCATCACTCGTGACGGTATGGGTGAAAAATGATAGCATAAGCTAAACGAATAGATTAGGAGAGAATACATGAATAAAATAGCCGTTCTTCAGCTGTCCGTGGCGATGGCGATTTTTGGTTCCGTCGGTTTCTTTTCGGAACGGACGGGACTTCCTGCATTGGAATTGGTTTTTGTTCGCTGCATCTGTGCTGCGGTATTCCTCTGTGCAGCCTGGATGGCTACCGGACATTTCAAAAGGGAGAAGTGGGATGTTAGAGAGGCAATGTTGATCATTTTTTGTGCGGTGGCCAACTTGTTAAACTGGATATTCCTCTTTAAATCGTTTGAGCTGATTTCCGTGACGATTGCCATTTCGCTCTATCATTTAGCACCGATCATTGTGCTTATCATCGGGAGCTTCATCTTTAGGGAGAAGCTGTCTTTATACTCCATCCTGGCCATTTCCCTATGCTTCATCGGCACATTATTGATAATGGGGACGGATGGATTTCAATCGTCATCTCCTGAATGGGAAGGAATCATGTATGGGATCATTGCGGCATTTTTCTATGCGGCAACGATGCTTTTAGGAAAGTCGATTACAAAGACGAGTGTGTATGCGACCACGTTCCTGCAAATGCTCATCGGTTTTTTATTGCTGCTTCCCTTTGTTGATTTTCACGTGTATACAACGCTGCATGCTTCGCAATGGTTTTACACGGTACTGACCGGCATCGTCCATACGGGCGTCGTTTATCTTTTGTTTTTCAATAGCATTCGCCATTTGCCAACAAACGTAGTATCCTTCATGATATTTGTGGATCCGGCAGTTGCCATTCTTTTAGATATTTTGCTTTCGGGGTTTGTCCCGGATATGGTTCAAATCTTGGGCATTTCATTGATTTTTCTTGGGATGATCTATTCACTCAGGACAACGAGACCGACTGAAAATGAGATCATGCAGAAAAGGCCCCACACCATGTGAGGCCTTCTTTGTCTATTCATTTGTTAATTAAAATGATAGACATCCCAAATGTCGGGAGTTTCTGATCCAATGTACCAAGCGGCTACTCCGCCTAGATGATTTTTTTTAACGAGGTCAAGACGAAGCCCCAGTGATTTTTTATCTTCCATCCAAATTTGGTGCTTTTCTCCTTTGGATGTATACTCGACGTAATTTTGTGAGGTGTTTTTATCCCAAACCTTTTTAAGCTTGTGGGCCGAAACGATCCGGTTGACCTCAGTCATGGTGCGGTCATGGCTTGTCACTTTTTTGGTCGATAAATCGGTTACCCATTCCCGCGTATAAAATGGTACCGCCAAAATGATTTTATGGGCAGGTACGTCCTTCATTAAGAGCTTGGTTCCTTCAGTGATCCAAGGTAACGAGGAAACGGAGCCAGCCACTGGGCTTCCGCCCCAATGTTCGTCATACCCCATGATGATGATATAGTCTGCGATTTTGCCAAGTTCTTTCCTGTCGAGGCTTTTTGACCAGAAAGGGTCTTCGTTTTCTCGGGTGACATCCACGGATAAGATGATTCCATGAGGTTTTAGCGCCTTTTTCAATTCGCTTATGAAACGTACGAAGTCCTTCTTATTTTTGGGATCGATGTTTTCAAAATCCACATTGATTCCATCACTTTTCGTTTCAACTAGTGAATCGCGTAAAGCTGAAACTAGTTTCTGACGTTTTTTTTCATTGCCAAGTATTGAACCAGTTAAAGTTGGGTCGAATTTATTGCCAATCAGCTGCCAAACTTGTTTTCCTTGTTTATGTGCGGATTGAACGTATTTTGTATCTACAGAAGCGGAAAAGAAATTGCCGGAATCGGTCAGTGTATAGGAACGCGGTGATACTACATTTAAATGTGGCTGTTTAAGCTGTTTGATGTAGTTTTCCTGTGTTCCATTATGTTTCCAGCCCATGACGATACGCTTTTGCGCTTTTTTTGGGAGGAGCGACTTCTTGATCCAGCCTTTTTTACCGTCAAGCAACTGAACTTGGTGGTAATAATCGGGAATTTTCAATTTTTGCCCGACGTTAAGGGAAGCAGTCCGCAAGTTGTTCAATTTGGACAAGTCAGCTGCGGCTACCTCGTATTTATTCGAGATTTTCCACAATGTATCACCTGATACAACGGTATGTATCTTATATTTTTGCGGGATCTTCAATTTTTGGCCCACTATGATATCGGTCGAATTCAATTTGTTTTCTTTCTGTATATCACCGATTGACACACCATATTGATTGGCGACTTTCCATAAGGTGTTTCCGGTTTTCACTGTATGCACAATCGGCTTCGAAGAATCACCGGCGACAGTGGAAATGACGGGAAAAGCCTCACCCTTTTTCAAAGTCTTCAGTACAGTGGAACCGAGAGCAGGAGAACTATAAACCTTTGTATTATCCGCTTTAACCGAGCCTACGTACAAGGTATTGCTTGCTGCCTTGCCGCTTGCTGGAAAGAAACAAATACAAAGAAGGCTTAACATAATAAGACATCCAACGTGTTTTTTCACTATTATTCTATTCTCCTTAGCTGTTCATCATTTTAACTTCACTAGTTTACTATGGAGAATCTCCATAAAATAGAGGTACATTGTGGAAAGTGCGAATTCGTAGATAAAAAGCAGAATTCGTAGATAAAATCGCCGGAATCGCAGATAAAAGTCCGAATTCGTAGATAAAATGCAAATTTCGTAGATAAAAGCACTAGAATCGTAGATAAAAGGCAGAATTCGCAGATAAAAGCCTCCGATATTTCTTCTCTGGAATTTCCACATCGACCCGCCAAAGCGGGTATGAGCAATCTCATTGTTCACATGATATGCATGTGACATATGTCATCTTCTCGTCATGACACCTGGTACTAATATTGTCGCAGTCCGTTCCTTATAATAAGAGTAAGACAAATAAAAGGAAGTGCAATCGAATAATGACTGTACAAAATACGAAGAGTTTGAGAAAACAAATTGCTCCTTTTGAGAAATCAACGACAAAGGAAAGTATCTGGCAGATCATCAATACGATCGGACCGTTTCTTATTTTATGGTACCTTGCATATATAAGCCTTTCCGTATCATATTGGTTAACATTGATCCCGGCGATATTGGCTGCGGGCTTCCTGACACGGATTTTCATCATTTTCCATGATTGTACACATCATTCATTTTTCAAAAGCCGCCGTGCGAATAGGATCGTGGGGACATGTATGGGTGTGTTGACTTTGTTCCCGTTTGACCAATGGGGTCATGAGCATTCGGTTCATCACGCTACAAGCGGCAACCTGGATAAGCGGGGGACTGGCGATATTTGGACTCTTACGGTGGATGAATATTTGGCAGCGCCGCTAAAGCTTCGTTTTGCTTATCGTTTTTACCGCAATCCGTTGGTCATGTTCGGATTGGGTCCGATTTACGTTTTCCTTCTGAAGAATAGGTTTAACCGCAAAGGGGCTAGAAGGAAGGAAAAAATGAATACGTATTTGACGAATGCGATCATCTGCATTTTAGTGGCAGTGCTTTGCTTGCTGGTTGGGTGGCAGTCGTTTCTTTTGGTACAAGGTTCGATTTTCATGATTTCTGGTTCAGTGGGCATTTGGCTGTTTTATGTCCAGCACACATTCGAGGATTCCTATTTTGAAGAAAATGAGGAGTGGGAGTATGTGTTGGCAGCAGTGGAAGGAAGTTCATTTTATAAGCTTCCGAAATTGATGCAGTTCCTCACAGGCAATATCGGCTATCACCATGTTCATCATTTGAGTCCTAGGGTGCCTAACTACAAACTGGAAATGGCCCATAATAATACGGAGCCTTTAGAGAATGTCCCGACGATCACGCTTGCGACAAGCTTACAGTCGCTTCGGTTCCGCTTATGGGATGAAGATAAAAAGAATTTTGTTGGCTTTAAGGACATAAGATATGTAACGAAAAAAAGTGTGCCCGTTCAAGTTAAGTCGGAATTATGACATGTATAAATGGTTCCGGACTCCCTTCATGATCCTTGGATTGAGGGAGTCTTTTTTACGGATCGAGGAGGGAGCATCAAGTGATTCGAATCGTGATTGCAGAGAAACAGGAAATGCTTTTGGAAGCGATTAGTTCTCTACTCAATCTTGAAGAAGATATAGAAATCGTCGGCCAGGCCAGTAATGGGGAGGAAGCGGTTGCCCTTGTGCACCAATTGCGGCCGGATGTGTGCATCCTGGATATCGAGATGCCGGTCATGAGCGGACTGGAGGCAGCGGAAGCTTTGGAGGCGTTTGCTTGCAAGGTGATCATCATAACGACGTTTCGAAGGGATGGGCATTATCAGCGAGCCCTTCAAGCCAATGTAAGTGGTTATTTATTGAAGGATAATCCGAGTGACGAGCTGGCCTGCTCGATCCGCCGTATCATGGATGGCATGAGCATTTACTCCCCTGAGCTCATGGATGCTGCTTCTTACAATCATTCCGAGCAGGAGAGGCCTGCAGGTCAAGCGGCATCTGGGGCCATAAGAACTTATTTGTCCACGATCAAGGATAAAATGAAGGCACCGACCGGCTGAGGTGTTGACACGTATTTTTTAATTGTGTAATATGGATGAAATCATAATATTGAAAATTCGTTGATGAAGAGAGTAGTTCATTTTGAATGGCAAGCGAGTCGGGGATGGTGGGAGCCTGATGCAGGAAGAATGAATGAAGCGCACTTTGGAGAAATTTCTTGAAACGTCTAGTAGGGAATATCGGGGAGTCACCCCGTTAACAATGGAAAGTGGTCACAATATGTGGCAACTAGAGTGGTACCACGGGAAGCTATGCTCTCGTCTCTTATTTGAGACGGGGGCTTTTTTGTTTAGGAGGGATATTGACGATGAATCAACCTATTGCAGCTTTACTATCAAACGCAATGAACGATGAACTGACGGTAAATGAAATTGAAAAATTAATCGAAAAGCCTAAGTTTGCGGAATTAGGGGATATTGCTTTTCCATGCTTCACGCTTGCCAAAAAACTGAAAAAATCGCCACAGGTGATCGCTTATGAGCTAGCTGCAAAGCTAAGCGATGGGATGATCCAAGAAGTGAATGCAGTGTCGGGGTATGTCAATATCTTCGTCAATCAGCAACGGGTGACGGATAATGTGCTGCAAGCGATATTGCGTGATAAGGAACAGTATGGTTCGACAAAGCCTGTAGAGGAGAATGTCGTGATCGATTTTTCCTCGCCGAATATCGCGAAGCCGTTTTCGATGGGCCACTTGCGCTCGACCGTCATCGGCAATGCATTGGCTAACATAGCTGAAAAGAACGGCTATCAAGTCGAACGGATCAATCATTTGGGAGATTGGGGCACACAATTCGGCAAATTGATCGTTGCCTATAAGCTCTGGGGAGACAAAGCGGCGATCGAAGCGTCCCCGATTGAAGAATTACTGAAGATTTATGTAAAGTTCCATGATGTTGCAGAAACGGATGAATCGTTGAATGAACAAGCACGCGCAAGCTTCAAGTCGCTTGAAGATGGTGATGAGGAGGCGCTCTCCCTCTGGAAGTGGTTCAGGGAGGCTTCGCTTAAGGAGTTCGCTGCGATTTATGAGTTATTGGGCATTCGTTTTGATTCCTTTGCGGGCGAAGCCTTTTACAATGACAAAATGGATGCTGTCGTCTGGGAGCTAAAGGAAAAAGGCTTGCTCACCCAATCGGAGGGCGCATTTGTCGTCGAGCTGGAGGATATGCCCCCTTGTTTGATTACGAAGACGGACGGGGCGACGCTTTATGCCACACGTGATTTAGCCGCAGCACTGTATCGTGAAAAGCAGTATGGGCCGAAGAAAATCTTTTATGTCGTCGGCAACGAACAATCCCTGCACTTTAAACAGCTCTTCCAGGTGATCGGGAAGATGGGATATGATTGGTCAAAGGACTTGCAGCATGTGGCCTTTGGCATGATGCTGAAGGACGGCAAGAAAATGTCGACACGAAAAGGGAAGGTCGTGCTGCTTGCAGATGTATTGGCAGAGGCCATCGAAACGGCGCAGCGAAATATTGATGAAAAAAACCAAGCGCTTGAACAGAAGGAGCTGGTTGCGAGGCAGGTAGGTGTCGGAGCGGTGATCTTTAATGATCTAAAGAATAATCGCATGAATGATATCGACTTTTCGTTGGACCAAATGATGAATTTCGAGGGCGAAACGGGCCCATATGTGCAATACACCCATGCCAGAATATCATCATTGCTGGAAAAGGGGCAATATAAGGAGCGGGACATCCAGTTCGAGGCCTTAGGTGAATATGCTTGGCCCGTCATCCAGCTGCTTGAGCAATTCCCGGCCATCGTCCAAAAATCCTTTGAACAGGCCGATCCATCACAAGTCGCTAAATTCAGCTTGCAGCTGGCACGTGCATTCAATAAATATTATGCCCATACGAAGGTGTTGGCCGATGATCAGTGGAAGCAGATGAAGCTCTCCTTCGCCTGTTGCGTAGCCATCGTCTTGAAGGATGCGCTGCGGTTATTGGGGATTTCAGCGCCGAATCAAATGTAATGCATGGCATTGGAAGGAGCCGGTTGAATAAATTTCAACAGGGCTCCTTTTTATGTACGGCGACAATATCTTGGATGTGGCTTGGGTGTATATGTCGTCGGTGAGACGATTACGCCTTCGATTGCAAAAGGCGACCTGATCATAGCCATCAGCGGGAGCGGTTCGACGAAAAGCGTGATTTCAGCAGCCGCGAAAGGCAGGGAGATCGGCTGCACGGTGTTCGCCATCACGACAAATGATCAATCCGAGTTAGCTCGTGTTTCCCATGAGGTGTTGGTGATCCCGGCTGCAACGAAAAACCGCTTGAGTCATGAAACGAAAAGCGTCCAGCCGCTAAGCTCCTTGTTCGATCAATGCGTGCATGTTTTATGTGATGCCGTATGCCTGGACTATTCAAGGAATGAGTCCATAAGCCACGAGCTGGCCTATGCCAAGCATAGTAATATGGAGTGAAGATCGGACGGGTCATTAATGAGGGCCCGTCCTTCTTGTTGGGAAACGAAAAAAACCCCTCATCCCCAAAAACGGGAATAAAGGGCAGTGCGGCAGTATTAAATTAATACGCCAAGCTATATAGTGCTTTGATGTGTGATAGGTAGCGGATATTACTTGCTTCCTTCATCAAAGTGGCTGGCAGGCCTTTCAGGGCTGTGTTGTTAGCTCCGACGGTTGCCACGGCATCCTTACGGCCAAGGCTCGCAAGTGTGCCTGAGTTTACAGGCGTGAATACTTCAAGCTTTTTGCCTTCGAACGCTGCATATAGGTTATAGCCGACAAGCTCACCCATTTGCCATGCGTTTTGTGCCGTTGGCGCGTATGGACGTCCGCCTTCTGGAGGGAAAGCAAGGGCGCTGTCACCGACAACGAATACGTCGTTATGTGATGTCGATTGCAGGTATTCATTAACCGCTGCTTTGCCGCGATCCACTTCAAGGCCTGATTCGCCTACGATAGGAAGAGCCGCAACCCCGCCTGTCCAAACAAGCGTATTGGCTGTGATCGTTTGGCCGTCCTTCAATTCGATTTGGTTGCCTTTTACACCCGTAACAGGAAGGCTTGTCAAGAATTCGACGCCTCGCGCTTGCAAGCTTGTCATGGCCCGGTCGATTAGGTGATCAGGCAATACAGGAAGGATTTTTGGACCAGCTTCGACAAGCTTGATTTTCAAATCCTTGTAGTCGACGCCGAATTTTTTGGCGATTTTAGGGAAATGATCGACGATTTCACCAATCAGTTCGACGCCAGTCAAGCCGCCGCCCCCGATGACGATGGTGGCATCGGCTTCATTTTTCGTTTGGGCATATTCACGAATGCGATCTTCGATATGCTTGTAAATTTGGTTCGCATCTTTCACCGATTTCAAGACCATGCTGTTTTCTTCCAGTCCTGGAATGCCGAAGAATCCAGTTTGGCTTCCTAAAGCGACAACAAGGGCATCGTAAGATAAAGTGGAACCGTTGGAAAGCTTCACTTCTTTTTTATCGACGGAGAAAGACTCCACTTTGGCAATGGCAAGGTCGATATCTTTTCCTTTGAAAAGCTTTTCCAAAGGAATCGAAACAGCTTGCTCGGAAATGGAACCGCCGGCAAGACGGTGCAATTCCGTGATGATTTGGTGTGTTGGAAATTGGTTCACCACGGTAACCTGCACTTGATCTTTCGTGTAATATTCACGTACGGACAACGCAGATAGCAACCCAGCGTATCCTGCACCTAAGATGACGATTTGTTTTGACATAGATAATCCCCGTCCTTACTGATTGAAAGTTTTATTTTAGGTTTTTACGTTCTGATGAAACTTCAAGGAATGCTTGTGCAAAACGGAAAAGCTTTTGTGCCTCCGGGTCCTTCATCATTCTTAACAGTCCAAAAAGACCGATTACATCATGATTCGCTTCTGCACGATCCTTCGCTTCGATTGCAGTAGCCGCAAGACCTTTCACGGAATCGACCACAGGTGTCGCGATTTCCGAAATGGCACTGACGGTATCGTTTTTCAGGACATCATCCGTTGCCACCGATTGGGCGAAATCATACGACTTTGTTAAAATATTCACTAACTCAGTCAGTTTTGGAAGCTGATTGACTAAAGTAGTGAGGGATTCCTGAACCTCAGGCTTTAATAACTGATCCAGTACATCTTGACGTGCATTTAATTGTTCAGACTGTGATTGGGTAATCGTTTCTGACATATCCAATTCTCCTTTGCAATAAGCATTTTGTTGATTTGGTTAGAAAAACTTGTAAAATATTACACAAAGTGTTAATCACAATACTTTTAAAAATGTAATAAAAGCTATCCTATAGTATATCCCTTTCGCTCGCTGAAAACAGCATTTTTTAAAAAATCTCCATAATAAAATCTTTTCCCGTGTATTTAAAAGGTTAAATCCTTTTAGATCGCAACTGTCGTCTCGCGCCTCCTGCATATTTCCTCCTGGAAAAGCCATCCTAAACGATGGAGGTGAAAAATGTGACCGATCCAAAATCCAAGCTTACTGAAGAGACTGAAGATAATAAGCGTAATAAATTGGTTGGCAGTATGGAATATACGAAAGCACAAGTCATGGAAGGCATGAACGGAATTTCTGACGAGTACCTCAAAAACCTAGAGGAAGGGATGGGGGAAAGTATGGAGGAATAAATGTGCTTGTAAGTTTGGAAACATCTAAGGCAGATGCAATCTAAACGACGTTTATCCAAACAAGGTTCTGGACGATCCAGAGCCTTGTTTGGATAAGATACCCTTAATGGAAGCCCATCAGTTCCTTCACATGGTTACAGTTTTCTTTGGAGGTGAGCATTTCCAAAAGCGTGAAGGCCACACCGAAAGCTGTGGAAGGGTTATAGGAGGTTATGATGTTGTCTGTGACGACAATCGGTTCATTGACGACAAGCGCCCCAAAATCCTTGAGCTGGGTCTGTCTTATACTGGTTGCATGGTTGTAGGTAGTCGCTTTCCGTCCTTTCAAGATCCCGCTTTTTCCTAATGGAAGGGCCCCGACACAAATCGTTGCGATGATTTTCTTTTTATCATGAAAATCTTTAATCACCTCAAGAAACCTTTGATCATAGGCATCATCGTAGAAGCCGGCTTCCTCAAACCCTCCTGGTATGGCTAAAGCATCGAAGTCATCAAGGTTCACTTGATCGATGGTGAATTCGGGCTTCACGATGAAATTCCAAGTGCATGCTAATTGCTCATGAAGACCTACGGTAACCAAATCGGTGGAGCCGTCACCCTCTAATTTATTCCAGCCCAATACATCCGTGAACACACTCGCTTCAACCGCTTCGAACCCGTTAGATAACAGCAGCAATACTTTTTTCATAGCAGCATCCCCCATATGAATGTTTTGTATTTATTATATAAAAAGTAAAGTCTTGATTACATATCAATAATTATGTATTCATTCCCATTTTCTTTATTTTATAATGTATTTGGACAATTACATATAATAATGAAAAGTGATGGTGATCGAATTGGATCGAACGGATAAAAAAATACTTTCCTTACTCGAATCTAATGGGCGCATGTCCATGAAGGATTTGGCCAAGGAGGTTTCCTTAACTGCCCCAGCCACTAAAGAGCGAGTGAATAAATTGGAGGAAAGTGGCGTCATTAAGGGGTATAAAACGGAAATAGCCCTTGAAAAGCTTGATAGAATCATTACCGCATTCGTTTTGTTTGAAACGGATCGATGTAAGGATTTTCATGATTTTTGCCGGGGGCATCCGGATGTTCTGGAATGTCATCGGTTGGCCGGTCAATATAGTTATTTGGTTAAAATCAGTACATATTCCATGGAAACGCTGGAGGAGTTTATCGATCAGGCGATTAAATATGGGAAATCGTCAACACATTTGATTTTTTCATCGACTTTAAAGGATATTTTTTCCGCGAGAGCAAATATGACCTGAAGATAGAATGCACACAAGGGGCAGGAAATGACTTCATTGATAGAGAATGGAAATAGTAACAAAAATCACATCTGAACGTTACAGCAAAAGGGAGTGGGAAATCGTGAGTTTTGTTTACGAGGAAGAAGAAATAATGGAATTCCTTCAACAGAACAAAAGTGATTTTGAGGACTATCTTTTATCAGAAGCGGTAAATGTCAGAGAGAAAATCGAAGAAATCTTGCTGGTGGGGAATGTTGACCTTTTGAATAATGCCCATAAGCTGATTCGCTACATCGTGGAGCAGAATGAAGCGGATATGATTACCTTTGCAGAACAAGAAGGGGAAACGTGGGCAACCCACTCCTTGGCGCTTTCATTCAAGCTGGATTGGATTCAGGCCATCCGGAGGACGCTTTGGACCTTTTTTTATAAGTACGAGCAAACAAAAGATCATATAAGCGATTCCCTCACTTTTTTTGAGTTGGAAAAGAAAGTGAATGAAAAGGTGGATGTTTTCCTTAAATCCTTTTTCATCAGTTATTCCGATTATAAAGACAAATTGATCCTGGCACAGCAACGCTTGGTGGAAAACTTATCGGTCCCGATCATTCCTGTTACGGCCGCCACCTGTGTCCTTCCGTTAATCGGGACAATCGATGATTCGCGTATCCAAATAATCGAGGAAAAAGTCCTGATGGAAATTAGTGATTTAAGGCTACAGACCTTAATCGTGGACTTGTCCGGTATTATCGAGATGGAGGCTGAGATCATGAACCGGTTATTGAATATTCTCGATGGAACTGCCTTGATGGGCTGTAAAGCCGTTGTGACTGGATTGCGTCCCGGGGTGGTCATGAAAATGATTCGTTCAGGGGTGGATTTTGAAAAAAAGGCAGAGACAAAGCTGACGCTGCAGCAAGCATTGAAGGACGATCTTGTAATGAACTAAATCCGAAGGCTTCAAGCCGCCCTGTGTTGGTGGCTTTTTTTATAATCAAAAAAGCCCCCAGCGGCGCAAGGGGACTCATGAATTCAATAACGAATAGACATATGTATCATGAGGTATGCCATTTTGGTAAATATAACTCCTTAAAATGCCTTCCTGGATGAAGCCATGCTTTACCAATAAATCGCTTGATGGCTGATTTTCGAGAAAAACGACCGCACCGATCCGCGTCAAACCGAGATTATTGAACCCGTAAGCCACTATTTCCCTAAGCGCTTCCGAGGCAAATCCCATGCGCCAATGTGCTGGATCGATTTCGTACCCGATTTCAGCCCGCCTGTATTTCGGGCTATAGGCATGGAAGCCGATCGTGCCGATCAAAACCTGCGTATCACTGCGCTCAATCCCCCAACGGATCGATCGGTTTTCACGGTAGCCCCTTGCAAAAGCAGCCACGATATCCTTCGCCTCCTGGATATCGAGCAATGAATCCTGACCATAAAAACGAGTCACTTCATCATTTGATAAGAGCCGGAAAAGAGCCTCCGCGTCGCCCGCATGAATTTCCCTTAACCGTAACCTTCCAGTGTTCAAAACCGGAAACATAGAATCCCCCCCATAATGTAGCCCTGGTAACATATTCGGTTTTGGCGAACGGTTTTCCTTTATTATGAAGTGCCTATTATAGAGGTATTTTTGATGTTTATCGGACAAGCTAACGGTAGCACGTCCAAGATAGACCAAGAATCAAAAGTTGGATGAAGGGGAGCTGCAGCATGGGAAAAAAACATCGTAACCGTATCAATTCACCGAAGAAAAATAACCACATTCCAGAAGAAGGCATCATTGCTGAACAGGAAGCACATGGCAAGGAATATACGGCGAATAAACGAAAGAACGGACCCGGCAACAATACCGATTGATTGGATCATCTTTTTACCGCTTAAGCCTATCATCAGGCAGGGCGGTATTTTTCTTTCCTCGCACGTTTCAGGAGAACATTTGAAGAATAGAATCCTAATAAATACGCAAAATATATAAAAACTCTTGTTCTTGAGGATGCTTATGAAAAACGTAAACCTTAAATCCATTCATGTCTATTTACTGACAATCATTTCAACAGGCTTCATGGTACATGTATTGATCTTGCCGAATATTTTAACGGCAGCCGGGAGGGACGCTTGGATAAGTGTCCTATTTAGCATTATCCCCATCATAATTATGGGATTGATGATTTTTTATATGTCCCGCGCACTTGGACGAGAGTCGTTATTGTCCTTTTTACGGAATCACTATTCTCCGCCATTCGTGAAAATTTTAGCAGTATGTTTGGGAATGATCATGTTTTCTGAAGCATTTGTCACCATGAAATATACATTATTTTGGGCAAAGGATAATTATGCCTCCGAGGTGCCCAATTTGGTAATTGTGTTATCTTTTTTACTTATTAGTTATTATGCATCCGTTAAAGGAATCAAAACAATCGCCATCCTAGGTCCGTTTCTTTTCTTTATCGTTTGCTTATTCGGCGTCTTTATCGGCATCAGCAATGTACCGAAGAAGGATTACACCCTATTATTCCCCCTATTCGAGCAGGGGTTCGAACCGTCTCTAAAAGGAATGATCTATGTGTGTGCAGCATTTGGTGAAATCTTGTATCTTCTCCTTCTTCAAGGGTACTCCAAACATTCCTTTACATTGAAAGGATTGATTCTGACCAGCTCTTTCTTATTTATACTAGCACTTGGCCCCCTGACTGCAGCGATCGCTGAGTTTGGACCTGTAGAAGCGGCACTGATGAATAATCCAGCCTATGAAGAATGGAAACTGTTAACGATCGGTAAATATATTACACGTGTGGATTTCTTCTCGATTTTCCAATGGTTTGCCGGTGCTTTGGTTCGTGTCAGTTTGCTCATGTTCTTGACGAACGAATTATTGGGATTCACAAAGAAAAAGTGGTCTTTAACCATCATATATGGCGTCATGGTCATCGGCGAGCTCGTTAATTGGCAATCCGACAAGTTCGTTTCCTTCTTATATCGGATTTATTATCCAGCTGTATGTGCAGTTTTAATTGCATCCCTCCTCATGACATTCCTTCTAGTAAAACTTAAAAGTAGGTGAATCCAATTAATATGGCTAAGGCACATGACCATCATGCATTATTGACAAAAGAAGGATTATATCAGCTTTTTCAAGCCCATTCCGATGTTCGTGTAAGCAGCAAGGTTTTTAATCATGAGGATATGGATAGGCAGGAAGTTTTATTGGTTTACACTAGTGGAATGGTAGACAGCATGTTAATTTATGATACAGTCTTACCGGCCGTGGATCGACTTATAAAAAAAGGGAAAACGATTGGGGTGGAAACTCTCGATCACTTACTCGCCATCGAGGAAATCAAGCCATCTCCCCGGGTTCAGGAGGAGCTTTCATTGGCTTTGTTTTCAGGTAATTTGCTTCTTTTTGACTGTCAAACGTCCCAAATGCTTTCCATTAACGTTGCGAAAATGCCTCAAAGATCCATTGATGAGTCGAATATGGAAGTATCCATACGAGGACCGCGAGATGGTTTCATAGAAAACAGTGAGGTGAATATAGCCCTTATTCGTCAACGATTGAAGACGACGGCGTTAGCGAATCAAAGCTACACTTTGGGGACTAGAAGCAATACGAATGTGAATCTCCTTTATATGGAGGACGTAATCAACCCGGATGTTTTACGGAACATCCAACTGAAGCTAAGCTCCCTGCAAATCGATACAGTTACAAGCAGCTATCAAATTGAAGAGCTTTTATATGACCAACCTTTCTCCATATTTCCCTTGGTCGATTATTCAGGTAGACCCGATTATGTCGTAGAATCGCTTAATCAAGGAAGATTCGCGATAATGGTCGATGGAAGCCCAAGCTGTTTACTCGGACCGGTCAACATGACTCATCTCTTGAAAACGCCTGAGGATAATCAAGTGAGTTTTTTGTATGTGAGCGCTGAAAGGGTACTGCGGATACTGGCTTTCGTCACGACCATTTTTTTACCTGGTTTCTGGACAGGTCTAACCTCTTATCAATTGGATCAACTGCCATTTCCGCTGATGGCTACCGTTTCCGTCTCAAGGAATGGACTGCCCATCGCTGGCCCTTTGGAATTATTCATCATGCTTGTTTTCTTTGAATTATTCAAAGAAGCGGGGGTCCGACTGCCTAAAGCAGTGGGACAAACCGTCGCCGTATTAGGGGGGCTGATCATAGGGGATGCAGCGATTCGGGCTGGCTTGACATCTCCTTCCACTCTCGTGATCGGGGCCATTACCGTTATTTCTGGTTATACTTTAGTCAACCAGAATTTAGCGGGAAATGTTCTGCTCATTCGATTTTTCATATTGGGGATATCCTCCATTATGGGACTGTATGGATTCTTCCTTGGTGTGTTTTTCATTTTTATTGCTCTCGCCGGTTTGGAGAGCTTTGGTCATCCATATTTGGCGTCGTTTTATAAGCTGAATACAGGCGATGTGCTGAAAAGTATTATAAAAATTCCATACAAATACATGAAGACCCGGAACGAAGCTTATTCCCCAATGGATCCCGATCGGAAAAAGGAGTAGATTCCAGTGAAAAAAATGCTGATTATAATTTGTCTATTTTCAGTGCCGTTATCAGGATGCTGGGGGATGAAAGAGATTCAAAACCAAGTGTATATTACAGCGCTCGGATTTGATTTTCAAAAAGGAAAATACCATATTTATTTTCAATCTTTAAATTTTTCGGGCATTGCCAAACAAGAGGGGAACGCGCTTTTGCCTGAGGCATCTCCCGTATTGTTAGGGAAAGGGACGGGTGAGACCATTGATGAAGCATTTGATGACATTCAGAAATCCTCTTTTATTCCGGTGTATTTCGGGCAAATCAATTCGCTTTACTTCACCCCATCCTTTATGGAAAATCATCTGGGTGAATTTTTGGATTATGCAGGACGTACGGAATTGATAAGGTATAACACCTGGGTATACAGTGTGAAGGAAAACCTGCAGCAAGCAATGACTGTGAATGGTTTTTTTAATAAATCCCCAATCCATACTCTCGTGTTCAATCCTGAAGAAGTATTCAGGAATAACTCGTTCATCCCCATCATTACCTATCAAAATCTGATTCAAAGGTATCGGGAGCCGGTTAGCTCGATTCTGGTCCCTACCTTGCAGATAGATAATGAAACTTGGAAAGAAGGCAATGATGCAAAGAAGATCGTGAAGCTGGATGGCGGTTATTTTTTATCCGATAAAAAACTAACAGGCTGGGTGAAGGGGGATGACCTTAAGGGGCTGGCTTGGCTCAATCATGATGTAAAGAATCTTTACCTATCTTCGGATACTAAAAAGGTGGCTGTACAAATAGTACGCCCACGTTCCCGGATAGATGTCATAAAAGGCCCCTTTCCTAGATACCGGATTACGCTGGACGTGCCGGTGACCATTGAAGAAAATTATCGCCATGTACCTGTGGAGGAAATAAAAAAAATCCTGGAAAATCGAGTGAAAGCGGAGGTGAACGATACGTTCAAGAAGGGACTTGAGATGAATGCGGATCCCTTTAATTTAGCTGAAAAGGCGTATCGCTTCAGTAACGATAATTGGGATATACACGAGCTTAAAGAACTCTCGCTTGAATCCATTGATAAGATCGACGTGAATATTATAGTGGAACATACAAGGAACTATAAAAAGTGAAAACGACGAGCATGTCAGGGGAAAAGAAGAGTTCACTTTCATCCTTCTTGCCATTAATGGGTGATTCCTATATCTTAAAGAATGTAGAACCTTAGGAGGGAGATAGATGATGAAAGCACTTGTTTTTGACGGATTTGGCGGACCGGAAGTTCTTTCCGTGAGGGACATCGAGGAGCCAAAACGTTCCAAATCGACAGTGATCGTCCGAATGAAAGCGATCGGCTTGAATTTCGCCGATGTATATAGAAGAAAAGGGAATTACCATTTGGTTGGCGAGCCTCCTTTTATTTTAGGGTATGAAGGCGCAGGTGTCATCGAATATGTCGGGGAGGATGTTCAGCATGTGAAGGTTGGCGATCGTGTCGGGTTTGCTGATGCTCCCCATGCCAATGCAGAGCTCGTCTCCGTTACAGCTGACAAGGTGCTGCCGCTGCCAGACGGCATCTCCTTTGAAACGGCAGCGGCTGTTCTGCTTCAAGGATTGACTGCCCAATATTTAACGGACGACAGCCATCCGGTTAAAAAGGGAGAAACCGTTTTGGTTCATGCTGCTGCAGGCGGGGTCGGCCAATTATTGACGCAAATGATCAGAATGAAGGGCGGACAGGTCATTGGCTTGACTTCATCGGAAGAAAAAGCGGCTGTCGCCAAAAAAGCGGGTGCGGATCATGTATTCCTGTACGGCTCGGACTGGGTGGATTCCATTAAGGAAGCAACCGATGGCAGGGGCGTAGATGTCGTTTACGAATCTGTCGGTCAAACGTTGATGAATAGTTTCGAGGCGACGAAGACCGGAGGAACCGTCGTATTCTTTGGAATGGCAGGCGGTGATCCCGAGAAAATCGACCCGAGAATGCTGATGGACACCTCCAAAGCCTTAATAGGAGGCGACCTTTGGAATGTATTGACAACCCATGACGAACGGAAAAGAAGAACGGCGGAGTTGTTCGAATGGATCATATCCGGTAAAATCCTCATCGATGAACCGACGCTTTTCTCCTTGGAACAAGGGGCGGATGCACATCGACTGCTGGAAAGCCGGAAAAGTACCGGGAAAATCTTATTGAAACCATAAAGGAAAGAAGGCTAACCATTTTTGATGGTGGCCTCCTTTCTTTTTTTGTATCCTTCATCCCCTTATTCATACTGATGATCAGAACCCTTTTTAGATCGTTTGTATAGACCCTTTCTTTAGACCCATGGATAAACCGATTATCAAATCCGTTGCCACGACACGTGTTGAGGCCCGCTCTCCTGGACAGCTCCAGCCCAAGCTTTACAATCCACAAGCCATTTGCACCAACCGCAGTGAACCATCCCCAATCCACAAGTGCTCTCCTGCCATTCACGGAGGGCGGCCGCAATTCACATCCCCCCAAAAAAACAAAAAAAAGAGACAATGGTATCATCTCTTAAGCTTCACCTGGACCCATTCAATCGGAAATAAAAATCAATCAACGAAAAAGGCAAAATATCGGCGAAACGGAAATTATATCGACGAAAAACGCAATATATCGCCGAACCGGGAATTATATCTGCGAAAACGGCAATATATCGACGAAAATAGAATTATATCTACGAAAACCGGCCATATATCGGCGAAACGGGAATTATATCGACGAAAACCGGCAAAATATCGCCGAACCTGGAATTATATCTGCGAAAACGGCAATATAACTCCGAAAACTGGAATTATATCTGCGAAAACAGCAATATATCGGCGAACCTGGAATTATATCGACGAAAAACAAAATTATCGCTGCAAATTGCCCAAAGCAGATTGCGTATGTTAGCAAGAAGTGAGGGGAAGAGGAGCGAGACGATCTTTTTGTATTGCGAAAAAAGCTTGAAGGGATGCCTTTTTATTTGCGAGTGTCGCATTTCGGTCGGCCGGCGCAATGGCATGACTGCCGTACTTGCGAATGGTGGCCATTAGCTTGTCCAACTCGCCATATGTATCGTTTCTAATGCTTGTCATATAATCGGAAGCGGTCTGCTTATCCTCGTTTGTCACCTTTCTTCCTTCTTCGGGCACTTTCTTTACACGGGATATCAGCCATTTTTCGCACCAGTCGTTCAACACGCTGCGGATGAATTCTGCTTGGTGGTGCTTCTGAAGGATGGGTTCGATATGTTCTGTCACTTCCCGGGCATTCACCTTGCGGCCGAGAGCTTTTTCAGAAATCTCTCTATGAAATGGTTCGCGATCAAGCAAGCTCTTGATTGACTCTGCCTGGTGGGCATATTTGGCCATCTGTTCCAAGGTTTCGTTGTAAATGATCTTACTTAAATAGGCAGATGCTTGTTTTGGTGCCAGCAGTAGCTGCTTATTGGCAGGGAGGGCATGGGCGAGCTTCCTTAGAGAATGCGTATAGACGAATCGCGCTAGCTTTAACAGCTCCTCTCGGATATCGGTGGAAATATTTGAAGATGCCGCTTGCTGCAGAAAGGAGCGGTAAATATATTTGCCGACTCGTTCCAACTCCATGCAAACCGAATCACTGATATGACCAAGGAAGCCAGAGTTGAAAATCGTTTTTCGCAGCAAAGTCCGTTCCGCCCGATTTTCCATATACTGCGTCAAAATGCCTTCTTTGAATGTGATCACAAGAACTTCTTTTTTTGAAAACGCCCGGCTTGCAAACGTAATCGTCACTAAATGCCCCAAGGCCTCATGGACTGCATCGATTGCACCCAATAAGCGCTTTCGGGTAAAAAGTGAGCGGCCATCAGGAACGATTTCGCTATAATCGAACAATACCTCCTCCGACCTCAAGACGGACATACGGAAAGCAGCCATCAGCAGCAGCCGTTTTCCATGTATGCTTAAGCCCTTGAAAGCATCACTATAAAAGAAACGATACTTCTTGCAATAACGGTCAGACTTACTATAAAAACCGAGAATACTCGCAGGTCCCAGATTGAACTTATATAGAAGTTCCCCATCTTGATCAACTGGTACGAACACCTTTTGAACAGATCCGTGAGGGGAGGTCAATTTCCTGATGATCTGCCTTAAGTACTTTTCCGTTGTCCCGACACCGCGTGCCATACTATGCAGCGGGCTTTGAATCACCCCATCCCAATCACTATGAAGCAAGGCGTACAAGCACGTATCGAACTCAGTCGAAGATACATGTCTTAATAGGTACTGATAGGTTTCCTCATAAATCATAAGATTTCGCCCCCTTTGTCATCCGCCTTTTATATAAATCTTCCTTAACAAAAAGTAGCATCATCATGCCGGGATATATAAAAATAGTAAATATGTTGTACAAAAGTGATAAAATGGGTAGAAGGCAACATATATGATAAGGAGAGATTTTTAAAACCATGATACTTTCACTATTCGTCTTCATCTTAAAAGGGATTTTCATGAAATTGCCTTTTGCCATATTGGGGCTTTCGTTCATTCCGCAAAGATGGATACAGGCAATCGCCAAAAAGGATAAGAGCTTTTTCATCGAACAAGCGATGCGCTGGCTGCTTTCTGCGATCCTATTATTTTTCATGTTCGATATTATATTATTGGATCATACGGCAGCCGCAATCTTTTCGAGTTTTGCCCTTATATTCGGGCTCATGCTCATCATTGATTCAAGCATCTACATATACACTGTCAGGGAAGTTATGACATACCGCAGTAATCGTAGGAAAAACGAAGGAAATAAATTACCGAAAACTCCGTGGAATGTTCATTTCAACAGTTTGATCGGGGGCATTTTGATCATGGCTTGGGCCATCATGCTGTTTTACCCGCTCACTGTTGCGGGAGACCTTCATGGTTTGGCGAAGGTCGATAAAAAAGATGAGCTCGAAGAAGTGCAGGATATAAAAACGATGCCGCTCGTAACAGTGAAAATGGCAGATGCAAAAGGGGATGCAGCAATAAACAAAATAGAAAATGCATCATACTTCACTGAAGGCGATTACCGTCTAACCAATATAAATGGTGACTTGACGTATACCTCGCCCATTGAAATGGACGGGTTCTTTAAAGCAGGGAAAGCGGAATACACGCCAGGGTTTAACTTGGTTTCCGCGGTTTCCACGGATAAAGGGGCAAGCACGATAAAAGGGAAAATGCTCTATGCTCCCTCACAGTACCTTGAACATGATTTGGAAAGGACGGTCCGGAGGGCATATCCGGATAAAATCATCTATGATTCCTATTTGGAGCCAGACGAAGCAGGCAAGCCCTTCTTTGTAGCCTCTGTCGGCCATCATTTGAAATACCGCAGCGGCTCCGTCGTGGATGGGGTGGTATTGGTCGATCCGGAAACGGGCGGCACGAAATACTATCCGTTAGGAAAAGAACCGAAATGGGTAGACCGGACATACACCTTGGAAACGGCGTTGGAATATTGGACGTACTGGGGGAAATATGTTCACGGCTGGAAGAACCAATCCTTGATCGGGGCGAAGAAGGATGTCTTGATACCCAATGAAGAGCATATGCAAATTACGTTCAATGAAAAGGGCGAATTGATTTATGTCGTCGACTTCACGAGGGCCAAATCAAAAGGGAATTCAAAAACCCTTGTAGGCTATGGTGTTTTCAACGCAAAGACCGGCGAGATGACCTACTACAAGGGAGTCACCTCGGTTCTGACTGGAAAGGAAGCGAAATCCAACGCCAATGCGAGTGAGTATCTGTCCAAATATCCAGGCTGGAAGGCCACCAATGGTATTTTCTATACGATATACGGTGCACCTACATATGTCATTCCGGTAACGAAGGGCAGTAAGTTCCAAGGTGTCGCCATCGTTTATGCCAATAGCGATAACCCCCAAGTGGTCTTCGGAAAAACGAAGGATGAAGCTTTCCGGAACTATAAAAAACTGATTGCCTCTTTAGGCAAGGTCAGTGGGGTCACTCCGCAAAAAGGATTCGAGATGAAAGAAATCAAGGGTAAGGTAACGAGGATCAACGATGCCAATCTCGCAAATGGCTACATCTATTACTTGATCGTCGAAGGACAGGGGAAAAGATTCTCGGTCGACCCTGGCGTCAACGCACTCTCTGATATCGTCTTGACGAAAGAAGGAGACCGGGTTGTCCTGAAGGTGCTCGATATGGATGAAGATATCGTTCCAGTCGATCAATTCACGAACCTCGACCTGCCAAAGAAATAAAGGTCTAGCTACGCCGCTTTCTAAGGATTAAGCCCGGGATGGCACCGGGCTTAATCCTTTTCATTTACCTGGACGGAAATAGCGTGGAGCGGATCATATCATTGGAGGGAGTGGGAATGTTGAAGGAAAATAAACAAGCTCTGTATTTTAATATGACTTTGGGGACTATTGGGCCCATGCTCATTGCTTTAGCTGCATTGAGATATAATGCCAAAGGTGATTATACCGGATACATCATTATATTTTTGGGCTTTGTTTTAACGATCAGCTATATCGGCCACTTAGAAAAAAAGGCGGGAATCAGTAAAAAATGGACTGCGATTAGAGTCATTGTAACTTTAGTTTTACTTTTTTTGTTTTCATATTCGTTATATTTTTAATTGTTCAAGTATAACAGGTGTCATTAGTTTAGAAGGAAATGGCTATGGCTGCTCTTATTCTTGAGGCTGAATGATTATGGGGGGCATTTACATGTCGGACAAGTTGAAGGAAGTAATGGAATTATTCTTCGAAAAGAGGGAAAGCACTAAACCCTTTACCGTGATTACGTCTTTTTTAATGATAGCGATAGGCTTGATTTTTATATTAGGTATAATGAATGATTTTAATATAAAGGTTAAACATGTAACTCTTCTATTCGGCATAATTTCCATAGTGGATGGAATTGAAAGGTTTTATAATAAGGAAAACGGGAGGCAGGTATTATTGGCTGTTGGTATAGGATGCATGTGGTTCGGAACTTTCTTTTTCTGGTGATTCATATTTTACACCGTGGGGACTGGCGTCAAGGACCTTTTTCGCCAGCCATTGCTAAGTGTGCATGGAATGAAGCGATTTCCAAATGAAGGTGTATGGAAGCTCCATTCATCTCGTTTTATTAATAAGTTCGATATATTGTGAATCACCATATCCGATTGTGGGGAACAGCTCGAATAACCGACTGACTAATTGAGATGTTGTTAAATGCTTGTTTTTGGAAATATACGTCACTACAGCGTTACTTTCTTTGAGCATATCTAAATAAAGGTCGATTGCCTGGTGCATGATCGGCAGGAGTTTTTTTGTTGGTGGTTCATGATGTACCAATACCTCTTTATA
Organism: Peribacillus muralis; assembly: GCF_001645685.2. Lineage (NCBI taxonomy): Bacteria > Bacillati > Bacillota > Bacilli > Caryophanales > Bacillaceae > Peribacillus > Peribacillus muralis. The sequence goes on along the minus strand of NZ_CP017080.1, from coordinate 4,087,208 downwards.
TACAGAGTGATAGTCCGCTAGAGTCAGTTCAGTTTGACATACTTTACATTCATCCTCCCTGAAGCTGTTTAAGAACACTGTGCCTTGATATCCCGACTGTTCAAGGTAAGCAAGGAGGGTAAGGAGGTTCATTTGACAAAACATGTCTTCACCAAACCATAAAACGATAGAGGAGTACTGTTTATTAAAAAGGTCGTTTAATGGCTCGATAACCTTATTGATATAATCTTCCACAGAGTCACGATGCCCCGATGCTCGTGTTTTGATGAACGCTGGATCAAAAACCTGTATAGTGGCCGCGTTAACACACATCGCTTCATTAAATGGAACATAGTCAGAATCTCCCAATACCTTATTTTCCTCGAAATCTTCATACATGGCCTGACCATTCAATATGTGAAGTACGTCTTGATCAAACAGCTCACTCTTCGCATGTTTTAACTGATCGACCTGAAAATCTTTTGATCTATTCATGCCGCAACACTCCTCGTCTTTATGATGATTGAACAGGCCATTTTAGCCATCCCCAGTCCAGAATGCGTATACACCATCTCATTTAGCTCATCCCTTACTAAAAGTATAAAAGATATTCATTCTTTCGTTTGATATTTCTTGTGGTTATCAAGGTTATATAAATAAAAAAGAGCAGGCAAGCTCTACTTGGATAGTCTCAGCTTGTTTTATTCCTAAAAAAGTATATTAATGGTAAAATTAGTTTATATGATCATTATGAAGATCGAGTTATATTTAGCTTATTAAGAAGGTATTGGGAGAAAATCAATCAGAGGAACGAAAGGGATACGGAAGATAGTTATTCTAATGGAACTATCGGGATAGGATGTTGAGGTAGGAGGTGCTTGAAAGTATTCGAGTTTTCTTATGTTTTTTATCTTTGTTTCTTTTAAGCGGACTAGTATTGGCTTCAATGGAAAGCATTTTTTTAACTGATATTTTTGGCAGGGCAGCAAAAAGTGTTCCCATACTTTATGGACTAGCTTTAATTTATTTGATACGAGATTATTTTAAAGAAATAAAAGAACCCGATTTTGTAATGATGGTGTTTTTAAGTATAGCATCTTATATGGGACTTGTAGTCATCTTTGTAGAGTAGATGTGTAATAGGTGAGCTGTAAAGCACCTATTCCGACAGTTTTAACAATAATTGAAAAATAAAAACAGACAGGAGTTAAAATCCGATGATTAAAGGCTTTGGAGGAATATTTTGGAGAACTAAAAATCTTGAGGCTGTGAAAAAATGGTACAGCGAGGTGTTGAAGATTGAAATCGATAACTGGAATGGGACTGTACTAAAATCCGAATCACCAAATGAGACGATCTTTTCTTTCTTTACCGAGGATGACAGTTATTTTCCAACAGAACAACAAGTGATGCTGAATTTCGAAGTACATGATCTGGACGATACGATTAAGCATCTTGAACATATCGGTGTACCTCTTGCAAAGAAAAAAGAGGTTGGTGAATACGGAAAGTTTGTTTGGATTGAGGATCCTGAAGGTCGGCTAATCGAGCTTTGGGAGAAATGACCAAGATGCTAACGAATATGTTAGCCAAGGGAGGAGCTGCCTTTGAGGCAGCTTTTTCCTATGAAGGGGACGAATTAAATGGATGTTGAAAGTTTGATCAAGAGGAAGATAACAGCCACATATGTCACGACAGCGGTTACTTCCATTATCTTAGCTTTGTACATGGCGGATGGAATGAAGGCGGGAGAGCCCTATGAAGGTGGAGTTAGTGAATTATAGTCACAGTGAACCTTCGAAAGGAAAATGATTAAGAAAAAAGCACCTGATTGGTGCTTTTTTCTGTCCTGTAACGTTTAACTTCAACATGGGTGTTATGGTCTATATTTTAAGTAACCTTTACCTTTTACAAAGCCGATCATTTATACCCTCTAAAATGGCATGTTTAAATTCAGAGGGGGAATCTGTTCGAATAGCGATTTTAGAATATTCCTTTTGAATTCCCAAGGACAGAGTAACGTTTATTGGTTTTTTAAGTGTAAAATCATATCTGGATCAACCTTAGCAAAATCTCTAACGATAAAATCAATGGTGTCTTTCGGTATTTTTTTCTTTAAGATTTGAGGGTCTTCAATAATGGATTCAATGTTATCGAACTGAACTTCGGCACGTTTTACCAAGCCTACAGAAATAAATAACGTCCGCTCATTCATATATATGGGATTTAATCGGATTGCTTGTATATTCGCTAGGAAATAAACGACAGAGTAAATATTAAGAACTAACAAAATTAGTGAGAGGATCGTCGATTTCCCGTGAAGCCACAAGTGAATCCCTAACGTTTCAATAACAATCGCATGAATCATCATCAGTTGAAAAGCTATGTAACTAGAATTTTTATAAAGAGTCATGCCAGGAGGTGGGGTCTTTTTCCAACTGAGAAATGCGTAATAAAACGTGAAAGCTTCTAAGCAAATCAGATGAATAATTGGATTTTTCTTTACATACAAGTTAACAGCTTGTGGAAAAGAAAACATGACAGGCAATTCACTAGAAGAAACGGTCCTGATGATTTTGGGTACATAACGTGCAAACATAACAATCAGTAAAACCTCAAATATGATCAAAGCTGCTTCAATCGCAATTCCTGCCCAAGTGACTGCAGCGAAAGGTTCCAATAGATCATCAGGTATCAGGAATCTCGCGAAAATACACCCCGTTGCTGCAAGAAGTATCGCCATCTTTATCGTGAATTTCCGCTGATAAAGCATAAAAAGTATAGGCAGCAGAATCACTAAATCTAATAGTGAGCCTAAAACGACTCCATTGGTATCTGCTGGTAATATACCATTTCCCACATTTGTGTTGTATAAAGTGAAGTTACAACATAGGATCAATCCTAACATTAATATCCAAACAGTTTTTCCCTTTTCAATCAGAACCATTTGTTATCTCCTTCATTTAATAAATTATTGGAAAGTGAGCGAGCCCTTATGCTTATGTATGAACGGACTTTTTATTGACGATTTACTTTAAGTAACATTATAGTAACTTATTGGTTATTTTGGTGCAACAGATATTCTTTTAGCTGGAAATGCAAAAATGGGGTTACTTGTTTTGGAACAGCGCCGATTCAATAGTTACTTAATGTGAAAAATTATCAATAAGGAGAACTCTATGGAGAATGTAAATGCTGAAGAGTACAATGAGCCTGTTTTGTATGATAAGGAAAATGATACCTACAAGGAAGATCTATCATAACTTTTGAAGTGGGCTTCAAAAACCAAAGTTCCTATAATTGATATAGTTAAAATATCAATAACTACTCAGGAACGTGTTTGCTTCTATTCCGAAAGAAGATTGAACATTTACAAAGATAAGGAGTGAAGACAAGGTATGTCACATTCAAAGAAAATGCCATTGGAAATTAGTATGAACATTCTATCCCTCATGGTTCTCACTCTAGGCTTCTTACAAGTGTTTTATAAATGGAGTATTTTAGGCAGTGGTCACATAAAGAGTTTTATCGCGTTACCTCTAATAGCAGCTGTGGTTTATGTGTAAGTGAAGATAGAAGTAAAAATATTAAATATAACAAGTTGTTAGTGAATATTATTATTGTTGTTAATTGATTTAAGCTCTGTCACATAACTTCTCGTAATTTAATAAACAGAGGTGCGTTAGCGTCTAAATGGCCGCCGATTCGCTGCCTTTGTATGTAAGTATATTAAAAGTAAATGGATGTACTTTCTTTAAGGCAGGGTAGAGTAATCATATCAGTCATTAAACATTCAGTTTTAATTGACCATTCCTCATTAAAGGGTTGCGGCGGCAGCCTTTTTTCTTACGGAGCTAAAGGGGCTGTTCAGCTAAGGAGGTAATTGTTTTCTCTTCTAGAATATATTTAAAAGGTGTATAAACAAGGCAAACTCATTAGCGTTGCAGTAGCCGTACATATTTAAGGAGGGTTCGAATGGATAAAAGAGTTCAATTTGACTTTGAAATAAAGTTCACTAATGGCGGTGGGCTTCAAGGGCAGGAATTCCGTCTTGATATTGAGGGAGATGATATCTCTGACGAAGAGTTAGCCCATTATATTGTAGACGATCTGAGGTTACTGATGGTGGGAGAAGTTAAGATATTCAATAAAAAGATAATTAATGAAACACATAAACGAAAGTCTGCTGATGGGAACTCTGGAAGGTAGCGATATACAGCTAATCGAGTTACGGAGGGATAGAATATGGAGCATGAATTAAAAGAGTTTATCAAGATGTGTGACGAAGCAATAAAGAAGGAAGATTTTGATACGTTGATGAATTACTATACGGATGATGCAGTCTTGGTCGTAAAGCCTGGGATGATTGCCCGGGGTAAAGAGGAAATTAAAAAAGCGTTTATTGCTATTGCAAAATACTTCAATAACAGCCTTATGCCAACACAGGGGGAAATGATTATTTTAGAAGCTGGAGATACGGCGTTGGTTCTTTCGCAAACGCTAATCAATTCCGATAAAACTGATTCGGACTACTCAATGGATAGAAGGTCAACCTATGTGTTTAAGAAAAACCCACAAGGTGAATGGCTTTGTGCCATTGATAACTCATATGGTACGGAGTTAATCAGTAACAAAGATATTTAGCTTCTTTAGCTAACAGGTGCATAAGCTAAAAATCAGAGCTGTCTTAAGGCAGCTTTTTCTTTTGCAATAAAACAACCTCTCGTTTCATTCAATTTTCGAGCTAGGGTAATTCTTGCCTCTTACATTTGTTCTTTGTCCATTTTATATTGAAAAAATATCCTTTTAGTGTAAAATTACACTAAAAGGAGTGGCGAGTATAAATGGAAAAAGAAGAATTCATCAATTTAATATCAGAAAAAATGAAACTTGTCCGAACTGAACAAAATTTTTCTCAAGATAAGATGTCTGAAATCCTAGGAATTTCAAAAAAAACACTAGTCCAAATTGAAAAAAGAAGAACAGAAGCCAATTGGACCACTGTTGTTGCTTTTTGTGCGTTGTTTAATCATAGCCATTTGCTGATATCATCAATCGGTGACAATCCAGTTGATTTTGTTCAGCTAATTGCTAGCAAAAATGGCGGGATCCCTAAAGAAAAAACAATGGGTGGTAAGATATGGTGGAAAGAGATCGATTATCGAGGCGATTTTCGTTTGCAACAAAATCTGATTAGTAACCATTACCGTATATTGGATCAATATGATTATCGCTGGCATAGTTCTTTTAATAAAGAAGAAAGTGTAAGTCGTTTAATTGAATTACAGGAGCTAGAGGCGATAGACGATAGACGATAGACGTAGAGAAAGGGAGGGAGGAATGTGAAGAATAAGCTTTTAATTACAGTATTGATAACCAGTATAGCGTTTAATTTGTTTTTATTTGGTAGATGGTTTATTTTTGAACGTGCGTATGAACCCTCTGAAAGTGAACAGATCATCTTAAGTGAAATGGTTCAAAAAACGGTTGAGGGTGAAGATTATCAAAAGATAGCAGAAAAAGAGAATATCATTGCTATTGATACAAACCTGGATAAAAATAAAGGTGGAGCATTTCCCTACTACTTAGGAGTAAGTGTCCGTACTGATAAGCAGACCCATCTCTTTTCTTGTGATGATGACCAATGCTCAGAAATGGAAAGCGCAGGAACGGCTTATTCTCGATATAAAGATGAAGAACCATCACTTCCATTGAAACCATGACTGAAATTACACGAATAGTAGTTCATAGAAGGTTCACACTGCTAAATATATTTGAAAAAGGTGAAGTAATGTGTGGAATCCACTTCGTTTTAGCTACCACCTATAAAGAAGCGCATAAAGAAGAAACCTATGTAGAGTTTGATGAGGGAATACACTCCTACCTTTTAATCAAGGAAAAGGATTCTACTCTTTCGTTTGGGTTACTTCTAAACCTTGATATATATGGTGAAACCATATTGTATAGGGACGAGATTAGTGAATTAATGGGGATATGTGATTGCCTAATTAATAAATACACAAAGGGGCACAAAGACCAAGAAGTTCGGCGTTTTGCTAAAGAATTGAAAAGTATTTGCTTGGAAGCGTTACAGCGAAAAAAATACATTTTTGCTCTAGGTGATTAGTTTTAAAAAGTCCTAAACTTGTTCCGGTAGTTCAAGAGCTGGGCTGTCTTTAAGGCAGCTGTTTCTTATGGAACTATCGGGGCAGGTCAGTTCATGAAGGACAAGTGAAAATTAATATCGAAATTAATAAAGTAAGAGATTTAATTAATTGTAAAAGAGGTATAACAATGACTGTTTCATTAAACCCCATTTCCAAAGATGAAAAGCACATTCTTCAGAATTTATATTCACTTTATTTACATGACCTTTCAGAGTTTACCGAGGGTTTAGTCATATCACCAGATGGTTCATTTGAGTTTGATTCATTTGAATTAATTTGGAAGAAGGAAGGGGTAACACCATATTTTTTAAAAAAGGATATGACAATTGTAGGGTTTTTATTACTCTTAGAGAGGCCGTTTTTAAAAGAGGATTATGATTACAGTATTAATGATATTTTTATTTTGAAAAAATATAGAAGAAAAGGTGCTGCAATTTCATTATTAAAGGAATTGTTTAAACAAAAAAAGGGTAGTTACTTTGTTGTTCAATTAGCTAAAAACATTCCTGCTGTGATATTTTGGAGAAAGATTTTTAGTGAGCTAAATATAGATTTTGAAGAAAAAAAGAAAATTATCGATGATGAAGAATGTTTGGTTCAATCCTTTAAAATTTAAACAGATTATTAAACTAACGGATGCGATAGCTGTAGATCGGAGCTGTCTTAAAACTAGCAGGTGTTACTGTTTAATGAAATAATTATCGCTTAAAATTCAATTATACCTGCTGGTTCAATAGAATAAAAAGCTCTTTCTATTCAACTGTTCCAGAAATATAATGAAACAAACGGAAAGGAGGCGACAAGAATGAAGCATCATTCCATGCACAAATTGCATAAAGAGCATAATGAACGGGTAGCGGAATTTCACAAAAAACACGCTGCTCAAGTAGCTAATGGAGAAAACGGAAACGGTTGGTTAGCTAAGCTCGAAACGTCTTTTTTTAATAAAGTGCTTGTTCCTCTTAAAGTTGTGAAATAACATCTTTTTTTCTGCTCCTGCTCTTTGGGGAGCAGTTTTTTATGATTATATAGAAATAATTCATGATACAGTATGTGTCAACTCAGTAAGAGTTTGCGATTTGATGTACTTCAACTAACAGGTGCGTCAGTTGAAAAGCGGAGCTGTCTTTAACGCAGCATTTTCTTAGGAAACTTTCGGGCAAGGTCAGTTCAACAATAAGGAGCAAACTAGGCATATAAATTTCGTTAAAAGGAGTAACAAATCCACGTTTATGAAAATAATGGCTATTGGTATTACATTAATCGTTGTTGGATGCAGCCTTTTAGGGTGGCTGATTAAAGAAGCCTACAAACATAATAAGGATGAAAGTACAAAATATAAAACGCTCTACATATTATGGGTCATAGTAGGTGTCTTACTAGATACAAGTGGATTAATCATTATTTTTGGTCTAATTATATTAGGGGTTATTTTAATAGTCTTTTATCCACTCTTCTACTAACAGGTACGTTTGCTAAAAATCAGAGCTGTCTTTAACGCAGCATTTTCTGGACAGGGTATTTTAATAAGAATCGTATCGAAAAGGAATAGGGATAGAATAAAGGAAAGTAGTGGGTAAATGATAATTAATAAAAAGATAAATACACAGTTTAATTCAGTTGTATCGAATGTTAGGAAAACATCTGAATTAGTTGACTGTTCAGGTGCATCTGTATTTATCATTCATAACGATACTATTGTTACAGAGGAATATTGGGGTAAACATTCCAAGGATCCCATTTCGAGGCTTGTCCAAGAAGATACACAATTTCATGTGGCATCGGTTAGAAAAAGTTACATAGGTTTTGCAGTTGCCTATGCGGTTAATAAAGGATACCTAGAATCAATAGACGATTTAATAGTAAAATATCTTCCATCGAATCGTATGCCAATATTAAATGGTACGACAATTAGACACTTACTGACACATACGCATGGTTTAACGAGTATTAATGGAGAGCTATATCGAGAGTTTCCGTCTGGTGAGGATTGGGCTTATCGAGGTATTGGAATCGATATTCTGACGCAAATAGTTAAAAATGCAACTGGTAAATCTGTAGCTGAGATATTAACTGACAACGTATTTAAACCACTAAATTTTACGGAGACAGGATGGTACGGAGAAATAAATGAAAAACTTGCTGATGTAATACGCAAGGCTGATGATCCAATTTGGAATGCAAGTAAAGGTGTCGACGGCGACAATATGAATATGTATGTATCATCAAGGGAATTGGCTGAATGGGGTTACTTTCATCTTAGGAAGGGCTATATAAATGGGGAACAAATTGTTGCAAATGAAATCATGGATATGGCGACATCCGTTCAAAGTCCCCGTTTAATGGATACTGAACTACCGCAAAACGGCTATTTATGGTTCGTAAAGGACTTGCCCGCAAGAAAAACAGAAATCGGTGAACTTGTACCGAAAGGCTCCTATCAAATATTAGGCTATACAGGGGTTACGCTCCTGGTCATACCTCAGCATAATCTCGTTGCAGTGCGTTCATTCAATAGTTTTGGTTCTACTGATGGATTTGATTATTTAGCTGATGTCAGAGGATTTGGTAATACTATAATGACCTGCTTAAAGAACTGACGGGTGAGTTAGCTGAAGTTCGGAGCTATTCAAGGCAGCCTATTTTGGATTTGTCGGGGCAAGATACAATTTATTTTATAGGTGATATATGGAGATTATAAAAAACGCTAAACTATTCAATACAATCTGTATACTTCTTGTAATGATACATATGCTTGTTTTGTTTACGTTGGTTTTTATGACAGATAAGTGGGATACAAGGTTTGGACAAATAGGCTCTCTGATTGTATTGGTGTTAGGAATTTATTTTTGTAATGAAGCCTTCAAAATAAAGTCACCATTGCGTCATACCTTGCTAGTCACAACGTTTTTAATCTCGGTAATAGATGCGATAATCCTTCTTGTATTCTTCATTGCTTGTGTTTAATGGTGGGTTCATTCCCCTTTGGAGCATCAATACGAAAACAGCCAACATGATTTTCGGCAGTTCTTTTTCTTATGAAACTAAAGGGACAAGCTAGCATCGAATTCGACTAGGAACAATAAACCTTGCAATTATTTCCATTATTTGGTTTATAATGATGGTGAGGAGATGTTGTTCAATTGAATGGTAAAAATATAAGTACATCCATTTCTGAAGATATTATTATTACTAATTTGACAGGTTTCATAACCCTTGCTGATGTAAACATCTGGTTTAATTCTTTTGAGGAAACGTGCAATTCATTTATTAGACAAGGAAAAAAGTATAAGTTGTTAGTTAATCGTAAAGGGTATACTCCAGAACACTTTTCGGTACAAAAATTGTGGAAAGACAAATTTTTCTCTAATCATATCTTAGAGAACACCATTGCAGTCGCCTTTTTATTAGAAAAAGGGGATATTCTCATTCATCTTAAACAGTCTAATACAAAAGACAATGCAATGTTCTCCAGTAATTATGATCAATTAATTGACTGGCTTACTAAATATAAATAACAAGTTTTTACTCCTAAGTTGCTGAAAGGTAACTTTTTTTAATGCTCTGTTTGTGTCCACTACGCTGTTCGTTCGGACTGTGACGTAATAAATTAATAAGTGATCATTATGAGTAAAGAGTTTAGAAGCACTGAAGTTTCAGGTTAACTAATATTTCCTTTATTGGTAAAATGAGAAAGAGGTGATTTACTTTTGAAAAAGCTTCCCAAGTATACACAATGTTTTATCTTCACGCTCTTTTTTCTTATTTTGGCTTTAGTTTATCTTTGGATTCCTCCAAATTCTAAAACTTTCCCAATCCTTTTTGGTGTTTATTCCCTTTTTAATTTAGTTCGTGGTATATATTTTTTAAGGCAAAGCAAGACTCAAACATAAGACAAAATAGCCCATGCCAAGATGTTTCCATATTCACTGTGTTAGGTCCATCATATGATTTAAGATATCCTGTCATCTTGGTTAAAGGCGTTTTCGCTGCTTCCATTAATAATTATGCTTTATTTTACATCCGCATTCATTCCCGATTCTTTTAAACTCAGCTAATTCCCTTTCTTAGGACTGTCCGCTAAATCATTTACTTTACCAAATTCTTCATAGTGAAAGTACTTACCATATACAATCATGCATATAACTGTTAGAGTTACACTTATCAAACATTGGTGTTAATTCTATCCTCCTTTGTTGGAAGGAGATATTTGATAAACAAAAAGAATGTGTTCATAAAGAAAGCTATAGACAATTATTTTCTAAATCTTAATGAAAAAGATTTAAATTCAGATGATTTAATTCAGTTAATTAATCATTTATCCAGAATTTATGATCGAATAGCTTAGAATTTTTATTTATCTTCAAATATTGGTATTTGTGCTTTTAAAAAAGGATACTTAGGTCTTACCAGACTGTTTTTAGTCACTTCCCATTAATGGAGAGGAGACTGTAATGAAAAATGAACATGTGAAAAACTTACTCTCAGAATTGTGTTATTTTGATGAAGTGGATATTACCCATACATTTTCAGTTGATGGAATTCGCATTTTGCAAGTGAAATGTCTAAATATAGATTCTCAACATATATTCGAATTAACTTATCCAGATAGCGATATAGTAGATTTTCATAGTGATATTGCTGAAGCTGAAAAAGCAATTACAAGTATTATTTCTAAAGGTATTCCTGCTTAGGGGTATCTTTTTTTAATTTGCATTAACACAGGCTCATATACGTACTGTATGGTAAAAACCTCGAATGAATTCATATCACCATGATGTTGGTCCCTATGAGTACAGTTGCTTATCTTAAACAAGTGAGATGATTTGATATTGATCAAGGTAGTTTACAACGGTTATTCAAGTTGTCACTTTTGAAGGTCCTCGCAATCCACCCAGTTATGTCCTTCTTTTCGCTTAACCTTTTCATTCTTTAATCTTTTAGGTTGTAACTATTCTAGCAAAAGAATGGTTATTTTTTATTTGGATCATTTATTCGTACTTTGGATAATTTCCTCTTGAAATTGTCATAATAAAACTTCTTGAGAAAGGAGTGTTCTTGCTTGTTTAATCAAAATCATGTTCTCACACTCACAATTGTTTTATTAGTTGGGATTGAAGGTTTTCTTTTATATAGGTTTATTAAAACTCCAGGAACTGGCCTTGTTTGGGTTTTGACTATATATGGAGCACTTGGTTTATATGCAGTTATTTTTAATTTGGTTTTTAATTTTATTGAATAGTTTATTCGACTCCCGTATTTCACGTTTTGCAAAACGCCGCCCAAACCTTAATTGCCGTTCTATATAGGATAATCCTCTTTCCTTCAAGAAGCTAGCCAATCTCTAATGCGTCCGTATATCCTGAAGAACTTCCAACGGCAATCTGTGTACTAAGCTTTATTTCCTCCATTGGTTTCATACCAAAACCTCGCTACTATTTTAACCTTAAAGTTGTTTTATTCTATAAAACCAACCTTCTAAATCATTAGTAATATTTGTATAATGTAAATGAAACCTAACTTTGATTAGAATGGAGATTTTATACATGAATAAAAAAGAATGGTACTTTATCGGCATGCTTTCCGCTATTTTTTTAATTGTTTTCTCAAGAAGAAATGTTAGTGTAACGATTAATAAAACAATCAATATAAATGCTGAAGGTTGATTAGGCAGTAGCTTCTTTATATTATCTTCTCCAGCTTCCTTACCAAAGGTGATTGCATACCCAATCCCTGGCCATCCCACTTGGATTTTCCTCGTTACAATCGTCATCATGCACTTCGAATTGTTTTGACTTCGGAACTGAATAATTCACTTTGATCATCATTATCACCCTCTGTATTGCACAGGTTGCATCGATTCTGCGATAGGTCTTAACGAACTGTCGGATGCGTTAGCTAAAGCTCGGAGCTGTCTTTAAGGCAGTTTTTTTTATGGATTCATTTGCGTTATGTTTCAATGATTGATGGAGTTGTTCAGCGATGTGCAGTCAGTCACTATTAAGGAGAAGTTGCCAGCATGTTTCCGTCCCCTTACTTTGAACACTCGTAAAAAAACATATTCAAATGACCTTTTAAAGCAGGTAATCAATTGGTAATAATTCCCTTTATTGATAAACATTATTTAGGATAACTTCATTTTTTGTGGATAACTTAGAAATGAAATCTTAAAAGAAAGGATACATATATGAAAATAAAATGGGTTTTATTGGCTATTCTTTCTGCCATAGTTAATGTGCTTTCAGGCTGTGAACGGTTAGCGGTGTTAGATCCTAAAGGACCTCAGGCCCAAACGCAAGCCAATGTAATTTGGTTATCTATTGCGATCATGGCGGTTATCGTTATTATTGTTTGTGCATTTTTAGTTTATGTGTTGGCGAAATACCGTGATTCTAAGCTGCCCAAAGACTATGAACCACCGTACATTGAAGGGAACCATGTCGTTGAATCGATCATTGTTGGGGTGCCGATATTAATCGTCATTTTCTTCTCCATCGTTTCCGTCATTTCCAACAATAAAGTGGAAGCCACTCCGGAAGAGTACAAAGGTCAAGATCCACTGGTTATTTATGCTTCGACATCTGACTGGAAATGGCATTTCAGTTATCCAGAAAACGATATCGAAACCGTGAACTACTTGTATATACCGACAAATCGGCCACTTGAATTCAAACTCTACTCATTCGGGCCTATCACGAGTTTCTGGGTTCCGCAGCTGGGCGGTCAAAAATATGCCATGTCCAACATGGTGACCACCTTACACTTAGCGGCGGACGAAGCAGGGGAAATGATGGGACGGAATGCTAACTTCAGCGGGAAGGGATTCGCTGAAAATATGTTCCCTGTCGAGGCGATGTCCCAAGTTAAGTTTGATGATTGGGTGAAGGAAGTGAAGGCGACAGCGAAGCCCATTACTGCAGAAAAATTCAATGAATTATTGAAGCCGGGTCATGTAGGGCAATTAACCTTCACTGGAACTCACTTGGGCTTCTCACCAGCTCCGGAGGGTGAAAATGCTGGACATCATCATGGCTCCAGTAATTCGGATGCGAATTCAAAAGGCGATCATATGGAACATGATCATGAATGATTTCCTGATGCATCTCTAGAAAAATATTTTCAGAAAGGAGACACAAAAAGTATGGGGTTCTTCACTAGATTTCTAATACCTAATCCGAGTCCCGTCATCTACACATCAATGGTAGCCATTGGCGTTACGATTCTCTTGATCGTTTTTGGTTTAACCCACTTTAAAAAATGGTTTTATTTATGGAGTGGCTGGCTGACGACGGTCGATCATAAAAGGATAGGCATCATGTATTTAATCGCTGCTTTGCTGATGCTATTCCGTGGCGGTGTTGATGCAGTGATGATGCGTGCACAGCTTGCCGTACCGGATAACAAACTATTGGATTCACAGCACTATAATGAAATTTTTTCTACACACGGGGTCGTGATGATTCTCTTTATGGCGATGCCATACATCATGGCCTTGATGAATTTCGTCGTGCCATTACAAATTGGAGCCCGGGATGTAGCATTCCCGCGTCTGAATGCAATAAGCTTCTGGTTATTTTTCATGGGGGCGATGCTATTCAACATCTCCTTTGTAATCGGCGGTTCACCCGATGCGGGATGGTCCTCTTATTTCCCGCTTGCCGGCAATGAGTTCAGTCCGCACGTTGGAACGAATTATTATATGATTGCCATTCAAATTGCCGGAATTGGGACGCTAATGACGGGGATCAACTTTTTGACGACCATCCTTAAAATGAGGGCACCCGGCATGACATTTATGAGATTGCCGATGTTTACGTGGTCTTCTTTAGTCACAAGCGTCATCATCATCTTCGCATTCCCTGTATTAACAGTTGCGCTGATCATGGGGACGATGGATCGACTATTCGCCACCAAGTTTTTCACGATTACCGACGGTGGAATGGATATGCTTTGGGCTAACTTGTTCTGGGTTTGGGGACATCCTGAAGTATACATCTTGATCTTGCCGGCATTTGGTCTATTCAGTGAGATCATCCCAACCTTTTCACGTCGTAACCTTTATGGCTATCGATCAATGGTGGCTTCGATGGTGTTCATCTCGATCTATTCGTTTTTCGTCTGGACGCACCATTTCTTTACAATGGGGCAAGCTGCATATGTCAATAGCATTTTCTCGATCACGACGATGGTGATTGCCATCCCGACCGGGATCAAGATTTTCAACTGGCTGCTCACGATGTGGAGAGGCAGAATCAGATTTACCGTACCGATGCTTTATTCGATCGGCTTCATTCCGCTTTTCACGATCGGTGGCGTTACCGGGGTCATGCTGGCGATGTCGGCCGCGGATTATCAATATCATAATACCATGTTTTTAGTGGCTCACTTCCACAATGTCATCATTCCGGGAGTAGTATTCGCCGTGCTTGGTGCCGCCACTTACTACTGGCCGAAAATGTTTGGTTTCATGCTGAATGAGAGGCTTGGGAAATGGGCGTTCTGGTTTTTGACCATCGGTTTTTGCTTGGCATTCTTCCCGATGTATATTACGGGGTTGGATGGTCAAGCACGCCGTATCTACACATACTCTGAATCGACCGGTTTCGGACCATGGAATATGGTTACGTTTATCGGTACCGTACTTATGGCCATCAGCTTCTTTTTAATCGTTTATACGGTTTACTATAGCATTCGCCATGCGCCAAAGGATGTTGGGCAAGATCCGTGGGATGCACGTTCGCTTGAATGGGCCACTCATAATCCCGTCCCGGAATATAACTTTGCGATCATTCCGCAAGTGAACTCAAGGGAAGCGTTTTGGGATGCCAAATATAAAGGTGTTGAATTATTCAAGGGTGACTATGAAAAAATCCATATGCCCAATAACAGCGGCTCACCGTTCATCATGTCCTGTATTTTCTTTGTCTTTGGGTTTGCATTAATATTCAGCATCTGGTTTCTTGCGATCATAGGGTTAATCGGTATCTTTACTTGCATGGCCCTTCGTTCATTCGAAATAGATCATGGTCATTACATTTCTGTAGAAGAAATTAAAGAGACGGAAGCAAAATACGGGGGTGTCAATAAATGAAAATCGATCACTCGCAGCCTCTTGAATATAGTACGGAGCAAAATCGGCTGAATATCTTAGGCTTCTGGATTTTCCTTGGTGCCGAAATCATGCTTTTTGCAACACTTTTTGCATCCTATTTTACATTGGTTGATCGTACGGGTAACGGGCCGGCTGGAGCAAGGATATTCGAGATCACGCCAGTGCTTGCTGAAACCTTCCTGCTCTTGACAAGCAGTTTCGTCATCGGGCTTGGCATCCATGCCATGCGGCTGGGCAACAAGAAAGCCATGCTGACTTTCTTCGTAATCACACTCCTTCTTGGGTTAGGATTCTTAGGATTTGAAATTACGGAGTTCATCACCTATTACCACGAAGGAGCTACGCTGCAAACAAGTGCATTTACATCGGTGCTGTTTACAACCTTAGGGACACATGGAGCCCATGTTACATTAGGACTTTTCTGGGGAACATTTATTGTCCTGCAAGTGAAAAAACGCGGTTTGACACCTGAAACGGCTAATAAATCCTTCATTTTCTCTCTTTACTGGCATTTCTTGGACATTGTTTGGATATTCATCTTCACGTTTATCTACATGAAAGGAATGACATAAGTTATGAAGGAATTATTCCCAGCTAAACAAGTATGGGGTTTTGTTTTTTCATTGATTTTGACGTTTATAGCCCTTTTGGTGTACTTCTTCAATATGTCAAAAGCAATGGGAATGACGATTTTCATATTAACAGCATTCATCCAAGCAGCGGTCCAACTAGTTGTATTCATGCATGCCCGTGAAACGGATGATAGCAAATCCATTTTCTTGACATTATATTGCGCCATATTCCTTGCCCTGATCACTGTCGTCGGTACCATCCTATGCATGATCTGGGGTTGGACTTATTGATGGGAAGCTTGAGAAACGGAAGGCGGATGAACGAGGGTGCCTTACTTCATTTACCGCGTGTAATGTGAAGGTATTTCTTTCACGCAAAAAAGGTAATTCAGCTGAATTACCTTTTTTTGTTCGTGTTTCATGGCAGGTGAAAAAGTTGTTGGCGTCCTGCAAACTCAATCAGTTGTCGTCAAGGACGCCTGGACATCAGGACTGATAAGCGGCTGGGGATAGTTGATTTTTTCATCGAATTCGACCCAGTCGAGATTTGCCATCAGCAGTAAGAAGCGTTTACCGGTGGACGGGTCGCTGATGATGATATGGTCACGGCCAGCCGTCTCTACGCGTCCGTGGTAAACCATCGAATTCCATTTGTTGCTCCCTTGGTAAGTGAAGTAGAATGTACCGATCTTACCTTTGTTGAAGCGTAGGATATTTTCCATAAATGATTCTTCCATCGTGCCAGCCGGAAGCTGCTGCCCAGTCCCGATTGGGACGACTGGCGCGGCATAAGAGGGTCCGGAAGGCATCATAGCCCGGAAGCCGCCGTATTGTTGTTGTCCGACCATGCCCCCCATCATGGAAGCTGGATTGAAACCAGGATATTCATTCATTGGATAATGATTAGAGTCTACACAAGTCATGAGAAGATAGCTCCTTTTTATTTTATCTATAAAACTCATTGCAGTAGCCGGGTACACCGACATAGAAGCAATGATTCTTGTGTGCAAAATCGAACTGCGTCATGGGCGATCTAGGCATCGTGGCGGTACAAGGAGCTCGGTATTTCTTTCCTGGACTGGGATTGAAAAACCACAAACTATTTCTGGCTCGCGGATCCCTATAACCATGTAACACATCCCTAGCCCTCTGAAGATCAGCTTCATTGGGACGTTGTGTATACAATGATCCATTTAAGACGGGCTCGAAGTGAGGAGTCTCAGTACCAGGTATGGTTTGATATATCGCATCCTTGATATTGCGCAAACCTTTGAAGTCAGGAGAACAGTCGGCCTCGACCCGATTGGCCACAACCGTTCCCACCATGTTCATGCCCTGGACTCCTTCACCGTTCGCTTCCGCCTTCATGAGCCTCGCCAACTCCTCCACGTCACGTGCATTATGTTTTATTCGTCTACCCATTCACCTGCCCCCTCTTTTCAGCTTATACAGGTAACTTATTGCCCAAAGCTGATTTTGGTAACTTGCCTACAATAAAAAACAAGTACTTCCGGTCATTCAGAAGCTGTAAAACTCTGTTGTTCAATTTTCATTAACAATAGCTAAATTGGATATATAATGGAAGATGAACGGTGATTGCTGACAATCCAGTAATTATATATAATGGTATTATATGCAAAAGTAAGATGCGAGGTTTGAAACACGCTGTTATATTCAATTGGAAAATAAATATAAGAATTTTTGGGGGATAGGTATGTATAGTAACTTAACTGATCTGATTTCCACAATTCATAGTAAGCATGATTTTTCTGGTACAGTACTTGTTAAAGATGGGGAAATGGTGTTGGATTTGAACTTTGGTTACGCCGACCGTTCTGAACAACGAAAAAATAATTCAACAACTCGCTTTGGTATTGCATCCGGATGCAAACTCTTTACTGCGATTGCCATTTGTCAGCTCGTGGAAGAGGGGAAATTTTCTTTTGATTCAAGATTAAGTGATTGTCTTGATATTGATTTTCAGTATTTTGACAAAGAGGTAACGGTCCACCATTTACTGACACATACTTCAGGAATACCTGATTATTTTGATGAAGAAGTCATGGAAGACTTCGAAGAACTTTGGATGGAAAATCCTATGTATCAAATAAAGAAGTTAAAAGATTTCCTTCCATTATTTCAAGATGAGCGTATGAAAAGCGAAGCGGGACAATCCTTTCACTATAACAATGCTGGTTATATTTTGTTGGGTCTTATTGTTGAACAGGCATCGAAACTTGATTTCTCTGACTATGTTCAACAATATATTTTTAATAAAGCCAATATGATGGACTCTGGATATTTTACATTTGACTCCCTACCTCGAAATACAGCATTCGGATATATAGATCGACCTGATGGTACTTGGAGGACAAATATTTATTCGTTACCTGTAAAAGGTGGAGCCGATGGCGGGGCTTTCGTAACAGTGGTAGACATGGCTAAGCTGTGGGATGCGCTTTTTAATTTTCAACTTTTAAGTGAAGCGTACACCAACAAAATGATAAAGGCTCATATTCAAGTCGATGAAAGTGACTTCTATGGTTATGGTACATGGATAAAGAAAAAAGATAATGGTGTACTTAAATATCATGTAATGGGTTACGACCCAGGAGTCAGCTTCCATTCTGCTTATTATCCTGAAACATCTGCAAAAGTTGTGGTCTGCTCAAACAAGTCGGAGGGAGCTTACGAGATGATGAGTGGAATCGAAGCAGAATTGAAAAAAGTCAGTAACGTATAACTCCCAGAAGATCTGATATTCAGAACGATGGCAAGACAAAAATAACCAGTAAATGAGGATTGGAGCTGTCTTTAAGGCAGCTTCTTCTCATGGAGCTATCATTTGGAAAAAAATCAAAGGATTGGAACTTATGGCCGTTTCAAACGTAAGTAATGTAAACGACTTAAGGTTGGGAGGCATAAGGATGAGGCAGCTTTATATAAAGCAGAAGGTATTCAGTCTTAGCGGTAAATTCACTGTGAAGGATCAGCAGGAGAAGGATATATATTATGTGGAGGGAAGCTTTATGCAAGTTCCAAAGACTTTCTCCATTAGGAATGCAGCAAGAGATGAAGTAGCCCTCATTACGAAAAAGGTATTCAGCTTTTTACCAAAGTTTTTCGTTGAGGTGAATGGTCGAGAGGTGCTAACAATAAAGAAGGAATTTTCCTTCTTAAAAGCACGATATTCAATTGATGCGGCAGGCATAGAAGTACATGGAAACTGGTGGGATATGGATTTTCAAGTTTTACAGCACGGTAAAATCGTAGGTAAAGTCGTCAAGGAGTGGTTCACATGGGGCGATAGCTACAAGGTTCAAGTGATGGATGAAGAGATGGAAACCATAATTATTGCACTCGTCGTTGCGATTGATTGTGTGAAGGCTGATCAAGCAGCTGCTTCATCAGCAGCGTCGAATTGAGAAGGTAATTGTCAAATACCTTATAAAATAAGGTTGTTTTAAAGCTGTAAATAAATGGGCATGTAGAGTGGAAAAAACAAATAATAAAGCCATCGTATCATTAACATTAGGAGTATTATCAATAATCATACCTTATATTGGCTTAATTCTTGGTATCATTGGACTTATAATATCATCTAAAAGTATTAAAGAAATTGATCAAACAAATGAAAAAGGCAGAGGTTTGGCTATATCAGGCAGGGTCTGCAGCATTGTAGGGATATGTTTTCAATTCCTTCTCATTCTTATTATGGTTTTGTCAATCAGTATGTTTGTCATTACTGATCCTAGTGTGTAATATAATCTCACTCATTAGATAAACAACCTCAGTCATGACCTAAGAATGCCGCCAATCGGCATTTTGAAAGTGAGATTCCATACATGTGATTGAAGATATTCAATGAATCCTTGAATATAAATTAACTATCAAACTTATTTTTATCTTTCTTTTTTTGATACTCATAGTAGTATAAAAGGGGTATTGCACCAAGAAAGACACCAATTGACCCCAATAAAGTGCCTTGCGTAAACAAATCTGTACCTTTTCTTGTATATTCGTAAATCGAAACAAACATAAAGTATAAAAGACCAACTGAAAAAGCTACAAGGATGATTTTATAAACTTTCATAGCAGCTTAACCTCCTGGAAAAATCAAAATAATCATATAACTTCTAACAGCTGAAATTAAGGTGTGCGTTAGTTCAGTAAAATAATAGGTCTAGATAACGTCAGCTTAATAAAATCATCGTCCACCAGGGCTTGGTCCGTTTTGTGCCATAGCATGGATTGTTAAGCAGTCTGGGAGGTAGATTATGTTAATAATAATAGATATACTACAAATGTACATATAAAATCAAAAGAACTAGCGGGCTGGGGGAAAAATAAAGATGAAAAAACTAGCGAAGGCAATAACTGTAGGCGCATTATCTCTAGGATTACTGGCAGGAGTTGGGGCAAATAAAGGAGAAGCTGCAGCTTTAACAAAGCCGACTGGTTCAACTTTCTATAAGAGCTCCTTAGTAGGTACTACCTATAAGGTTCAGGATTATAAAGGTAATACAATTAATGCAAAAACTACGAAAGCTGTAACGTTAACTCCATATGCAACAAATAAAAACTTTTCATATGCTACAGTAACCTTTGTCGATTATGATAAATCAGGAACAAAGTGGGTTAAACATACAAAAACAGCCAAAGGATATTTCTTTACTCCCATTAAAAATGGTATAACTTTCAATGAATATACGAATGTGAAAAAAGGTATGACTTATAATCAAATGGTATCTATCACAGGTGAATATATGAAATTAGAATCAACATACACCTATGACGGCATTACCGAAAAGGATTATACTTGGAGCCGTTACAGTGACACTACTGACACATATGTTGATATGGATTTTGAAAATAACAAGTTAGCATACAAAAGTTATTATGTAAGTGAATATTAATAACGAAAAAGTCTATCTTGTTATTGAATCGTGCCCTATCAAATGGACAGTCTAAAGAAGACCTTATAATAGAAACAAGATTAGCTGCCGAACAAGGTGGCTTTTTCTTGTTCAACGATCAGTTGTGTAGTAGCTTTAGACGTGAGCTACCAGAAGGACCTAGGACCAGTCTTTCATAAAATGGGAATATTGTATGGCTGTTATGTGCAAATATGGTATTTTTGTGATAACGTGGTAATGAATATATAAAATGCCAGATCATAAACTTATAATAGAATTGAAAAAAGGAAGTTCATCTATTAAGTAGACTTGAAAGGAAAGTGACTTCAGTTTATTACGATATAGTTTATAGGCTTTAAGGAGAAGTGGTTATGCGTAAGGTTACAATTGGAATACCCTGTTACAATGAAAGTGAAAATATTTTAAAATGCTTGGATAGTATAACGTCTCAGACAGATATTTTTCAGGATGTCGAAGTACTCATAGTCGACGACGGATCAACGGATGATACAGTGAAAATCATTGAGGATTATAAAAAACAGTATAGGGAAAATGGCAATATAAAAATACTAACCCAAGAAAATACTGGCAGCCCATCAACCGCTAGAAATCGAGTTATCGATGAAGCCGAAGGCGAATATATTTTCTTTGTCGATGCTGACGATTATCTTGCTGAGAATTCCCTTTCGAATATGTATACATTAGGTAAAGAAAACGATTCAGATGTTATTATTGGAAAATATGAAGGCGTCAATCGCAGAGTGCCTGTATATGTCTTTAAAAGTACGCAAATAAACACGAATTTTTTTGATTCGCTAGTAAAAGACACGATGTCCGTATTGAAAATGTTTAAAACTGAATATCTACGTTCGTTGAATGTACGTTTTAGAAATGATATAAGCATGGCAGAAGATCACCCCGTTGCGATGAGTGCTTATTTACACACTAAAAAAATTAGTATATATGCTGATTCCCCTTGTTACTATTGGGTGAGACATATTAATACTGAGAATAAAACTCATTTAACCGGCGGCGTCATCCCAGTGGATGAATTTTATAAGTATTTATTTGAAACATTTGAAGTTATAAAAAATGCCCGAATCACGGAAAAGGAAAGAACAGAAGCGTATAGAATTTATTGGGACAGATTACTAACACTTGATATAGTCAATGAGTTTAAACGAAATAGAACTGAAATGGAGAGGAATCATTCATTTGCAATCCTATTACGTTTGTTTAATGAGTATGAAGGAGCCATAATAACACCCTTATTGACTGGATATAAACGTTATACGGCATTACTCCTTTGCAATAAAGACTATCTTTTGTTTACCGAGTATTTAAAAATAAAATAATGTTAGTTTTATAAACGTGTGGACATATATGATATGTGCTGCCAACGGCCCTGCTGTCTCCCATTTTATTATTCGGGGGGATAAACTTATCCAGATGGAAACATGTAATTCCCAGATGTTCCACCTACTTAAAGGTCAAGCAAGTGGAAGGATGCTTGTGAATGTGGCAAAAGGTACGATACATACATTTATGTTCCTTTATTCATATTAGCCATTCATAGCCCTTTTTTTATTATTTGAACGCCGTGGAGACTTGAGATCTTTATCGAAATGGTTATTAATTCATCATGTGAAAAAAGGGTGAGAATATCTCAGGGGGGATTTATATCGATTATAATGCTATTAATCTAAGCGAGAAATTATCCAAATTCAGTGAACATTGGTCGCCCAAAGTCATTGGTGAAATGAACGACTATCAGATTAAGCTAGTTAAGATTCTGGGGGATTTTGTATGGCACGATCATAAAGACACCGATGAGGTATTCATCGTGATGGACGGCGAAATGTCCATCGCATTCCGAGATGGGGAGGTTAAACTTTCCAAAGGAGAAATGTATGTGATACCAAAAGGCGTGGAGCATAAGCCGTATGCTGAAAATGAATGCCATATAATGCTGATAGAGCCTAAAGGTGTAGTCAACACTGGTGAAACGAATGTCAAACTAACTGCTGAAAATAATATATGGATTTAATCCAAGGATTCGAGTTACTTTCTTTGGATGAACACATTGGAGTAATTGTGGTTGCCTTTACTTTCGCCTTAACCAGTAGGGACAACACATGAATAGTTCTGTCTGAATTTTAACCCCGTCCTGACTCTAGAACGGGGTGTTAAGCTTTATTGATTATTAGTTCACTTGAAGAATATAAAGGCCTACAATCCATATAACAAGATAAATAAAAAGATTGTATAAAGTTAAAATGAATTCCTTATCTTCATCTTTTTTAAATTTCCATTCCATGAAAGCACGAAAAATTGCTGAGATGACAAAATAGCCAATTAGCCAAAGGTAAAGATTATCAACTACCTATATTGATATTAAAAAAGCTATTAGTAAAGCCAATTCAATCCATCTCTGAAATCGATTGACCCCTTTATAGAACGTCCATTTCCTTTTAGGAATCTTCAATTTCTTCCTCAACAAACGTTCAAACACCATGGAAACGATCAAAAAGATCAACATGAAAATGAAATAATTTAACGAAAAACTCACCTGCCCCCACTATTAGCAGTATATCCTTTTTTTGTAGTCGTGTAATGGAGGAAATCAATCTAAAATGCATTGTCAACCAGCAGCTATAGACAACTTACTGAAACCGTCTTTTGAAAAGAAATGTAAGTTGTATAACGGCCAAAGTTCAACATAGTTTCTTCATGATGTGCAGGTCATTTCTAAAAAAGTATATTAATGGTAAAATTAGTTAGAGGTGATTTCAGTGAATAATAAAAGTTATACATTCAATTTTATAGTTTCGTTGACGTTTCTCATTTCGGGTTTTATCTTTATAAATATCTTCGCCAATAAAGGACCTACCATTATTCTGTTTGGTTACTTCTTTCTGTACTACCTCATTACTGGCCTTTATCGTTTATCCCAACATAAGAAACAAAGCAGATCGAACGTTTATAATTAATTTTTCGTACCGTCACATTTCCGTCAGACTTTGCTCGAGCTAGTTTTATAGAATCCCAGATGCTGTACTTCGAAATGGGCAGGTCAGCCCTTTTTAAGGAAATCTAAGGGTGTAAGGCTTAATGAGCTCCGATTCATAAGAGGAAACATGTATAAATGGTTATGTGGAGCTATTTATTGGATTGTTATTGGCCTTTTCTTTAACAGGGTGCTTTGGAGAGGATTATGATTTTACACTTCCCAGCGTTACACTCTTTAAGGGGACGAACTCTGAAATTGATATCAAATTAAAGGAAGCAGCTAAGGAGTTGCATTTGAAATAAAATGAGGAGGGATACCATGAAACGAATGCCATTCGAACAGCCAATCGAGCATTATGACGAAAGGGTTCATTCAATAGATGAACAACTTTGTGCCTTACTAAGACAACGGAAGGACATATCAAACGACAACCCAGGCTTTCCACCTGAGGATGTTATTTCTAAGTGGGGTTTAAAGTATAATCTGTATGAAGATTTTTTAAAGTCGTTATTCTGGTCAATGAAAACGGACCACTACTTTAAGCCTCGTATAGAACCGGCTGGATTCAGAAAACACATACCGATTTTAAAATCAGTAGAAAATGACGATAAGATCTATTCGGTAACCGTTATTCGACAGTATGAGAATGCGAGTGTAATTCAACTTCACATCGATTGGGATGAAGCAAGGGATTTACCGATGGACGTGCAGCCTCATCATACTTTTCGATTGTTTTTAGGGGAACAATATGACTGTTGGTTGGACCAGGCAGGAGGATTGACAGGACATTATACATATAACTTCAATGTTTCTCCACCGTTACCAGACGATTTAACAAGCATGGACTTAGTTTTTAAAGAATATAGCGACAGTTTTACGGAATATCCAACGGGTCTTGAAATTGTTATCCATATAGAATGATGAACCACGGGTGCGTTACTTCATCTTCGGAAATAACGGGGTAGATGAGGAAGCATGATCTTCATGATGGAGAAAAGAAAAGGAGGAGTTGGATGATAGGTGATAAACGAATTGCTTTTGTTACGGGCGGGAACCGGGGAATTGGATATGAGCTGGTTAAACAACTGGCTGTGAAGGGGTTTAAGGTGATACTGTCTAGTCGCGATTCCCAAAAGGGGTACGAAGCTGTGGAACAACTGAAGGCATTGGATCTGGATGTATCATATGTGATGATGGATGTGGACAAACAAGATAGCATCAGACAAGCTGCGATTGAAGTTAATGAGCAGTATGGAAGGTTGGATGTATTGATCAATAATGCCGGCATTTATGTAGATGGGGATGAAAAGTTGATTAACATGGATCCTTCCATTCTGGAGAAAACGATGAGAACTAATTTCTTCGGCCCTTACGTTGTCATCCGCTCCTTCATTCCGCTCATGGAAAAGCGAGGCTATGGGAGAATCATTAATGTGTCTTCGGAGCTTGGATCAATGGGAGAGATGTCCGTTCAAGGAACAGGTGCTTATAAGGTATCCAAGCTTGCCTTGAATGGAATGACGCAATTGTTGGCTACGGAAATTAAAGGAGATATCAAAATAAACGCGGTCGATCCTGGATGGGTAAGTTCGGATATGGGGGGCCCGTACGCGTCAAGCTCACCAAAGGAAGCCGCTGAAGCCATTATATGGTTAGCGACGATTGGACCTGAAGGACCGAATGGCGGGTTCTTCAGAGATGGAAAACCAACTGATTGGTAAATCTTCCATAAGAAGAGTAAGTATAACGATATTCGTTAATGCGTAGAAGATGCTTCTATACAATGTATATAAAGTTAGAATGAAAATGATAAATGACCTTACAAACAAGTCTGTAAGGTCATTTGTTTACATAAAAGAAATGGCACCACTGATTATGGCTAAAACAGTTAGAACTAACGTTGTCAAGATGGCCCATTTGTAAGCGAATTTCTGATATTCCCCGAGGTCTTTACCTACCATACCAACTAATAAGATGGTTGATGCAACAAGCGGGCTCATCAAATGCGCAGGCTGTCCCAAGATGGAGGCCCTGGCAATTTCTAACGGACTGATTCCATAGGCTGTAGCTGCTTCCGCAAGAATGGGGAGAACGCCAAAATAATAGGCATCATTCGATAAAACAAAAGTGAAGGGCATACTTGTAAGGCCAACAATGAGAGGGAAAAACTGTCCTAATGAAGCTGGTATTATCGCAACGAGCCCATTCGCAATGGCATCCACCATTTTTGTGCCGGAAAAGATTCCTGCAAATACTCCCGCCGCGAAAACTAATAGAACTACGATCAAGGCGTTTCCGGAATGAGCCA
This sequence comes from Peribacillus muralis, assembly GCF_001645685.2. Lineage (NCBI taxonomy): Bacteria > Bacillati > Bacillota > Bacilli > Caryophanales > Bacillaceae > Peribacillus > Peribacillus muralis. Next base: position 4,061,144 of record NZ_CP017080.1, on the reverse strand, counting down.
GGATACGGTTCTTTTGCATGTCCAAATCGGGGTAGTTCATCGTTAAAGCAATCGTGAAACCGATCAGGAATAAAATAGGGGAAGGCACCAAGCCCATGATAAGAGTGACCATGATCCCTACAACGATCGATAGGTTAATCCACAAAAAACGAGGACGTTTAAGGTTCATGTATGGTGAAGTTTCAATATCTTCTTTTTCTATTGCAGCGGCTATTTCACTATTTAACTCTTCCGTTTGTATGACACCTAGTCGTTTGCGTTCTTTTTTCCCTAAAATAAAGGCGACGAACAATACCCAAAGAGCGCCACCGATCATGGTGGGAATAAGCGGAAGAAAAAATTCGGATGCATCGAGTCCCAACACGGCAATGGCCCGTGTAGCAGGACCGCCCCAGGGAGTCATGCCGCTCATGACACTTAAAGCCAGCATGGCTACTGTGGCTAAAACCAAAGGATTCATGCCGATGCGTTTATAAAGGGGATACATAGCTGAAACCGTAATGATATACGTGGTTGTTCCGTCTCCATCCAAGGCCGCCAGTAATGCAAGTATGGTGGTACCCAACGAAATTTTGACGGGATCTCCTTTGACCACTTCCAATATTTTTTTGATAAGCGGGTCAAATAAGCCCGTGTCTATCATAATGCCAAAAAACATGATGGCGAATAATAATAGTGCGGCAGAAGGAGCGACTAGCTTAATGCCATCCATCATCATCGTGCCAATTTTACTTCCAAAACCGCCAAGTGCCGCAAAAACGATTGGAACTATTGTTAAAGCAACAATGGGAGACAAGCGTTTGGACATAATCAAATAGGTAAAAACGATAACCATGGAGATGCCTAAAATCGTTAGAAACATTACTATATCCCTCCTAATAATGAATGCGCTTTCAATCGATCTCTGGTTGGTTGACGGCTAATGGAAAAATGAACGGATGGATTATCCAGTTTTACACTGTGTATATGCGCTTTTCTTTATTAAAGGTAATACAGGGAGAACAATAAGTTAAATACATATTTTTTTTGCATCGCTATCAAAAAAATTTATCCTGAAAAAAAGAGAAGGTCATCATCCACATGTTGTGGAAGATGACCTTCTTGTCTTCATAAATCGTTTTCCGTATCCTTGAGCAACGCTTTTTCCTGTTGTTTTAGCTGGTGGGAACAGCACAAGCTATGCCCAAACCGGCTATATTAATCATGTAGTTTTCCATTCTGGTTCTTGCCTCTTTTTCTTATACTTACCTTTAATACCAATCTTAGTAATGGGGGAACTGCAGCGTAAATGAAAGCCATCCGAAATAGTTGATAGCTTGTAACGGTTGATACATCTGCATGTACTTCTTGTGCGATCAACCCCATTTGATCCATACCGCCAGGGGCTAAACTTAAAAAACCCGTAATAGGGGATAAATCATAATGCTGGGCCAGCAGAAAACTAAAAAACATGGTTGCGCCGATTAATATCAGTCCGTTCATCAAAGCCAGAAATAAGGTTTTTCCTTTGTGATCGAGCTGTTCCGGTTTTAATAGTAAACCGATATAACCGCCAACCATAAATTGAGATAAATCAAGAAGCGACGGAGGAAGTGGCGGTCCGTGCAAGCCAAGAAGACCCATTGCAGCAGCAGCGATTACAGGGCTTAAAAAGTAGGGAGCTGGTAATTTGATTTTTTTCCCTATTACTGCTGCGAGAAAACAAATAACGGCGAAAAGAAAGATAAGCGGGTATAAATCACTCCAGCGAGGAATCACGGGATCCATGATTCTGGTTGAGCTGATGGTACCTTCCGATGAAAAAATGGGACTGAAAATGAAAAGAGGAACTAAGAAAACAACCATGATCACTCTTATAACATGGAAAAAGGTTACTGTCGTAATATCAATCTCCTTCATTTCTTCTGCAAAAACAACGATTTGTGACAAGCCTCCCGGAATGCTGCTCGTTAAGGAGGTCGGATAGTCAATGCCGGAATACTTCGACATAGCAAAAGCCGAACATACACATACAAGGACAATCAAAGATGTCAGGATCAACATCGAGGGAAGGTGATTGATCATATCGGCCAGTGAGCTCTTGGTAAAGGAGATGCCAATCGAATAGCCAACAATGATCAATCCAGCGTTTCTTATGGAAACGGGCCATATTAATTGAACGTTTTTGAAGCGTGATGCTATTAATAGTGCGGCCATCGGTCCCAGAAGCCAGGGGATGGGCAACCTGATAAGAGAGAAAAGACAGCCTCCAGTAAAAGCGATAAGCAGGGCAGCGGCAAATTGGATGGTCTTGCTTGCATTATGTAAATTCCACTTTTTCATTCATACTCTTCCTTTGTAATAGGTCAATTTTCGTTTCGTCTTGTTTTCATTGTTTTGAATCATTAAGAAAATCAATAAATGCCTTCACTTGTGCCAAATCGGTAGTCACATCCCGATAAAAAACCCAAGTTTCTCTAAGTAAATGGCTATCATCACGTAATGTAATCGGGAAAGTATACAGGGGTTCATCCTTTTTAATGCAAATCTCCGGTAAAATGGCATACCCCAAACCATGAAGAACCAGCTCTTTACATGTTTCGATTCGATCTACCTCCATTGAAATTTTAGGCGGTACCGTAAATGTTTCCTGCCACCAGCTTTCAATGGTATTCCGTAACGATTGGTCTGTCTCGTAATTAATTCTAGGAAGGAAAGGAAGTTCTTTTAATTCGATCTTTTTACTGGAGGCAATACAAATCCTTTCTTCCTGAAACAACATTTTATTTTCCTGCCATTTGTAAGGACCTCTGACTATCCCGAGATGCGCTTCTTCTTTTTGAAGCATTTGATGAATTTCGGAGCTCCAGCCCGTTTGCAAACTGATTTCCACATCGGGATATAGGGAGAGGAATTCTTTTAATAATAGGGGCAGTTTATACCTGGCAAACAAGCCTGATACACCCAAACGTAATGTCCCTTTCACTTTATCTTCTAAATTTGAAATATGTTCTTTTGCATCTCGCAGCTGGTTGCGCATCTCTCTTGAATAGTGGACTAGATACTCTCCTTTAACAGTAAACTCGATCCCTCTTTTTCCTCTTGAGATTAAATTTGTTTTAAATTCTTTTTCCAATTGTTTTATGCGGTACGTTAAAGCGGGCTGCGAAATAAATAGTCGTTGTGCTGCCTTTGTTATATTTTTTTCTTCATGAAGAGTCAATAAAATCTGCCAATCTTTTTCATCCATAAAAAATTTATCCCCCAACCATAAAAATTTTTTATATGTATTTGAAAATATCTAAAATGGATTTAATTTCTAAAAGTATAATACAACTATTGAAAAAAGAAATCTATCTTTTTTAAGAGATTCAGGAGACTCATGATAGGTTGAGTCATAATCTTTTTCTATGGCAACGAATAAAAAATCAATATTATTTTTATCCATCACTTTCCCTTATCATTTATATGAAGAGTCATCATTACTTAACAGGAGGGGTAAAAATGATGAAGGCAGAAAAGTATGATGTAGTTGTAGTTGGTGCAGGAAACGCAGCTTTATGTGCCGCGATCTCAGCAAAAGAGGGAGGTGCCAGAGTTCTTGTATTGGAACGGGGACCAGTGGAAAAGCGCGGAGGGAACTCTTTCTTCACGGATGGAGCCATTCGGGTTGCTTACAATGACTTGAATGCAATCAAGAATATAATACCTGACTTAACAGAGAAACAATCCGAGTCGATTGTAATGCCTGCATACACGGAATCCGATTATTACGGTGATTTAATGCGGGTAACAGGCGGACGAAGCAATCCAGAGTTAGCGTTACAGCTCGTTTCCAAATCTTATGAAACGGTTGTGTGGATGCGTGATCAAGGAATCAAATTCGAATTGAATGAGGAAAATCAATCTTTCCTGCAAGACGGCAAGCGCATTTTTTGGGGAGGTTTGCCCATCAAGACGGAGGATAAAGGCGTTGGCTTAATGAGACGCCTCTTTGCGCGGACGGAAGAAATGGGCATCGATGTTTGGTACGGTGCACGAGCTGTGGAGCTTGTTTTGGAGCGTGACGCCATAACCGGTATCGTTGTCGAGAAGGATCATGAAGTGGTGAAGGTCGAGACATCTGGCGTTGTTTTGGCTTGTGGCGGCTTTGAAGCAAATAAGGAAATGAGAAGTGAAAATATGGGGGACGAATGGGAAGCGGCTATTGTTCGTGGAACCGAGTTCAACACAGGGGACGGCATTTCCATGGCTTTGGCAGTCGGGGCTCAAAAATTTGGTCAGTGGTCCGGGTGCCATTCCATCGGGACGGATTATAACGCACCAAAAGTGGGGGATTTCACGAAGCCCGGCGATATTTTCAAAAAGCATTCGTATCCTTACAGCATCATGCTTAATAACGAAGGGAAGCGGTTCGTTGATGAAGGCGCGGATTTACGAAATTACACCTATGCCAAATACGGCCGTGAGGTATTGAAGCAGCCTGGATATGTTGCATACCAAATTTATGATGCACAGGTCCGCCCGATGCTGCGTAAGGAATATGACCTGGAAGAAGCAACTTATTATACAGCGGATACACTTGCGGAGTTGGCCGGTTCATTGCCCGTCAATCAAAAACAATTTCTTAAAACGATTGAAGACTATAACAATGCCGTACAAGATGGCGAATACAGACCCGCCGAGAAAGATGGCAAAGGAACGAAAGGAATCACTCCTCCTAAATCGAACTGGGCACTCCGAATCGAGCAAGGTCCATTCTACGCTTTCCCTGTAACGTGCGGAATCACCTTCTCATTCGGTGGTTTACAAGTAGATGCAACGGGACATGTATTGGACAAAGAAGAACAGCCGATAAGAGGACTCTTTGCGGCTGGTGAAATGATTGGGGGGATTTTTTATGAAAACTACCCAGGCGGATCCGGGTTGATGTCCGGGGCCGTCTTTGGCAAACTAGCTGGTTCATCCGCAGCCCACTATACTAAAGAAAAGGTCGATCCGATTAAGCATTACTGAGTTTCCTTGAAGAGTTTAAGTGGAAGAATGAAAAACAGCCAAGGCTTTAAAGGTCCTTGGCTGTCTCGTATTCAACTACAAGGGACAGGATAAGCGGAAGAAGGGAATAAGAACATCACATATGTTCTTTGGATTTATGGTAACAGCACCCAAAACTTCTGAACTAAATTAGCAACGTCCATTACATACCATTCTGTTATTTGAGCACTGCGGCGTTTTAGGGAACGCTTCTGCTTTACCACTTCCTCCAGCTAATGGCGTAATTCCTTTTACATATCGAGGTTTGATTGGTTCCGTTCTTCTTGTCTCTCTTTCAGAACAAGCAGGACTCCTAAAAGAATGAAGAAAGAACCAGCCCAAAAGGTGATACTGATGGTTTCTCCTAATATCAGCCACCCTAATAATGTTCCAACAACAGGCTGGAAAAAGAAGAAAACTCCTCCACCAGAGGCATGGAGCATTTGCAGACCACGATTCCACAATAGAAATGCAATGGCAGTTGATATGACCCCTAAATACAGTAAGCCTCCCCAAATGGCAGGATCGGATAAGTCGTTAATATTTATTTTAGGTAATCTCGTGATGACCAACGGAGTTAGAACAACAAAAGCAATGAACGTAGCATAGGCATTTACCACAATCTGTGAATAATCACTAGGCAGGCATTTTATCAGTATGGACATCAAAGCCCAAGTCAATGCAGCGATAATAAGTGAGAAGCCTCCCAGCATACTGGACATGTTAATATCGTCAATTCCTACAATCATAATGACTCCGATAGTCGCTAAGCTTACAGAAATAGCTTTCTTAAAAGTCAAACGTTCTTTAAGTATTAAACTAGCAAACACGACCATGAAGGCAGGTGTGGTGGAAGTGAGAATAGCGCCCATTTGTGCGGTGGAAAGCATTGTACCCGTTTCTTGAGTGACTATGGAAATGACGTATCCCACAATCGAAATGGTCATTATCATCCGTATATGTTGCCTTTTGATTTTCCATTTCTGTTTAGTGACAATCCCAATGGATACCAACGCAACAAGTGCGATTAGATAACGAATCCATACAAGTTCCAATGGTGGTATGACTGTCACTACCACTTTGACGACAACATACATACCTCCCCAAATACTTGAAGCTAAAATTAAAAACAATGAACCGATTAATGTGTTTTTCATGTTCATACCCTCCGTATTTTTTAGGCTTGTTGCCCTAACGGAGAGAAATCGCCATTCCAAAGTTCTCTCCGTCAAGATTGGGAGAGTACGTTTGGTACATCATTTTCAAATAATGGAGTCCAATACATCATGTTCACCTCTAGTCCATTTTTTTACTAATCTTATCATAGCAAAGAATAGCAAGCTTTAGTTATCAGATTATTGGAAAATTTAATTACCGGGAATGGATTGTGAAGGACAGGACTAAAACGGATCATGTGTGTTTAGGAGCATAAGGACGTTTTCAGTTATCTTATCACTACTTTCGTCGTTTGAAAAACCGGGAGGTAAATCTCCCAAACGTTTTAACATGATTCAGCTGAGGTTATCATTAGATGTTTTTGAAAAGTTGATGAACCTGATTTCACTGACAAACGTGGAACCTAATAGCAATACACCACCGAGCATTTGAACCACTGTCATTTGCTCTTGCAGGATAAGTGCAGAAATCAATATAGCTACAAATGGATCTACATAACTTAACATGGCTATACTCTGTCCTTTCAAATTTTCCATACCAGAGAAAAATAGCCAAAACCCAATCCCTGTATTGATGATCCCTAAAATTAAAATAAAAGGAACCGAGGAACTTGATACTTCAAAGATACTAAAGCCTTCAGTCAGGAAAACATAGGGCATTAGAAGTAAAGTGGTCATAGCAAGCTGAATGATGGTCAGTTCTAACTTTCCCATATTTTTAATGAATTTATTGAAAAGCAATAACGCAGCATAAAAGGCAGCCGCGATTAATCCAAAGGAGAATCCAAGAATATCATCTGACCTGGATGCACTCACTCCTTCTCCTGCAATCATTAACATACTGATGATGGCTGCACCTATACAGACCATTTTTTTAATGGATAATGGTTCCTTAAGTACAAAGGGAGAAAGTATCATCACAAACACAGGTGCAAAGTAATAACCTAGCGTTGCATTGGCAATTGTCGTATAGTCATACGATTGATAAAGGAAAATCCAATTCCCCCCCAATGCTATACTGGAAACGATCAAAAATAAAGCATTGGATTTAACTGAATTCCATGATATTTTTTTCTTCATCATGAAGAATACTAGCAGTAAAAAGAAGCAGCCAAGGAAACTGCTTAGTAAGGCTCTTTCGCTCGATGATAAATCAATGTATCGAACGACTAAACCAATTGTACCGAAAATGACCATGGATAATATAAACTGTAGTTTGGATTTCATCGTCTGCTCCCACGAACCTTCGAAATAGGTACTTTGCGAAGGTTCTTAATCCGTATTTAATATGAGTGATCACAAGTCCAGAGTACGATTCGAAGGCAGCTATACGTACACCGATTGTGCGTATGCTTTCAGTGAAACTTTTTAATCACCACGTTTTCTACAGGTCAATCACCTTCGGAATGTGCTTTGCATAGGAGAGGAGTCATTGACGATCATCGCAGTTTTGACCTTCATGAAACTGGCTGTCGTTCCATCGCTACAACCATATCACTCCCCTGAAAGTACATTCTTATCGAAAACCACCTGCACAAGATTTTCCGTGTCCATTAAAACGCCAAATACAGTGGCAGCTCCGATATACCGAGTGAATTGCTTGATCTGCGGTGGTTATAAATTATTGACAGGCTTTCTTTTTACTAGTGCAGAGGAACAGCGTTTTGACCATTGCCTCATCCCATTTTTGATATAGTCCTCCATTGAAATGGAATCTGTCACTTTGTCAAAGATTCATAGACCGTGTCTTGTAGATGAGACTTGTAGCTGTCTCGTGCTTTTTCCATAATATCACTCACATAAAACATCGTTTCCTTTCCTAACTTGAATAATTATAGGTAAAAATATATCATGATCACATGCATTACAAAAACGAATGTTTATCATGGATTGCATGAGAAAATCAGATGGAATGAGGAAAGAGATATGAATATCCAAAAATATATGGCATTTGTCAAAGCGGTGGAATTGGGCAGTTTTACAAAAGCTGCCGAAATATTGGACTATTCACAGTCTGGGATCAGCCGGATGATTAATGATTTGGAAAAGGAATGGGGGATGTTCCTTTTTGAAAGAGGACGTGCCGGTATCAATCTAACCTCGGATGGGTTGAAGCTACTGCCCCAACTAAAGAGAATATGCAATGAGTATGAAATCTTAATGAAGCAAATCGGAGACTTGAATGATTTGGAATCCGGCATCATTCGTATTGGGACCTTTTCCAGCGTCGCATCTCACTGGCTCCCTAACATGATTAAAATTTTTAAGAAGGATTACCCAATGATAGATTTTGAATTTCTGCTTGGTGATTATACAGAAATAGAGAGTTGGATCTTAAATGGACGTGTGGACTTTGGATTTTTGCGGCTGCCGACAAAAGCAGGACTTGAAACAATCTTTTTGGAACAAGACCGTTTGCTGGCAGTGATGCCCCAAAACCATCCTCTTGCTACTTGCGAAAGGTTTCCCATCAACGGCTTACTGGAAAGTCCGTTTATGCTGTTGGAAAAGGGGGCAAAAGCAGAAATCTCTGAAATTTTCGAGAAGCACCAGATTACACCCCATGTTAATTTTACAACATGGGATGACTATGCCATTATGTCGATGGTGGAAAATGGACTAGGAATCAGTATACTACCAGAATTGATCCTACAGCGTATTCCTCACAAAATTATAGCGAAGGAGCTTGAAGTCCCTGCTTTTAGAAAGATTGGTGTTGCAATGAGAGAACAAAAAACACTTTCCCTTGCTTCCCTGAAGTTTTTAGAATATTTATCATATAAGAACAGAAAGTGAATGAGTATAGTGGATTAACGAGTGAATTGAAATGTGTAAAAAGCAAACACTTTCTAGTTGGTAATGAAAAGTGAACATTGGAAATATTAAGGTTCTTATCATGAAGGTATCATGAACGTTACATGTTCATCGGGAAGGATAGTTGATAGAATAGCTGTGTTAGTGATCCCCGCGGAGGAGAACACAAAATAAAAAGTTTCTAGAAAGAGGTGTCCGTTCATTGAAATCATTGAACACTATTTTAAGTACTAAATTCAGGAAAATCATGCCTATACTATTTCTTTCATGCGCAGCGCTTGTAGGTTGTTCGAACAATAACGGTAATGATGAATCAACTAAACCAAAAAAACAAGAAACTGCCAAGGTTCATGATTTTGCTAAGCTTGAAGAAAAATTCGATGCTAAACTTGGTATCTTTGCCTTGGATACGGGGACGAACCAAACGGTAACGTATCATCCAGATGAGCGTTTTGCTTATGCATCCACTCATAAGGCTCTAGCTGTAGGAGCGCTTTTACAACAGAAGTCAATAAAAGACCTTGATCAAAGAATTAATTATACAAGTGACGATCTTGTTAATTATAATCCGATTACCGAAAAGCATGTTGATACCGGAATGACTCTGAAGGAGCTTTCGGATGCTTCTATTCGGTACAGTGATAACACTGCTGGTAACCTCATCCTTAAACAACTTGGGGGGCCGGCTGGATTTAAAAAGGCACTAAAGGAAATGGGCGACGATGTGACCAACCCCGAGCGAATTGAGCCGGATTTAAATGAAGTGAATCCTGGTGAAACGCATGATACGAGCACACCAAGAGCACTTGCTTCCAGTCTCCAGGCTTTAACATTGGGAGATGCACTTCCAAAAGAGAAACGGGAAATGTTCATTGATTGGATGAAGAGAAATACTACAGGAGATGCGCTAATCCGTGCAGGAGTGCCGAAAGATTGGGCAGTGGCTGATAAGACTGGTGCGGGATCATATGGTACGCGAAATGACATTGCCATCATTTGGCCGCCAAAAGGAGACCCTATTGTTCTTGCCGTACTGTCAAGTCGTGATAAAAAAGATGCTGAGTATGACGACAAGCTTATTGCTGAGGCAACAAAAGAAGTAATGAAGGCCCTGAAAGTCCAAAATGAATAGAAATGGATTGCAATAAAAAAGGTTACGTAAAGTAGCCTTTTTTTAATGCCTTTAAGGTTGGTAATGGGCACATTCTTCAACCACCATGCAAATACGAAAGTCTTTCATTATCTGTAGTGCTATGAAATGGAGTGTGGATAAAAAAGTAAAAACAATAGAAACTGCCTGAATATAAAATGAAGAATTCTACACCGGTAAATTTTGAGTGGTTTAATCATTTGCGGTCTTACTGCTTCGAAGATCCCAATGGTCATCAATTCATATGTTCGTATAACTATCACTTTGCAAATTCTTTAGGTAAAACACATTTCCCCTTTCATAGTGAATCAAGAAAGGGAAGAATGTTTAGTTATTAATGCCCATTTCATCTAAATTAATGTGAAAAAAATACTGTTTTTAGGCATAATGGTTTGTATCTATATAACAACGTGGTAAATATATTCAAGAAAAGTATTGAGAAATAGTATATGAAATAACAATTTTATTGTTATCTAGTCTTTTCTAATGGAGTCTGTTCAATTTCAGGTCAGAAGGAGTGGGTGATAATGAATTGTTTAAATCGTTTAGATGATGAACTATTGATAGAAACTTACGTCTCGGCTACCAAGCTTAAAGATAGTAAGGACTTTGTGGAATTACTTGAAAATGAAATATGTAGACGTGAATTGGAAAATAATAAATTATTTCAAGAAAAAATCAAACTAAAGCTGTGATGCGTAAAAGTCATTCCGTACAGGAATGGCTTTTTATGTTGTGGAAGGAGGTGCTACTCAACCTGGTAACAGAGGTAGGAAGGGACAACCAAGCTGAGCAGATAATAATAAAGTTGCGACTAACGGGGCAGGATAGATCGTTAAGCATCATGTTTTTGATTTTAAATGATACCTAACCTAATTTATGGATTTTTTGTGTTAAAATGGTCTTTTGGACTTTTGTGCTTGTGTGCTTGTGATGGAAGAGGTGGTTTCTTCTTCTAGTAACTTTTGTAATAGCTCTTAGAAAGAACATAAAAATAACGGTAATTTTTTGGCCGCGTATTAGGCATTGTCAATATACTAGCAAATTCCACTAGAAAGGAAGTGTGAAGACTTGAAATCCAAATCATAAATAGTAACAGTGCTTTCTGTTTTGTTGGCTTTGGTTACATCTAACTTAGATATTCATACTGATATTAAATCCGTTATTTATGGATTATCGGCGTTAGGTTTAATTTCAGGAGGATACTTGAGTTTTAAAAAACCGAAAGAAAATTAGAGAGTGTATGAATTAACTAACGAGTGCTAGAGGCTTAAGATCAGGGCAATCTGAGCGCCTCCTCGATGTTAAACTATAAGCTATAAAAACAATGAATGGGGGTGGGGTTTAGTGATACTTCCTAAAGGAGTAACGGGTTATTATTATGCAGAACATGATATGCCACCAACAATTGATGGAAAACAATTTAAACAGCATTGTTTTAGTATTATGGGAAGGAATAACGGACAAGTGTTTGGGTCTTTAGAACAACAGATTGCAGTGAATTTTTTTAATGCCGAAGTTAAAGTTTTCAACAAACATATGCATATATTGCTTAATGTTCATTATCCTTTTTTGGCTTTTGCTTCTTTTGTTGATTTTGAGAATATTGACTTTATTGATGAACCGGAATTAATGAAACAGTTTAGCCCGTTCTATAAGGTTTTGGGTAGGGAGGAACTAATTGATCCATTAATCATTAAAGAAGGTACTGGCAAGATTATTTTAGAAAATGATAATGAACTGAACAGTGCTGAGTTGAATCAAATAGCGTATTGGAAGCCAAAAAGTGTTGGAGAGGTTATCTATAATTTTTGGGATTAGCGCTATGAACAAAAACATTTTTGTTTTAATGACATAACGGTTGCTTTAGTTCAACACAAAGACTGATTATTCCGGTCTTTGTGTTTTTCTTGTTAATCGGCAGTGAATGTAAATGTCTCTTTTAATGGTCTGCCTTCCATCCCCTTTTGAGTCCAAATGATTTCCACTTCGAATTCCGTAGCTTTTTCTGCCAAAAGGAAATTGCTAAATCGATAAGGCATACCATCATTCATTTGTTTTGCTAAAGAGATCGCTCTCTCGAAGTGTTCTTCATTGCATTCCTTTTCATCAGGACAACCAAAAAGTGAAAACTTCGTTGTAGTGTTAGGTTCATTTCTGAACATATAAATATTCGCCGATAATACATCCTTACCAATGTTATCAACCTCTAAAGAATAAGTATGGAATATCCCTTTTTCCGGTTTTACTAATCCCTTACCTTGATCGGCTTTGTCTACTTGGACCGACCATTGTTTTGATTTTTGTTTGAGAGGCAATTCACCAAAGGTTAAAGCTTTTGCGTCTAGAGTTGGTGTGACAATGTTCAAAAGGAATAATGTAGTTATAGCAAGTAACGTTTTCTTAAACATGACTTCCTCCTTGTTTTTAGTTACAGTTACTTTGCCCCAAAATGGAATGGAATATGTTTTGAACGAACATGCGTTTTAGTTCAATAAAAGAGATTGTCGAGGTAGCTTTTTCTAATGAAACTATAGAAGTAGGTTAGTTCCAATATGGTTATTCTTACTTCGTACTGTACGGTAATAAATATAAACACTACCTAATGACTCGTATCTAAAATTCTTCAGGGGATCTTAATTTAATAAAAAGTGAGGGAGTGATTGTTATTAGGTTTTTAAGGTTATTTGTCTTATGCATTCCTTTTTACTTCTCATTCACGGGAACAATTTACGCAAGTAATGACAGTAAAGAGTTTGAAAGGTTCCTTTCTGATATGGGTTACACTTCAGTACATCAAGCATTGCAAGAAAGTAACAAGCATTTTAATCATACCATTTCTTTGCCTATTCAATTACCTCCAGTACCATTCACTCACTATTACGGAAGGTTCAATAACCTTGAAGGTAGTGTGAATGATGGCTTCGAGGCGGAGTACATGAATAAAGCTCTATCTGAAAACCACTATGCAATTCGGGTTAGACCTGTTGAAAATAAAGTTAAAATTAGAGAAGGTAATATTGATCGAACTTTCAAATTGAATGATGGAAAAACTGCAATATATAGTACCAAGGCTTCTGGAGTAATTAACTTTTTACTTTTCGAAAAAGATGGGTGGCAATATATGTTAAGTGTTGATAAGAGGATTTCTAATAAGGTAACATCGGAAATATTGGTAGAAATAGCAAATTCCATAAAATAATTATTCTCTGTTGAATCGCTAAAAAAATACAGCTTACGGAGCAGAGTACATAAAAAGAGAGACCAAAAGTTCATTTGGTCTCTGCTTATTATTTCTCCGGTTTAATATAAGGGACGATTTGGGCAGTAGCACCTACAGAGGCACCGCGAATAAAGTCTTGATTTTCTAACGCTTTAAAATTCTGAGTTTGCCCAGTCAGCATTGCCCCTAAAATTCTCACTTGATCAAACTGTTTATTTTTATTTGAATGTAGAAACTTCTCGATTGTTTCGTTTTGATTATTTGCATCATATTCTTTAAGCGCATCAATAAAGCTATTGTATGCTTCTTTCGATGAATCAGATGGATCAAAACCATAAACCTGCACACCAACAGGGCCCTTACTTTCGTCTACGATTTGTGATGACATATACAACCATACGATGTTTAGATTATCGGGAATTTTTTCTTGGATTTCTTTTAATGTATAAGGCTGATCGAAAGAAATCGCAACTTCTGCAACATGATTTTTCATTTGTGAGACTTCCCCTAGTTCATTTTGCACACCGTCATGGTATCGATGAATAGCTGGATGATAAAAGGTCGCAACCTTATTCTTTGTTTGTTTATCATACTCATAGAATTCCGTATCGGTCCAATAAAATCCCGGAGTTAATTCGTTGTAATCAATATTGGTGCGAAGCCAATCATAAGAACTTGTAAGGGTGCTCCACTGTACTAAACTGCCATTGATATTTTTGGAACGATTCGTCACAATGTTGCCGCCAAACATGGAGGAATTGCTCGTAACTTGAGAATCGATTTGTATATTTGGTTCGGCAATGGAATTATGTAAAAAGAGCTGTTCGTGGAGTCTTGAAGAACTTTTCGCTGCAAAGTAATTTCCAGTTATATAAAGGATAGGTAATAGAATAAGAACAACGATGATTGAAGTAATGACGATTTTTAGAAATTGTTTTCGTTTTGCTTTTTTTAAAGAGTGTTTCAATGAATCGTCCATTAATATTTTCCTCCTATTTTTAAGTGAATAAATTTCCGTGCACGATATAATGTTTGTTTGACACTGTCTACTTTAATGTCCAAAATAGCTGCAATTTCTTCATATGAAAAATCATAGTAATACTTTAAAAAGAAAGCTTCTTTGTATTCTTTTTTGATATTTTTTAATAAATGGAATATCTCATCCTTGTTTAAAACTGCATCGAACTCCCGGTCTGTATATTGTAATTTCGAATAAATTTCTTCGGTTAAGTAGATGTTGTGCTGTTCCTTTTTTCTTTTCAAGTCAATATATTCATTGAGCGCTACTCTAAAAAACCATGGACGTATATTGCTCTCAGTCAAATCATCCAACAGTGTGTAAACTTTGTAAAAGGTATTTTGAATTATATCTTCCGCATCTTCTTTTCGGGCACCTTTCGCTAATAACAGACTGAACACTTCCTCTCCTAAATTAATAAGGTAGGAGGCTAATGCATTTTCTTTTTTCATCACTTTTCCTCCCTATACATATACAACGAAAAAGTAATGCGAAATGTATACACTTAATTGAAAAATTTTGAAAACAACTTTAAGAACCTCCTACCAATTTAACAGAAAGGAGGTTAATGCAATCACTACTTTTGGGATTGTTCAATCTATACTTAAGCGAACGGGGCAGGTTGGTTCAACAGGTGTTTCATTACGTTGTTAATCAAAAACGTAAAATTAAGTTTAACAAGTATACAAATGAAAAAGAAGGTATAAACCTTCCTTTATCGATAGGTCATCGCGTTTAATAAATACGGCATTGCCATTTTTATATATTGCTCGGCTGGTAACGAGCTATTATGATGCCAATCAACACAAGCTCCGTAAATCCCCCAACTTAACATAACTGCACCAATTTTTAAGGCTTCCTTTTCAATTTTAAGGTCTTGTTTTAATAGTAGGGAATGAAATACGGTTTCCAATTCTTTTTTAATTTTATTTTCAATCATAGTACTAAATGATTCATAACTTTTTTTACATTGTGTCCTTAAATCATTTTGAAATTCAGTAACTGAAAGGAAGATTTTTGTAATGGACTCTTCATCTAATTGGTCGTGACAATTCAATTTTTCTTGGATGTTTTTTAATATGTTTTCTGAAAGAACGGCATCCTGCAAATCGTACTTATCTACAAAATGAGCGTAAAATGTTGCTCGATTAACTGTTGCTTCATCGGTGATGTCTTTTATGGTAATGTCTTTGAAATCTTTGAGCTGTACCACTTTCATAAAAGAATCAATTAAAAGTCTTCTAGTTCGTAAAATACGTGGGTCCACCTTTGATTTTTCCATTTTAATCCCTCTTTTTTTAAAAGATAAAACAACATTTAAAAGCATTTGTTGTGTAAACGACAAAACGACAAAACTGATGATTGAGAAAGTAATTATCTTAAATTACAATAAATTATACAACAAGTGTTGTTTAAGCGAAAGGCGTTTTGAGAGGTAATAGCAGTTGGACATAAGCTTATCCTTAGCATTTTGGGAAGAATGGAACCCCTTAGCTCTACTGGGATATAATATGACATCGAAAAAAAATATCAAACAAATGCCGATTGTGTTTAATAAATAAGGGGGAGAAATAATGACAATTTTAGGATGGGTTTTACAAGGTTTATTAGTTGCAATGTTTTTAATGGCTGGATTTGGAAAAGTGACAGGCTCAAAAATGCACCGCGAAGCATTCGTTCACTTGGGTTTACCTCAGTGGTTTCGTACTGTTACAGGGGTAGTAGAGTTAATTGGCGCAGCATTATTAATAATTGGTTATTGGCAAAAGGATTTCGCAATTGCAGGGGCATTATTACTTGGTGTGACAGCCATAGGAGGATTACTTTCACATGTACGTGTAAAAGATGGATTTAAAGAAACATTCATGATTGTTCTGCTGGGAATAATTTCTTTTTTGTTACTATTTATTATTATTTAACGGGCAGTAAGTTTAGTTTATTGCTCATCTATGGGAGTGCGATTCTTCAAAATGAAGATCGCATTTTTTCTTATCCACAAGGAAGATTGTGGCTATTGAGAAACCCTCGACATCCTGAACTATCGTGGCAGGTTAGTTGAACAAGGATATTTATGGGAAATTGTAGAATATTTAAACGCAGTCCATTATATCGGTTTTTCAGCCTATCTACCCAATATGTTAGGAGTGTTTACGATTGCTATACCCTGATTGTCCAGTTATTATCAGAACAGTAGAGGTCGGTGGACTTACAAAATCGCAGCTTATCCATAAATTACAACAATACTCTATCTTGATGAATGATTATGGAGAGAGGCTGTTAGCTGATGATAAATTTACGACTTCTGATACAAAGTACAGCCTTCAGACCGTTGAACTAACCGTAGGTGACCTTGGCTTTCCTCATGGAGCTACTACGGCTCAGATCTTTAAAAAAGCGAGCGAACTTGGTTTTGAATTGTGTCCACTAGAGCTGGGACCTCACCTAAGACTGGGGTATCTGGATCAGCCTGAAGGTTATTTGGGGAATCCATTACTGCGACATCAAGCTCCATCAGATTCCATCACAATAGCGTCGGAGATACTAACTGAAGACGATGATTTTCCAAAAGGCTTTTATCTTAGACGAATTAACGACTTGTTGTGGCTGCGAGGATACCGTGCTGATCATCTGCACGTTTGGAATCCTAATGATCATTTTATCTTTTGTAAACAAAATAGACGCTGAAGAAGTGAGAAAATATTAGATTCGAAAAAAATCTCTATTATTGTAAGTTTGCTGGAGAACAGAGCTGTCTTAAAGGCAGCTTTTTTTCTTTATGGCACTAACGGGGCAGGTTAGTTGAATAAGGAATGCTATAATAGCATTATTTGCAAAACGATTTTAAGGAGTTCAAATCTTATGATTATAAAAATTGACTTAGGTAACGATTTTATTCAACACATTTCTTGTTCAACAAAAGTTGGTAGGAAGATGAACAGTATTCAGGAGGACTTTCTAAATTGGATTTTTGACGAGGAAAAGAATACAGAATATTGGGCATTAGAAAATGGGGAAAGAATTCACCCTAATTATGATGCAAAAGCATTTGTTGAATGGTTAAACAATGTAAGATTTAAGCGAGGAATAGCGAAAGCTAAATTAATCACGAATCCTCAATTGTGTGTTAAAAAGAAATTATATTTTTAGAGTGTCTCTTTAATGTTTAATGTTCAAACCATAAGAATGTCAAAAAATGCACTTAAACTAACGAGTACGTTAGCTGAAGAACAGAGCTGTCTTTAAGACACTTATTCTTTATGGCACTAAAGGCGCAGGTTAGTTTAGCAAAGATATTAAAAATGCATAAAGAGCATTGAATAATGTTGAATTTTAAAAAAGGGAGGCAGACATATGAAACTGAATCTTCCTCATATGAAATTAGACTCTTTACCTAATTTAGATGTACCGATAAAAGAAATAACGGAATTAAACCTTTTTGATAATAAGTTAACAAATATTCCTTCAGAAATTTATAAAATGAACAGATTAAAAATTTTGAATGTATCTGTTAATAAGATCAGTGAAATACCTGTTGAGATAGAGAATTTAACAGAACTTAGGATGCTGGATGCAGGGCATAATGAAATTGACGTTATTCCTCCTGAAATTGGGTCCCTTTATAATTTGGAGGATTATTTATACCTTCATAACAATAAATTACAATCCATTCCACCTGAAATCTCTAAGCTGGTCAAAGTGAAATATTTAAATCTAAGTGATAATCAATTAATGAAATTACCTGATGAACTTGGACATATGACCAATATTATAGAACTGCGTGTAATGAATAATCAATTAAAAGAGTTGCCGTACAGTATTAGTGGGTTAAGTAACTTGAAGGAATTACATGTAAAAAATAATCAAATCACAACTCTTCCGATAAATTTAGGAGAATTATCATTATTACGTGTTTTAGATATGGAAGATAATCAGCTAAAAGATATACCTCAATCGATACATAAATGTTTAAGGTTGAGACGATTGAATTTGAGACATAATCAATTGACTACATTGCCTGAAGAAATGGGACAATTGAAGAATTTATTGGAAATTGATCTTAGAAGTAATCTTCTAAGAGAATTACCAAAATCATTGCTGGAAATTGACGGGTTGGAACGTCTGGATCTTAGATGGAACCACCAATTAAACATACCGAAGTGGTTAGGTGAATTAGAGGAAAAAGGGTGTATTATTTATTTATAATTGTAATGACATACACTTAAACTAACGGGTGCGTTAGCTGGAAATCGGAGCTGTCTATAAGGCAGTTCTTTTCTTATGGAACTAACGGGGAGGTTAGTTCCATAAGGGTTCTCCCATTATTCGTATAATGTTCTTTGTTATAAACCATTTTAAGGAGTGGTTAATTTGAACAAAATAACAAAGAGATGGTCGTTTGTAGGACTACGTTAAACAAATACTTCTTTTACAGTTTGAGCAAATTCCTGGGGGTTCTGTACATAGCCTAAATGAGCGCCAGCAATGGAGTGAATGGGTAAATCCAGCTTCTCGGACAAGTCTTTGACAACATCTTGAGGGAATGAACCCACTGAATCTTTTCCATTAAATAAGATGATTTTTTCTTTTTGCCCAGCTAGCTTGTTCAAATCCATTTTACGACCAGTATATTGGAGGATTTCATACTTGAACCAATCGGCCATGCCTTTAACAACAGGATTATCAGGTTCTTCAAGCGTAACAGCTGGTTTAGCCATCATTTTGGCATCCATGGGAGCAATATGCAGAGCTTCGCCAAATAGTTTCATGGCTGCAGCCATTCCCTCTGTCTGGGAAGTTTCAACTATTTTTTCATTCATTGCTGCCCAATCTGATGAATCAGACAAAAATGTGTTAATCGGCGGTTCGTGGAAAGCAACTTTTTTTACAATGCCAGGATAGTCCTGCAAGGTTTCCATAGCGACAATTGCGCCGGAACTGCTGCCCAAAATAAATACGGGTTCATCAGTAAGGTGTTTTGCTAATGCAGCTACATCATTCGCATCGGTTTCAAGACGGTACGTACTGTTTGGATTTTGGGCGTCATTCGGCAATGATGTGGTTAATTCACTTTTTCCATAGCCGCGGCGGTCATACGTGACAACGGTATACTGTTCTTGTAAAAAACCGGCTGTTCTGGCGAAAATATCTCCGGTGCCATTAGCTCCTGGAATCAAGATGATAACAGGACCTTGACCAATTCTTTCATAATATAAGTGGGCACCATTAACCTGTAGAATACTCATTGCAAATCGCGCTCCTTTAAAAATATTTTTTTAAAATCCTTGCTAACTCATGTCACCAACTATAAACTCATGGTATGAGTTAGTCAAGCGACAAAATTAAAGAAGGATGGAATTATGACAAAGCGAATTAGTTTATCAAGAGAAATTGTGCTAGAAGAAGGCTTGAAAATCAGCAGTGAAATGGGATTTAATAAGCTGACCTACAACGGGTTAGCCCGTTCATTATCCATTCAGCCGCAGTCGATGTATCGATATGTAAGTAATCTGGAGGATTTAAAAAGTGGAGTTGTAGCCATTTACCTTAAAGGCTTGGTCGAATTGATTTACCATGAATTATTAGCGTACTCAGGTAAAGACGCGTTACGTAAATTCGCGTTCTGCGTGATTTCATATTCACAATCCAGACTCACATTTCCAGATATGGTTGGTGGACTTGCTGAATTCAGTAATACTGATGCAGTTTCAGAACAAATGGAAAAGCTGCATAACATTTTAGTTGAAATAATTAAACCCATTACAAAAGATAAATCAATGATTGAACAAAATGTTCAATTATTCATGAGTCATGTACTGGGTCATCTCCAACTCATGAATAATGGAATTGCACCGAAGAAAGTAAATATCCAACAAAATTTTGAAGAGAACATCGAACGATTTTTTTCATTATTTTAAAAGGAGGAGCTACGTTGTGGATGATAAACGGTAGCTTATCCAATATCAGTGCGAAGCACAGGGGCAACCTTCGTAATTTCATACCAAAAGATACCGTTACTGAAACGTTGACCATCTAATATAAATACAGACTGCTTCGGTAAAATTGGAAATGTAATCATACGAAAATCATTTCTAACGGTAATTGCTATTATATTATTGTTAATGAGTATACTTAAACATAAGAAGGCCGCTGATAGGTGGCCTTTTGAACGTGTTTTTTTGTCACATTATCATCCATTAATTAACGTGAAAAACCAAAATGAATACGCTCAGATGAACCTGGTATTTAACGATTTACAGGAATGCTGACTGGTCATTAATCGCGCATTGCTCCTGCCTCGCGGGAAGTCATTGCACCTTGTCCCTCGCTCACATCTTTTTGGATTTGTTGTTTTACTTTTTGTGCATCAGTTCCGGAAAATTCCGGTTTCGTGATAGCAACCAAATTCTCTTTAGCTTGTTGATTTTGTTTCATGCAAATCCTCCTCCATTTCTTGTTTAACAGTCTTATTATTTACAAAAAGACTTCATGTATCCAGAGATGAAAGCAGTTGGTCCATTGACTAATCAGAGCGGAAATCAGTCATTAGACCTATAAAAGCTATTGACTAATTTTAAGATAAATACTAAAATTTGGTTATAAAAATTTATGGGCGGTGTGGCTTTGTTGAGTAATATCGGTATTCCTGGATTAATCATGTTGTTCGTTTTCGTGATCGCCGTTTTGTTTTTGCTAAGAAAACTAGTGCGACCGAAGAAGGATCTTCAACAAAAAGTGGATAGACTGGAAGAAGAGGTTCGCCTATTAAAAAATCAGAAATAATAAGAAAAGTTTTCAAGACCGATTGGAGCTTTTTACATCATTATCAGGAGCTGATCTGCAGCTCTTTTCTTTTGCACGTAAGGAGCAGGTTAGTGCAAGGTTTTTTTTATTACGGGAATAAAAGGATAAGTTAGTTTGGATGGAGAAAAAAATAACAAGATGGAAAAATTAGGGGGGGCGATATGAGTAAGTTTAGTTTGTTTGGCAAGTTTAATGTACAAGAAGGCGAACGTGACAATATGGTGGATATTTTGTTGGAAGCAGCAGAATCCATGGAAGGTTTAAATGAATGCGAGATATATCTCGTGAATGTCTCAGAAAATGAACCAAACTCTGTTTATGTTTATGAAGTGTGGAGCAGTGAAAGCGCCCATCAAGCATCTCTTACTCTTGAAGCAACACAAACCTTGATCAAGCGTGCAAAGCCAATCATTACTGGAATGGAGAGAATCGGCACCTTACAGGCAATGGGTGGGAAGGGCATTTCATCTTATACGTAATGTACGATACTTGTCGTTGTCATATTCCACATTACGGGGAGCTGATCCGCAGCTCCTTTTCAATTGCAGGTAAAGGAAGGATTGTCACTTTTTCGAACATAATTAATAGGGGGAAATGCTTTCTTGAAAAAAGTGAAAATGATTTTAGCGATAACGGTACTTGCTTTATCAGCTTATCAACTACTAACTGACACCTTTGTTATGCCGTACTATATGTTCATCGTGGGGGCATTTATGTTAGTAACGGGAATAGTCGAACTTCAAAAAGATAGAAAAGGAGGGTTTTTGGGGTGTGTTGTCGTCTCATTATTTCTTTTCTTCGTTTCCATACAGGGTTCATGGAAGATTTGAACGGTCTTTAAGGCAGTATTCTCGTTTATTTTAGTAAGAGATTAATTGAAACATCAGCAGATCGAAAAACGTACGGTATTGTTCGTAAGGCTTGTGGGAATGTCGGCCTATTTTGGCATTTTGATAATTGCTTCGTATAAAATGCCGTTCAAGGACATTAATGGAGTCGCCTCTTTATTTCTCCTGGGTCCCTTCTCTCTATTGGACCTGCCAAACGTTTTAGCTGAGAAACGGCTAAACCAAAAATAGTGTATCTTAAGAAGAAAAAGCAAGGGAAGAAAACTCCTTAAATCAAGGTTATTTCTTCCCTATGTTCAGTGTTGGAAAATTTATAAAAAGAATGAAATGAGCAATATTAGCAGTACGGAGCCAATTATGAATATATAGCCGATTGGATTCCCGAAATTTATGGACCAGCCGACTCCGAACCGTTTTTCGACGAAGATGGAAGGATCATTTTTGTTCACATAAAAGATGCCTGCCTTCCAGTACTGGTCATCGTCGACATAGGCGGCATCGATCGCTTCCTCGTCTTCAGCCGCTACACGAATGCGCGAGCCGCTTTGACCGACCTTGAAGGCGTAGACGGCGGTGACGATAAGCATGATTAAAAGGAAGCCCAGCGGCATCGCTGCCATAAGAGCGGCATTGCCCATTCCCCCTTGAATGGTCACCAGCTGCAGGAAGCCAAAAAGAATGGTGATCAATACTGTCGTCAAAAACAAGAACCAACTTGAATATTTACGGAAGGCAAGTTGCTGGATGTGTGAAGATTTCTTTTTGGCAGAGGTCAGCTTGATGCCCGATCGTTTTGTCATTACATTGATTCCGAGCATCATTCCCTGGATAACCAATAGAATGAGCAATGCGGAGATGGTGGAAAATGGCGTTTTCGGACTGAAGGCGTCAGGTTGGCCAGCGATATCCCAATGAGTGGGAATCATGGCGGGCAGTTGATCGTATTGACTTGCCGTATAAACAAGCAGTCCAGCTGTAATGAGCGCGGGAAATGCAAACATGTAGGACGGAAGCATTTCATCTTTTGCATGGCTTGTGAGATCAGCTATCCGAACTTGTTTTAATCCTTCACCCCACTTATAAGTTCGTTTCAATTTCGTTATTTTTGCATGGAAATAAAGATACATCGTCATGCTTAACAAAAGAACACCGAACTGGATGGCTAAACCGGCAAAAACGACGTGATCTTCGGAAAGTGTCCGGTTTTTCGCCCAGAGGAAATAGACAATCAATGCAAGGAAACCGGTAATAAGTATTGTTGCTGAATAAAAGCGTTTATACGAAGAAATCGCTCGTTCCTTCATATGGTTTTCCGGAATTGTAACGCCAAAAACAATGGTCTGTTTCAATAAGAATGGGATGGCGGCTTGCAGCAAAATGATGAAAGCCAGTGTAACAAGAAAAATGGATAATGACATAAGTCTTATTCCTCCTTAATATCTAAAAGTATGGATGAAGTGAGCTGCTGGATTTCCTCCGCATTCATGCCCAGCACGATTGCCTCGGCAACAATCGGCTTCAGTTCCTCGACGATCCTCAGACGATGTTCAGGGGAAATGCCATCTCGAATGGATGGGTTAATTACGGCTCCGGACTTTGGAACAATGCGGATGATCCCTTTTCCTTCAAGCTCATGGTAAGCCTTGTTGACGGTATGCATATTCACCCCAAGGTCAGACGCCAACGATCTGACGGAAGGCAATACATCGCCCCCTTTTAATTGACCGCGGGCGATTAGTTCAATCAGTTGATTGGAAAGCTGCGTATAAATGGGGATATCCGATGAGGTTTCGATTTGGATAAGCATAAGTACCTCCTGACTGTTCTAATGATAGTATAACACGTTGTTCTATATAATGTATAACAAAAGTTCAGCTTCCTTCTTTAGGCAGGTTTTAATCTGAATGGAATACTTAAGTTAAGGAGGGGGATTTGGACAGCCTTTTTATGCCTAGATGCAGGGGGGATTGCTGAATCGATTATGGGTGAATTATCCAAAATATATGTTTATGCAAAAGACATATCTTATCGTTTCTTATTTGTTATTCTTCGTTCCTCTACTATTCATCGTGAATTTTCTGTTTGATATTATTACACTCGAAAAGGTGCAGGGCTTACCGATATTTTTTCCTTTGGTCATTTGCCCCATCGGTCTTTTCTTCGCTTTAAAAGCACATTATATCCATAAAGATGTTATGACGTTTGGTTCTATCATTGTGAATTCTGGCTTAATACTATTTCCTTTCGCATATATGATGTTAGGAACGCTGATATTTGGTGTTTGAATCATCATATCCATTTTAAAAGTTTCGAGCAGCCTGTTTTCGCTGAAAGAAGGAGTCTCTTTTTTTCATTGGTTTACATCTTGAGATCAAAACAGGTGCTTTCAAGAAGAAGGAAACCACATTCCCGCTTAAATATTTTGTTTTTATTTGCCTAAAGCGTCTGCTGTATGGATCTATTCCTAATGGGTGCATACGGAAACAACAAAGACACCCCTGAACCGCATTTTCCAATGTTCAAGGATGTTTTTTTACAGTGCATAAGCTGATTCCAGTCTTCAGCCTTCAAATTCGGATAATCGCATTGTTGTCTCAACAAAGGTTTTGAACTTCATAACTGCAGGTGACATATATCCGGTTGTTCTCCAAACCATTTGGATTACCCTTACACTATGTGGATTCTTTATCCGGATCAATGAAATTTTTTCCTTATCCAGACCAGGAATGAATGGAATGATGGCAACTCCGAATTTGGCCCCGACAAGTCCGGCAACAGTTCGCTCTTCTAATCCCTCAAAAGATTTTTTTGGTTGAAATCCGGCTTTATGGCAAATGTCCTCAATTACATCACGAATAGCAGTTTCAGGCTTAAAAAGTACAAATGGATCATTGGCTACCTCACTTAAATCAACTTCTTTCCTTCCGGCAAGTCTATGGTCATGGGGGACTATTAAAAATAATTCATCCCTCACAATTGGTATGGAGCTGAAATTTTCGAGTGGTTCTTGTGGAGAACAAAAGCCAATGTCAATTTCAGTAGACGCTAATCGATCCAAAATCTCACTTGTTGTGTGCTGATACAATTGAAATCTCAATTTTGGAGCTCCTTGACGAAAGGCACTAATTAGTTCAGGTACAAAGCTGGAGCCAAGCGTCTGAATGAATGCCAATGAAATCGTTCCATGGAGGGGGTTGTTTAAATCATTGATTTCCTGTTTGGCTGCATGTATTTCCAATAAAGCTTGATTTGTATGTTGAAGAAATATTTTACCGTATCTGTTCAATTCCACTCCATGACTTTTTCGTTCAAAAAGCGGTACGCCGATTTCTTGTTCAAGTCGAGAGATTGAACGACTCAATGCAGGCTGGGAAAGGTCTAATGTAACTGCTGCCCTTGAAAAGTTCTTAATATCAGCCAATGTTTGAAAATATTTTAATTGCTGTAGATCCATCAACAACATCCTCCTAAACCATCTGGTATTACAATCATGCATGGATTTGATAAAAAAGACAATTAGGTATGCATGGCATTCGGGAAGTATAATGAAAATAGATCGGTACATTATAAGGTGAGAAGCTACCCCATTTAATAATAGTCACCAATCTGTTCATGAGCTGACATACAGATTTCTTATGCTTAAAAAAGGAGCCATCTTATGAGAGAAATGAATAAATCAATTCCTGCTAAATTGCCATCCATTCTAAAGCAGGCCATGAGTGTCAATAAAAAGCCTTTTCCTTGGGTAAAAGCATTCTGTGCGGGGTTGGCTTCAGCGCTGCCCGTTTTTATTGGATTGCTGCTTGGCCATTTCGAATATGGACTGTTAGCTGGTATGGGGGGATTTACTTACCTTTACGTTTTCAATATTCCATATGCTCAAAACGCTAAAAAGCTATTTTTTGTTGTACTTGGTATGACCTTTGTTTCAGCACTTGGAACATTCGCTGCCCCTTACCCGGTTGCAACAGCTATTTTAATGGGAATTATAGGAGCGACAGCCATTTTTATTTTTGGAGCACTCCAAATTCCCGGCCCATCGGCTATTTTTTTTGTTTTAGTCTTTGCGATGACAACAGGAATGCCTGTCAATCCAGAGCTTGCGCCAGTACGGGCTGGCCTCGTTTTTTTAGGCGGCACCTTATCCTGGATCATTGCAATGATCGGTTGGGTATTCAATCCGCATGGACCTGAAACAGGTGTAGTTAAGAGGGTGTATACAGAACTTGCCGCTTTTGTTGATTCTGTTGGTACAGAGGAATTCAATGAGTCTAAAAACCGAGTCATGTCAGTTTTAAAAGAGGCAGAAGGAACACTTGCAGCAGGGTATATTCCGTGGCGAAAAACGGAAGTATTTAATCGACTGTATGTATTGAATGATCATGCAAATAAGATATTTATATACATACTCGAAAATTTTTCAGAAGAGCATCCAAAATTACCAGCGGAAATAGGGCAAACCATTCGGGAAATGACGACCAAGCTCGATAAAAAGGATACAGATAAACTAGTTTGTAAAAAAATTCTCCAGCCAGAAGAAATGAATGATAAAGTTGCAGCATTATTCGTAAGAATATATGATGCTGACGCGACCATGCATGAAGCAACATGGGAAAATAAAGTGATCCAAATTTCTAAACCATCAATCAAGATGGTGTTTGGCGGAGCATTCGACAAAAATTCAATTGTCTTCGTCTCTGCATTGAGATTCTGTACAGTAATCATTTTCGCAGCGATCATTGCCCATCAATTTGATTTAGCCCGTTCCTATTGGGTGCCATTATCTTGTGTTGCAGTCATGTCAGGCTCGACCATTGTGACTACATATCATCGAGCCATCCAAAGAGGATTCGGTACAATGGCGGGCATTTTAATTGCCAGTTTCATTCTTGCTGCACAGCCTTACGGATACATCATAGTATTGCTCATTCTGCTGTTGACGTTCATAACAGAGCTTTTTATTGTGAAAAATTATGGATTAGCTACACTATTCTTTACACCGAATGCGTTACTCATGGCTGAAAGCACGAGTCAAGGAACCTTCAGTTTTTCTTATTTTGCATCAGCTAGATTAATTGATGTGCTAATCGGAATTGGCATTGGCTTAATTGGCGTATGGTTAGTAGGCAGAAGGTCTGCATCCAGCCGCTTACCTCATTTAGTTACGAAAACCATCCGCAGCCAAGGGCAATTTTTATTGCTCCTTTTTTCTGACATGGTCGACGATAAGAGTGAAATGAAAAAAATGCAAACAAACATCATTCATTTAAAAACACTCTATACTACCGCAGCAGGTGAGCTTCCGGTCAACCAAAAGGCATTGGAATATTATTGGCCGGTTATATTTTCAATCGAACGATTGGGGTATTTATTGGAAAATTGCTCCAAGGTGCAAAAGCGTCCAACCCTTTCAGACAAGGAGCTCGCCCAAATACTTTATGTTTTTGAAACGATGGCCATTACTGCCGAAAGAAAACAATCTCCTTCAATAAAAATTGTCCCTGAAATAAAATCGTTCTCGAGCATACAAAATGAAATCATGTATTTGCAAAAATCGCTTCAACTTCATTCATGACATCTGTTTCGAGAGTAAAAGAAGTGAAGTGGGGTATAAGAATATAGAGGAAGATAATAGGTGTGATTTTTGGTGAGTGCAGGAAGTG
The DNA here is from genome assembly GCF_001645685.2 of Peribacillus muralis. Taxonomy (NCBI): domain Bacteria; kingdom Bacillati; phylum Bacillota; class Bacilli; order Caryophanales; family Bacillaceae; genus Peribacillus; species Peribacillus muralis. Next base: position 4,033,439 of record NZ_CP017080.1, on the reverse strand, counting down.
TATTGAAAAGCCTTCTTTAAGTGAGGAACAAGGCTGTCAATTGCTGGCCTTTTCATATGAAAGGAAAGGATACTGCATTTGGATTTAGAGAAGATTATGCAGGCAGGGTAAAAAGGACAAAATGCGAAAAGTTAACGGAAAAGGGGATGGAAACAATGTCAAACGTTAAATTAGCCGTCATATTTTATAGTATGGGCGGAACGAATTATCAATTGGCAAAATGGGCCGAAGAAGGCGCGAAGGAAGCAGGAGCTGATGTGAAGGTATTGAAAGTACAAGAACTGGCTCCTCAATCCGCTATCGAAGGGAATGAAGCATGGAAAGCGACAGTCGAAGCAACAAAAGACGTACCGGTAGCGACATCGGCTGAAATCGAATGGGCAGATGCCATCATATTCAGTGTCCCAACGCGTTTTGGGAATGTGGCATCACAAATGAAACAGTTCCTCGATACCCAAGGCGGACTTTGGGCAAGCGGCAAGACCGTGAATAAAGTAGTCAGTGCCATGACTTCAGCGCAAAACCCACATGGCGGGCAAGAAGCTACCTTGTTATCGTTATACACCTCCATGATGCACTGGGGTGCCATCATTGCCACTCCTGGTTATACGGACCCAGTCCTATTTGGTGCAGGTGGAAATCCATATGGAACAAGCGTAACGGTTGGACAAGATGGTAAAATGATTGAAGAAGTGACAGATGCCGTAAAACATCAAGCCAAACGTACAGTCACCGTTGCCGAATGGGTCAAAAAAGGAAATCAATAAATACATTCCACATAAATAAGATGATCGCAACTTATCCCCGGATATCGAATCCGGGGTTTTTACAGCGATGATAAGAATATAGGCGCTTTACTTCTTTACGGAATTCGTTAAAAGAACGAACAAGTATATAAAACCGATACCAGTATGGGTGAGAGTTATGAGGATGTTCCAGTAGACAGAAAAATGGTGTCCATTGGCGATACGAAAACCGTCATTATTCTCGGGGAATTCCTGATTCCTCCGGATCATCCATTTGATAATGTTGCTTTTTGGCAGCATGGTCAAATTACTCCCGCCATGTTCATTGGTAGGATTGAAGTAACTTATGAATATAAAGATAATATGTATCAAGAAAAGAAGATGGAGTTTAGATCAGCATACATCCGGTGAATTCGAGGGGCTGCCAATTTTGGTGCCTTTTTTTTCTGTTCATGTGCACCACTCATTCGGAATGCGGGTGATAAATGAATTTCTTGTATACCCATGATTACTAAAAGCCAAATTAATAACATTAGAAATCAGTGATACAAATGAGGGTCTTATATGAACCAAGCTACTGTTAATGAAAAGTATAAGGTATCGCCATTTTATGTGTTCTTTTTAATACATGGCATGCAAACAGGATTAGGTGCGTTGAGCTTTCAAAGGGAACTGGCGAAGTTCACGGGTACAGATGGCTGGATGTCCATACTTCTGGCAGGATTGATTATTCACCTATTGATTTGGCTCATTTATAAGATTTTCAAAATGGTTCCGGGTGATATTATATATGCGAACCATTATGTGTTCGGTAAATGGATGGGCAGTTTCTTCAGCTTCTTGTTCATATTGTACTTTTTTATACTGGGAATGACGGTCATCGTCGGATATATACGTGTCATACATGTTTGGATGTTTGATGATGTGCCTGCTTGGGCGTTGGTTACGGTGTTCCTCATCCTGATTTATTATATCATTTCAGGGGGATTCAGAACGGTTACAGGCATTGCCTTTTTATCGATCATCATTTCATATTGGCTTTTATTTTTCCCGTTTTACGGTATTAAATATTCGGATTTCACGGGTGTACTTCCGATATTCGATCATTCCATCCTGGACATCCTGAAAGGAACCAGAAGCACCTCCTTAACGATGCTCGGTTTTGAAATGCTTCTGATGTATTATCCGTTCATAAAAAAAGCGGAAACATCACAAAAGTTTGCCCATGGAGGTGCACTGACCACTACCTTACTGGCTTTGATAGTCTATTTCGTTTCAATCGCCTTTTATCCACTCAAGCTGCTGACCCTTACCCTTTGGCCAACCTTAACGATGACCAGCATCATTGAACTGCCTTTTATCCAACGGTTCGAGTACATAACCATTTCTTGGTGGGCCATCATTATCATCCCCAACATGGTCATTCCATTATGGGCCGCCAGCAGGGGGATCAAGCGCGTATTCAATATCCAGCAAAAATATCCCTTATGGATCATGTCCATAATCATCATACTAGTCAATATATTTTATTACGATATCGACATCTTGCATGTAACAAACAAAATTATCAATCCATACAGCGTCAGCTTCATTGTTTTGTACTTACCGCTCCTATTCGTTCTAATAAAAATAAAAAAAAAATGGAAACGCTTTTGAAATTCTTATCCTCTACGTGCTAACGGTACTTGAGGGTTAAAACTACCTTCATCCAAAGCGCTTATAAGTAAAAGGGAGTGCTTTTTCGTTATGACAATTGGTAATACAGGGTGCCATTCATTCATACCCTTTCTAAAACGATTTATTTATTAAGGAGGTAAGATGAATAAATTCCATCCATTGATGTGGATCGTTCTAACGACCATTTTGGTCACTTTAGTAGTACCTTCCATTCTGGTGCTTTCCTTTTCAAACAATCCAAAGCATATTAATGCCTCAGCAAAGCAGGATTTAACAAACAGCAATGATCATACTGATAAAAACCAAGCGGAGCCATCCATCGACGTTTCAGTTTATCGGACAATGACTAAAGAGATTGAAAATATTCCTTTGGAAGAGTATGTTGCAGGAGTGGTTGCCTCTGAAATGCCCGTTTCTTTTGAACCGGAAGCTTTAAAGGCTCAATCCTTGGCAGCTAGAACATTTCTGGTCAAACAAATGCTCTCACCTTCCAAAATTAACTTACCGGAAGGAACCGATATAACGGATAGTATTCAATACCACCAAATCTTTAAAAATAAGGAAGAACTAGCTAGTGAGTGGGGAAAGGATTATCAAGCAAATTTATCTAAAGTGCAAAAAGCAGTCGATGCAACAAAAGGTCAGATTATAACTTATGATGAGAAACCAATTGATGCTTCTTTCTTTTCAACCAGTAATGGATATACGGAGAATTCTGAGGATTATTGGGGGAATGAAACGCCATATTTAAAAAGCGTTGATAGTCCTTGGGATCTGCAATCTCCTAAATTTCAAAATCAAACGAGTATTCCAGTACCTGAATTTGAAGAGTTGCTGGGGACAAAACTGAATAATGATGTGAATATAGGGACGATACTCTCGAAATCTGAAGGAAATCGAATAAAGTTCATTGAAATCAGTGATAAGAAGTATAGCGGTAAAGCGATCAGAAATAAGCTAAAACTTAATTCTTCCGATTTCACATTTAAAAGAGAAGGAAATAAGGTTATTATCAATACTAGGGGCAATGGTCACGGAGTAGGCATGAGTCAATATGGTGCTAACGGATTAGCCATGGAAGGTAAGAATTACAAGGATATTGTTCATTATTATTATCAGGATGTAACGATTTCTTCGGTTGAACCCTTCATAAACAAAATGTATGTGAAAAAGTGAAAAAATCTCAATCATATGTTGAGCTGTGATGAGCAGCTCTTTTTCTTAGTGTGCCTCTATCGGGGGCTGTCTTTATGGAGATGTGAAAATGAAACGATAAAATACAGAATAAAGTTTTTTATTCCAGCATTACTATTATGGATTACGGCAGGAATTATCCACTTTGTATTTTGGTGTTTACAATGAATAGCGGTTATTATTATGGTGAATGGAATGTCTGTGCTTTTAATTGAACGGCATTTACTAGTAAAGCAACAAAGAAGGAACTGCTTGGTTTGGGTATATTCTTATTCTTTATGATCCTATCTCCATTGTGGGTTATTGTTTTTGAACGGATGATAGGGAAAATGGAAAGGTAACGAGGGGATAATTTGAAAACAAGACAATCAAGGAAGCGCATTTTCAAAGACATAATGGGTGAAATTCTCGATTCAATCATCGTTGAATGGGCTATTAAATTCCTGGCTTTCATTCCAAGGATGATCGTTCGGCTAATAAAGGGTATGTTCTAGCATGTGCACTGATTTGTTCGGATAAGCAGACACCCAGCTAACGTGGCTTGTATCCGATTTCCAATAAAAAAGGCATCCGTAGATGCCTAACTTCGTCTTCATTTTTGATTTTCGTAGTATATTTTAGCGGAGAGTTTAATCTCCTCGTGTGTATCCTTGAACCATTCAAAAGGCGAGTAGTTTGCGATTGCGCATTTTGGTACAGAACCTTCCTGAGTTTTGCATATACTCAATTGGGTGATATTATCAGCGGAAATAATAGGTCCTTTATCAACAATTCTGTTATCCTTGTATGTCTTCACAAGGAACTCGAATGCATGATAGGCTTCATCTTCGGTTTCATAATCAAAAGAATAATGTTCTCCATTTTCCATGATTTCTAAAAAGTATAAAGTTCTATGTTTAACCTCCACGTACTCACCTCCTTTTTTAAATATATATTCAACAAAAGAGAATAATTTCCTTCAAAATAAAAAGCACCCAATGAAGGATGCTTACAAGTGTAACGACGATTGGATGGAGAAACAACTCCTCCAATCATGGGACGGCGCCTAACAAATGGGGTGCAGGCCATGACTCCATAACCTGTTCATTACAGGTCCGAGAGGTTGATGGAGAGAATCGATTCCATATAATAGCCTTTTTGGATTACGGCTTTAATGGCGAAATGGCCATTGATCCGCTTTCGCACCCTGTAGAGAAGGGAAGCGATCTCTTCGGCTGTCACGATTTGCTCGGAATCACCACTTCTTTCGGGCCATACATGCTGAACGATTCTTTCTTTTGCAATAAGGTGATCCAGGTTCTCATAAAGCAGCTTAAAGCAATTGAATTCCTTCGTCGGCATTTTAATGGGGGGTTCTTCATTGATGGTCACGGTCTGAAGATGCTCATTTATGATCACCGTATGCTGCAATTCCTGGCTCACCGGAGTCAAATCCATGGTTAAATCGTTGTCGATGGAAATCATGAATTCAATCAATCCATTAATCAAAGTAATGACATCCCCTGGTTCAATGGGGCAAGGATGACCCGGTACAAGCGGCATCTGGTTCACGGAGGTTCCGTGCTTGCTCGCCAAATCCTCAATGAAAAGCTTTCCTTCCAGCATATAAATACGGCAATGTTCCCTGGAAACGAAGTCATTATAAAGTTTGAAATCCGCTTGGGAGTACTGGCTTGCACGTCCAATCAATAGACTTTTCCCTTCATATACATAGGAGAATTCCTCGATCTGACCTTTATGCAAGGTTCTCAGGACAACCTTGTAAGTTTTATAAAACATTTCCTGCACTTCTCCTTAAAAATCTGAATATTTAGTATATTTTCATGAACTTATCATTTTAGCTACATGGCTATTTAGTGGTTGCAATCCTATAATTATAAATTATCAGACGCATACATCCTAACGAAAAATGAAAAAAAATCAAAATTAGGCACGAAGACGGCCATGACATGAATCCTGTTGAAGCGGAAGCGCCATTCAATGCAAGGGCCGATAAGCGTCAGGAATTCCGTCGTTAAAGGACAAGCACTGACACAGCCGGAGAATGATTCTCCGTTCAAAACGCAATCAAAAAGGAGTTGACCAAAGATGAGTATGTGGAGAGATAGAATCAATGCCTACAGCATCCTGCTGATGATCATTAGCATGATGGTTTACATCATTTATCCCCAGCCCCTTACCCTCGGTCTGTACTGCATATTTGGCATAGCCTTCATCACCCTGGCTATCCTGAATTAAATAAAGCCCGGGATGTGATGACGACGTTGAACTTAATCCCGAAGTGATATCGGTTAAAAAATAAGAAGTAGGCCTACCGGAACAGCGGTGGGTTTTTTTATCGGTTAAAGATGATTTTATGATAAAATATACCTAAAATGTAAAAGTAAGGAGATGTTCCTTATGAAAAAACGTTAATGGTGATAAGTGCTTTCTTACTGCTTGGACTTATCATCAATATATTTCCAGAAAAAGGAGAGGTGGTTAAAGATGGGATTGAAGTGAGTGAAACCTATATAAGAGACTCAAAAGTTTTAGTAGCTGATATGACTTTATCCGGCAGCCTTCATAAAAGGAAAACGCTAGAAATGAAAACACTATTGAAGGATAACAATACCATTTCAATAAAGAACGATCAAACTGATAGTGAAATAGAATGTATAGTAATGGATTCGGAGGGTGAAGAGGTATTTTCTGAAGTAATAAAGGGAGATGCAAAACGTTCATTTGAATCTTTGTCCGGAGAAGGAAGCATCAAACTGGTCCTAAATAGTGGGAAGCAAGATGCCGCGATCAGTATGAATGACGATGCATACGATTTCGAATAGCTGATTTAAATCAGACTCCATATTAATTTGGGTGTATGTCTTGGTTATGAGGATTATCCATGTCATTTTCTTACCAGTATAAAAAGGAATTGTTCCATTTGCAGAAAGAAGGGTATTTATGAAGTGATTACCCTTTTTTAGTTTGAGAACGAAAAGTGATGCATGCCGTGTTATGGTTATATTGGCAGGATAGCTTTTCATGGAGTCCTACACCATACTTAAAAAGAGCCATTTTCATATGGAAACGGTATAATAAATTGGCAGAAGCAGACATTAGAAATGACTGCAATCTTTGGTTTCAAGAATTGATTTTTAGCTGAAATGATGAGGGAAATAGCATTCATACAAAACGACAAAAAAGAAAAGGAGAAGCCATGACTAAGAGTAATGAAGCAGGATGGAATTTAGACAATAGTTATGCCCGCCTTCCGGAAAAGTTTTTCACGAGCACGAATCCGACACCTGTAAGCTCCCCTGAGTTGGTCATCCTCAATGAACCGCTGGCGCTATCGCTCGGTCTGGATGTGGAGGCATTGAAAGGCGAAATGGCCGTGGCGGTGTTTGCCGGAAACGAGGCTCCAGTAGGTGGTTCGCCTCTTGCTCAAGCGTATGCGGGGCACCAGTTCGGGCATTTTAACATGTTGGGGGATGGCCGGGCGATACTGCTTGGAGAGCAAATCCTGCCTCAAGGAGGGAGGGTCGATATCCAGCTGAAGGGTCCGGGAAGAACGCCGTATTCGCGCGGGGGCGATGGGCGTGCGGCATTGGGGCCGATGCTTCGGGAGTATATCATCAGCGAGGCGATGCATGCATTGGGCATTCCGACGACCCGAAGTCTGGCAGTGGTGACGACCGGCGAATCGATCATCCGTGAAACCAGGCTGCCCGGGGCGATCATGACCCGTGTCGCAGCGAGTCATCTGCGTGTCGGGTCCTTTCAGTTCGCAGCGAAATGGGGGACGGTCGAGGAGCTCAGGACGCTTGCAGATTATGCGATAATGCGACATTATCCAGAAGTTGAAACAGCGGAGAATCGGTATCTTTCATTTTTCGAGGAAGTGATCAAGCGTCAGGCAAAGCTTATTGCCCAATGGCAGCTGGTTGGCTTCATTCATGGAGTGATGAACACCGACAACATGACGATTAGCGGGGAAACGATCGATTATGGCCCATGTGCCTTCATGGATGAATATGATCCGGCTACGGTATTCAGCTCAATTGACACCCAAGGCCGCTATGCCTATGGCAATCAGCCGGTTATTGGCGGCTGGAATCTTGCGCGGTTCGCAGAATCTCTGTTGCCGTTGCTGGATGATGATCTGGATCAGGCAGTCGAGCTCGCACAAGAGAAGATTTCCGCTTTTAAAGAACTGCATCACGCCCACTGGCTAGCGGGGATGCGAGCGAAATTAGGGTTATTCAATGAAGAAACACAGGATGAAGCGTTAATCAATGGCCTCCTCAGCATGATGAAGAAACATGGTGCCGATTATACGAATACATTCAGCGCTTTATCGTTCGATACGATGGAGGACACGGTCCTTTTCGGGGCACCGGAATACGTTCAGTGGCATGAGCTTTGGAAGGCAAGACTGGGCAGGCAGCAGGAATCGAAAGAAGCATCAAACCAGCTGATGCAAAGCAGCAATCCGGCGGTTATCCCGCGGAACCACCGTGTCGAAGAGGCTCTAGCGGCTGCCGTGGAAAAAGGAGACTACAGCGTGATGGAGCGGCTTTTGGATGCTCTGGCAAACCCTTACGAGCATTCCGCCAAACAAGCTGAATACACCACACTGCCTGTATCATCCACGCCATATCGGACTTTTTGCGGAACTTGATGATGAAAAAAAGACGGTGTCCAGTCTCTCTGGATACCGTCTTTTCATATGACAAGAGGCGGCTGCTGAAGCTGCTCATCGAGAAGTCGAAATTGGCGAGTAAAAGGCCCTAATTGGCGAGTAAAAGGGCAAAATTGGCGAGTAAAAGGCCCGAACTGTTGAGTTACGACTTAAAACGAGGCAGACGATAAAAAAACTGCCGACATCATGTCGGCAGCTTTTTTTTAGACTTTACGAAGTTCCCATGAATTCTTGATGAAGCTAAAGATCGTGCATACGACGATGATCGTGAAGGATATTATTCCACTGAACCAAATGCTTTGAAATTCACTTGCATAAGGCTGGATGATGTATGAGGCAGCGATGGCCAAAGCCGCACTTATCGGTATGAAATTGGCAACTTTCCCTCTGCTGAAAACGATCACAAGTATGGGAGCGAGCAAGGCCGAATAGATATTCCCGGAATAAAATAAAAGCTCCAATAGGTTTGGGGAATAGAAGAGTGTTGCCATGAATATCAATGCGCCGATACAGATTGAAAGAAGGTAGGCCATCCTGATTTTTTGCTGGTCATTCGTTTGGTTCTGGAAGGGCACGATCATATTGGCGACAATCAAGCTGACCAATGCGTGCAGGCAGGCCCCGAAAGTTGACGTGATGGCACTGAAGGCACAAAGCACAAACAGGATGAAAAAGAATGGCGTCGTGATCTTGTTTGCCAGCCCCTCTAAAATGGAGTGGATATCAGTGAAGCCGCCTGTAAAGATCACCATGATGAACAGTGATGAAAACGAGAGCGGGAATATAAGCCATATCAGGCCGGACAAGGAAAAGGTTAAGGGTACCTTTTTCAGTTCAATCATGAACAAACGCTGCCATGACGTCAAATCAAAGAAAAATTGGCCGAATCCGACAAGAAGTCCGGCAAATATGAAACTCCATAAGTCATACTTATTGATCACCAGCATATAGGGGTGGTACAGGCGGATTCCATCATAAACAGGCTGGATGCCTTCCTTGACGAAAAAATATAAAGGGATCAAGATGACGGCGGCAAACATGAAAACGACTTGAAAGGCTGCGAAACCATGAATGAGCTTCAGTCCGCCGAAGCCTGCAAAAAGAATACAAAAAACGAAAAAGAAAAATAATCCGACATACAGCGGTGTATCGAAAAGGAATTGACATAGGGTGGAGGCGGCCATTCCCTGGATGAATAAAATGTGTAAGCTGGTGATGACGAGAATGACGAGCAGAATCCAATATCCCAATGGGTGCAGCCTCGTTTTCAAATAGTCGCCCATCGTCAATCCCGCTGGAAAATCTTGCCGAACCCGCTTACCGATGAAGCTGAACATGAATAGGGCGACCGCCCCCATTATTGCGTAGCCAATTCCCCCGAAAACGCCATACTTCACCATCGATTCAGGAGAAGATAATATGGTGGTTCCCGTCACCCAGCGTGCCAGGAGGGAAATGATTCCTAGCCCCATCCCGAGTTGGATCGGGCCTTGTACGTATTCTTGAAATGTCCGTGATCGCAATGGTCATTTTCCTTTCTCGCGGAACTCCTTCGGGGTAATTCCCTCTATTTTACGGAATAACGTGCTGAAATAATGCTGACTGTTGAAGCCCGAGTTTTCGGCTACATCCGAGATGCTCCAGTTCGTGTTGGCGATTAACGCCCTTTTAGCGGCTTTTATTCGATAGTGCATTAAATATTCGGAAAAGGAGGTGCCGACCTCTTCATGGAATTTCCTGCTTAAATATGTCGGATTCGTATGCACTTCACGGGCGATGTCCGATAGCGAGATTTTTTCCGCGAAATTTTCATGAATGAATGTGAGCGAATGGTGGATCAGGCTTGAATAGTTTTGTGTGGCCCCGCTTTCCTGATATTTGGATAGCACTTTATGCAATTCACTTTCAATGACCGGTTTCGTCAAGTAATCGACGACACCGATCCTGATGGATTGCTGGGCATAATCGAAGCTTTGATGGGCGGTCACCATGATGATTTCCACTTCTTTATTCAGCGCCCGCAAATCTTCACCGAATTCAAGGCCCGACCGTCCAGGCAGGTTAATGTCCAGGAAAGCGAGGTTGATTTTATGAGTCTGGTTGATCGTCAGCGCTTGAACAGCATCAGCGGCCTTGTGAAAGGTCCAAAACGGGAATATCGACTGGATCATATATTCCATTTGTTCAAGGACCAATGGTTCGTCATCCACTAATAATACATTCATTCCGGTGCTGCCTCCTCCAATTTCGTATCAAAAACGAGTGGCCATGATACCTCCACCTTTGTGCCGCGTTCATCGGAATTGATCATTAATCGTGCTCGGCTGCTGAAATACAAGTGTAAACGCTTTTGGATATTGTCCAGGCCATGACCGCCTTCCTCGGCAGCGGAAGTGGCATTCCCGATGTACCCGTTATCCTTCACTATGAGATGCATCGTCTCCGCTTCCAAATGGAATTGAATATGAAGAAGGGCTTCTCCCACCTTTTTTTCCAAGCCGTGCTTGAATGAATTCTCCACTAATGTCTGGAGAATGAATGGGGGGACCAGTGCGATCGTCAAGTGATCGGGGCACGACATATCGATCTTAAGCCGGTCACCAAAGCGGAGGCTTTGGATGTCGAGATAATGCTGGGTGTATTGAATTTCCTGGGCAAGCGGAATCAATGGCTCGGATGCTTTGTATTTGAATTTCAGGAATTGTGAAAATGCCTCCAGGGCACGGATCAATTCGGCCTTCCTGTCCAGGCGGGCCAAGCCCAATATGACATTAAGGGTATTGAATAAAAAGTGAGGCTGGATTTGCTGGTTCAGTTTATTGTATTGTGCCTCCTGCAGAGCTTGCTCCAGCTGGATCTCTTTGTTTTTGTTTTCAAGCAGATCGATCCTCTTTTCGAATATGAATAAAAATAAAAGAGCAATAGCTCCCATGATGGGAGCTAAAATGAAGAGCATGATGATTAGCGTGAATCCCTCGTAACTAAGCATGGAGAACCTCTGTCGGTTATATTTTTTTAATGACTCGCATTATTTTGTCTATGAGTATCTTACTAAAGACTTTCGCGGAAATCTACAGCTTATGACACAATGTGACACGCAACTTGATGATTTTGCGCGGAGCGTTTCAATTCAGGTGCCTTTGTTTTGCAGATGTCCATCACAAACGGGCACCGTGTATGGAAGCGGCAGCCGTTCGGCGGGTCGATCGGTGAGGGGACATCACCTGTCAATAGAATCCGTTCCCTTTCCTGCACTGGATTCGGTACAGGGATGGCAGAAAGCAATGCCCGTGTATAAGGGTGCTGCGGCTGTTCGAATATCGACTTTTTGTCACCGATTTCGACGATTTTTCCTAGATACATCACCATGACGCGATCGGAGATATGGCGTACGACGCCTAAGTCATGCGAGATGAAAAGAAAGGTGAGCTCGAATTGCCGCTGCAATGTTTTCAATAGATTCAGCACCTGCGCCTGGATGGAGACATCGAGTGCAGATACCGCTTCATCACAAATGATCAATTTTGGATCGACGGCAAGTGCCCGGGCAATCCCGATCCGCTGACGCTGGCCGCCGCTGAATTCATGCGGATATCTTTCCAGCGATTCCGGTCTCAGGCCGACATGTTCCAATAATTCTTCAATCCTGCTCCGGCGATTTTGCTTAGGCACCACATTTTGTATCGCTAAAGCTTCTCCAAGAATTTGCCCGATCGTCTGCCTAGGATTAAGGGAGGCGAAAGGATCTTGAAAGATGACCTGCAGATCCTTCCTCGTACTCCTCATTTCTTTTTTTCCTAAGCTTAAAAGGTCCTTGCCCTGAAAGTGGATTTGCCCGCTCGTAGGCTGATCCAATCGAAGGATGGCCCGTCCGGTCGTCGATTTGCCGCAGCCGGATTCACCGACTATGCTCAATGTTTCTCCTTGATAAATATGAAAGCTGATGTCGTCGACAGCTTTTACATGATTAACGGTCCTTCCGAAAAAACCGCCCTTGATCGGGAAATATTGCTTCAATTGATCTACCTTTAGCAGAACCTTCTTGTCTTCCACTGCTGCGCCCATCATTGAACCCCCACTTTCTTTTCCGCTTCATATTCTTTTTCCCATTGCGGGGTATACATCCAGCAGCTGACTTTTGTATCGGTGTCTACTGATTCGAGATCCGGTACAGCTTGTTCGCAGATTCGCCTCGCATGTGCACACCGTGGTGCAAAGCTGCAGCCCTTGGGCATATCGTACGGACTTGGCACGGTTCCGGGGATGGTGGTCAATTCCTCCTGATCCAGGTCGAGGCGTGGAAGGGAATTCAATAATCCGATGGTGTAAGGATGCTTAGGGTTCGTGAAAATCTCTTTCGCCAAGGTGTATTCCACCATTTTTCCGGCATACATCACCGCCACCCTGTCACATGTTTCATAGACGACACCTAAATCATGGGTGATTAAAATCACGGCCGTTCCGAAATCCTTTTGCAGCGTTTTGATCAGTTCCAGGATTTGGGCCTGGATCGTCACGTCAAGCGCCGTCGTCGGCTCATCCGCTATCAAAACCTCAGGGTGGCAGGCAAGTGCCATCGCAATCATGACCCTTTGCCTCATTCCGCCGCTTAACTCATGCGGCTCCTGCTTTGCCCTTTTTTCAGGGGAGGGGATGCCGACAAGCCGGAGCATGTCGACCGCTTTGTTCCACGCTTCCTTTTTCCCGAGCTTTTGGTGAAGCCGGATCGCTTCGGCAATTTGCTCGCCCGCTGAATATACGGGATTCAATGAGGTCATCGGCTCCTGAAAGATCATCGAAATTTCATTTCCGCGAATCGCCCGCATTTGTTTTTCCGTCTTGGCAAGCAGGTCCTCCCCTTTAAAAAAGATGCTGCCGCCGGTGATTTTACCGGGAGGCGATGGAATTAACCTTAACAGGGATAAGGAGGTGATGCTTTTGCCGCTTCCCGATTCTCCCACGATTCCAAGCGTTTCCCCTTTGTTCAAGGTGAAGCTGATCCCATCCACGGCTTTACTCGTTCCTTCGTCGGTAAAAAAGTGGGTCTGCAAGTTTTTGACTTCGAGTATTTTATCATCAAACTGTTTCATCACGTACCTCCTTAGTTTAAGTCTATGCGCTTGTTAAAGTATCGATAGAGGACATCCACAGCCAAATTCATGAATACGAAGATGACGGAGGCAATGAGGACACCGCCTTGGACCATCGGCAGATCCCTCGTTCTGATGGCATCGACGATCAATCTCCCAAGTCCGTTGATGGCAAACACGGATTCGGTCAATACGGTGCCGCCAAGGAGGGCACCGAACTGGAGGCCGACGACCGTAATGACGGGAATCAACGCATTTTTCAGCCCGTGCTTATAAATGATGACATGCTCCTTCAAGCCTTTGGCTTTCGCTGTACGGATATAGTCCTGACGAACGACTTCGAGCATGCTTGATCTCGTCATCCTGGCGACAATCGCCGCTCCGCCCGCACCAAGGGTTATCGCAGGTAAGATCATATGGCTGAAGGTTCCCCAGCCTGAAACGGGAAACCACTGAAGGTTGACGGAAAAGAAGTAGATGAGCATCAGCCCTAACCAAAAGCTAGGCAGGGAGATTCCTAGTAAAGCAACGATCATGATGGAAATGTCAGCTGCAGAGTATTGCCTGGTCGCCGAGATGATTCCGGCCACCATTCCAAGCACGACGGTGATGAAAATACTGGCAAGTGCGAGTTCAAGCGTAACGGGCAGGCGGACCATAATCTCGTCCAGAACAGGACGGCTGCTGCGGAGTGATTCACCGAAGTCGCCTTGAACGGCATGAACCACATAATCAACGTACTGATAGAGAATCGGGCGATCCAGCCCAAGCTGATGCCGGATCATTTCTATCGTTTCTTTTGTCGCCCCTTCACCTGCAAGCAGGGTTGCCGGGTCACCGGGAACCATCTGCATGATGAGGAAGACTACTAAACTTACTCCTAACAATACCGGTACCGTTTGCAACATGCGCCGGACGATGAATACGAACATGTTCTCTCCTCCTTATTTTTTCATTCTTGGATCCAGGGCGTCCCTCAGTCCATCTCCGAAGATATTGAAGCCAAGTACAAGTGTGGATATGGCGATCCCGGGAAATAAAGCGATGTGCGGCGCGCTGAATAAATAGTCCCGTCCGCTGCTCAACATCGCACCCCATTCCGGTGAAGGAGGCTGCGCTCCAAGCCCGAGGAATGACAAGCCGGCTGCCGATAGAATCGCCGTTGCCAGGCGCAACGTCGCTTGGACGATGACGGGTGAAAGGATATTAGGGAAAATGTGTTTCACTATGATCGTGAAGTCCGTCGCTCCCAATGCACGAACGGCGTCAATATACTCAAGCTTCCTCACCGAAAGCGTGGAACCCCGTACGATTCGGGCAAACATGGGGATGGAAAAAACACCAACCGCTACCATTACATTGATCAAGCTTGGTCCGAGAGCGCTTATGATGGCAAGCGCCAGCAATATTCCCGGGAAGGCAAGCAGAACATCGACGATCCTCATGATGATCGTATCGATCCATTTTCCATAATATCCGGCCGTCAAGCCCAAGAGGATGCCGATGAACGCGCCGAAGAAAACGGAAACGAATCCCACGGTCAACGAAAGGCGTGTCCCATATAATAACCTGCTCAAAATATCTCTTCCCTTATCATCCGTCCCCATCCAATGGTCTCCCGTAGGAGGCTGAAGCTTGTTGACCAAATCGATTTCATAGGGGTCCTGCGGTGAAATGGCAGGTGCGAAAATCGCCAATAAAATATAAAAAAGTACGATGTAGCCGCCTACCAATGCCAATTTATTTCTTTTGAACTTTCTATAAAAGGCTTTCCAGTTTTGGAGTTTTGTAGATTTGTTTTTGTTCAGCTTCAATCCGGGATTCTTGATAACGACCTCTGGCTTCATGACAGTTCCTCCTTTTCTTTCATTTAATTTATGCAAAATGGGTATCGAAGTAAATATGATGTCCGAAAGCAGTAAAGATAATAAAAAAATGAGTAAAGATTCTGAAAATATAAAATTTTGTTTTTTCTTATAATTTGATTAAGCCCGATGTGCTCATCGTAATAGGCTGCGCGGAATACAAAGGGAAGTATGAAAGGGAGGAACAACAATCATGAGAAAAGGTATAACTGGATTACTATTTGCATCGTTATTATGTATCTCGACGGTTTTATCTGGATGTACTTCAGATCAAACAAGCAGCAAGAAACCGGAAAGGGAAGCGAAGGAAGGCGGTACATTGGTCGTCGCCCGGCTGTCTGATGCGACGACGCTTGATCCGCATTTCATTACGGACATCCCTTCGGCAAACGTCGTCTATGAGAAGGTGTATGAAACATTGGTCGTTCCTGACAAGGATATGAAACCACAGCCATTGCTCGCGAAGGAATGGAAGCAGCTGGACGATCTAACATGGGAGTTCAAGCTGCGTGAGGGCGTGAAATTCCATGATGGGGCACCATTCAATGCCGAAGCGGTAAAAATGAATTTCGACAGATTACTGGATCCTAAAACCTCTTCGCCGCAGGCTGGAAAATTGGAAATGATCAAGGAAATCAAGGTGGTTGATGATACGACCGTACAGTTCAAACTGAAATATCCGTATGCTCCGCTTCTTTCGATATTGGTCAGTAATGAAGGAAGCATCCTGAGTCCAAAGGCGATTAAAGAGCATAGTGACCAACTTGGGCAAAATCCGGTTGGGACAGGTCCATTCGTTTTCAAATCGTGGAAATCGGGAGAAGAGATCGAGCTCGCCAAGAATGAGGACTACTGGGGAAAAGAACCGAAGATCGATGGCGTCGTATTCAAGGTCGTCCCTGAAGATGCAACGAGAATCGCGATGATCGAAACGGGTGAAGCACATGTGACCGATCAAGTGCCCGTGACGGAAATCGATCGCATCGAGGCCTCGGACACGATGGGGTTGTATCGCACGGACGGACTTGCCGTCGAATACTTGAGCTTCAATGTCAAGAAGAAGCCGTTCGATGATGTTCGTGTCCGGAAAGCGGTCGCGCATGCCATCGAGGTCGATTCGATCATCAAAGGGGTATATAACGATGTTGGCACGAAGGCCAATTCAACGATGAGTCCTAAGGTTTTCGGCTATGACCCGAAGATAAAGGGATACGATTATGATATTAATGAATCCAAAAAGCTATTGAAGGAAGCTGGAATTAAAGATGGCATGGAGATTACTTTAACGACAAGTGACCGTAAGGAAAGAATCAACATGGCAGAGGTGATTCAATCCCAATTAAAAGGAATTGGATTCAAGGTGAAAATACAAGTGCTTGAGTATGGAGCTTATATTGACGCGACGGCCAAGGGCGAGCATCAGGTTTCCATAGGCGGCTGGGGCAATGCGACGGGCGACGGAGATTATAATCAATTCAATCTTTTCGATAGCAAATCGCAAGGTGCAGCCGGGAATAGTTCGTTTTACAGTAATCCTGAGGTGGATAAATTGATTGAAGCGGCACGACAGGAATCAAGCGGCGACAAGCGTAAGGAGCTTTATTCGAAGGCTCAGGAAATCGAACGGGAAGAGGTGCCATATGTTCCGATCCGCAACTATGAGCATCTGGCAGTGTATGGCGAAACGGTTAAGGGGCTATGGCTGAACCCGGCCAATTATTTAATGCTTGATGATATAACTGTTCAGTAAGAATGAGATCAAAAGAGAAGGCAGCATACGACGGCTATGCTGTCTTCTCCATTAGGAGGGGAAATATGATCGATTTACTGCTCATTCACGGGACTGTCATCACCATGGATCCAGACAGGAGAATCGTTTCGGATGGCGCCATCGCCATAAACGAAGGACGGATTGTAGACGTGGGTATAACCGCAAAACTGACATCGAAGTATGAGGCGAAAAAAGTGATCGATTGCAGCCATCAATGCATACTGCCAGGATTGATAGATGTTCATGGCCATGGGGGACACTCGATGTTCAAGACGATTGCGATGGAGAATATCGATTTTTGGATGCCGATCATGACGAATACGTATAAACATTTTGTCACGGATGATTTTTGGTACTACGAAGGCAAGCTCTCTTCTCTGGAAAGATTGAAGGCGGGTGTGACGACGGGTGTGAGTGTGTTAGGCTCGATGCCGCGATCTGATGATCCGATTTTCGCCATCAATCATGCAAAGGCTTACGCCGAGGTGGGCGTGAGGGAGGTTGTCTGCACCGGTCCATGCAACCCTCCTTGGCCACATTCATTCAGTCGGTGGGTTGATGGAAAAAGAGTCGTGAAGGAGGTTACGTATGAAGAGGTATTAAAGGGAGCGGAAGCAGTGATAGAAGCACTGAATCATGCAAATGAAGACCGCACGAGAGCCTTCATTACACCATTTGTGATCGTCACATCTGTTGACCCCTCCAATCCCACTGCACCTGACAGGCTTTATGGGCTAAGTGATCATGATCTTTATCAGGCGAAAAGAATCCGGGAAATTGCCCGTAAATATGATACGAGGATTCATTCCGATGCTTTTGGCGGGATGATTCATTTAGCGATACAGGATAGGGAGAACGCCTTGTTAGGTCCTGATGTCCATTTACAGCATTGCCGCGGCATTTCCTTTGATGAGGCAAGGATACTGGCAGAAACGGGCACCAATGTCAGTGCCTCGCCCGGTTTTGGACAGGTGAATGCACGTACGCCGATCACTGAATTATTGGAAATGGGTGCAACGGTGGCCATTTCTACGGATGGGACCTCGCCTTCCACAAGCTTTGATATGTTCCAGGCGATGAGGAAAACCCAATTCGTTCACCAAGCGGCCCTTAGGGATTATTACTATCTGCCACCAGGAAAGCTCCTGGAAATGATTACGATTGATGCGGCAAAATGCATAGGCTGGGATGATGAAATCGGTTCGCTGGAGATCGGGAAGAAGGCGGATGTGATTACGGTCAATTTGCATCAGCCGCATTTGACCCCTGAATTCATGCATGTTCATCGGCTTGTCTTCCAAGCGGTGGCCAATGATGTCGAGCATGTCATCGTCGATGGGAAATTGATCATGGAGAGCAGGGAAGTCCAAACCGTTCATGAAAGCACCATACTTAATGAAGCGAATGAAGAAGCTTCTTCGACGATCGAGCGTGCGGGGCTCGAAAAGTATATGAAGCCGACGAAATATTTCTGGGGCCACGCGAGGGCATACGTCGATGAAAGGAGATATGACGAACGGGAGAATGATCCGGAAATGCGGAAAGGGGAATAAGATGAAAACGAAGGTTAAAGGAAAATATGTAATTGGTTATGATGGCTGTGATCATGTCATGTTGGAAAATGCGGAGGTCGTATATGAAGGTGATACGATTTTGTATGTAGGCAAAAAATATCCGCAAGAGGTGGATGAGATATTGGACGCCGGAAATGCGATCATTAGCCCCGGCTTCATTGATCTGAATGCGTTAGGGGATATTGATCATGATCTATTGCATTTCGAGGCTGGCTCCGATAGACAGAAAAACCTGCTTTGGTCCGAGGATTATATCAAAAACGGCCATCCCGAATGGATGTCCAAAGAAGATGAGGCATTCAAATCTCTATATGCGTACTCGCAGCTCATCCTTCATGGCGTGACGACGGCTATGCCGATCACCTCCGTTTTCTATAAAAACTGGGCCGAAACGTATGCTGAATTGGCGGCTGCGGCCGAGCATGCAACTCGATTGGGATTAAGAGTTTACTTAGGTCCAAGCTTTCAATCCGGAATCAGGGTCGTCGAGCCTAACGGAAAAGTGAAACTGCACTGGAATGAAAAGGCCGGGGAAGCTGGATTGAATAGGGCAGTCAAGTTCGTCGAAACGTTCGATGGAGCTTATGATGGCCTGGTTAGGGGGATGCTTGCCCCGGAACGTGTAGAGTGCCAAACGGCAAATGGTTTAAAACAGACAAAATATTACGGCGATAAGTTGGGTGTACCGATCAAGCTTCATGCTGCCCAGGGGAGCTTCGAGTTCGAGACGATTTGGAATGCACATCATAAGACACCGATCCAATATTTGTACGACCTTGGTTTCCTCGGTCAAAGAACGGGGATTCCTCATGCCCACTATATTGCTGGATACAGCCGAGCGAAATATGGCGAAGGTGATGACTTGGCGCTTCTAAAGGAAACGAAGACAACGGTGATTCATTGCCCGCTGATACTCGCAAGGCATGGCGAGGCGCTGGAATCCTTCGCTGAATATAAAAGGGCAGGCATCAATATCGCTCTTGGGACGGATACATTCCCTCCAGATATGTTCCAGAACGTAAGGGTAGGCAGCTTACTTTCAAAAATGGCGGAAAAGGAAGTGGAAGGCTCGAAGTATGCCGATTTCTTTCGATCCGCAACTCTTGATGCAGCCGCTTTTCTTGGCAGGGACGATCTAGGCCGTATCGCACCTGGGGCAAAAGCCGATATCATCGCGGTGAGCCTGGACAGCTATCATATGGGTGTCATCGATGACCCGATTCGATCGATGTTCGTAAGCGGTTCTGGGAAGGACGTTACATTATCCATCATTAATGGAAAAGTCGTCATGAAAGATCAATTTCTTCCGAATCATGATTTGGAAGAAATAAAATATAAGGCGCAAAAATATTTTAATAGGATGAGAAGCGGTTATTTGGAAAGGGATTATCAGAGGCTTCCTGAGCAGGAGCTTTTTAAGCCTTCATTCAAGCTGGTAGAATCCATTGGTTAAGAGCTGATGACAGGCAAAAAGAGTAGTGAATATTTTTGTGTTTAATAGTCTGAATATTTTTTCAGTTCAAAAAATGAAATCGGGGGGTCATGGTTGATGGGGAGATATCTTGGCATAGGAAGGCTTATTATCGTCATGTTCATTGGTATTATCATGACAGGTTGTTCTTCTAACAGTGACGTAAGTAAAACGGCAAGCGATCCGAACATTGCTTCAAAGGAAGGAGGTACATTGGTCATTGCCCGTTTATCGGACGCTGAAAATCTGGATCAGCAGTTCATGTCCACGATCAATGCTGCCAGTGTCACGCATCATAAAATTTATGAAGGACTTGTACAGCGGGATAAAAATGGCGAGATTCAGCCTATGCTGGCAGAATCTTGGAAGCAAACGGATAACACGACCTGGGAATTCAAGCTTAGGGACGATGTAACGTTTCATGATGGCACACCATTTAATGCAGATGCGGTAAAAAAGACGTTCGATCGGCTATTGGACCCGGCAGTTGCCTCTCCCAGAGCGGTCGTATTCGAAATGGTAAAAGAAGTGAAGCCGATTGATGAATATACTGTTCAATTCATACTGAAGGAGCCTTTTTCCCCGCTGCTTTCAATTTTGGCGAATCACGAAGGCGGAATCATCAGCCCGAAAACGATCGAGAAGTATGGCAAGAAAATCATTCAGGAACCGAACGGAACAGGTCCTTTCGTTTTTGATTCGTGGTCCCCGGGACAGGAAATCACCTTGGTGAAGAACAAAAACTATTGGGGAAATGAGCCAAAGGTGGACAAGGTCATTTTCAAGGTCGTCCCTGAAGATTCGACGCGGATATCGATGATCGAAACGGGTGAAGCGCAGATAGCCGAGCCCCTTCCGATAGCGGTCATGGATCAAGTGGAATCATCAGCGGCTATGGATGTATACCGCAGCGAAGGATATGGTACCGAATATGTAGGATTCAATGTCAAGAATGAACCATTCAATGATGTCCGGGTCCGTAAAGCGATTGCCCATGCCATTGAAATGGATTCAATCATTAAAGGCGTGTTCAATAATGTCGGAGTCAAGGCGAATTCGTTGATGGGCTCTAAAGTGTTTGGGTATGATGCGAGTTTGGAAGCGTATGATTATAACCTTAAAGAAGCTAAAAAGCTGATGGCCGAAGCCGGATATTCAAAAGGCTTGGACGCCACCATCCTCACGATGGACAGTAAGGAAAGAGTCAACTTGGCCGAGGTCCTGCAATCGCAGCTAAAAGGAATCGGCATTAACTTGAAGGTCCAGGTCATGGAGTACGGATCGTTCGTGGAACAAGTGAATAAAGGGCAATCGGAAATGTTCATCATCAGCTGGAGAAACGCGACAGGTGACGCCGATTACAATCAATACAATCTATTTCATACGAATTCACAGGGAGCGGCCGGCAATACATTCTTTTATAGCAACCAAAAGGTTGACGATTTGATAGATGCGGCGAGAAAGGAAAAAGAGGAAGGAAAGCGCAAGGATCTTTACGCCGAGGCCCAGGAAATCGAGCTGGCTGATACCCCATATATACCGGTAAGGGTCATTGAAAATCTTGCTGCAGTCGCCAAGGACGTAAAAGGATTCTCAATCAGCCCTTCAGGCTACCTAGAAATTAATGAAGTAACGATAAAGTGATAAAGACACTGGGTCCCCCATTTAGGCGGGACTCAGTTTGCTGTTGCAAAGCCTGAATTGGCGAGTAAAAGTACGAAACTCGCGAGTAAAGTCGGTAAATTGGCGAGTAAAAGTTCCGAATTCGCGAGTAACGCGCCGAAATGCTGAAAGAAAATTCATTTGCGCAATAAGTAAAAATAACATAAAAATGAGTAAAAATTCTGAAATTATCGGCTTTGCTTTAGGATTATAATGAAAGGGACGCATGTTCAATCTGTAGTGGAAGGGTGAGTTCAATGTCACGATCGTATTGGTTGACGAATGTTCGGCTGGAAAAAGGCTTCACTTATAATGAAATGAAAGTGATTACCGGTACTGAAACCGGGAAGTATCACATTAAGATTGATGGTGGGAAGATAGCCTCCATTTTATCGGCAAAGGAATTGTTACCAGATCAAGACCCGCAGCATGATGCAGGGGGGCTGCTGATGGTTCCTTCGTTTAAGGAAATGCATATCCATATTGATAAAACCTACTACGGCGGTCCTTGGAAGGCTTGCATGACTGCTGTAAACGGGGTGAAGACCCGGATAGAGGAAGAGCAGGGGTTACTTCCTCAGCTCTTGCCTACCGCCAAGGCAAGAGCGGAAAAAATGCTCGATTTATTACTGAGTTTCGGATCTACGCATATTCGCACCCATTGTAATGTAGATCCCGTGATTGGGCTGAAAAACCTGGAAGCGACCATTCAAGCACTGGAAGGATACAAAGATAAATTGACGTATGAAATCGTCGCATTCCCTCAGCATGGACTTTTACGCTCCAATTCCGTCGGGCTGATCAGGGAGGCGATGAAAAACGGGGCAAATCTGGTAGGAGGTGTCGACCCCGCCACCATTGATGAAAATATCGAGAAATCACTTGAAACGATCATGGATATCGCGGTTGAATCGAATTCGGATATCGATGTCCATCTCCATGATCCGGATCAGCTTGGACTCTTTACCATGCAGCGGCTTGCTTCCATGACCGAAGATGCAGGGTGGCAGGGCAGGGTGACGGTAAGCCATGCAAGTGGGTTGGCAGATCTTTCCGTATCTGAGGTAACGAGTATAGCCGAAAGGTTTTCGGAATTAGGCATATCGATTACGTCCACTGTGCCTATCTTCAGGACGATTCCAATTCCGCTGCTCCGTGAAAGAGGAGTGAAGGTCGAACTGGGCAATGACAGCATCACGGATCACTGGACACCATTCGGAATCGGTGACAATCTGGAGAAAGTAGGTCGCCTTGCCGAGAGGTTCCGCATGATCGAGGAGCGTTCCTTGGCAGGCAGCCTGCAATACATAACAGGAGGAAGGACTCCATTAAACCAAGAAGGAGTCAAGACCTGGCCGAATGTTGGCGATGAGGCGAACATCGTCCTGCTTGAAGCAAGCTGTTCGGCGGAAGCGGTGGCCAGGAGGTCGAAGCGTGCGGCTGTCATCTTCAGGGGCAAAGTCGTAAGTGGGTCGATTTCATCTTTTGAGGCGACAGGTGTGTAATCTTCCATTAAAGAGGGTGTTTTAATGAAAGCATACTGGCTTACTAACGTTACGCTTGATAGCGGCTATGTTCATGAGGATGGGAGACTGGAGGGAACGGAGACCGCTTTATACGATATCCGGATAAAGGATGGGGTGATTGAAGAATTGCAAGTGGCACAAAGCATGCCTTTGAAGACGGATTTGCCCGTACAGGATGCCAAAAGGCTACTTGCACTTCCACCTTTTAAAGAGATGCATAACCATCTGGACAAAACCTATTTAGGACTCCCGTGGAAATCATGCACCCCGGTGCCCAACTTAACGGAACGATTGAAATTGGAAGCTGCGGAGCTCGCTGAACTGGCACGGACCGGGCAGCATCGTGCGGAACACATGCTTCAGCTTTTGCTGCAAGGCGGTGCGACACACGTCAGAACGCATGTGAATATCGATCCGTACATTGGGTTGAAGAACTTGGAAGAAATCCAGAAGGCACTAGATTCCTTCGGAGGCAAAATGACGCATGAAATCGTCGCCTTCCCCCAGCATGGACTGCTCCGAACGAATTCGACTGGTTTGATGAGGCAAGCGATGAAAGCGGGGGCATCCATCGTAGGCGGCTTGGACCCGGGTGGAATCGATCGGAATATTGAAGCGTCCCTCTATGAGATGATGAACCTGGCTGCTGAATTCGAGGCGGATATCGATATCCATCTACATGATCCAGGGCATCTTGGATTTTATACGATCAAGAAATTGGTTTCCTTGATCGAAGAAGCGGGATGGAAAAACAGGGCGGCCATCAGCCATGCCTTTGCACTCGGAGATGTGTCCGTGGAAGAAACGCTTGAGATGGCGGACGAAATGGCAAGCCTGGGGATCGCCATCATGTCTACGGTGCCGATCAATCGGGTCATGCCGCCAATCGATGTACTGCATGAAAAAGGAGTCCATGTTGCTCTTGGATGTGATGGATTTTATGACTCATGGTCTCCATTCGGTACAGGCGATATGCTGGAAAAAGCAGGTCGCTTAGCCGAGAGGTACAAATGGAAGGATGAGTATGCATTGTCTCAATCGCTCCAATTCATTACAGGAGGCATCAGGACGCTGGATCGTAATGGGAATCGTTTATGGCCGAAGGTTGGAGATGCTGCAAGTATGGTATTGGT
Organism: Peribacillus muralis; assembly: GCF_001645685.2. NCBI lineage: Bacteria > Bacillati > Bacillota > Bacilli > Caryophanales > Bacillaceae > Peribacillus > Peribacillus muralis. Next base: position 4,009,046 of record NZ_CP017080.1, on the reverse strand, counting down.
GGAGGCTTCATGCTCGGCCGAGGCAGTGGCAAGAAGATCAAGAAGAGCAGCGGTCATTTCCGATGGAAGTCTGATTTTCGGTGGATTGAGCAGGGAAACGGAACTGACTTACAATTGAATGGAAAGAAGGGATGAGAAGGATGGATAATTCCTTTTGGCTGAAGAATGCACGGCTGGAATGCGGGTACCAAAAAGAGGGTGGAAGAGTGACAGGTACCATGACTGACCTCTTTCATCTGTTGATAGATGACGGGAAAATCACGAGGATTGTCAAGGCTGGAGAGCCGATCCCGAATGATGTGCCTGCCGAGGATGCAGAAGGATTGCTTGTGCTGCCCTCGTTCATTGAAAAGCATGTTCATCTTGATAAGACCTTGATGGGGGATGTTTGGCGAGCATGTACCCCCTCGACCAGTGTCATTGAGCGCTTTGAAAATGAGAAAAAAGTGCTTCCGACGATTGCGACAAGTACTCAAAAGCGTGCCGAGACATTATTGGAAGTGCTTTTAGCTTCTGGCTCGACGCATGTCCGGACTCATGTCGATATATATCCGGAAGTAAGATTGCAGAACCTGGAGCAAGTACAACAGGCTTTGGAAACCTATTCCAACCGGCTCAGCTCGGAAATCGTCGCATTTGCCCAGCACGGTTTATTGAGATCGAATTCCGTCAAGCTTGTCAGGGAGGCGTTGCGAAATGGAGCTGGAATCGTGGGGGCTGTCGATCCGGCGACGATCGATAACGATATTGAAGCATCTCTTGTGCAAATGATGGATTTAGCGGTGGAGGCGGATGCCGATGTTGACCTTCATTTACATGATCCCGGACACCTTGGTACGTTCACGATGAAGCGTTTGGCAGCTTTAACAAAGCAAGCAGGCTGGGAGGGCAGGGTAGCCATCAGCCATGCGTTCGGCATTGGAGACGTATCCAGAGCAGAAGCCTATGACCTGGCCGACATCCTGAGGGATGCCGGGGTCTCGATCGTCACAAGCGTGCCGATCAATCGGCAAATGCCCCCCGTGGATGTATTGCAAGAAAGGGGCGTGGAGGTAGCTGTCGGGAATGATAATATCTTCGATGTATGGTCACCACTTGGGAATGGGGACATTCTGGAGAGAGCTGGCAGGCTGGCCGAACGGTTCAAATGGGTTGATGAAGCATCCTTGTCCCAAGCATTGGGGTTCATAACGGGCGGGAAAACGCCGCTTGACGATCGGGGAAACCAAGTTTGGCCGAAGGCTGGTGATGCAGCAAGTCTTGTACTGATTGACGCCAGCTGTTCTGCCGAAGCAATTGCAAGAAGGTCCGAACGTAGAGCGGTCATGTACAATGGACGCATCGTATCCGGTTCATTGAGCAAGCAAAAACGGCCCATTGATGTGAAGAGCTGACAGAAAAAGGATTTCTGGATTCGTCCGGATTTCCTTTTTCGTTTTGTGTCCGAAACACTCGGCGGACTCGCTTGCCAGCCGTTTCAATGTCGTGTACTTTTACGTGCTTGTGTTATATGCTTGGTAAGTAATTTTTTTTTGCTTTCATGGTTAAACGGTTTTATCCATCATTGCCCTATAGCTGTAAACAAATGGAATGGAAGTCGGTTTCACTAAAAGGACCGGTTAACAATGCTCCTTAAATTCCAAACTAAGGGGGCTTGGTGCCGGAAGATTTCTGCATGAGCAGAAGCATCTGGTGTGTTTACGTTTATTAGCATGGGGTTCCGTCGCTTATCTTTCTTTGAAGTGACATGGAAGGGTCCATGTTTTAACCATAAGCTTGAAAAGTATCATGTTCAAAGGAGATGGAAGCTATGAAAAGTTGGGGTTCTTCCGTGACTCTATTTTCTTCTTTTCAATGGTTGTTTTTTATTTTTGCCAATACGGTGGTTGTGCCCATATCGATTGGTGCCGCTTTTGATCTTCCTTCCGACATTACGGAAATGACGATGAGGAGCTCACTCGTCTTCACAGGCATTGCCTGTGTGATCCAAGGATGGAAGGGACATAGATATCCAATCATGGAGGGGCATTCCGGGCTATTGTGGGGAGTGATGCTGAACCTCGGACTGTCTGCGCCATCGATCGGATTAAGTTATGCCGCAATAGGTGGTGGGATAGCGACTGGTCTCCTTGCGGCTGGCGTCGTGACCATGATCATTGCAGCCTTTAACCTGATTTCATACGTTCAGAAGATTTTCACCCCGATGGTCATGACCGTTTACCTCTTCCTCCTCACGTTCCAGCTCATCTTTGTCTTCTTTAAAGGGATGCTCGGAATTACGGATGCGGGGGAAATTAACATCCCGGTCAGTTTCCTATCCTTGGCGATTGTCTTATTAGTCAGTATCTTGAAGATAAAAGGCCCAAGGACCATTAGTAATTTCTCGATTTTGATCGGAATCATCGTCGGCTGGATTTTTTACGCGTTGTTATTTCCATCTACAGGGGTGGAAGCGGCCACGACAGTCGCTTCATTTTCATTATTCCCGTTAGGTATGCCAAACCTGGAATTCGGCATCATAGCGATCGCTTTTTTTGCCGGATTATTGAACTTGTGTAATACCTTTGCTTCAATCCAAGCTGCATCAGAGCTATTGAAGGAGGAAGCATCGTATAACCAATATCGGAAATCGATATTCATGACGGGCGGTTTCACCATTTTATCGCCATTGCTCGGTCTAGTCCCTTATACGCCTTTCACCTCGTCCATCGGATTCCTGCAAAGCACCCAGATTTATGGGCGGCGACCGTTTTTACTCGGGGGCGCGCTGTTGACGTTGATTGGACTGATTCCTCCGTTCATTTCTTTCTTGGCGACGATGCCAATCACCGTTGGGAATGCAGTTTTGTTCGTTGCGTATCTTCAATTGTTCGGCACGGCCTTCAACAGCGTCAAGGGCCAATATTTCACTTCAGACACGATCTTCAGACTCGCAGTCCCCGTATTGATCGGCGTGAGCTTGATGAACGTCCTGCCCAGTGCATTCGCGAATGTTCCGACGCTTTTGCAGCCCTTTTTAACGAATGGGCTCATCATGGGTGTATTGATATCGATCGTGCTGGAGAAATCGGTAAACTGGAAGCGTTTTGAGCAACTGCAGAATTAATATGAAAAACCAGAAGGGTGTCAGCCTTCTGGTTTTTTTGTTTTTTGCAGCTGATCATCACGAACCGTGTGGTGAAAATAGGCGTTTGATTCAGTGGCAATACCTACTCGCTTTACATATTTTGTTGGAGGGAGTACTTGACGTGGTTCATATTCCCAGACTATTTCATTTCGATTCAAGCATTATCTTATTTTAAAAAATATGGAGGTTATATAAATGAATGAGTTTCAAAATCAACTTCAAATGCTAAATGTTGATGATTTCCAGGTAAGTCAGCCGGTTCAATGGGAACAAACCCAGCCACAATATGCCATGGAGGATTCCCGCCTTATAGGTTTTGGATGTTTTGGTTGTTTCTTGTGCTTTGGCTGTGCCGGATGCGGCGGGTGCGGCGGACGTTGTGGCGGGTGTGGCGGACGTTGTGGCGGGTGCGGCGGTCGTTGCGGCGGATGCGGCGGACGCTGCGGCGGTCGTTAATGGTTCATGTAGTACAGATGTCCCTGCAGTGATATTGCAGGGATATTTCTTTGCGGTTTAGACATATGAGACAAAATATCATACATAGGATGAAAGTGAAGTGATTGGAGAATTTAGAAAAACTTTGGGTCAGGAGGTGCAAAATGGTCAAGTTGACCCCTACTATGCAATTGAAATTGAAAAGGGACACGTTCTTCTTCCCTGAACCAAACAAAGGTGTATATTTCAGGAATAATATAAGTTCGTTCCGGATGGAGGGAAGAACGATCGTGCAGTGGATCGAAAATCTGTTGCCAATGTTCAACGGAGCCCATTCGTTACGTGAGCTGACGGATGGTTTGCCTGGCCCTTACCGGAGCCGTGTCATGGAAATTGCCGAGGTTTTGTACAGGAACGGATTCGTTCGGGATGTAAGTCAGGACAGTCCTCATCAATTGAACGATCAGGTTTTAGAAGCCTTTGCGTCCCAAATCGAGTTCCTTGAAGGTTTCGGTGACTCTGGGGCTAACCGTTTTCAAGCTTATCGAAAGAAAAAGGCGCTGGCAATCGGCTCTGGACCGATGTTCCTTTCATTGGTATCCGCGCTGATGGAATCCGGTCTGCCCAGCTTCCATATTCTCATCACGGATACGGTACAAACGAATAGGAAGAGATTAAAGGAAATCGTTGCACATGCGCGAAGCATCGATGCTGAAGTGGCGATGGAGGAGATTGTGCCCGAGAAGGAAGCAAGCATAACATGGCAGGAAATCGTCCGGCCATTCGATTCGGTATTATATGTGTCACAAGAGGGTGATATAGACGAATTGAGGGAACTCCATTCGGTTTGCAGGCAGGAGGGAAAGGTTCTGTTCCCAGCTATGATCATCAATCAAGTCGGCATGGCAGGACCGCTTGTCAGCCCGCAGTCCAAGGGCTGCTGGGAGTCGGCATGGCATCGACTGCATCAAACGGTGCTGGATGGAAATCAAGCGTCCGGTAGCTATTCTTCCACAGCTGGGGCGCTGCTGGCAAATGTAATGGTATTCGAGTGGTTTAAAGAGACCACGGGTGTCACGGCAGCAGAACAAGACCATTCGTTTTATTTGTTGAATACAGAAACATTGGAGGGGAGCTGGCATCCTTTCCTGCCCCATCCAGGTGTGACGGGAAAGGGAAACGCTGAATGGGTATGTGATATCGACCATCGGCTCGGGCAAGAGTCCGGCCCTTCCAAGCCTGGTCAACTGTTCATGCTTTTCGGCAGGATGACATCCAAGCAATCAGGGATTTTCCATAGCTGGGAGGAGGGGGAACTCAAACAGCTACCGCTGGCCCAATGCCGCGTTCAGGTCGCCGATCCGATGTCTGAGGGTCCGGCTTTGCTTCTGCCTGATATCATCCGTGCCGAGCTGACTCATGAGGAAGCGAGGAGGGAGACGGGCCTTTCGGGAATCGAGGCCTATGTATCCCGGGCGCTTAGCGGAAGCGTTGCTACTCTTCCTCCGTTGTCTGACTATGATGATCTAAAAGAATCAATCGGCGTGGGAGCGGGGGAAACGTTTGCTGAATGCGTAAGCCGGGGATTGCAAAACTGTTTGGCTGCGGAGCTTGGGAACAGGAAGCTCAATGAGGAGGCTCTCGTCTCGGTGAAATTGGCCGAGGTGAAGGATGAACGCTGCAAATATTATTTACAAGCATTGACCCGCCTGGAAGGCGAACCGATCATCGCGCTTGATGGGGATGTGTCCGGTTTTCCGGCAGTTTGGGTAGGAACGAGCGCTGGCTGGTCAGGTGCCGTAGGCTTGAATGTCACACTCGGATTGCGGGAAGCGTTGAAAAAGGCGGTCATGAAAATCCAAAATCAAACCATTTGCCGTAAAGCCTCTCTTGAACAACCGGGAGGAAGACGAGCGGATGATCTTGTGATTCCTTCGTGTGAAGGTGAGGGAGCAGCGATTGCCGAGATGGTTCAATCCGCTCTCACAGTCATCGAAAAGAGCGGGAAGCGGCTCTTCGTTTTCGAAGTGGAAACGGAACTTGTTCTGCAAGAAGAACTGGCAGGGGTGTTTGGGGTGTTTTTGCGAGAGGAGGAATCAGGGTGAAAGCTGACGTAGTGGTTGTCGGGAACGGCGTATTGGCCGACCATGTTCATCGGGACTTATCCGGCACATACCAGGTCAAGCGCCTATCCGATTTCGCGGCAGGAATCCCGCAAGCGACCATGGTCCTGATCTTGGAGGATGCCTGGAATCCCGCTGTACATCTGAAGGCGGAAGAGCTGCTACGGTCCCAAGAGATACCTTGGCTGCGAGGATTCGTATCATTTGGGGAGGGAGTGGTCGGCCCGCTGGTACGTCCTGGCATTTCCGGCTGCTCCCAATGTGCAGATTTAAGACAGCTGATGGCAGGGCGTGACCGCAAGGAAATGTGGGGCATCAAAAAGCAGCTCCAGGATAATGGAGGGATCGGGCGTGATGCGGCGGCATCGCGCATAGGTCTTTTGCAGATGTCTCACCTGATCGGGGAAGAGGTCAGCGAGGTGCTGAGCGGTAATCCCCCCCGTTCAGAGGGGCGGGTGGCAATCATCAACCTGAAAACACTTAATATTTCATGGCACTCGTTTTTACCTGATCCATTGTGTCCGGTATGCAGCCAGTTGCCTGATGACACGATGGACCGGGCAAGGATATCCCTGCTGCCAAGCCCAAAAATCAGTCCCGATAGTTACCGTACCCGTTCCATGGAGGAGCTCGGCAAAGTATTGGCCAGGGATTATTTGGACAGTCGTACGGGTTTCCTCAATAGTAAAATGATCGACCTCATTCCGCCATTTGCCGATGTTAGTGTTAATTTGCCTTTGTTCATCGGCGACGAGGGGACGGCTGGGCGGACGCTTTCCTATGCTGCAAGCGAGATGACGGCCATATTGGAGGGACTTGAGCGGTATTGCGGAATGGAGCCGCGCGGCAAGAGGACCGTGGTGCATGACAGCTACAACAACTTGAAAGATCAAGCACTTGATCCGATCAAGATCGGCGTACACGCGGAGGAGAATTATGCACAGCCTGATTTTCCGTTTCAACCGTTCCATCCTGATCGTTCGATGGATTGGGTATGGGGATATTCGTTCAAACAGGAGCGGCCGATTTTGGTTCCAGAGCTGCTTTCCTATTACAGCTTGGGCTGCGGGAACGGATTTGTCTATGAAACCTCCAATGGATGCGCCCTTGGCGGCAGTTTGGAGGAGGCCATTTTCTACGGCATGATGGAAGTGGTGGAACGTGATTCATTTTTGCTGACATGGTATGCACAATTGCCGCTTAACCGGATCGATCCGTACTCGGCAAATGATAAAGAGCTGGAATTGATGATAGACAGGGCAAGGGCCGCGGCGGGATATGATATCCATTTGTTCAATTCGACGATGGAGCACGGTATACCGAGTGTATGGGCGCTGGCGAAAAACACGAAAGAAAAGGGACTGAATCTCATATGTGCAGCAGGGGCCCATCTTGACCCGATCCGGGCGGTGAAAAGCGCGGTTTTCGAGCTGGCGGGCATGATGCTTACCCTTGACGAGAAATTGGAGGAAAACGAGGCGGAAATCGAGGCAATGTTCCATGACTCCTCGCTTGTGAGGAAAATGGATGATCATGGCATCCTGTATGGGCTGCCGCAATCGGAAGCACGATTGGATTTCTTGTTGAATGTGGAACGTCCCATGCGGACATTTGCTGAAGAATTTCCGAAAACGGAGAAGCATCTCGACTTGACTGATGATTTAAAAGGCATTCTGGAAAAGTTTCGCCGCTTGAATCTCGAGGTGATCGTGGTGGATCAGACGACGCCTGAAATCGGGAGAAATGGTTTACATTGCGTGAAAGTGCTGATTCCGGGAATGCTGCCGATGACATTCGGCCATCATCTTACACGGGTGAAAGGGCTTGAGCGAGTGCTTCGGGTTCCAATGGAACTTGGATATGCAAAGCGGCCGCTTGCATTCGAACAGCTCAACCCGCATCCGCATCCGTTTCCATAAACGGTGGCCTAGGAGGTAAGGGGATGAGTTTAGAGACATTTCTGCATAATTTGCATGTTGACATTGAAAAGGTCAGTCCGCCTGATTGGGAAGTGGATTGGGATGATGCGCCGCTTACGTTTAAGCTCTATCGTGGCTTGCCGCAGTTCCCTTTGTCGCTGGAGATTCCGCTTTCCCTGGAAGGTTCCGCGAGAGGTTCGAAGGCTGACGGAGGCGGAATCAGTGATTTTCTCTGGTATGCTTATGGACTCACCCAAATCAGTCAAGCACAGAGAGCATCGGATCCTGATGATCTCATGCAGTCATTCCGGCGTTTTCCGCCATCAGGGGGGGCGCTGTATCCAAGTGAGCTGTACGTATACTTGAAGACGGAGGAGTTTCCTGACGGTGTGTACCATTATGATGCGGCTCACCATCGTTTGTTGCTGTTGCGGGAAGGTAATTTCGATTCATATGTAAACAAGGCTATTGGTGATCACTGCAATGTATCCGCTTGTTTTGGGGTGGTATTTGTATCGACGATGTTTTGGAAAAATTTTTATAAATATAATAATTTCTCATACCGGCTCCAAGGCCTTGATGCGGGAGTGCTCATTGGACAGCTGCTCGAAGTGGCGAAACGGTTCGGTATGAACACGAAGGTGTGTCTTCAATTCGTCGACCGGGCCATCAATCATCTCCTCGGATTATCGGAGGAAGAAGAAAGCGCCTATGCGATGATCACTTTATCGAAGGAGCCGGCAAACCTATGTACGGATGCTGGGAGTACGGGGAAATATGCCACGGCGTCCGATTTGTGCCGGGAGCTGCCGGATATCGAGCCGGAACACTATGTTCGGTCGCAAGTGATCAAGGCATTCCCGATGCTAACGAAATTGAATCGAGCATCGATGATTGAATGCGCCGAAACGATTGGACCGATCGATGCGGAGGGAGGACGGGAGAGCAAGGGACATGTAATTGATTTGCCTATCGTGAAGAGCTTGTCCTATGATTTGGCATCGGTTTGCCAAAAACGCTTTTCCCCTGAAATGGACTTCATTTTAGGAAAAGTAAGTCAAGTGCAGCTCGCACTTCTCCTCCAAGAGGCGACTGCCTCATTTGCGTATCAAAATGATCTGGATGAATCGAATGATGACAACGAGCATCGCGTCTCCATCTATGCAACCTTATATAATGTGGAGGACCTGGAGGATGGCGCCTACCTGTATGAAAGCAAGACACATTCGTTGCGGCTGATACGGGCAGGAGATCATCGGCTACGATTGCAGTGCGGAATGTCGCTCGATATCTTGAATTTGCAGCAGGTCCCGATTTGCATCCATGTGGCGGGTGATCGAACGTACCACAAGCCGCAGCTCGGATATAGGGGATACCGGATCCAGCAAATGGAGGCGGGGATGCTTGTGCAGCGAATATTGCTGGCAGCATCCGCCCTCGGAATGAATGGACATCCGCTGCTCGGGTTCGATGTCAATATGTGTGATCAGCTTTATAAGATCGGCGGGGCGCAAGGCAAAACGAGCCTGATCCAAATCCCGATCGGAGCCTATCGGAATCGTCCATGGCTAAAGGGGGGACTGCATAACTGAATACATGAAGGCCACCGTCCCTTTGGACTGGTGGCCTTCATTATTTGGAGGAAGGATTGGGATCAGTGGGGATCGGTTAATACCTGCAGCGTCTTTTCCCTGATGCTTATCCTGTTTTTATAATCCTTGGAAACCAGTTCGGTATAAAGTAAATCAAAAAGCAATAAGAGCGGCAGTAAGGGAGAGATATTCTGCCCCATATGCATGCTGTTTTTGCTCGTCACCAATAGCGATAGGTCACTTAACCGTGAGAGCTCGGAATTCTTATTGCCTGTAAAAACCAGGATCGATGCCCCTTGTTTCTTGGCGATCTTTACCGCACGAATGACCTCTTTGGTTGCACCGGTAATGGAAATGCCGATGACAACACTTTCCTGGTTACTTAAGGCCGCATCCATCATCGACTGGTGAGGGTCCGTTATCGCCTCGACAGACAGGCCGATCCTGAAAAACTTCGATTTGAACTCATGTGCGGCTATACCTGAACTGCCGATTCCGTAGACATGTATCTTTTTTGCCTTCGTAAGGAAAGAGACCGCTTTTTGGATATCCTCATAAGATGTAATATGAAAGGTATCCTCGATGATGCTCATGTGATCTTGATATAATTTAGCGAAATAATCGACCTGCTTTAAATCCTTCATATGCATCGGCGTATTGCGGAGGTCGACGAATCGCTTTAACTCATGCTTGAACTCATTGAAACCGGAAAAAGCTAATTTCTGGCAGAATCGAGTGATCGTTGCCGGGGAAATATGCAGCTTCTTCGCAATTTGACTAATGGTTAACTGACTCACTTCCTCAGGGCGCTGCAGAATATAGTTGGCCAGTTCTTCTTCCGTTTTGGTGAATTTACTCATACTGCATTCTATGCCGTATATGAGGTTTTCTGCTAGATATTCCAATTGACCACCCATTTCAGGCAAAATATATTATATGTATAGTTTAATGTATCCAGTAAGGACGTCAATAACCGATATCATTAAAAGATAGTGAATATTCACCAAACTTGCCCTTTTACACAACTATGCGGCATCTATTCCTTGGAAGCGTTTTATTGTGCTGGACAAAACAGTCAAGTTGTAGGAAGATATGCTAATGGCCGGAAACATGGCAGTACCATTCAGGGATGAAGGGTGCGTTTCAAAAGATGAACTATGCTGCATTAATATTATTCCTATATATAATTAAAAAATCGAGTATAATGAAATTGTCCAGTTACCAAGAACGAGGAAGTTACGTAACATTTCTTCCATGGAATTGGGCAGATGCTGCATTGGCTAAGGTTCACACCGCCCATATCCTTTTATTTTCCGGTCAATGAAAAAGATCGATTTGAAAGTGATGGAAGGGTGGTATATTATTTCTTGGAAAGCATTTTTAAGAAATGTATGGAGCTGGGGGAGTGTTGCCTATCTGTTGTTGAAACGACATGATGGTAGGGAAATGGATTTGAATGAATCATTTCATTAGAGACATATAATAACGGGACAACTGTCCCTGACTGATGTGACAAAACAGGGGTTTCATTAAAAAAATTACTTTTTGAAAACATGGGGGAACTAGAGAAATGATGATAGATGAGAGAGCAATCCGAATTGAGAAAGACTTTCTTGGTGAAAAGGCGATTCCGGCAAATGTGTATTATGGGATTCAGACTTTACGCGCAGTAGAGAATTTTCCGATTACCGGATACAAGGTCAATGAAGAAATGATTCGTGCCTTGGCGATGATAAAAAAAGCCGCCGCACTTGCCAATATGGACACAAAACGCTTGTATGAAGGTATTGGAAACAGCATCGTGAAGGCTTCTGATGAAGTGATCGAAGGGAAATGGCACGAATATTTCATCGTCGATCCGATCCAAGGCGGCGCCGGTACATCGATGAATATGAACATTAATGAAATCGTTGCCAATCGGGCCATAGAACTGATGGGGCACGATAAAGGTGATTATAGCAAGGTTAGTCCAAACAGCCACGTTAACATGTCACAGTCGACCAATGACGTCTTCCCGACGGCCATTCATATCTCGACACTGCGATTATTAGAGCAATTACTAGAAACGATGACGAAGATGGGATCCGTCTTCAAAGCGAAGGCGAAGCAATTCGATCACGTCATCAAAATGGGCCGTACCCACCTTCAGGATGCCGTTCCTATTCGTCTCGGTCAAGAATTCGAGGCATATAGCCGAGTGCTGGAGCGTGATATAAAAAGAATAAGCCAATCACGTCAGCATTTATATGAAGTGAACATGGGAGCAACGGCTGTTGGAACTGGCTTGAATGCAGATCCGCGTTATATCGAGAATGTTGTGAAATATTTAGCTGAAATTAGTGAAATGCCGCTTGTTGGCGCAGAACACTTAGTGGATGGCACACAAAACACTGATGCCTACACCGAAGTGTCAGCCGCTTTGAAGGTTTGTATGATGAACATGTCAAAAATCGCAAACGACTTACGTTTGATGGCTTCAGGCCCTAGAGCTGGATTAGGGGAAATCACGCTTCCGGCGCGTCAACCAGGTTCATCGATCATGCCAGGAAAAGTGAATCCGGTCATGCCTGAATTGATCAACCAAGTTGCATTCCAGGTAATCGGGAATGATAATACGATTTGCTTGGCATCAGAAGCAGGGCAATTGGAACTGAATGTAATGGAGCCAGTACTCGTATTCAATCTATTGCAGTCGATTTCGATCATGAATAATGCTTTTAACGTATTCACCGATTATTGCTTGGCAGGTATCGAAGCAAATGAGGAACGCTTGAAAGAATATGTCGAAAAAAGCGTTGGCGTGATCACCGCCGTCAATCCGCATCTCGGATATGAAGTGGTTTCACGTATCGCACGTGAAGCGATCTTGAAAGGCAAATCCGTACGCGAGCTTTGCTTGCAGTATGATGTGCTGACTGAAGCCGAATTGGATTTGATTCTAAACCCTTATGAAATGACGAAGCCGGGTATAGCGGGTGCTTCTCTTTTCGATCGCCAATAAGAAATGAAGTGAACAAACTTCAAAAGAACTATGCCTTGAGTATGAGGCATAGTTCTTTTTTTACTCTCCATTAATGGCCCCGTGTTCACCTATAGAGGCTGCTTCATGCCGCTTCCGGTTCAAACCATGCGTTTGACAAGTATCCATAGAGGTGGAATGGATACTTACTGAAAGGAAAAAGACCCAAACTTTGATAGTCTGGGTCTTTTCATGGATGTGCAATTTCTATTCCTGGATCGCATCGACGAAGCGTTTAGTGATTTGCTGGGGCCTTGTAATGGCGCCCCCCACTACTACTGCATGTACGTTCATATCCAATACTGAACGCGCGATTTCCGGTGTGATGACATTTCCTTCAGCGATGACTTTAGCCGTCTTGACGACCTGTACGATATCCTTCAGAACAGCATAGTCGTCGTGATATATTTTCTGTCCGCTCGTTTCGTTTGTATAGCCGTATAAAGTGGGTGCGACAATATCGAAGCCTAATTCGTCGGCGTATATGGCCTCCTCCTTGGAGGAGACATCGGCCATGAGTAAGACATCTGGATATTTTGCCCGTATTTCATCGTAAAACTGCTCTAACGATTTTCCGTCCGGCCGTACACGGGCTGTCGCATCGGTCGCAATGATTTCAGCTTTCGTTTCCATCAATGCATCGATTTCCGTCATGGTAGGGGTGATATAGACATCGTTTTGTCCATAGACCTGTTTAATGATCCCGATGACTGGCAGGTCGACATTCTTCTTGATCTCGATTATATCGGCTACAGAATTAGCGCGAATGCATTTCGCACCGCCTTCCTTGGCGGCGACAGCCATGCGCCCCATGATGAAAGAACTGTGCAGAGGCTCATTCTCCAATGCCTGACAAGATACAATCAATCCTTTATGAATGGTATCCAGCACATTTTGCATGTGTAACACTCCCTTATCGTTTTTCAATCCGCTTAGTGACCCAAATATTCTTCCACTTCATTTTTGATGATCGTTACTTGTGGTCCGTAAACGATTTGTATGCCTTTTCCTTGTTGGACGACACCCTTGGAGCCGGTTTGCTTGATGACGTCTTCTTTTACTAAAGATTCATCCTTGACCGTGATGCGCAAGCGAGTTGCACAGCAATCGACGATTTCGATATTGTCTTGTCCGCCCAAGCCCTCAACGATGGTCTCGGTTCTTTCTGATGCCGCCACTTGTTGTGAAACGGCTTGTTCCTCATCTTCACGGCCAACCACCTTCAAGTTTTTCCTCTTGATCAAGAACTTGAACGTGAAGTAGTAAAGGAAGAACCACGGTATGCCTACGACAAGGACATAAATCCAATTTGTTTTACTGATACCCTGAAGTATCCCGAATAAGGTGAAATCGATAAAGCCCCCAGAGAAGGTTTGACCGATCGTGATATTGAATATGTCTGCCATCATGAAGGCCAAGCCGTCGAATATGGCATGAAAAACATAAAGGATCGGAGCGACGAATAAGAAACTGAATTCAAGTGGCTCGGTAATGCCCGTTAAGAAGGACGTTAAGGCTGCCGAAAGAAGTAAACCGGCCACGACCTTCTTATTCTTTGGTTTAGCACAGTGATAAATGGCCAGTGCCGCTCCCGGCAAACCGAACATCATCGTGATGAACCGTCCGGACATGAACCGTGATACCCCTTCATAGTACTTGGTCGTACTTGGATCGGCCAATTGAGCAAAGAAGATATTTTGAGTTCCGCTCACAAGCTGTCCTTTGATCTCCATCGTTCCGCCTAAAGCCGTTTGCCAGAAAGGGAGATAGAAAATATGGTGTAACCCCAATGGCCCGAGCATGCGTAAAATGAATCCGTAGAAGAAGGTTCCGATCGTTCCTGTGCTCGTTACCAGTGCACCAAGCTGGTTGATGAAAAGCTGGAAGTAAGGCCATAAGACAAACAATATCGCTCCGACGAGGATGGATGCGAAGGAAACGACGATTGGAATGAAGCGTGAACCGCCGAAAAACCCCAATACTTGTGGAAGCTCGATTTTATTATATTTATTATGCAAAAATGCCGCGGTGATACCAACGATGATACCGCCGAATACCCCAGTTTCCAGTGTTTGGATCCCGACAGCCATACCTTGTCCGGCACCAGCCAAATTATCCTTGGCAAGCTCCCCGGTTATTTGAAGCAGTGCATTGATCGAACTGTTCATCACGAAGTAGCCGATCATGGCTGCAAGTGCAGCGGTCCCTTTATCGGAACGCGCTAAGCCAACGGCAACACCGACGGCAAAGATGACTGGCAAGTTGGCGAAGACGATACTGCCCGCAGAGCTCATGATCGTGAATATAGCCTGCAACCAGGCAAAATCCAAAAATGGATAGGCCTCTACCGTATTAGGATTCGAAAGAGCACCACCGATTCCTAGCAATAATCCTGCGGCTGGTAATACGGCAATCGGGAGCATAAAAGATTTACCGAACTGCTGCGCTTTCTCAAAAGCTTTCTTCATAAAACATTCCTCCCTTATTTAATGGGGCCCATGCCCTTCTTTATTTTTTGCTGAGCTATACTTGTATATTAATTCCCGATAAAAGCGTTTTCAATAAGCGGCAAAGAGATATCAATTGTTTTCAATAAGGAACAGATTTCTCTGAAAAAATTTTCAACATCATCGAGTGCCCGAAAACAAACGGAGGAAAAACTGCGTGAAATGAATGGATGCCTTACTATAAAGCTATATGAATATAGTGAAGGATTGTCATCAACTTTCTGGTATAATTCGGTTATTGGTAGTTAAATGGGCGTTTTTTGTTATTTTAAACTTTTTTTTGTATCAAATCCGAATATTATCTTGTGCAATTTTAAAAAAGTATATATAATTACCTCAAATGATAGTTGGCAGGTGAAAAGTCATCTTACCGATAAACGCTAATGAAACGAAGAAATTGCTCTCTCATATGTATAATGAGGTATCGAAGGAATTGTTCGGTTTTGGCACGACGGTGCTCAAGGTTACCGTCGAGCTGAATGTGATCACATTTCAGGCCAAACATCGCCGTGCACCACGCTCTGAAGCTTTGGAGGGAGAAGTTCCCAGCCTGAAGCAGGAGGTTGATTTTCATATGTCACTGCTTTATAAAAAGAAATTGAGACAAAAGCTGGAGATGCAAACGGATTGGGAGATCGAAGCGGTCCTGAGGGATTATGATTCAGCGACGCAGCGGGCTTTCACCAATATTGTATTGAAGGAAACCATTTAATCCTATATATGGACTTCACTCCGGATTTATCTGGAGCGAATGCCGCAAAAGTACCAAAATGATGAGTTTTATCTTTGTTTACAAAGAAAAGACAATCTTGGGTAGAATGTTAATTCTATTTAAGATTGTCTTTTTTTACATGTATAGCAGTAAAAAGGGAATTTTATACAATATCAAATTGGAGGTTTGGATGATGAAAAAAATAATTAGCTTATTCATGATGTTTTCAGTGTTCACACTAGTTTTAGCTGCATGCTCCTCAAAAGAGGACGGAAAAGGAAAACCGACCAAATTAGTCGTTTCCACTTGGGGATTTGCCGATGATTTCTTTCGCCCTGAGGTTTATGAGCCTTTTGAAAAAAAGCATAACGTCAAGATCGTCGTCGATTCAGGAAATAATGCCGATCGACTGAACAAGGTACGCCAAGCAAATAGCGACGTGGATGTTATCTATTTATCCGATTATTATGCCCAGCAGGGAATCGATGAAGGGTTATTCGAAAAAATCGACGCCGCAAGCATTCCGAATATGGAACATATCTATGACCAAGCGAAGGCCCCTAATGGCGCCGACTATGGTCCGGCCTATACGATTGCCCAATTTGGCATTGCCTATAATCCCGATGAAGTGAGTAAGCCGATTACTTCGTGGAAGGACCTTTGGAGCAAGGATCTGGAAGGGAAAATCACGATTCCATCCATCACTTCAACGACTGGCCCGATGTTTTTGGATGCAGCTTCGAAAGTAAGCGGAAGTAAGGATTTCAATGAAGATAAAGCCTTTGCCGAAATGAAAAAGATCATGCCCAATGCGGTAAAAGAGTACGGACAAACATCTGAGTTCGTCAACATGTTCTCGCAAGGGGAAATCGCGGCTGGCCCGATCATGGAGATGTATTTCGGTGATTTACAGGAAGCCGTCCCTAATGCGAAGTTCGTTTCTCCGAAAGAAGGCGGATACGCGGTCATGAATACGGTGAATATCGTAAAAGCCAGTGATCAAAAAGAATTGGCCGGAGAATTCTTGAATTACATCTTAAGCAAGGAAGTACAGGAAAAATCAGCGAAGGCGAAAATCGACTCTCCTGTCAATACGGAAGTGACGCTATCTGAAAAAGAGGCGAAAGGCTTAACATACGGTGAAGACGTCATTAACAGCCTGCGTGTCCTTGACATGAAGTTCGTAAATGAAAACTCGAAGCAATGGATCGATCGTTGGAATCGTGAGCTTGCACATTAACAATGGAAAGAGGTTTGATGAATGAAGAAAAAACTGATTCTCGATGTGGATACTGGAATAGACGATGCAATCGGGATCATTCTTGCTGTAAAAAGCCGTCAATTCGACATATTGGCAATCACCACCGTCAATGGCAATGTATCACTGGATACGGCCACTCTCAACACATGCAAAATCCTTGATATGCTCGGCGAGCAAGACATTTCAGTCATTAAGGGCGCAAATGCTCCCCTAATCAGGCCCTCCTTTTTTGAACATAAGATCCATGGGGAGGACGGGATAGGGGGCGCGCTCGCCAATGTCCCGGTTACAAAACAGCCGGATGAGGGGTTTGCCGCTGATTTCATCATCAATTCCATTTTGAACTTTCCGGAAGAGGTGACGCTCATCATGACGGGGCCGCTTACGAATTTGGCACTTGCAGTGAAAAAATGTCCGCAAATCACCCAGCTTGTGAAGGAAGTCATTTTCATGGGCGGAGTTGTACAAGGAGTCGGCAATGTCACGCCGACCTCCGAATATAACACATTCGTCGATCCGGAAGCAGCCAAAATCGTCCTGCATGCAGGGTTCCGATCGATCACACAGGTCGGTCTCGATGTCACGAGAAAGGTGCTGCTGAGCGAGGAGCATATCCAAGCGATTCAAAATCAAGAGCTTGCTGATTATATAAGCGAAAGCACATCAGACTATCGGAAAAGGTATTTTGAGCGGAACGGTGTTTGGGCATGCGCGATGCATGATCCATTGGCGGTTGGCATCGCTTTGCAAAAAGATCTTGTCACGACAAAAGAATATTATGTGGATATAGAAACAAAAAGTGAGATTTGTGATGGACAGATGGTTTGCGACTTTCAGGACCGGCTGATGAAGCCTGCGAATGCGCATGTTTGTCTTGATGTCGATGCAGAAGCGTTTTTCGACCTGTTCATTCGCACCATCCATTCATAAATCAAACGATCAGGGGGCTCCGAGGTGAAAAAACGCTATCTATACCTGCTGCTGTTGCCAGGGTTACTTTTTTTGACGGTTTTCATGATCATTCCCATCTTGCTGACGATAGGAACGACATTCATCAGTGACAATGGTTTCTCGATACAAGGCTATCTCGATTTTTTCAAAGATCGATACTTTATTGAAATCCTGCTCACGACACTTAAGGTGAGTCTGTTCACGACGATCCTTTGCATTTTCTTAGGTTTTCCAGCAGCTTATTATATTTCGAAACTGAAACAAAGAAAAAAAGCGATCATGCTTTTGCTGACGATTTTCCCGCTTTTGACAAGCCCGGTCGTCCGCTCATTCAGCTGGATGGTGATCATCGGTAAAAACGGTGTGGTGAATAAATTGCTTTTGGGCAGCGGCTTGATCGACAAGCCGCTGGACATTTTGTACACCCCGACTGCGATCATCATCGGCTTGGTCCATTTATTCCTGCCATTGATCATCGTGACGCTGGTAGGTGTAATGGAGAATATAGAGACGGATTTATTGAAGGCGGCAGAAAGTCTTGGAGCCTCAAGACTGGCCGTGTTTTCAAAGGTGATCATTCCGCTATCCGTTCCAGGCTTGGTCATCGGCAGCATCCTCGTTTTTGTAGGAAGCTTCACGGCGTATACAACGCCTGCCTTATTAGGCGGGAAACAGCGAGTCATTTCAACATTTCTTTATCAAAATGCCATAACCTTGAATGAATGGCAGGTGGCATCGATCGTCGCGACGATCATGATTGCCGTAACCGTCCTTATCATCTCGATCATGAACGGTTTGGCAAAAAAATTAAATCCAAAGGGGTAGAGGTGTATGCAGGAAAAAAATCGAGGATTGGCCCTGTTTACTCTCCTGGTGTTTCTCTTTTTACTAGGGCCTTTACTGATCATATCCGTTACGTCATTCGAGGGCGGAAATATTTTGAAGTTCCCGCCAGAAGAGTTTTCTTTAAGATGGTACGAAAATATCTTCAAGGTGGACATGTTTTTAGTCGCTTTCAAAACGTCCATTCTTGTTTCGCTTGCAGGCAATCTATTGGCGCTTTTACTGGGAGTCCCGGCTGCTTATGCATTAAGCAGGGTGGATTTTAAAGGGAAATCCGTCATAAATGCGTTTTTCGTTTCACCCATTTTAGTTCCAGGCATCGTGCTTGGCTTTGCATTTTTACGTTATATTGTGGGCACGTATCAGCTTCCGATTCATGCGGCCCTGTTCGTCGGGCATACAGTCATCATGCTGCCGTTCATCATCCGCGTGATTTCTTCAAGCTTATCGAATTTCGACTTTTCCATTGAAGAAGCGGCTGAGAGCCTTGGGGCTAGTAAGCTGGGGACATTCTTCACGGTCGTCCTTCCGAATATCAAATCAGGAATCCTGGCAGCCGTGATGATCGCCTTTTTGGAATCCTTCAATAATGTGGACATTTCCGTTTATATGACGGGTCCTGGCGTAAGCACGTTCCCGATCCAAATGCTGACGTATGTAGAGAATTATTTTGATCCGACCATCTCGGCCATTTCCGTATTGCTCATGTTCATAACGGCATTCTTCATGTTCATGGTTGAACGGCTCATGGGCTTGTCTTATTTCACAAAACGATAAAGGAGGTAAATTTCGATGGCTTTATTCACTTTACAAGATATATCTGTAGCTTATAACAAACAGAATATTTTAAAGGACTTCACCCTTGAGATTGAAAAAGGGAAATTGGTCTCCCTCCTTGGCCCGAGCGGCTGTGGGAAAACGACGACCCTGCGTTTGATTGCCGGCTTTTTACAGGCGAACGAAGGGAAATTTTTATTCAAGGATAAGGATTATACGAAGGTTCCCGTCAACAAGCGGAACTTTGGCTTTGTGTTCCAAAACTATGCCTTATTCCCGCATTTGTCGATTTTTGATAATATAGCCTTCGGACTGCGCCTAAGAAAGAATTCGAAGGCTGAAATCGAAAAAAAAGTAATGAATGTGCTCGAAATCGTAAATTTAAAAGGATTTGAAAAACGGTATCCGCAAGAGCTTTCCGGCGGGCAAAAGCAGCGTGTCGCGATTGCGAGGGCGCTGGTGATCGAACCTGATATCCTTTTATTCGATGAACCGTTGAGCAATCTTGATGCGAATTTAAGGGTGAATATGAGGGTGGAAATTCGCCGGATCCAGCAGGAATTAGGAATTACGACGGTGTATGTTTCACATGACCAGGAAGAATGCTTCTCCATTTCCGACCAAGTGGCGATCATGAATAAAGGGGTCATCGAGCAGCTTAGTGATCCCGCCACCATTTACAAATATCCTGAAACCAAATTCGTCGCGGACTTCATCGGCTTCAAGAACTTCATCGACTTCGATAAGAGGACGGATCATGAAGGTAAAATTGAATTGAACAAATCCGGCCACTCCTTCGTATTGGATAAGGACGCCCGGATGGCCAATCATGCTGGGAAAACTGGCGCAATCAGACCGGACGATCTTTTGATCAGGGAAAAGGATGACGCTGGAGCCGTCCAGGAAAATAGCTTACCCGGCCGAGTCAAGGTAAGCACGTATCTTGGAAGAAGCTATCAATACGTCGTGGAAACGCCGATCGGGGATTTCATCGTCAACAAGGAAATGACGGAATCCTATTCCGTGGGTCAGGAGATCATTCTTGAAGTGCCGAGAAACCAGATGGTGCTTGTCGATTAGGTTAGGGGGGAAAGTTATGCGAATGGATATGCTTATAAAGGATATCAACATTTTCAACAGTTATTTCAAAAGATTCATGAAAGGGAATGCGGCCATCAAGGACGGCACATTCCATTATATTGGCGAAAGCGAGCTGGATGCCTTCACTTCCGAGCTTATCATCGACGGAAAGGGAAGGTATCTGGTTCCTGGACTGATCGATATCCATCTGCACATTGAAAGCACGATGGTGACACCGGCCACATTTTCCTATGGCCTCATCAAAAATGGCGTGACCACAATTGTGCCGGAACCACACGAAATGGCCAATGTCTTCGGGATTTCCGGCGTGAAGGAAATGATCAAGGCGAGTAAAGAGTGTGTCGCGGATATGTTTTATGCCATCCCGAGCTCCGTTCCCGCAACCTCGATGGAAACGACGGGGGGGTCCATCGAAATTTCCGACATGGAACAATTGATGCAAACCGAGGACATCATTTGCCTTGGCGAGATCATGAATTACTATGAGGTCATCTCGGATCCGGAATGCAAAACGAATAAGATCCTGTCCCACATCCGTTCCCATTATCCAGATCTGATCATTGAAGGGCACGTTCCAAAACTGCTCGACTTGGATCTGCAAAAGATCATTCATGCCGGAGTGAATTCAGATCATACACATCAGACCGTTGAAGGCTTGGAGGCGAGGATCGCTGCCGGAATGTTCATCGAGATCCAAGAGAAATCGATGACTGAAGAAGTGATGGATTTCTTAATAAACCAGCAGGTGGATGAGCATTTCTGCTTTGTTACAGATGATGTCATGACCGACTCTTTCCAAAAAAGGGGGCATCTGAATGTCCTGTTAAAGAAAGCGATCCAAATGGGCATGTCACCTGAAAAAGCGATTTATGCTTGTACGTATACACCGGCACAGCGGATGAGGATGCATGATCGCGGTGCGGCTGCACCTGGTAAGGTGGCTGATTTCCTTCTTATATCCGACTTGCAAAGCTTTGACATCGATCAGGTGTATAAAAACGGGGAGCTCGTTTATGATTCGTCACAGCCTTATGTGCAGGAAGCGAGCGGTAGGCAATTTCCAGAGCACTTCTATGAAAGTGTGAAGCTTGCCGAACTGAGCGAAACCGATTTTAACCTATCTGCCCCGGATGAGCAGGGACAAGCGGAGTGCCGGATCATTCAAGTAAAGAATGGTTCCACCTTCACAAGTGAAACGAATGACTGGCTGTCGATGGAGAATGGCGAATTACGTTGGGAAGAAAGCCCCTACGGGTTGATTGCCACCTTCGAACGGTATGGGAAAAACGGCAACCGGGCGCACGGCCTGATCACCGGCGATGTACTGAAGCGGGGAGCGGTTGCCACGACCTATTCACATGATAACCATAATCTCCTGGTGATCGGCCGCAATAAGCAGGATATGGTGATGGCCGCTAATGAAGTCATCAGGAATCAAGGCGGCGTCTGCTGCGTCCACGACGGCCAAATCCTCTCGATGATCCATCTTCCCGTGGGCGGAATCCTTTCCGAAGAACCGATGGACATCGTATCGGAACAGGTCGAGCAGCTGACGGAAGCACTTAAATCATTAGGCTACGAACATTACAATGTCATCATGTCATTAAGCACCTTATCGCTCCCGGTCAGCCCGGCCCTGAAAATAACGGACCACGGATTGATCAACGTAAATGAAGGGAAAATAGTCCCTCTCATTTTGAGCGTACAAGCTTAAACCGAAAAGGGGATCATCCAATGGATGATCCCCTTTTCTTATTTAATGTTGTGTTTGGTTTCAAAAAAATGGAAACGTGTGATAAGATAAAGGGACAACTGAGGATAGAGTGGTAGGTCACGTACTTTTCCATCTAATTATAGATGGGAAGGAGGTGACTTCATGATTCATTTCTTATTGAACGTAATGATAGATATGGGTAAAGAGATAGTGGTTGCAGTAGCAACCAGTCTAGTCCTGTCTATGTTCGACAAGAAACGGAAAAAGAACCACTCATCCTCCCAAGATGGCAATGGTTCTTCTTCTGACGATTAATTAAGTTAGTTGTGACCAACCACTCTTGCTAGTTGTCAGCCTCATGTTAGCGCATGGGGCTGTTTTTAGTTTATGATACTATAAGGATAACATACCCGGATTTTAAAGTAAATATTCAGACATTGAAGGGAATTACGCAAGCAGCATGAGAAAATGAATGCTAAAGCATTGATTAACTAACAAAAGAAAGAGCGTGCTTTGAAAAAATTGATCAAAACATGCTCTTAATATATTCGATTGAATGGTTCTATAATTTTCCTCCATTGAAGCGAAGGTTCGTAATATAAGCTACTCGTAAAGTTCATACTGTCAGGTACCCTAAACCTATATAAAGGTGACGTTAAAAATGACTCAGGTTGATGATACCGGAACAGCGTCACTATTTTGCACAGGTGGTTTCACATCAGATGGAATACCAGATTTGTAGGTCAATCCTTTTGTGCTTGCTATGAACTCGGCTTTTGCTTTTTCAAGGATGCCACTTTGATCTAGCAGCAATTCATATGCAGATAACGCCATTACTTTCGCTGCGTAATGCATTCCCTTCATTCCGATCGATGAACCAAATGAGGCCGTAGCCTGCCAGGTATGGAACTGAATTCCAAGCGGTGCGCAGGTGGTCATGATTTGTCCGACCGGCGTGATCCAAGAGACATCGCCTACATCCGTTGATCCGCCCATGGTGATATCGAAATGCTTACTGTTGTGATGGAAACCTGTATCGAGTAACTTGTTAACATCACTTATGACTTGCTGCTTAGCCGCGGCCAACACGGATGGATCAACCGTTTGGCACAATTCTTCAGAGAATTTCTCTTCTTCTTGGGAAAAAACCATTGATCCTGCTGCTTCCGCTTGCATATACATGAGCTCATTTAACGTTCGATTAGGCAATGTATCGTAGCACCCAGATTTGATTTCCCAGAGTACCGACGTTTCTGTCATCATAGCTGCCCCTTGCGCCACTTTTATCAATCGTTCTTTCAATTCTTCCACCTGCCTACGGTCTGCACTGCGCAAGAAATAATAAACGCTAGCTGTATCTGGCACGATATTCGGTGCCATCCCTCCGTTTGTAATCTGATAGTGGATTCGGGAACCATCTGGCACATGCTCCCGTAAATAGTTAGCTCCTACATTCATTAACTCGACTGCGTCCAGTGCACTGCGTCCAAGATGCGGAGCCGCCCCAGCATGGGAAGTTCTTCCGGAAAAATGAAATTCGATTGCGGTCAATGCCTGAGAACGAAAATTGGCGGTCATATTGGACGTTCCCGGATGCCAAGTAAGGGCGCAGTCTAAATCATCGAAAATGCCAACCCTCGCCATGAATGTTTTTCCAGAGAGCAGTTCTTCAGCGGGACAGCCATAATATCGAATGGTACCCGGCAGCATTTCCGCATCAATTCTTTCCTTAAGCGAAATCACAGCTTCTACCCCTGCTGTTCCGAGCAAGTTGTGCCCACAACCATGTCCTGGTCCATGCTGAACTACCGGTTCATATTTTGGAGTGGCTTTTTGGGATAATCCTGGCAGGGCATCAAATTCCCCAAGAATACCTATGACTGGTTTTTCTTTTCCATATTCTGCTACAAATGCAGTCGGCACATCACCTATCCCGGAAGTAATCGTAAACCCCGCTTCTTTTAACGTCTTGATTTGCAAGGTAGATGCAAAGGTTTCCGTATACCCTACTTCAGGCTGGTCCCAAATCCGTTTGGCCATGCCTGTGAATTTGGCCTCGTTTTCATCAATCCATTTTGTAATCTTCGACTTCCCCATTCTTATCACACCTCTCGTTTGTATTGTGATTAACGGCAAAAGGTCCTTCAACCAACTGTTTTTACAGTTGCATCCGTAACCTCTTGATTTCTTTTAGCTGATGGTAAAAAACAGGCAATGACACCAGCGATTAAGCAGCATGCAGTTAAGAATAAGAACGCACTTTTGTAAGATCCCCCTGACGAAGAGATAAGAGCACCCATGATCATCGGGGAAAAAATTCCTGCAGCTTGACCTCCGAAATTTAATATACCGAATGCGGTACCCACTACCTTCTGTTCCATAACCCGGTGGGGCAACGTGAAGATAAAGCTCATGACAAATGCCATAAAGGTAAAAGCCATGCACTGGTATATAATCACTTGGGTAATGCTGGTGGAAAGCGTCATCAGATAAAGTGAGATACCCATAATGAAGATTCCCGTGATGACTCCATACTTTGCATTAGATCCAATCTTATTAATGATTCGACCGCTAATGATCATGCCTGCTGCCAAGAACAAGGCGGGGATGGCACTGATTATTCCAATTGATTTAAGATTGATTCCAAGAACCTGCATCAAGTATGAAGGCATCCATGAAGAGAGACCCCAGCTTGTTATATTAATAAAAAAGAAAACTAGAAGAACCTTCCATAAGTAAGTATTTAAAAGTAGCTGCTTATACTCTTCCCGCTTAGGCTTATGTGCTTTATCCAAGGAATTGGAGTATCCACCTGCTTGTCTTGTGGATAGGAGGAACCAGATTACAAAGATTATACCTAATAGGGAGATCACCCAAAATACATGACGCCACCCTAGCCATACAAGTAGAGGAGCACAGATAATCGGTGCAAGAGCCCCGCCAAGTGCATTTGAGGACATCATTGTGGATTGGGCTTTCGTCCTTTTATCAGCCGGAAAATAATCGGATATGGCTTTAGTACTTGCTGAAGGATATCCTCCTTCCCCGATCCCGAACAGAAAACGAATGAGAAGTAGCGAAGTGAGGGACCAGGCAAGTCCAGTCAAGGCAGTAAATGCGGACCAGAACAAAACAGCTATAACGATGACCTTTCTTGATCCAAAACGGTCTGCGAGCCAGCCGCCTGGAATTTGCATGATCGCATAGCCCATGAAGAAGGCACTTAATACAATCCCCAATTTTGACGCATCAAGTGATAAATCTTCTCCGATTTTTAATATGGAAAGACTTACAACAGTTCTGTCAATATACGATACAATCCAGCCGAAATAGAGAACTAATAAAATCATTTTGTTTTTTGAAGAATTGAGATTGGCCCCCATATAAAACCTCCCTTTTTAATGATTACAAGTTAAATATTAATAAAACTGACTGATGGTTGTCATTGTCAGAATAAACAATGTATTCAGAATTCAATTGTAAATCTCTACAATGTGTAAGATAATGTATGGAGAATTGTACAATTAATAACAAAAGAGTGGGGTAAGGGGGAACGCTATGGAACAACGAGGAAGTTTAATGTGCCGATCTGATGGCACCTTAACATACCATGTTTGGATCTTGGATTCCACGGAGGATTGGGTCCACCTGTGTGGGGAGCCCCTAACCGATAATGATAAAAACCCTTTTTCAAATGAAGATGCATGGCCGAATTCATCATGCATAGAAAGTAATGATTATGTTACTTGCTACCATGCTCATACCGGTAACCAACTATTTTTGTTTGTAACGGAAGCTCCTGATCCAACTTCAGTTCGTGCGTGTATTCATTCTGGTAGGACGTTAACTGAATTGGAGTCCGAGCATTTTGTGTTACAAGTCCGTTATATGCTGCTTGAACAAACAATCAAGCGGCATTGGCAAGAGAACGATGCATGGCTCGAAGGCTTGCATTCACTGACATCCATGCTTGAGTTGAATGAACTGTTACACAACATCATGGAAAATGCATTGATTGCCATTCCAGCCGTAGACAGTGGATTTTTAATGCTTTATGACGCTGAAACACAAAAGCTTGTCCCTAAAGCAAGCATTGGAATGGGAGCTTCCATCTATGACTTCAAGACCAATATAGGGGAAGGTGTTGGAGGGAAGGTATTCCAAGGCGGGATCGGCCGTATCTACAATAGGGAACAAGCATTTGCAGCTATATCTAATATTCAGGCTAACAACATGAAAAGTTTAATGGTTTCAATGGAACATACAGAGGAAAATCCCAACCTAATGGTGATGGCTGTTCCTGTCAGGATGAACAAAGCTAAGCTTGGCGTGATGATTGTCCACCAGAATAATAAAAAGCAAAAGCTGACTACCGATGATTTAAGAAGGTTGCAGGGTTTTGCCGATCAGGCAGCGATTGCCATTACCAATGCGAGACTTTTCTCGGATTTAAGGGAAACAAACGATTATTTGGTTAAACGGAACCATATTCATGATGTTTTTACTAGACTCTCTTTTAAGGATTCTGATTTGATAATGGTTGCTAAAACCGTTGAACAGATGACAAACCTTCCTGTTTCTCTGTTTGATCTGACTAAAAATGAGTGGTATCCCCATTACACGCCTCTTTCAAGGAAGCTAATGGATACGGATTTTCTGAAAAAATGGGAAGAATGTGTGGAAGCATTGACAGTTACTACTAACGAAACATCCATTCATTTGTATCCGATTGTGAATGATGGAGTTCCAATCGGTTACTTTGTCGTCGAGCTTCACCGATCGCTCCTCCCCCTTGATACTGTAGTGTTGGAGCAGGGCAGTGCTTTAGTTGCATTAAAAATGGTCAATACCTATTCAATGACGGATATGTACTATAAACAATGCTATGAATTTTTTAATGAACTTCTCCAATATAGGGAGCCCAATCAGCTTGCTTCTAAATCACGGGATTTTGGTCTTTCTCCAGACATCCCACTCTTCGTTACAGTATTGCAACTTAGTGGGAAGGCACAAGTCCACAAGAAAAGGGAAACACACCAGAGAATGCTCATTGCCGCTCTGCATAAAGAGCTGGGGTCTTTAGATTACCTTTTATTCGGTTTTCATGACAAAGTGACGATCATCATGAACGCTAGTACCGAGTCCCTACAGGAAGTGTTGATCGAAAAATTGAACAAAGTGGTAACGTTATGGACAAATAAGGATGTCCCAATCCTTAGGGGAGGTATAGGCAGACCTTACACAGGTTTAGAGCATGTTGCCAGAAGCTCTGAAGAAGCGAATAAGTCGTTAGCTTATCTCTTAAGTCGCGGTACTCCTGGCGTAATCAGTTATCAAAGTATTGGCATTAACCGATTATTTCTAAATCAACAGACCGAGGATATCGAACAGTTCATTCAAGAGGTGTTTGCACCGCTCCAATCTCCCAAGGCTAAGTCGAGTGATCTGGAATTGACACTGAAATCATACATTGCTGCTAATCGATCTATATCCGATACGGCAGAACGTCTTCATATTCACCAAAATACACTCTATCATCGAATAAGAAAAATCGAGGACGCTCTTGCAGTTGATCTAAACGATTCTAATGTTTGGCTTAAGCTGCTCCTAGCCTATCATCTAAGTGAAACGTATTAGAAGTTAAATGAGAAGATAGTAACTCCTTAATGAACCATCATTTAACACAATAAGGTGAACAAAGGTAAAAGAGTTTTAATTCCTTTATTGGTAAAGCAAAATCCCGGCAAGAAAAAGGGCTTGGCTGCGAGTAGAAAACGGAAAAAACGAATTGACTCTTTCTTGCTCATATGGTATATTAATTCCAATTCTAAGAAAAGGTGTGGTGTTTTATGTCGGGAGTAGGTATCAACTAATTTAGTTGAATAAGGTATTTAGTCACTGATCAGTCAGTGGATTAAGTTTGCCTTTTTTCACGGTGCATTCCTGCATTGTGGATACCTACCTTAAGACTGCTTCCTTTTCCATAATTCGTGTAACATGTAGGTGTTACGGCGAAAAAGTATGGTGGGGTTTGTCCTATCATGCTTTTTTGTTGTCTATCAGGTTTCTTTGACCTGCCTATTTTGTTTTCGATTTTAGGTCTTTATAAGGCCGTGCCCGCAGGAGCTTTCTACTCAAATGGCTTGTTCATTTGTAAAGGTAGGGGGACTTTTGCGGGCATTTTTTTGGATTTAAGGAGAGAATCACACACACTCATTCAAGGAGGATCATGCTATGAATACGATGACTTATGAAAAACTACAATATATCCAACTGAAGGACATGGTGAAAAGCCATTGTGTAAGCGGCTTAGGGAAGGAATTATTGGATCGGCTGCAGCCAAGCGGCATATTGAATGTGGTCAAGAACCGTTTGAACGAGACGACGGAAGCAAGGGATTTATTGAATGCGGAAAGCCATATTCCCTTGAAGGGCATCTCCCATATTGGCTTCCATATCGAAAAGCTCGAAAAGGGAATGATCTTGGAGCCAAGTGAGCTTGTGGCGATCGCCGACTTCTTAAGGGGCTGCCGGAATATCAAGACATTCATGACCGATAAAGCGTTTTTTGCTCCAACATTGCACTCTTACGCGCATTCGATGACAGAACTCAGGACCTTGGAGGAGGAAATCCAATTCACAATAAAAGGAAATGCCGTTGCTTCGGAAGCCAGCAGGGAGTTGAA
The DNA here is from genome assembly GCF_001645685.2 of Peribacillus muralis. NCBI lineage: Bacteria > Bacillati > Bacillota > Bacilli > Caryophanales > Bacillaceae > Peribacillus > Peribacillus muralis. The sequence continues at coordinate 3,980,279 of NZ_CP017080.1, read as the reverse complement.
GCGGATTCGGAACCAAATCGGCAAAACGGAAGGTAAAATCGAGGAGCGTTTGAATAAGTTCTTGAAGAGCGGTACCAATAAAGCGTTCATTCAGGAATTCTTCATCAGCAAAAAAGATGATCGCTATACCATACCAATCAAATCCTCTTATAAAAACCAGGTGGCCGGAACGATCGTGGAGGTATCCGCAAAGGGTGCCACCGTGTTCATCGAGCCTGCCGCCGTAACGAAATTGAATGCAGAACTGGCCAGCTTCAAAGCGGAGGAAGCGATGGAGGAGTATCAGCTATTGGCGACGTTATCAGGCATGGTTTTCGAACAGCTAAAGCCGATCAAAATCAATGTCGAACTCATCAGCCAGTATGACATGATCTTCGCAAAAGCCAAATTCAGTAAAAGCATGGACGGAATCGAACCGAAAATCAATGATCATGGGTATATCCGATTAGCCGGCTGCAAGCATCCGCTTTTGCCCGCAGACAGTGTACCATTGGATTTCGAAATCGGCCAGGATTATCGCAGCTTGATCATCACGGGACCAAACGCCGGAGGAAAGACGGTCGTCCTGAAAACGATCGGCATCCTTACGCTGGCCGCGATGTCTGGGCTTCATATTGCCGGCAAAGAGGGGACGGAGCTGGCCGTCTTCGATCACGTATTTGTCGACATTGGCGATAATCAAAGCCTGGAAAATGCGCTGAGTACGTTTTCGTCGCATATGAAAAACATTTCGGAAATCCTGCTCGCTGTAACCAACAACTCGCTGCTGCTGTTCGATGAAATCGGCAGCGGAACGGAACCGAATGAAGGCGCCGCTTTAGCGATCGCGATCCTGGAGGAATTTTATCAAAAGGGATGCATCACCGTTGCCACGACCCATTACGGTGAAATCAAACGCTATTCCGAAATTCACAGCGACTTCATGAATGCGGCGATGCAATTTAACAGTGAAACATTGGAGCCGAGGTATAAGCTGCTGATCGGCCAATCCGGCGAAAGCAATGCCCTGTGGATCGCGAAAAAAATGGACGTACGCCAGCAGGTGTTGCAAAAGGCAAAACACTATATAAACAATAAAGACTATGACTTGGAACGTGTCCAGGAAGGGAAAATCAAAAAAACGAAAGCAGAGCTTCCTCCAAAAAAAGCCTTGCCTGAATTTGCAGTCGGTGACAAGGTGAAGGTAAGCGGACTTGACGGATATGCGATCGTCTATAAAAAGAAGAATTCCTTTAATAATGTCGTCGTCCTTTTCGAAGATTCCTTCAAGGAAGTTCATGCCAATAGGCTGGAGCTTGAAATAAAAGCCATCGACTTATATCCGGAAGGCTATGATCTGAACTCCCTATTCGTCAGCTACGAAGAAAGGAAGCTGAACCATGACCTGGAGCGGGGATCGAAGAAGGCATTAAGGAATGTCGCGGCGGATATGCGGAAGAAGCTAAACGAATAAACAACGTTCGGGCATGGGTTCAGTGTGGATTCATGCCCTTTACCTATGTCGCGTGAATGACTCTAAATTTTTGCACTGGAATTCCTACAATGAAAATAAAAAAACCTTTCGTCATAACCATATCATAGAAATATAGAAACATGACCCAGAGAAATAGGGCCATATATTTGGTTGATTTTTTCATTAATAATCAATCATCCTTTATGGAAATGAGCGATCAAAATCAAGGCTATGCCCATTGCAAACAAAGAAATGAATAGGTTGAAAGATTCTACGTATCCAATCGGAAATAATGCTGCACCAAATAATGATATTCCCCCCAGCGCATAAAATGTCAGGACCCTACTATTCATGATTACTCCTATTAAGAACTAGCTTTGGTGACTCCACTATACGTGTTTTTTTCAATCTGATGGGTTCCTGAAATGATCCGTTAAGTTCCAGAAATGGTACGCTCTCCCAAAGATTGTTGCGCTGGACGTAAAAACAAAATTCGACAAAGATTTCAAAGCTGTTGTAAGATGAATGAAAACTCATAAATGGGGTGAATGAGTTGGTTCATTTATTACCGTCGCTGTTTGAAAAGGTCGGGATCATCGTGATTGCGGCGTTCCTGCTTTCTTATATGAAGCCGTTTCGGCAAATGATCGGTCATGAGCATCAAATGTCAAAGAAGATCATGCTCATCATCCTTTTTGGAATATTCGGCATCATTAGTAATTATACCGGGATCGAAATCGGGAATCATGAGATGCCGCTAGGGAATTGGCATGCCGAAATCGCTCCCGATAATGCGATTGCCAACACAAGGATCATGGGTGTCGCCATCGGCGGCCTGCTTGGGGGGCCATTCGTCGGTTTGGGGGTCGGTTTGATTGCAGGGCTGCATCGCTACACTCTCGGCGGTTTTACAGCAGGGGCTTGTGCCGTCGCGGCGATTTTGGCTGGCGTCTTATCGGGGTTTTTAGGAAAAAGGCGGCAAAAGCATGGGCTGATCACGCCTTGGTTTGCCCTCCCGATTTGCATGGCCCTGGAAGCGATCCAAATGGTCATCATCCTGGCAACGGCCAAGCCATTTGAACGGGCGTGGGAGCTCGTCCAGGTAATCGGCCTCCCGATGATTTTCATCAACGGCTTTGGCACGTTATTATTCATGCTCATCATTCAATCGATTACGAGGGATGAGGCACGGACGCGGGCCGTGCAGACGAATTTGGCATTCCTGATTGCGGATCAAACCTTGCCTTATTTCCGCCAGGGCCTGAATCAAGCCTCTTGTAAGAAAATTGCCGAAATAATCCTTGGGCTGACGGAAGCCGATGCGGTGGCCATAACGAATGAGCATAGCGTACTTGCTCATGTGGGGGCAGCGTCCGATCATCATGTTCCAAGGGAAGGCATCGCGACGGGCTTAACGAAAAAGGCCCTCGAACAAGGCAACATCATCGTCGCCAAAACAAGAAAGGACATTTATTGCTTTCATGATCAATGTCCTTTGCAAGCAGCGGTCGTGCTGCCCCTTCAAGTCCAACGGAAAACGGTCGGGACGTTGAAGATGTACTTCAAGCATCCTGATAAATTAAGCCAAGTGGAACAGGAGCTGGCTGAAGGGCTGGCGAAGCTTTTCTCCACCCAACTGGAGCTAGCCAAGGCGGAAATGCAAACCGATTTATTGAAAGATGCTGAAATCAAGGCCCTGCAGGCACAAGTCCATCCGCATTTCCTGTTCAATGCAATCAATACGATTTCCGTTCTATGCCGTACGGATGTGGAAAAGGCAAGAAGCCTGTTAATGGAGCTGAGTGCCTTCTTTCGCAGCAACCTGCAAGGAGCCAGGCAAATATTGGTGCCGCTTGAAAAGGAATTGGAGCATGTCCAAGCTTATTTATCGCTGGAGCAAGCCCGATTTCCGGATAAATATCATATCGTTCATAACATTGAACCAAGTCTTAAAGAGGTTCCGATACCTCCATTCACGCTGCAGCCGCTCGTTGAAAATGCGATACACCATGCCTTTCCACATATGAAAAACAAAGGGGAAATCGTTATCCAAGCATATGTTAAAGACGATGCGATGCACATTGTTGTGGAAGATAACGGAAAAGGAATGGCAGGGGAGAAATTAGTTGAATTAGGAAAGCGTGCTGTAGATTCGATTAAAGGTACAGGAACGGCCCTTTATAATATCAGTGAACGGCTGGAAGGAATCTATAAAGGTCAGGCAAATTTCTCGATAAAAAGTGAAACGGGGCACGGAACGCAAGTGAGAATATCGATACCACTCAACGAAAAAGGAGCATATGTCAGCGATGTTGAAAGCATTTATCGTAGAAGATGAACCACTGGCAAGGGATGAATTGAAATACCTCCTGAAAAGGAGCAGGCAAGTTGAAGTCGTGGGCGAGGCGGAAGGGATAGAAGGGGCCATGAACAATATTCCAGGCTTGAAGCCAGATCTTGTCTTCTTGGATATTGAGCTGGCAGACGGCAATGGCTTACAATTGGCCAAACAATTGGCAGAGCTTGAGCCGGCCCCAACACTCATTTTTGCCACGGCTTATGACGAGTTTGCCCTTCAGGCCTTTGAATCGTATGCATTTGATTACCTATTGAAGCCCTTTGATGAAAAGCGGATACGGAAAACCTTGGAAAAGCTCGTCAAAGTGCGTAAAGCAGGGGAGCTTGAAACAAGTACAAAGCCGCCGCTTCGTACGGCGGTGGGGCAGACAGGGAAACTGGCTGTGGAAATCGATGACCGGATCGTTTTGATCGACCGTGATTCAATATTATTCATCGGCCTCATCGATGGAAAGACGTTCATCAAAACGGAAGAAACTGAATATAAAATGGGCGACCCGCTCATCGTGTTTGAAAGAAAGCTTGACCAACGCTTGTTTTTACGGGTGCATCGCGGGTTTATCGTCAATATCACCCATATAGCTGAAATCCAGCCTTGGTTCAATTCGACGTATAACCTCATCATGAGCGATGGATCGAACATACCCGTGAGCCGCACCTATGTAAAGGAGCTAAAGCAGCTTATTGGTTTTTAAAATTTTCATAATTCTGCATTTTAGCTTCTTTATATTGCAATCCAGCCCTCATTATCTGCATTGTAGCTTGAAAACGCTTTGCATCCGCTTTCATCGTGATATCATCAGTTTACGATGGAAGAAGTAGAGGGGGATTCAAAATGAATGCGGTTTCAATCGTCATAGGGTCGATTTGTATATTAATGATCGCCTACCGTTTATACGGGACATTCATAGCAAGGAAAGTATTAAAGCTGGACGACTCCAAGCCGACACCGGCTCATGCATTGGAAGATGGAAAAGATTATGTTCCAACTAATAAATGGGTGGCATTCGGCCACCATTTTGCCGCCATCGCAGCGGCAGGTCCGCTTGTCGGTCCGATCCTTGCTGCACAATTTGGTTATTTGCCAAGTTTGTTATGGCTATTGATCGGAGCTGTCATCGGCGGAGCGGTTCATGATGCTGTCGTGCTTTTCGCATCGATGCGTAAAGAAGGAAAATCGCTATCTGAAGTTGCCAAGGAAGAACTTGGCCCGGTCGCAGGCTTCTGTACAGGACTTGCGATGCTTTTTATCATTACGATTACGATGGCAGGACTTTCTATGGTCGTCCTGCATGCCTTGGAAAATAATCCATGGGGAACGTTTGCTGTCGGGATCACGATTCCCATCGCCATGGGAGTGGGCCTATACCATAAAAAAACAGGCAATTTAAAAGGAGCGACCATTGTCGGATTCACACTCATCATGGCTGGAATCTTGCTTGGTCCGAACATCCAAGGAACGGCCCTTGGTGAACTATTGACACTTGAAGCAAGTACGCTTGCCCTTATTTTGCCAATTTATGCCTTCTTCGCAGCGGCATTGCCGGTATGGCTGCTGCTGGCACCACGTGATTACTTAAGCACATTCATGAAAATCGGTGTGTTTGCCGCATTGATTATCGGTGTATTCGTGGTGAATCCAGACATTCAATTTCCAGCATTCACCGAATTCGTCAATGGCGGAGGCCCAATTGTCGCCGGTCCTGTGTGGCCATTCATTTCGATAACGATTGCCTGTGGGGCGATTTCAGGCTTCCATGCATTCGTCGGCTCCGGCACGACGCCCAAAATGTTAAACCGCTGGAGTGATATCAAATCCGTCGGTTTCGGAGCGATGCTTGTCGAGTGTGTCGTTGCCATCATGGCATTGATTGCGGCAGTTTCACTGCAGCCAGGTGATTATTTTGCGATTAACTCTTCACCTGAAGTCTTTCAAACATTAGGCATGGAAAAAGTGCACCTGGATGAGCTCAGTGAAGAAATCGGCATGGACCTTGAAGGACGGACGGGCGGGGCGGTAACCCTTGCAGTCGGGATGACCTATATCTTTACGGAAATTCCCTTCTTTGAAAAATTGGCTTCGTTCTTCTTTCAATTCGTCATCATGTTCGAGGCGGTATTCATATTAACCGCTATCGACTCGGGGACACGTGTGGCCCGCTACTTGATTCAGGACTTCTTCGGCGAGTTTTATAAACCATTGAAGCGAGTCGATTGGCTGCCCGGCAACATCTTCGCCAGTGCATTAGCCTGCTTCATCTGGGGCTATCTCCTCTATTCCGGGGACATCGGCTCGATCTGGGCACTCTTTGGCGTATCCAACCAGCTCATGGCATCGATCGGTCTCATCATCGGAGCGACCGTCGTCTTGAAAATCGCCGACAAGCGCTGGTATATGTGGACATGCCTCGTACCTCTCGCCTACCTATATGTAACGGTAAATGTAGCAGGATACTGGATGGTCAAAAACGTCTATCTCAACCCGGATGCTGCAGGATTCAGCATCCTGAATGGAGTATTGTCGATAACCATGTTATGTCTCGGCTTGATCATTCTCATTACGGCATTGAAAAAGTGGCGCGAGCTTTGGAAAATTCCGCAAGCCGAACTACTGAAACAATCAGCCTGAAAAAACGGGAACCTAAAAAAGGAAAGTATCAATACCCCCAAATTTGTTAATGATAACAAATGAGGAGGTGTAATACGATGGCAAAAGATGTTTTATGTGAGGTAAATAATTGTGTACACTGGCATTCTGGAAACAAATGTAATGCAGAGGCTATTTATGTAGTGAGCCATAAAGGGAATCATGCATCGAATAGTAAAGAAACGGATTGCAAAACATTTGATCCAGGAGTTTAAAACGGCGGAGGGTAACCATCAACTGGTTGCCCTTCTTCTTTTTTATTATTGATAATAAAAATCATTTTCATTCAAGAAAATTGAAATTCCTTTCATTTTCTTCATTTCTGCTTGATCGCAAATGATAAAATCATGCGTTTGAGCGATAAATCCGGCCATTCAATTCACGTGAAATTTGAATTCGCGAGTAAAAGCTGCGAAATGGGAAGTAAAGCTCCAATTTGGTGGAAAAAAGCATTAAACTCCGTGTAAAAGGCCCTCAATTCGTGAGCAACGCAAGCAGTGGAGCACTCGCTCAAAAAAGCGTGTGAACCACCCCAATTAAGCGTGAAAAATCAAATTGGCGAGTAAAAACCCCGAATTGGCGAGTAAAAGGCCTAAATTGGGGAGTAAAGTTCCGATTTCGTAAAAAAAAGCATTAAACTCGGCGTAAATGGCCCTCAATTCGTGAGCAACGCAAGCAGTGGAGCACTCGCTCAAAAAAGCGTGTGAACCACCCCAATTATGCGTGAAAAATCAAATTGGCGAGTAAAAACCCCGAATTGGCGAGTAAAGTCCTCTAATTGGCGAGTAAAGTCCCGGAATTGGCGAGTAAAACGCCCAAACTGGCGAGTAAAGTTCCGATTTCGTAAAAAAAAGCATTAAACTCCGTGTAAATGGCCCTCAATTTGTAGGAAACGCAACCAGCGAGCAAGCACTCGCTCAAAAAAGCGTGTTAACCACCCCAATTAAGCGTGAAAAACCCAATTGGCGAGTAAAAACCCAATTGGCGAGTAAAATCCCCAAACTTGAAAAAAAGCGCGAACTCGGTCAGCGTGATAAAAACGATCATGCGAATATAGGTGTGTCTAAAATGTGAATTCGTTAAATGGGGAGTAAAAAGTTCTTACATCGAGGGAATTTTTTTTGGTATAGTAACAAATAGACCGGTTGGTATAATAAGGTGGTGTGCTGCAGACAAGGATACAAAATCGTCGCTAGGATCTTGCAACGATTCGGCAAAGAACAGTTGGGGATCAGTCGAAAAGCGCGGGGAAGAGATCTATTTTTAAGAAGAATCGGAGATGTATTTTTATTTGTCCGAGACATCGGTTTTGCGATGGCTATCAAATATATTGAGGGAGTTTTTAACAAGTGGAAAAACAGATAAAAACAGGACCGATAATGGCGGCTCTTTTGGTCGCAGGGTTTGTTGGGCTATTTAGTGAAACTGCATTAAACATCGCATTGGGTGAATTAATCCATATTTTTGAAGTAGATGCGACGACCATACAGTGGCTGGCAACAGGCTACTTTTTGACACTGGGCATTCTAGTGCCGGTTACAGGAATTTTAATGCAAAAGTTTACAACACGCCAAATGTTCTTGGCGTCTTTATTTTTTTCCATCATCGGAACGATCGTCGCGGCAGTGGCCCCGGCGTTTAGTGTGCTATTGACGGCACGTGTCATTCAGGCAGCTGGACTGGCGATCATTTTGCCGTTGACGCAAAATGTCATCTTCACGATTTTTCCGCCGCATAAACGTGGAGGGGCAATGGGGATCATGGGATTGGTCATTTTAGCGGGTCCAGCCTTCGGTCCTACCTTGGCTGGAATGATTTTAGATACGTTATCGTGGCATTTTATATTCTGGTTTACGATTCCGTTTTTATTATTTTCGCTTATTTTTGGCTATATTTTCATTCCGAATGTGAATGAAATCCGATCGGTTTCGATTGATTTCTTGTCAGTTGTGTTATCGACGATAGGCTTTGGCGGCGTTGTGTATGGGGTAAGCGCAGGCGGAGATCTTGGCTGGGCGAATACGACGGTAATGGGCACAATCATCGTGGGGATGCTTGCCCTCATTTTCTTCGCACTCCGTCAAACGAAGATGGAAAACCCGATGCTGAATTTAAAGGCATTCAAGTATCCACTCTTTGTGCTGGGACTTGTGATGAACATGATTACGTTCTTCAACATGTTATCGATGCTTGTTGTGCTGCCGATGTATATGCAAATGGCGTTAATCGTTTCGGCGTTCGCCACTGGCTTGATCATGCTGCCAGGCAGTTTATTGAACTGCGTATTCGCGCCGATTATCGGGCGGCTATTCGATAAATATGGACCTCGCGCCATAATTACTCCGGGGACGGCATTGGTTGCGATTGGCTACGGGCTATATGCCATGTACGGAACGGAAACGGCCCTTTGGATCGTGGCAGCCACGCATATCGTGATGATGCTTGGCATAGGCATGGTACTTGCTTCCGTACAAACGAATACATTGAATGCCTTGCCAAGGCAATTCTATCCGGATGGTATCGCGATTACGCAGACCTCCCAGCAAGTATCAGGGGCAATCGGCATTGCCGTCATGATATCGCTTTTCTCTGCGAAGCAAAGCAGCTATCTGGCTGATGTCGCAAATGACCTGCCGGCAGCGGCTGCTACAGGATCATCACTTGTATTCAAAATCAGTTTACTGCTTGCCATCGTGAATGTGGTGCTTTCATTATTCTTGAAAAAACCGGCTGCACATTGAGCGTGAGCGGTTGATTGTATAGTAGACAAAAAGGTTTCGGTCACTCCGAAGCCTTTTTTCATTATTTGCTGGAGAGGTCTTTGAGTGGATGGGCCGGGCCGCATCCAGAGAAGGGATTTTTCCCCCCTCTTTCGCTCTCATGTCTTCGTTATAAAAGATTGTGCACAAATATTTATGGAGTATAATATTGTGCAGTCCATGTGACAAGAAACGAACTCAGAAATCATTCATTTCTAATAGGAAGTGGGATATTGTAGAGGCAGGGAGAGGGAATGAGCATGTTTTTAGATGAAAGAAGCGCTAATTTAGTAAAGCTATTGAAGCATTCGCCCATTTCGAAAATGAAGGAGCTTGAAGCACAAACCGGCTTGACGAGAAGGCAAATTCAATATGGTCTTTCCAAGGCGAATGATTGGCTCGAATTTCATGGATATGAGCCAATTCAATATGGCCGTGAGACGGGCTATTCCTTTTCTGGAACAATCAAGGATGAAGATTTGGACGTTAAACTGACAAAAAGGAATTATATATTTTCAGAGACGGATAGAGAAAGAGTTTTTTACTTGATGATTTTGTTAAGCGAGGAAGAACTGTCCGTCTACCATTTTCAATCACTCACTGGAATATCGCGTAATACGGTGTTGAAGGATTTAAAGCGGTTAAAGGAAAAACACAGGGACATGATGCTTAAGATCCAGTATTCGAAACAAGAAGGTTATGTGGCAAGGGGAGACAGCCGGGCTAAGAGATATGTCATCGAGCGTTTGGTCCATGATGTGCTGAACAGTCCGAATAGTGAACCGGTCATGGAGTGCATCTGGGGGCGATACGAAAGCAGGATCAGCGCGATACGGTCCCAGCTCGAAAGAATCGAGCGTAAATGGGGCATTACCTTCACCGATGAGAGGCTGCATGAACTGACTTATTTGTTTTTATGCACCGATCAGCTCATTGGCAAAGGGGAAGTGTTATCGGCAGACCCGAGCTGGGCGCCGTTCGTTACGACGGAAGAATACAAAATGATTGAGGGCATGACGAGAAGCGATGCGTTTCAAGCGACATGGAGCGAAACGGAAAACCTTTATGCAGCCTTACATTTAATGAGCATGAATCGCACGAAGGATATTTCGCCTCTTAAGGATGATGAATTCATTCAACATCTTTTGCAGGAAATCGTGGAAGAGTTCGAGAGGCTGGCATTCGTTCACCTGAAGGACAAAGAGCAGCTATGCCAACAGCTATACGTTCATTTCAAACCGGCCTATCATCGCCTGCGGTATGGTCTTCCGCAAATGAATCCGATGACGGGAAGGGTGCAGAAGGTATATCCTGAGCTGCATCATTTGACAAAAAAATCCTTGCGGGTGCTGGAGAAAGAAATTGGCTGTCCAATATCGGAAGAGGAAGTGGCCTACTTCACGATCTATTTTGGCGGCTGGCTCCGGAGGCAAGGAACGACATTGGATGATCGAAAAAGGGCAATCGTCGTTTGTCCGAATGGAGTGGGCATCAGCAATATCCTCATTTATACATTGAGGGAGCTGTTTCCCGACATTTTGTTCCTGGATGTTTTATCCGTAAGGAATGCGGCTGAATATACCCTTTCGTATGACCTTGTCTTTTCAACCGTGCATATGCGGACAAACGCGATATTATTCGTCGTACCGCCGATTTTGGAAATGCAGGATAAACATACATTACGCCAGCAGGTGATGCAGCAATTGTACGGATATACGACGGAAGGTGTGGATGTTGCAGCATTAGTAAAGCTCATCTCCAAGTATGCCACGATCCATGAACAGGATCAGCTTGAAAAGGCGCTGCAGTCGAAGATGTATGATCATACGCCAAAAGTAACTCAATTTTCTTTAAAGGAGGCAGAGAAGCCTGTGTTAGAAGAACTGCTCAATATGCAAACGATTCAATTACAGCCGCACGTTTCCGATTGGAAGGAAGGCATTCAACTCGCGGCCAAGCCTCTCGTGGACTTAGGAACCGTCGAAGAACGATATGTGGATGCCATGATCGAGGCGATAGAAACGAATGGACCATATGTAGTGATAACGCCTGGAGTGGCGATTCCCCATGCACGGCCGGAGCAGGGAGTCCGGTCGTTATCGATGAGCTTGTTGAAATTGGAGGAAGCAGTGGATTTTGCGCCGGATAAACCGGTACGCCTGATCATCATTTTAGCTGCCGTAGATAATGATTCACATTTGCGTGCATTGATCCAGCTTACTCAATTATTGAATGAACCAGCCAACATTGAAGACATTCTGCGGACTACAGATAAAGAGGTCCTTATGGAGTACGTTCATACATATTCGAAGGAGGAAACGGAATGAAAAAAATCATGGTAGTATGCGGGAACGGATTGGGCAGCAGCTTCATCATGGAGATGAATGTGAAAAAGGCATTGACGGAAATGGGGAAAACGGCCGAGGTCGATCATACCGACCTTACATCGGCCAAAACGGTTCAGGCGGATATATTCCTTGGGGCCGCGGATATCGTCGGCCAGCTGGATGATGGATCGCGCTTGATCGTCACACTGGAAAACATGATGAGCATCCCTGAAATCAAATCTAAATTGGAAGTCCATTTCGGATAAAAGGAGAGATTGATATGAAAAAAATCATGGTAGTATGCGGGAATGGATTGGGCAGCAGCTTCATCATGGAGATGAATGTGAAAAAAGCATTGACGGAGATGGGGAAAACGGCCGAGGTCGATCATACCGACCTTACATCGGCCAAAACGGTTCAGGCGGATATATTCCTTGGGGCCGCGGATATCGTCGGGCAGCTGGATGACGGATCGCGCTTGATCGTCACACTGGAAAATATGATGAGCATCCCTGAAATCACTTCGAAATTAGCCAATCATCTATAAACAAAAATCATAACGAATGGGGGTTGAGGCAATGCTGGAGCTTATCATGAATGATATCTTGGGTACACCATCGATACTGGTCGGTCTGTTTGCGTTAGTCGGCCTGCTGTTACAACGGAAAGCTGCTGCGGATGTTGTATCCGGAACGTTAAAGACCGTTATGGGCTTCATTATCATTGGCGCGGGTGCGGCAGTACTCATTGGTGCGCTGGATATATTCAGTCAAATGTTCGATCACGCCTTCAATGTTCAGGGGGTCATCCCGAATAATGAAGCCATAGTCGCAGCGGCACAAAGTGATTTTGGCACTTCGACAGCATTAATCATGGTTTTTGGTATGGTCGTCAATGTCTTACTAGCTCGCTTCACGCCATTTAAATATATATTCCTGACGGGACACCATACGTTATTCATGGCTTGTTTACTTGCGGTCACCCTGTCTGTCGGCGGGCTTGATGGCGTTGTACTTATCTTGGTCGGTTCGATTCTGTTGGGAGGCTGCATGGTGCTGTTTCCTGCGCTCCTTCAACCATACGTGCGCAAAATCACCGGAAGCGATGATTTTGCAATCGGCCACTTCGGGACGATCGGATATTTCGTTTCTGCAACGGTCGGGAAATGGTTTGGAAATAAGGAAAAGACGACAGAGCAAATCAAGGTACCAAAATCGTTAGGATTCTTAAGGGACACATCAGTCGCTGTTTCCCTTACCATGACGATGTTTTTCGTGATCGTCGCATTGTTTGCCGGCCAGGATTATATTGAAACAAAATTATCCGGCGGTTCGAATTTCATCGTATTTTCATTCATCCAGGCCATTACATTTGCGGCAGGGGTCTACATCATTCTTGCAGGGGTGCGGATGCTGATTGCCGAGATCGTCCCAGCCTTCAAGGGGATCGCGGATAAAGTCGCACCAAACACAAAACCTGCACTGGATTGCCCAACCATCTTTCCGTTCGCACCGAATGCCGTGATCATTGGGTTCCTATTCAGCTTTTTAGCTGGATTATTGTCGATGTTCCTTCTGCCAGTGATTGGATTGAAGGTCATCGTCCCGGGACTCGTTCCCCATTTCTTTACCGGGGCGGCAGCCGGTGTTTTCGGAAATGCCACAGGCGGCCGGCGCGGGGCGATGCTCGGATCATTTGCCAACGGCATCATCATCAGCTTCCTGCCGGCCATACTCCTCGTCTTTTTAGGGAATGTAGGATTTGAAGGTACGACATTCGGCGATTCCGACTTCGGTGTAGTCGGTCTCCTGATCCTCAGTGTCATGAAGCTGTTAGGATTATCCTGACATGTTATACTAATATAAATAAAGGAACGAACCAGCAGCCTATCATCAAGTAGAGAGTGGGCTGTTGGCATTTCCAGGATCGATATTGAGGTGAGTACATGACGATTGAAGCCATTGTGCTGGACTTGGATGGCACAACATTGAACGAAATCAATACGGTGAACGAGACCCTGATACAGTACATAAGCGAACTTAGGGAAAGCGGAAAGCTTGTCTTCATCGCAACGGGAAGAACGCTGGAAGAAGTGAAGGACGTGCTGCCGTCCCACATGCTGGTCGATGCCATGGTGACGGCGAATGGAATGTCGGTATTCATCGGGACCGAACAGATTGTCGAAAACGCTTTGCCGCCCGGGCTTGTGGAGCGATTGGTCGCGAAAGCGGGTGCGGAAGAGATGTATTATGAAGTTCATCCGAACGATGGAGCACGGATGACGTTACGAAAAGATAAAGACTATATGGTTAAACAAGGAATGGTGCAAAAGCCTGCAACCGTCGATGAGAATGAATGGCTCTCAAGACAGGATGCAATGGAAGGGAAAATAAAATGGGTGGAACGATTGGAGACTGGGAGCATCGCCAAAATCTATTTTTTCAGCAATGTAATCCATATCATGGAAAAATGGATTGATGATCTGGAAGGAATCAAGAAGGAGCATGCTTTCACAACAGCATCCTCGACCCACCATAATGTCGAAGTGACGGTGGCAGGCGTCTCGAAAGCAACGGGCGTCCGCCACTTGCTGAAGCATTTCCAGGTCGAACCGAAAAACATCCTCGCTGTAGGCGATGGCGAAAATGACCTTCCGCTCTTTCAATTCGCCGGGCACTGCATTGCCATGAAAAACGCGACTGATCTTGTCAAGGAACAGGCAGATGGAGTGACGGAGTATTCATATAGGGAAGACGGTCTCTATCGTTTTTTGAAGAAAAAGTTTCAATGACCCATAATGGTTTGGAATTAGCCCATTTTAGCGATGGGCTTTTTTTGGCTGATTTCATAACGGGAAGAAAAATTTGTAATATTATGATATATTATAAGCGATGGGTGTCGATGAATGCCCATTTAGTTTATTAGTAAAACGATTTTAGGCGTAGAAAGGATTAAATGAGTATGAAGAGATTGACGACGGAAGATGTGGCAAGAATTGCTGGGGTTTCACAGTCAACGGTTTCAAGGGTGCTGAATGATTATCCGTATATTAAGAAGAATACCCGTGAAAAGGTTCTTGCTGTCATTGAAGAACTGGGGTTCACAAGGGATGAAATTGCCCGAAGCCTTGTCGAAAAAAGAACGAAGTCCATCGGCTTGATATTAGGAAGCATATCCAACCCTTTCTTTGCCGAAACGGCTGAGGTGATCATCGAGAGGGCCCAGGAATTGAAATATGATGTCATCGTATATAATACGGGCCATAAAGATGAGAACCTGGAGCAGGCGATCAATTTGCTGATTGGTAAGCGGGTGGACGGAATCATCCTCACAAGTGTGAGTAAAAACTATACTGAAAAAATTAAGAAATTACATAAGAATGGATTTCCCGTTTTATTGTATAATAGCTCCCTGGACATTGAAGATGTGAACTTTATTGTCATGGACAATAATAAAGGGGCGAGGCTCGCCGTCCAGCACCTATTGGGATTGGGCCATGAAAGAATCGCGAAAATATCTGGACCTTCCAAATACTTAGCGACTTATGAACGAACGATGGGCTATAAACAAGAGCTGGCGGACAATGGATATGCAATCGATGGGGATTTGATTTTCAATAGTGAATTTTCCTATGATGAAATCTATTCATTTACGAAAAAACTGCTCAAGAAAAAGGATAGGCCCACTGCAATCATCGCCGCATCCGATCAAATGGCACTTGCCGTTTTAGGGGCAGCCTCAAGCCTGGACATGAAAATCCCGGATGATTTGTCGGTTGTTGGGTTTGATGATATAAGGCTCGCCTCCAATGAATTCATCGGGCTGACCACCATATCGCAAAAAATGGATCAAATGTCGTTGACGGCATTGGAAAAGCTGATTTATTTGATCGAGCATAAAGAAGAAGCAGCTGAATCGATCCAAATTTTCCTTGAGCCTGAATTGATGATCCGCCGTACAACAGGACCAGCCCCAAAACAAGAATGAGTGTCATGAGCGGCTTTGGGGTGGTCTCAAGTATGTTTGCAGGAAATTTCTCCATAAAAAATAATTTTACTATTTACAAAAGTCAGAAAGTTGGATATATTTTAATTTGTAATCGATCAAATCATTGCATCCCATTTTTGAATACGTATTCAAAAACAAATGCTTTATTTCGGGATTAGCAAAAATCTCCTCGATGAGGTAAAGATGGGTGATAGGTTGGACATCAATCAACTATTTAATTTAGACGGTAAAGTGGCGATCATTACCGGTGCAAGCAAGGGAATCGGCAAAGACTTGGCCAAAATCCTTGCACAGGCCGGAGCACATATCGCCATAGTTGCCCGCAATAAAGAGCAACTCGAAGAAGCTGCACATGAAATTGAGCGAATGGGTGTGGATGTTTTACCCGTACCCTTTGATTTAACGAAGGTGGAAGACACCGCACAGATAATGGAAGGGATATATGAGCACTTCGGCAGGATCGACATTTTAATAAATAACGCCGGAATCAATGTGGCAAAGCCAGCAGAAGAGCTGACACCACAGGATTGGGATAAGGTGCTGGACATTAATTTAAAAAGTGTCTTTTTCACGAGTCAAGCAGCAGGCAAGTATATGATCATGCGGAAACAAGGGAAAATCATCAATATGTCCTCGCAGATGGCATTCGTCGGCTATTACAAGCGGGCAGCCTATTCCTCCAGCAAGGGGGGGATTACCCAGATGACGAAAGCGCTGGCAATAGAGTGGGCACCGCATCAAATCAATGTCAATGCCATAGCCCCAACCTTCATAGAGACACCGATGACTAAGCAGATGTTTGAGGATGAAGCCTTCAAACGCGAAGTATTGGGCAGGATTCCTCTCGGCAGGCTTGCTAAAACGGAGGACCTATTCGGCGGTGTGCTCTATCTGGCTTCAAAAAGTTCGGATATGATGACAGGCCAAACCTTGGTGGTTGATGGCGGGTGGACTGTCTGGTGAGTTTTTTTGAATACGTATTCAAAGGAGGAAAATGAACATGTCAGTTAATCAAAATAGACAACAAATGATCCATGATTTTCGAATGCCGGCCGTTTTCCGCTTTGGTGTTGGAGCATTTGCGACGCTCGCGAAAGAAATTGAATCGCTTGGTGCCAGGAAGGTTGCCATCGTTAGTGATAAGGGGCTTGAAAAGGTGGGCGTTGTCCAAAGGGTGGTAGATCTCATTGAACCACTTTCCGTGCCAACCGTCACTTATACGAACATTGCCGGCGAGCCAACGTTTCAGCTATTGCAAGATGCGGTCGAAACGCTTCAAGCCGAAAAGTGCGACTTGATCATCGGAATTGGCGGGGGAAGCGCGCTGGATGTCGCCAAAGCAACCGCCGCTTTATGCGGAAAATCAAATTTGGCGCCTTATTTAAGCGGAGAGGAAACGATCGAATCAAGGACGGTGAAATGCATCCTTCTGCCGACAACCTCCGGAACAGGGTCGGAAGTGACGATGAATGCCATATTTGGCGATGAAGAGCAGCAGGTTAAAAGAGGGCTTGTAAGTCCGGTGTTCCTTCCGGACGCAGCCATCATCGATCCCGAGCTGACCGTTTCCTGTCCGTCTCGGGTGACCGCGGCATCAGGGGTGGATGCGTTTACACATGCGATTGAATCGTATATCGCCATCAAGTCGACACCGCTCACGAAGGTTTACTCAGAAAGGGCCATGAAGCTATTCACTTCGAACATTACTGGAGCTGTCCACAATGGAAGCGACCTAGAGGCACGGGTGGGGATGAGTTGGGTAAGCTCGCTCGCTGGCGTAGCTCTTGCAAATGCGGGAGTTGGGGCGGTTCATGCACTCGCCTATCCTTTGGGCGGTACATTCCATATTGAGCATGGGGTTTCGAATGCTCTCTTGATGCCATATGTTTTCGAAGTGATAGGCAAAACATGCACGAAGGAAATGGTGGATGTCGCATCCTTTCTACAGCTGGGTGATTTCAAGTCACAACCGAATGAAGCATTAAAGGCCGTTGTCGATTATATGCATCAGCTTCTTGACGACCTGGATCTGCCTCACACGTTAGCGGAGCTTGACATAGGAGAGGATTCGCTGCCGATGATGGCAAAGCAGGCAGCGAAAATTGATCGCCTGCTATCGAACACCCCTTACCAATTGAATGAACAAAAGATTCTGGGAATCTATCAGAGTGCCTTTAAAGGACGGGAGGGAATTTAAGTTGATTGGGACAGATTCAGATAAAAAGAAATTATTCATCGGCGGCGAGTGGAAAGAGGGGAATGATCACTACAATCTGCTATCTCCTTATTCGGGAAAGGTGATCGCACAAGTCCCTTTGGCAGAAAAGGACGCCGTATTAACAGCAATCGATTGTGCCGAACGTGGTGCAAAGGAAATGAGAAAGTTAACGGCGCTTGAACGTTCAACCATTTTGGAACGCGCAGCAGCACTATTTCAGGAGAGGCTTGAGGAATGCGCCTTCATCCTTACACAGGAAAATGCCAAGCCCTTAAAGGCCGCAAGAGGGGAAATTCTCCGCACGATCGAGACATATAAGTTTGCGGCGGAGGAAGCAAAACGGATTCATGGTGAAACGATCCCGATGGATGCCGCTAAAAACGGGAAAGGCCGTTTTGCTTATACGAAGCGTGAGCCTCTTGGTGTCATTGCTGCGATCACACCCTTTAACTTTCCATTCAATTTAGCCGCACATAAGCTTGGTCCTGCGTTTGCTGCAGGTAACGCAGTCATATTGAAGCCAGCGTCACAAACACCGCTAAGTGCAATCATGGCAGCGCAAATCTTTGAAGAAGCAGGCTTGCCGAAAGGAGCGCTTAATGTCGTCACTGGAAAAGGGAGCGTCATTGGCGATGTGTTGGTCACTGATCCAAGGATCAAAATGGTTACGTTTACAGGAAGTGTGGAAGTTGGCTTAGGAATTAAAGAAAAAGCGGGCTTGAAGAAGGTGACATTGGAACTGGGCTCCAATTCCGCTGTCATCATCGACAGTGTCGATGACCTGGATGCCGTTGCAGCGCGCTGTGTGGAAGGTTCCTTTGCCTATTCAGGACAAGTGTGCATCTCGATCCAGCGAATATATGTACAAGAAGATTTACATGAAGCATTCCTGCAAAAGTTTGCGGAAAAGGCGAAGGAGCTAACATTTGGCAATCCGGAGTCTGAAGATACGGACCTATCCGCTTTGATCCACATTAATGAAGCGAAACGCGTTGAAGGATGGATTGAAGCGGCACGGGCAGCAGGAACTGAAATCGTCCTTGGCGGAACAAGGACAGGTGCAGTCCTTCACCCGACCATCATTAAGAATGCCAAGCCTGCCGAGGCATTGAGCTGCCAAGAAGCATTTGCGCCGATCGTTTCAGTGAACGCCTATAAAACATGGGATGATGCCATCGATCTTGTGAATGATTCATTATATGGCCTTCAGGCAGGTGTGTATACGACCTCCATGCCAAAAGCGTTCGATGCCGTTGATCGGCTTGAAGTCGGCGGTGTTATCGTCAATGACATCCCCTCCTTCAGGGTTGATCAAATGCCATATGGCGGTGTGAAAAACAGCGGCACGGGCAGAGAAGGGGTTAAGTATTCAGTTGAGGAAATGACGGAATTGAAGCTTGCCGTCTTCACTCTTTAAATAGATTGAAATGTAAAAAAATAATGAACGTGGAAGGGGAAAATGAAAATGACAGTACAAGAGCCAAAAGTGAAAAAAGCGGTAACGAATGAGGAAATGGAAAACAATTGGATCGTCCGTTTCGATGAAATGAAACCAAAGGGAATCCCGTTAATGTTCATTGATAGCATCATTCCAGGACATCAACGCATCAACTACACATTAATCGGAGATACAGCAAGTGAAAATGATAATTTCACACCGGAAATCACCGAGCCGCATGGTTTTCAAATCGGAATGGTGAAAGCCCAAAAAGGCAATGGCCCGGCATACCATACGCATGATTACATTGAATCATTCCTTCCTCTATCAGGAAAATGGCGATTCTACTGGGGAAAAGGACCGGATGAAATTGAAGGGGAAACGATCATCAATCAATGGGACTTGATTTCTTTACCCCCGGGTTTATGGAGAGGCTTCGAAAACATCAGTGAAGAAGATGCCTGGATCTTTGCCGTCTTGGAGCAGCATCAAGTATTTGATGGAAAAGACCCTTACTGGTCGCCAAAGGTGATTAAAGATGCCGCTAAATATGGCTTCCACGCCAATGAATTAGGAAAAATGATTAAACCCGATAACTTCGAAGAACTTGAAAAGGAAATCGCCGATAAATTGAAAATGGGTGAAAAATAAGCATGCAAAAGGTACCGCTCATTCTGCTTCCGGGAACGCTTTGTGATGAACAGTTATGGGAATCGATGAATCTATCAGATCTTGCTGATGTGAAAGTCTATGATGTCTCCAAGGCTGATACAATAGAAGGAATTGCCTATGGGATATTAGCAAGTGCACCCGAACGGTTTGCGCTTGCAGGCTTATCATTGGGCGGCATCATCTCTCTTGAAATCATGCGAATCGCACCGGAGCGGGTCATAAAGCTAGCGTTGCTTGATACGAATCCAAACCCTCCCCTTCCTGAACAAATCTCGGGTTGGGAGAGGTTTATCGAAATGACCAATGACGGTCAATTCCTCGATATACTGCACAACCACCTGCTGCCGGTGTTAATCCATCCAGACCGAAGACATGATGAAGCATTCGTATCAAAGATTATCGAGATGGCTGAAAAAGTTGGTGAAGAAGGTTATATCAATCAGTTAAAAGCCGTGATGACGCGCTCTGACCAACGTCCCATCCTTTCTACCATTCAATGCCCGACCATGATTATAGTAGGAAAGGAAGACGCGGTATGTCCCGTTCATATGTCTGAATATCTACAAGAAAATATCCCTGACGCGAGATTGGAAATCGTATATCAATCAGGTCATTTAAGTACGTTGGAACAGCCAGAAAAAGTAAGCGCTCTATTAAGGGATTGGTTAACGAAGGGTGAGGAAAGATGATGAAGAATGCCACAAAGGAAAAAATAAAACGCGGGGAACAGGTTCTAGGTGCATTTTTAGGGATAAATTCCCCTCCTTTAGTCGAAATGCTTGGGTATGCAGGCTTCGATTTTGTCCTAATAGATGACGAGCATGGTGCATTCAGTCCGTCAGAGCTTGAAAACATTATCCGTACGGCAGATTCTGTTGGGGTTGATCCGATCGTCCGGGTTTCCTATGACCCCTCCAGTATCCAAAAGGCTTTAGATCGCGGCGCAAAAGGTGTCCAAGTACCGATGGTCAATACGAAAGAAGAGGCACTTGAGGTCGTAAAAAGAGCTAAATTCCCTCCATATGGGAATAGGGGTGTATCGTATTCAACCAGGCCGGCTCGTTACGGCAAAGAAAGTGGAAAACCCTATTTAGATGAGAGTAATGAAAATGTTATGATAATTGTGCATATTGAAACGAAAACGGCAGCCAGCAACTTTGAAGCCATTGCCACAGTGCCTGGAATTGATTTGGCCTTTATCGGCTCGACGGACCTCTCAGTCAACATGGGATATCAGTTAGAAGGTGCAAGTCATCCTGACGTGCAAAAGGTCATAAACCACCTGTTCACACAAGGAAAAGAGCTCGGTGTGCCAATTGGTACGGTTGCCGGTAATAGCGCTGCTGCAAACGATGCTTTTGATAAAGGCGCCCAATACGTTGGAGTCATATTGAATAATGTCATTACGTCTGCGCTAAATGAGGTAGTCTCAAGCAAGGCCAAGCAATCTGTTAAATGAAGTTGAAGAGGTGTTAATGGGATGACTAAATTCACAGAGACCACCGATGTGAACGAGGAAAAGGCTTCCGTACAATCAGCCGCGCCAAGGAATATACGAAATTCCGATAATGGGAAAATCCATTATGGATATAGTGAAGAGGTTAATAGATTAGGATTTCATGATTTCAATGAGTATAGTAAAAAACTGGATCGCAAACAAAGCATGGATGGTTTTGATCCACAGTACGTAAACATAGTGGACTACATCATGAAAATCACTCATCAAATTTGGGAAGAACGAGGCATTGGTATTATTTACAAAACGTACCATAATAATGTCACCATGCATTGTGGGTCTTTGAATCTCCAAGGAATGAACGCAGTCATCTCCAATACCCTGCAAACATTACATGCCTTTCCAGACAGGAGATTAATAGGGGGAAACGTTGTTTGGTCTGGGGACGATAAAGCTGGGTTTTATTCCTCCCACCGAATTAACTCGACTGCAACGAATTTAGGGGACTCGACATTTGGGGCTTCGACTGGTAAAAGGGTGAACTTCAGGACCATTGTGGATTGTGCCGTACACTCGAACCGGATCTATGAGGAATGGTTAGTGAGGGATAATCTTCATATTGTTCAGCAACTCGGACTTGACCCTCATGAAGTAGCGAGAGGTCTGGCAAAAAATTCAAAACTTAACGGATCTTCCTTACAACTCAACTATGGCTTAAGCGAGACGATGAATGGTCAATTGATGCCAGCCTTATTTGAACCAAAATCCCCTCAATTCGAAATTGGCGAGTTCATTTTGGATTTGTACAATAAGATTTGGGAGTGGCGTTTGTTTAATCAACTAAATGAATATTACGCAGATCAAGCAGTGGTTCATTATATTTGCGATAAAGACCTTGTTGGCTACGATCAAATTCAAGGAATGCTCGTTAGCCTTTTTGCATCCTTCCCGAATGCTAAGTTTTTAATGGATCGTGTCACCTGCAACCCAATAAATGATAATGATGCTTGGGATGTATCGGTAAGATGGCGCCTCCAAGGATTGCATGAAGGAATAGGCTACTTCGGACAACCTAGTTGGAAACCGGTCGAAATTCCAGGTATTACTCAACTGAGAGTAATCGATGGAAAAGTAGTTGAAGAGTGGATGACTTTTGATGGGTTGGATGTCCTTAAACAGATTAACTTGAACACAGATGATGATATAGAGATGTCCCCTCTTTATGAACAATAAGGTATGGGGACAGCGATCCTTCAATCAAGCAAGAGCTTTTATGGGGATAAGGCTATGAATGGAATGCAGCCCTAAGATCGAGGTTGCTGGATATACAAGAAAATAATCATTTGATGAGAAAGTCGTAGGGGATGGATGTTTGAAAACAAGTTCATGCCGATCAAGGAGCAGAGGCATAACAAATGTATGGGGATGTGTGAAAATTGACAAAAGTAGATGATAGTAAAGTAGTGATGGAAAAGAAAGAATCACTAGACTTTAATACCACACATAATAATATAGTTTTTCAGGACAAGGTTTTTTACGGAGATAATGCAGAAGTCAATCGTTTAGGCTACGCGGATTATAACGAATATTCGAAGAACACGACACGAAAACAAAGCATGAGAGGCTTCGATAAAACCTATGTAGACATTGTCGATTATATTGTGAAATGCACCCATCGGATTTGGGAAGAAAATGGTTTTGGCTTGATTTATTCGCACTACCATAATGAGTCGATTGTACATGCAGGATCACTTAATCATTATGGAATCAATCATGTCCTGTCAAACTCCATTCAAATGCAGCATTCTTTTCCGGATCGAAAGATAGTAGGGGAACAAGTCATTTGGTCAGGCAACGACCAAGATGCCTTTTATACCTCTCACCGCAGCATGTCATTGGGGACAAATCTAGGAGCGACAGGTTTCGGACCGGCGACAGGCAAAAGGGCATCTTTCAGGGTGATTGCAGATTGTGTTGTTCATTCTAACAGAATCATAGAAGAATGGCTTGTAAGAGATTATCTCCATATAGTTATACAGTTAGGATATAATCCGGTCGAGGTTGCTAAAAACCTTGCACGAACCTCTCGGAAGCAGTCCAGTTTCGGGAGACCTGAAGTGACGGAAGGTCAATTCATGCCAGAGATATACACTAAAAAGCATGAATATTTCGAAATTGGAGATTTTGTTTTAGACATGTACAATAAAATTTGGGAAATGCGATTATTTAATCATGTAAAAGATTTTTACGCGGATCATGCAGTGGTACATTACATTTGTGATCAAGATATTGTAGGGCATAAAAGAATCCAAGGATTGCTTGTTAGTTTGTTTGCATCGTTTCCAACGGCGAAGGTGATCTTGGAAAGAGTTACATGCAATCAAGGTGAATTCAATAAAGAGTGGGATGTTGCTGTAAGGTGGAGATTGCAAGGTATTCATGAGGGAATCGGGACGTTCGGTCTGCCTAGTGGAAAGCCTGTTGAAATTCTTGGCATTACTCATCTAAAAGTTCGCAATGAAAAAATTGTTGAAGAATGGATCGTATTTGATGGGATAGACGTATTACGGCAAACCTTTTTAGAGGATGAAACGAATTGATGGATGCATGTTCCCCGATTCCTCATTCTTGAAGTGGCTTTCAAACGCCCTACTATAGTAATACGAAAAGGAGCCTTCTATTTACTTTTAGGGGAAGAGTGATGAAGGCTCCGCTTTTGAATTTTTTTTATTTACATTAGTTAGAAAATTGTTTATATTCGATAATATCATTTGATTTTGAATACGTATTCAAAATCAAGATTTCCCTGATGATGCAAAGCCTGTTGAACAGTTGATATCACTAGTTCGTGATTATGTACTGACAGCAAGGAAAAATGAATAAACCAGAAGAATTTGAAAAGGAAATCACCGGTACCAAGTGGGGCAAAAATAAAGATAGACGAAGAACGGCTTGCATTTGAAATAAAGGAAGCTATAACTCTATTAAAAAGGATGGTTTTCCACTATGGCAGAAAAAAATTCAGGTTCAATCGAAATGGCGGTAAAAGAGGAAAAAGCAGGTTCAGTGAATGTCGCTCCAAAGGAAGGAAAGGCAGCAAGGAAAACGAGTCACCCAGACAAGAAATCGCCCAACTACATCTTCTATGCAGATGCCGATGAGGTGAATATGCTGGATACGAAGGATGACTCTGATTATATAAATATAGAGGAGATGTATCAAAAGAAACAGCGGATGAACGGTTTTGACCCGGAATACAATAACATCGTCGATTATATCGTGAAAATCACGCGTCAAATCTGGAAGGAAAAAGACATCGGACTGATTTACGATACGTATAGCACAAGTGTCTCCGTTCATAAAGGGCTGATCAATAGTCATGGGGTCAATGAAGTCATATCAGGCACGCTGCAAACCTTGCATGCGTTCCCCGATCGGAAAGGGTTGGGGTGGAGTGTCATCTGGTCCGGGAACGATGAAGACGGTTTTTTCACCTCACATCGGGGACGGTCGGTGGCGACGAATCTTGGAGATAGCTTATACGGTCCAGCCACAGGAAAGAAAGTGATGTTCAGAACAAGCGCCGATTGTTTGATCTTGAATAATAAAATTCACGAAGAGTGGCTTGTTATGGATACGTACCACCTTGTATTGCAGCTTGGTCTGGATCCAGTCGAGGTGGCTAAAAAAATGGCCAAAAGCACGCTGAAGCTTGCACCAGCAATTCAATTCGGCTTTAAAGAGACAGCCGAAATGGGGCTTCCGCCAAAGGTGTTCACCCCATCCTCTGATGAATTCGAGATAGGCGAGTTCATGCAGCTTGTATTCAACCGCATCTGGGCAAGGCGCTCCTTTAACTTCGTCCGTGAATATTATGAGGAAAATGCCGTCGTTCATTATGTCTGCAATAAGGATGTCATCGGGGCGAGTGAAATTCAAGGGATGTTCATGAGTTTGTTCGCCTCCGTTCCGAATGGGAAAGTGATCGTGGAACGAGTGACGTGCAATAAACGCGGATCGGAAAGTGACTGGGATGTAGCGGTGCGCTGGAGAATCCAAGGGATGCACGAAGGAACAGGATACTTTGGTGCGCCTAGCGGAAAAGCCATTGATATTGCTGGCATCAGCCATTATAAGATCCGTAATGAAAAAATCCTCGAAGAATGGTTATTGTTTGACGGGATGGAAGTATTACGACAAATCCATTTGCCGACAGAACAAGATTCGGAACAGCATGCAGGAGCGGCAGTGGATGATGGGAACTTTACCGGCGTATCATGATTCACTGAATTTAGCGGCAGTTCAGCAGTCTTTCAATGACACGATTAGGAGGAAAACGAGATGGAGTATATGAAGAAAGCGGAAGTGCTTGAACAGACATCTTCAAATGATGTGGAACAAACGGTAAAGTCCATAATTGAGCATGTAAAAGCGGGTGGCGATGCGGCCGTACAGGAATACGAAAGGAAATTCGGCCAATCCGATCGTCCGGTCCGGGTAAGTGAAGAAGAGAAGGAGCGCTGCATAAGGACGCTGCCGGATGAGGTGAAAGTACTGATCGACCGAGTCGTGGATAGGGTTTGTGAGTTTGCCCAAGCGCAGCTGAGCTGTCTCACGCCATTCGAAAAGGATTTTGGCGAAGGAATTAAAATGGGGCATAGAATCGTCCCGATCGAAAAGGTAGGCGCCTACGTACCAGGAGGGAGATTCCCTTTATTGTCATCAGGACCCATGGTCGTTGCCCCGGCCAAGGTAGCCGGAGCGAAGAGGATCGTTGCAGCTAGCCCGGCCAATTATGAAGGCGGCATCCATCCAGCTGTTTTATATGGATTGATTCGTTCCGGTGCGACAGACATTTTTGCCATTGGCGGTGCCCAGGCAATCGCTGCGATGGCGTATGGAACGGAATCGATTCCCGAAGTGGATATCATCGCAGGTCCAGGAAACCGCTTTGTGGCTGAAGCGAAGCGCCAAGTGTTCGGCAAGGTCGGCATTGATTTGATTGCAGGACCGAGTGAGGTCATGGTTTTTGCCGACGATTCCGCATCGCCTACGAAAATCGCGGCAGATCTGCTTGCCCAGGCAGAACACGATCCGTATGCGCGGGCGATTCTTGTTACGACTTCCCGGGCAGTTGGCAAGGAAACGGAAACCGAAGTCGCACGAATCTTGAAATCCTTTTCACCTTCATCTCCTGCCCATGAATCATGGGAAAAAAGAGGCGAAATCATTTTTGCGGATACCCTGCAGGAAGGTCTGGATATTTGCAATGACTATGCCATCGAGCATTTACATCTGCATATCGAAAATAGCCGGGATTTGATGGACAGGTTATATAATTATGGATCATTGTTCCTCGATGAAGGCAGCTCCGTCGTCTTCTCGGACAAAGTTTCGGGGACGAACCATACCTTGCCGACGCAAAAGGCAGCAAGGTATACGGGCGGATTATGGGCAGGAAGCTATGTGAAGGTCATGACACATCAGGAAATCACAGGACAAGGCATTCAATTCCTGGCCTCCCATGCGGAAGACCAATCACAAATCGAAGGATTGGAAGGGCATAAGCTATCGGCAACGGTCCGGCTAAAATAATATGAAAAGGATCATAGGCAAGCTCGGTTTTAATCGAGCTTGTCTATAACCTTAGACTTGCAAGTGTTAAGCAAACACGTGCATGGGATACTGTCTTTTGTTTACCGATCTTTGGCGATGAAATTTTCGCCGGATTCCATTATAGGGTACCCGACATAATGACGAAGATTAATCCTTGTTTACAAAAAACGTGTCTGCGTTTTGAATGTCAGATTATACCTTCAAGAATGAACATGTTTTTTGTGGTAGTTGTGATTATGGGATAGGGCTTAACTTTAACGTATTCGATAAAAGTCATCTGGCATCAAGAAATTACGAGTCAGTTCAGCTGCTCGTTTACTTTGTGGTAAATACAAGGGAAAAATATCAATGAGGTGACCTAATGAACAAAGTCCATTTCCAATCGAATATTATTTTATTTTTTATCATAACGGTACTCTTCTTTATTAGTATTTCCGCCTTCGATCCATTCATTTCATCGTATGCCAAAGATTTAGGGATCGCACCCGCAGTGATAGGCAGCGTAATGGGAGTGACGGGGCTTGCATCCATGTTCTTCCGTTTCCCGCTTGGGATATTCTCGGATATATTGAACAAAAGAAGGCTGATAATTCAAATTGGGCTGTTAATTACAATCATTGGTTGGTTGATCGCTTTTATCGAACCCAACGCTGCCACTTTATATCTCGCGAAATTCTTGGATGGTGTAACGGGAGCTACATGGGTTCTTTATACTGTGATGTTCGCTTCTTATTTCGGCGTTCATAATTCCGCAAAAGCTGTGGCTTTCTTAACTTTGGCAGATTACATTGGAGCTTTAGCAGGCTCGGTGATAGGGGGAATTGTAGCCAATAGTTACGGATATTCCTATTCCTTTCTAGTTGCCGTCATTGCTGCTGCCATCGCCTTTGTTTTAACGTTCTTTTTAGAAGAGAAAAAGGTGTTAGTGAAAAAGAAGAAACAGGATATAAAGCAAATCGTCAAGGAACAGATGACCGATAAAAACTTATGGCTTTTATCTCTGCTGGCGATCATAGCCCTCATGGCTTCTTTTGGGATGAGAGTCACCTTTACACCCCTTGTCGCAAGAGATTTAGGTGCTGATGCGATTGCGCTAAGCTGGCTATCCAATACATTTTTAATTGCAGGAGGAATTGCTGCCGCATTATGCGGAGGCTTTTTTTATAAAAAATTAGGGTTAGTGAACACGGCTGTTCTAGGGGCGGCATTACAATGCGTCGTTGCCATACTGACACCATTTACTCCAAATCTGCTTTTGCTCTTTGGTTTGCAGGCGTTTTCCGGTATCGCTTTTGCATTGAATTTTACGGTATTGATGTCTTTAAGCATTATGAATATTCCCGAACATAAGCAATCTACAAGAATGGGCTTTTTCCAAAGCGTGTTTTCGTTTGGAATGTTTTTTGGTCCCGTTTTGATGGGGATATTGACAGAGGCTTTCTCAAGAAGTTTCAGTTTTATCATAATAGGAATCCTGTCAGCGTTTTCAGGAATAATAATAAAGCTTTTCATAAAAACGAAAACGATTGGAAACCAGAGCTCAGTCTCCGAAATCGATCAAGTCGGTTAATGCAAATGGAAGGGGTGGTGCACATTGATCGTAACGATAAAAGAACTGATGGAAGGATATAAAAAGAAACAGTTCTCCCCGACGGAAATCACAAAATGGTATTTAAATAGAATAAGAGAATTAAACCCAAAGATACATGCCTACATCACAATAACGGAAGAAAAGGCTTTAGATCAGGCGAAAAAGGCGGAAGTGAAGCTGAGCGCAGGAGAAGCGAGTGGCTTGTTAGGCGTCCCTATTTCTTATAAAGATTCCATTGATACAAAAGGTATCTTAACAACCAGCGGCTCAATAATCGATGAGAAGCGAATCCCCGCTGAAGATGCTGAAGTCGTTACAAAGCTTGAACAAGAGGGCAGTATTTCACTTGGTAAAACGAATATGTATGAATATGCATTTGGCATCACCTCCCAAAATCCTTTTTTCGGTGATGTCATAAATCCGTGGAATAAGGATAAGACTGCAGGCGGATCAAGTGGAGGTTCAGCAGCAGCTGTAGCAGCCAATCTTTGCTTAGGTTCAATCGGTACCGATACTGCAGGTTCCATTCGTGTGCCAGCAGCTTGCTGTGGCGTTGTAGGCATAAAACCTACATATGATTTGGTTGGCATGAAGGGAATGACCCCGCTATCGTGGACCTTGGACCACGCAGGACCTATTTCAGGAAACGTTGAGGATACAGCGATAATCATGCAAGCCCTAACGAACATCCCTTTCACAAAGGCATGCCTGAATGGACTGGCAGGATTGAGGATCGGTCTCCCGACACATTATTTCAATGAAACTATGGAGCATGAAGTCAGGAGCATGTACGAAAAGGCAATTCGGCATATGACCGAGCTAGGAGCTGTCGTAGTAGAAATAGATACCTCTTTTTTAACGGATGTAGTAAGAATTGCAACGACATTTGGGACGTCTGAAGTGGGGGTTGTTCACAAAGAACGAATCCAGACTGCATTCCACCTTTACAGTGAAGGTGCACAAAAAACATTCGAAAAAAGTCGGCTTATTTCTGCCTTTGACTATTTAACTGCTATGCAAACAAGGGCAGAATGGACTCGCAGATTTTCGGGAATCTTTACGGATATCGATGTGATGATGACCCCTGCGATGCCTATAGTGACACCTGACGTACAGGCAGAAGGAGTGACGATCAATGGGGCAATCGAATCTATCGGGGATTGTATGATTCGGTACACGAGTCCATTTAACATCACTGGGCACCCCGTGCTCTCGATGCCTGCTGGTCTAACAGGAACGGGAATCCCCCTCGGATTACAGTTAGTCGCTAATCACGATAGAGAAGATCTCTTATTTCGTGCTGGATATGCGTATGAGCAATATGCCTTGACAAGCTTTTACTCTGAGCGGCACCTTCAATTGAATTAAACAAAGAAGCATTCGTTGAGCCAGTTCATCCAGAAAAAACTGGACGGATAAAAGAATGGGAGAGACGAGTCCAATGAGAACGCGGTTAAAATGAGCTG
The DNA here is from genome assembly GCF_001645685.2 of Peribacillus muralis. Lineage (NCBI taxonomy): Bacteria > Bacillati > Bacillota > Bacilli > Caryophanales > Bacillaceae > Peribacillus > Peribacillus muralis. The sequence goes on along the minus strand of NZ_CP017080.1, from coordinate 3,950,270 downwards.
TTTTCGCCTTTGGAAAGTATATGGGGAATATGTGTAAACATTAATGACATAGCCTTTTTCTGACCATAGGGATGAAAGGGGAATGAGAGGGTGGAATATATGAACCGCACCAATAAATTGAACAATCGAAAAGAAACGATTTTATTCTTTATCATTAGCTTATTGTTCTTTGTCACCATTACGGCCTTTGACCCATTTATCTCCTCTTACGCTAAAGAACTTGGGTTCGACTCCGTAGTAATCGGCAGCATCATCGGGATTTCGGGAATTGTCGCATTATTGACCAGACTTCCATTGGGTGTGCTTTCAGACATGATGCATAAACGGAGATTGTTCATCCAGGTGGGGCTGCTGGTCACGATCGTCCTATGGACGTTAGCCTTTTTCATTCCGAATGCAACGACCTTGTATCTCGGGAAGATTTCAGACGGACTGACAGGTTCGACGTGGGTCATTTATAACGTCATGTTCGCTTCCTATTATGGGGTGAAGGAAGCTGCGAAGGCTGTCGCCATATTGAGCGTCGCATCGCCGATTGGCTCGATCCTCGGTACGACGACCGGTGCGTTGGTGGCCAACAGTTATGGCTATCGTTATAGTTTCCTGGTAGCTGTTGCCGCAGCGATCCTTGCGTTGATATTAACCTGCTTCACGAAGGATTTGAGCGTAAAGGATATCAAAGTGAAATACGACAAGAAAATACTGGTGGAGCAAGTCACCGATAAAAAAATCTGGATCATTTCCGCCTTGGCAACGGTTGCCTTGATGGTGACCATTGCAACGAGGGATACGTTCACTCCTCTTGTTGCAACGGACCTGGGGGCCAATCCCTTGATGATCGGCATGCTGGCAAACACGCATCTGGTCATATATGGGGTAGCGGCAGCATTATGCGGAGGCTTTTTTTACAAAAAGATCGGGTTGGTGAAAACGGCGTTCATAGGTGCGGCGTTACAAGGGGTGATCGTTATCGCGATTCCCTATGCCCAAAGCCTGTCCATGCTTTTCCTCCTGCAAGCATTTCAAGGCTTTGGATACGGCTTGATCTTTACGGTCGTCACCTCCTGGGCCGTCGAAAACATACCGGAAATCAAGCAATCCACGAGACTGGGCTTGTTCCAAAGCCTCTATTCCGGGGGGATGTTTTTGGGCCCTGTTCTTATCGGGATCTTGATTGAAATGTTTTCTAGGACGACCGGCTTCCTTATCATTGGCATCTTGTCGATCGTGTCCACGATTCTGATTAGAGGAACAGTAAAACCTGCCGCCGATGAAGTCTATCCTTTTGAGGAAATGATGATGGAAAGAAAATGATAACGCATACATCGTTGGAGAAAGGGCAAACCCCTTAATGGGTTTGCTCTTTTTATGCATGTGAAGCGTCAGGGAAATGATATGATGAATCCAGATATAAGTTCATTTAAAGGAGACGATGATTTTGGAAGCCAATTGCATTACATTCCATGAATTCGGAAGTCCACAAAGCGTGTTGAAAGTGGAACGCAAAAAGGTCCAACCTCCTCTGGAAGGAGAAGTCCTCGTTCGGATGACCACACGTCCGATTAATCCGTCTGACCTGCTGCCAATCAGAGGCGCATATTCCCACCGAATCCCCTTGCCTGCGATTCCAGGTTATGAAGGCGTCGGCATTGTGGAAGAAGTGGGCCCTTCTGTTTCAAAAAACTTCATCGGCAAACGTGTCCTGCCTCTGCGCGGCGAGGGGACGTGGCAGGAATATGTAAGAGCATCTGCGGATCTAGCCATCGTGATTCCCGATTCCATCGAGAATCATGTAGCGGCTCAATTATACATAAATCCGTTGACGGCCTGGTTAATTTGCACAGAGGTGTTGGCGTTGAAGCCGGATGATGCATTGGTCGTGAATGCCTGCGGATCTTCGATTGGCCGCATCTTCACCCAGCTATCGAACATCCTTGGCTTCAAGCTGATTGCGGTAACAAGAAACGATAGGTACACCGATGAACTGCTGAAGCTCGGTGCTGATCATGTGATCGATACGTCCAGTATCTCCATGATCGAGGCCGTGATGGAAGTGACGAAAGGGTTCGGAGCGAAGGCGGCGATCGATTCAGTGGGTGGCATTGCTGGCTCGGAGCTGGCTTCTTGTGTTCAGCCTAATGGCATTCTGCTGACGATCGGCCTTTTATCAGGTCAATCCGTCAATTGGGCGAAAATATCACAACAAACAAAGGTTCAAGTGAATATGTTCCATCTACGGCATTGGAATAAACAGGTATCCGTCCGGACTTGGCAGGAAACGTTTAACCTCTTGATGGGTTTCATTGATGATAAAAGCTTGAAGCTCATGCTGCCTCGTTCCCACTATGATCTTCGGGATGTGCAGGAGGCCATAACTGTCGCTGAAACTCCCGTCAGCACTGGAGGTAAGATTTTTTTAAGCAGCTGATTGAATGGAATTAAGTTCCTAAGGCAAAAGGAAATCACCCCTGATAATATGGAATTACTTGATTACAGGTCTGCTGCTAGTTTAGAATGCGGAATAGACACATATTGAGCAATGATACGACTTTGGAGGAGATACGAATGAAAACGATATATACGAATGCTACTTTTTTTACGATGGATAAGGAAAATCGAATCTTTGAAAATGGCATGATGGTCGTACAGGACCAGACCATCTCCTCTATCGGTCCGCATTCAAAAGAGCAAATGAAGGATGCAGATCAAGTGGTCGACCTTGGCGGGAAATGGGTGATGCCAGGTCTTGTGAATGTTCATTCACACATCGTGATGACACTGTTGCGCGGAATCGGCGATGATATGCTGCTGAAGCCATGGCTAGAAACGAAAATCTGGCCGATCGAGGCTCAGTTCACAACCGAAATCGCCTCTGTAAGCACGCAGCTAGGCATCTTGGAAATGATGAAATCAGGAACGACGACATTTTCTGATATGTTCAATCCTAACGGTATAGATGCAGGTGCAGTCATGGAAACGATAGGCGAAACAGGCATGCGCGGAGCCTTCTCCTACACGATTTTCAGCTTGGGCAGCGAAGCAGACCAAAAAGCGAACCTCACTGGAGCTGAACAATTCTCCAAAGCATATAAGAATTTTGCCGATGGCCGCCTGACCACGATGGTCGCCCCGCATAGTCCGTATGCCTGTACGCCTGAAGCGATTTCGGAAAGTGCCCGGATTGCTAAGGAAAATGACCTGATGGTGCACATTCACGTATCGGAAACGGACTTTGAAATCCTCGACATCGAAACGCGGTACGGAGCCCGTCCTGTCGAGCACCTTCGCCGTTTAGGCCTGTTCGACCAACCAACCGTAATGGCGCATGGTGTCGTACTTAACGAAGAAGAACGGTCGATCTTGAAACAGCATGATGTCCGTGTTGCCCACAACCCAATCAGTAACCTAAAGCTCGGATCGGGGATTGCCGATGTAGTCAGCCTCTTGAAAGCAGGCATAAAAGTGGGCGTGGCAACAGACGGCGTCGCCTCCAACAACAACTTTGATATGTTCGAGGAAATGAGGACGGCGGCCTTGCTGCAAAAAGGCATGTACAAGGACGCCACCCAATTCCCTGCTCAAACCGCACTGGCCATGGCCACCAGAATGGGCGCCGAAGCAATCGGCATGAGCCATACCGGCTCACTCGAAGCAGGTAAAAAAGCGGACTTCATCACGATCTACCCTCACGACAAAGAACATCTGCAGCCGCTGAGCGAAGCCTATTCGCACTTGCTCTATGCCGCACGAGGAAACGACGTATGTGATGTCTACATCAATGGCAAAATGGTCGTCAAAGACCGCGTCTCCCTCACCATCGACGAAGAAAAAGTCATTGCCGAAGCCAACCGCCTGCAAGGCACACTATCTCGATAAATATCAACATGAAGAAGCTGCATGTGCAGCTTCTTTTTTTTATGGATCGAATGCCGTAAAGGAGGATCGGCCGGAATAAATGGTGCTTAGGTCGAATTAATCGATAGTAGGTCGGAAAAAATGGTGCTTAGGTCGAATTAATCGATTGTAGGTCGAAAAAAATGGTGCTTAGGTCGAATGATGTGTTAGTGGGCCGAAAAAAATGGAGTTTAGGTCGAAAAATTCGAGAGTAGGCCGAAAAAATGGAGGTTAGGCCGAATTAATCGAGAGTGGGCCGAAAAAGATGGAGTATAGGCCGAATTATGTGTTAGTGGGCCGGAATAAATAGGTTTAGGCCGAATAATTCGATAGTGGGCCGGAATAAATAGGGTTTAGGCCGAATGATGTGTTAGTGGGCCGAAAAAAATGGAGTTTAGGTCGAATTAATCGATAGTGGGCCGGAAAAAGTGGAGTTTAGGCCGAATTAATCGATTGTAGGCCGGAAAAGATGGAGTTTAGGTCGAATTAATCGATAGTGGGGCGGAATAAAAGGGGCTTAGGTCGAATAATTCAGGTGTAGGCTAAAAAGATAAATAATTCGATAATTTCTCTTCAGTTTGAAGTCCGCCTCCAGTCCAGTTTCTTAGAAAGAGATAAACAGAGTAAGCCTGCAAGAAATAATAACAGAAAAATGGGTATGGCATAAAGGGTTAAAAACGAGAATATGAAAAAAATGCTACTAACTGCAAAGACTAGCCAGCTAATGATGAGCAATATACTAGATAAAAAATCTTTGCTAGCATTGAATATTTAAATCACCTCCGTCTGGAATATCCTGTTAATATATAGTATACATGATTTTACAAGCGCATGCCTCGTACGCGTTCAGGTGGAAAAGGTGAGATGAAGGAAGTGAATAACGAAGCTTTCTCTTTAAAAGAACATTTGCAGCAGTTGGAGGAGAGTTTAGTAACGTCCGAGATTCGTAAATCAGTGGAAGCACTTGCACGGATATTGAAGGGTGGCTTCTTTAAGTTCGGCAGTTCAGGCCGGATATAGTCAAAAAGCGATTGTATGGGGTCAGAATGATCTTAAGCGATTTTGACATGCATCCCTTATCCGAAGATACCGTGTTAACGAAGTTTCTGAATTTTGATGAAGTGATGGCCGAGCATACGATAAGAAGTTCAATCTGGCAATATCGTAATGGCAGCTGGCAAATGTTTTTTCATCAAGGGACGAAAACGAATTGCCCTCTTATTAACAGCAAAGTGTGCATGAACGTATCAAGAAATTATCCCAACAAAACGAAAGAGGGAGATGGAATGATCTTTCGAACCATTAATATCGACAAAGATAAGGAAACAATCGTTGCATTCCGGAAGGATTCGTATGTGGTAAGCTTTGGGTCGGAAGAAGGTTTTGGCGATGAAGAGGCCTATCTGCAGCGAATGCGGGAGAGGGTGTGCCAGTTTCCGGATGGGCAGGTGATCATCGAACGGGATCGGAAGCCGATCGGACAGATGGAGCTTCAAATTCGCCAGTATGACGGGGCTGAGATCGGCTATGTGAATCTGTTTTATCTTATTCCGGAATACCGCGGTAAAGGGCTTGGCAAGGAGTTGGTCAGCTATGCAGAATTCTTTTTCAGGAAATTCGGGGTATCCGAATATCAGTTAAGGGTGTCTCCAGATAATCAGGATGCGCTTCGTTTATATTCGAAGTCAGGAATGGTGAAGCTACGGGAGGAAAACGAAAGGTATCCTGTATGGAGAATGAGTAAATTCTTGCTATAAGTATTTTGATATAGTAAATAAACGATAAATTAACTATCCTATTAAAATATTTCGAATGTTGGAAATGGTGGTTGACTTCTACGAAATTTGAGTTTATAGTGAAGGACATAATTAAATATTACGTTATTTCTTATCAAGAGATGTGGAGGGACTTGGCCCTATGATACCTCGGCAGCGGGTTTTTACTTTTGTAAAAATACTGTGCTAATTCCAACGGACGAAAGTTTGAAAGATAAGAAGGAGCTTTTCTTAGATAATTAAATTAAGAGTTTACTCTTTTTTATTTCTAAAAGAGGCCTCTTCTGTCTGATGACGGAGGAGGCCTCTTTTGTTTATTCATGGCAAAGCTCTTCTCTGATATGAAATCGAAAAAATGAACAACGTGGGAGGAGACAGGATGATAGAGTTTCAGCATGTTAAAAAAGTTTACGAAACAAAGAAGCAGACCGTCGAAGCATTGAAAGGAATTGATTTGACCGTTGAGAAGGGGGATATATTCGGTGTTGTCGGTTATAGCGGGGCTGGGAAAAGTACGTTGATCAGGTTGGTCAATTTGCTGGAACATCCTTCTGAAGGTAGGGTAATCGTCGGCGGGAAGGAGCTCACTTCATTGAACCCGAAGGAATTGCGGGCAGAAAAGAAGAAAATAGGGATGATCTTTCAGCATTTCAACTTACTAAACTCAAAGACCGTTTTTGATAACATTGCGATGCCGCTCGTTTTATCGGGCACGCCGAGTAGGGAAATCAAAGACAGGGTTGGCGAGCTGCTTGAGTTCGTCGGCTTATCCAGTAAGGCAAAGAGCTATCCGGAACAATTATCCGGCGGTCAAAAGCAGCGAATCGGGATTGCGCGGGCATTGGCCACCAACCCATCGATCCTTTTATGTGATGAAGCGACATCTGCGTTGGACCCGCAAACAACGAGTGCCGTTCTGCAGCTGTTGAAGAAAATCAATAAAGAATACGATATCACCATTTTGCTCATCACCCATGAGATGTCCGTGATCAGGGAAATTTGCAATAAGGTGGCGGTGATGGAGGGTGGATACGTCGTTGAACAAGGGTCAGTGTTCGAGGTTTTTGCCAAGCCCCAAACCGAAATCGCCAAAAACTTCGTGAGAACGGTGATCCATGATGAGATTCCGCAAAGTTTCCTAAAAAGGATAGGGACACACGTTCCGATTATTTGGAAAATTAATTTTATTGGGACTACTTCCGGTACCCCGCTGCTTTCGACGATCTCGAAGAAATATGATGTTCACTTAAGTGTATTATCTGCCAATATTTCCGAAATTCAAGAAACGCCGTTTGGGAATTTGATCATCGAAGTGACAGGTGACAAACAAGAGGTAGCCGAGGCGTATCAATATATTAAAGATGAGGGAATTCTCGTCCAGGAGGTGCAGGTAAATGGGTAATTCACTTTGGGGAATGGAAATAACGGCAGATCAGCTATCGACTGCTTTCGGCGACACTCTTTATATGGTAGCCCTCTCGTTGATTTTTTCCGGACTGATCGGACTTCCGCTGGGCGTCTTGCTCGTCATAACAAGGAAGGGTCACATCATGGATAATAAATGGATCTTCAATGTATTGAACCCAATCATAAATATTGTGCGTTCGGTTCCATTCATCATCTTGCTTGTTGCAATCATTCCGTTCACTAGATGGATCGTAGGCACGGGAATTGGTTCGAATGCGGCAATTGTTCCACTTGTTTTCTACGCCGCGCCTTATATTGCCCGGCTTGTGGAAAACTCCCTGTTGGAGGTGGATAAAGGAATCATCGAGGCAGCCCAGGCAATGGGGGCGACAACATGGCAGATCATTTATCGCTTTTTGATTCCTGAGGGACTCAGTTCGCTGATCCTTACATTTACAACAGCGACGATCGGGCTTGTTGGTGCCACGGCGATGGCAGGAGCGGTCGGTGCAGGCGGGGTCGGGGATCTAGCTTTGGCTTACGGTTATCAAAGATTCGATACGATGACGATGGTCGTCACGGTAGCAGTGCTCGTGATCATCGTTCAATTACTGCAATCCACCGGGAACTTCGTTTCCAGAAAAATCAGAAGAAGATAAACATATCAGGAGGTAGGAGACATGAAGAAAATTTTAGTAACGATCATCGTATTGACATTTGCACTTATCACGGCAGCATGCGGAAACGAGAAGGGGGCATCAGGCGGTTCAGATGATGTGAAAACAGTGAAAGTCGGTGTCAGCAGTGGGGATACGCGAACGTGGGAGTACATTGTCGAATTAGCCAAAAAGAAGAACCTTAACATCGAGCTGGTCACGTTTAATGATTATATTCAACCAAATCTTGCCTTGAGCGAGGGCGAAATCGATGCGAACTCATTCCAAACGGTCGCCTATTTCGATGAATTCATTCAAGACCAAAATTTGAAATTGGAAGCCATCGGGTCGACCGTCATTGCGCCAATGGGCCTTTATTCGAAAAAACATAAAAGTATAAAAGACATTCCAGATGGTGCCACTATTGCCGTTCCGAATGAAGCGACGAATTGGGGACGCGGCTTACTCCTTCTACAGGAAGCGGGCTTGATTACATTGAAGGATGAATTCAATGGGTCGGGATCAGCGAATATCATCAAGGATAATCCGAAAAACTTGAAAATCAAACCTGTTGCTGCCGGAAGTACGCCACGTCTGCTGGATGATGCCGATGCTTCCACCATCAATAGTAACTTTGCCGTTGAAGCGGGACTTAACTTAAAAGATTCTTTATTCCATGAAAGTGAAACGGCGAAGCCATATATCAATATCATTGCGGTCAAAAAGGGAGATGCCGATCGTCCTGAACTGCAAAAATTAGTCGAACTATATCATTCTAAAGAAGTGGAAGCGTTCATTAAAAAAACGTATAAAGGAAGCTCGATTCCGGCATATGTGACGGTCGATGAATTATTGAATTACCAGAATTCCTGGACAAAACCAGCTAATGAAAAATGATGCAAAGATCGAGAAAGCCGGATGCAATATAGTTAGCTATCCGGCCTTTTCATTCAACAGAAAAGGGGAGTTATCAAAATGGGAATTGAATTAGTGAAGTCGCCTCAGCAAATCATTGCCGATCACATCGATGATCATTCCGACTTATATGTGGAAACGAGTCAGGCGATCCATGCCAAACCGGAGATTGGCAATCAAGAGTTCTTCGCTTCGGATACGTTGACGACGTTGCTTCAAGAGGCAGGCTTTGAAGTGACTCGCGATATAGCTGGTCACGAAACGGGATTCATTGCCAAAAAAACCTCTTCCAAGCAAGGGCCCACGATTGCCTTTTTGGCAGAATATGATGCACTGCCGGGGTTAGGTCATGCCTGCGGCCATAATATCATTGGTACGACGAGTGCGGCGGCAGGAATTTCCCTCGCTCAGGTGCTGGAGGAAACAGGCGGCGAGGTGATCGTGTTCGGAACGCCTGCCGAAGAGGGAGGTCCCAATGGAAGTGCAAAAGGCAGCTTTGTGAAGCACGGCCTATTCGATGAGGTCGATGCTGCGATCATTATCCATCCGGCCGGAAAAACGGGTGTGACAAGTCCATTTTTGGCTGTCGATCCTCTGGATTTTCACTTTTACGGAAAAGCGGCACATGCTGCGGCTGCACCGGAACAAGGCGTGAATGCACTCGATGCGGTAATCCAGTTGTTCAATGGCATTAACGCATTGCGCCAGCAGCTTCCGGCCGAGGTCAAGATTCACGGAATCATCACCAATGGCGGGGAAGCGCCTAACATCATTCCTGAATATGCTTCCGCCAGGTTCTACATCAGGGCGACAACCTGGAAATTATGCCAGGAAGTATCCGGAAAAATCCGTGATATAGCAAAAGGTGCAGCACTTGCCACAGGAAGCACGGTCAAAGTTGAACGGTTCCAAAATGAAGTGCTCGATTTCATCATTAATCCGGTTCTGGATGAGGTGCTGAAGGAGGAGCTGACTGGTTTAGGTGAAGCGGTGGCTCCTAGAAAAGAGAGCGGCTTTGGCTCAACGGATGCAGGGAATGTAAGCCATGTTGTCCCGACAGCCCATCCGTATATAAAAATTGGCCCGGATGAGCTAATTGCCCATACGAATGAGTTCCGCGACTGCGCCAAATCCCCAAGAGGGGAGCAAGCGATTCTCACTGGTGCTAAGGCCCTTGCCCTTACAGGGTATCGATTGATTACGGACAAAGACCTATTGAACCAGGTAACAATGGCATTTTATGAAGCAAAGCAAAAGGCTGAATGAAATTTGGAAAAAAAAGAAAAAGTTGTTGACTATGAAGCAGAGAGTTTGTAACATAAGAGACAATAATACTAAGTAAACTAATAAGAATTATAGGTTAATTGACCGGAAAACCGGAGACTTTTTCTTTCATATAAAGAGATGTCTCCGGTTTTTTTATGTAAGGTCAAGAGGAGTACGCAGTGGTGTTCATAATGAGGGAGGGTTTTATTATGGGGATGAGATTACGCAAAGCAGTTGAAACGAAACGGAACTTTCTAATCAATAAGTTGATTAACGAGGGGATTTATAAAAAGAACGACATCCATCTATTTGAATGGACCTTGACCGATTTAGAGGAGGAATATGTGAAATTAAGTAAAACGAAACAACACGAAGCGGACACTGGGGATCATCCCCCCTGTATGATTGAGCACTGGGCCATCCACTGAAACGAGCAAAAAAAAGAATAGGAGCTGGTGAAATGAAGAGGGATACGGAGGAAAGACAATGGGAATTGATTTATAAACTTAGGATCCATCATCTTTATAGGAGTGAAGAGCAGCTTTTGAAGCTACCCTTACATGAATTGGAAATGGAATACAAACGATTGCAATCGGACTGTCATCCCCACAGTGATTCGGGTTCGATCAACTGGATTCATGCAAAACGTTAACACTTCATGCTCCGCAAAAAATCATTCATGATGCTACTTGCCTTATCGGCTGATTCGGCATCATAGTTGGAGGGCAAAGAATAGCAGTACAGGGTACTGTGGCACCAATTCGCTATAATTCCTGATAGGAGAACCGTAAAATCCAGCGATTCCATCGACACATTCTTCCTCACTGCACATCCAAGCCACAATCGCACCTGTACCCGTTGCTGAAAACTTATTCGTAAACATTCTCAATAGCCGATAAGCTTCCTCTTGGAATAATCAAAAACTAGCTTTCGTTCCAATCAATTCGGACAAATGACATCGAAACGCTGTTCTGCCAATAAGTCACAAACATCCTGCGGGGGTTATTTCCCCGCTGTCCCGTTACATCAATAAATACGCGGATGCGAAACACATCGGGATTCACGTCAAAGGTGGGATGGCGTACCGGAACAAGAATATCCGGAATCCGATGTGCACATCGAAGTCGGCACGGTCGATAAGAAATGGGTCCGCCGCATGTAAACTTCGTTTGTGTGCGGTTGCTTCGCAACGAAAAAACATATTCGCTAGGAGCGAATACAAAAACCCAAACCCTTCATGATGATATAGAAATATGGATGAATCATGGTATTTCGTTTGCGATGATTCCAAAAATAAGTATGAGATATGTCTCAAGTGTATGGATTGTTGTAATTGTTCTAATAATGATTACGAGTATTAAAATATAGGTACGTAAAGTTTGTTGTAGAAAGAGTGAAGAAAGGGTCTTCTTATCGAAGAACCTTTTTTATGCGCTGCTTGTTAAATTAAGGGACCCGTTTAAGGTGACTAGGAAAACAAGTTCAATCCTGCGGGGGAATATATTCTCCTGTTGTTACATTAAAGCCAGTTGCTTTCATTTTTGTATTGTCGCTATTCCAACCTAACTCTAACATCAAGGTAATATTTTTCTCTATGTCTTTTCTAAGCATAAAATTATAACCTTTAGCCCTGTCCTTACCTGCCTGTTTTCAATGCTTTTTAAGCAACTCTGGTACTATTCCATATAATTCCTATATAATATATTTACAACTTACCTAGTAGTGTTCATATAAAAACAAGATAGACATGGTAGATCAAAAAAATTTACAAGTATTATTAGAAGATTCTAGAGTCTCTATTAGGGAGTTAGCAAAAAGAGTTCAATTATTTGCTCCTTCAGTTGCAGAAAGGGTTAAGCGAATGGAGAGCGAAGGAATAATACAAAAATATTCAGTAAAAGTAGATTATGAAAAATTAGGATGCGATATAGAATGCTTCGTAGAAGTTTCATTAAGAAATGGAGAATACGAAAGGTTTAAAAAATTTATCGAAAGTTATATTTATGCTGAATATTGTCATAGAATCATGGGGAAATCATGTTACTTAGTTAAGCTACGTATAAGATTGAAACATTTATTAATTCTATAAGTACTTTTGCAATAACTGCTACGAATATAGTTTTATCAAGTGTTGAAACTAAAGCTAATTTTCTTGAAATAAATAATATAACAGAAGAAGCAAATGACACTTATTAATATAAAGGAGTATGTGCAAAGATTCTATTCTTCAAGCAGAAAAGGCGCCAAAAACAACATTATATTGTTTCTGGCACCTTTTCTATAGATGAAAAGTTAATATTTAATGATTTAATCCTTTTTACTAATTCATCCAGTCTTTCTGTGCTAGTTACCATTGAAAGTCTAATATAATCTTTAGCATTTACCCCAAATACTTCACCAGGCGTCACAGCAATATGAGCCTCATTTAGTAATAGTTCAGTAAAAGTAAAAGAATCAAAACCATTAGGGATTTTAGCCCAAACATAAAATGTTCCTTGGGGTTTTTGAATTTTCCAATCCAATTCTCTCTGACAAGCTTGAATAAAATGTTCAGCTCTAGACTCATAGACACTGTTCAAGTCTTTAACACAGCTTTGATCACTCTCTAGAGCCGTAGCGGCTGCTTGTTGTACAGCGCCAAAAAGACTAACAAATATATGATCTTGAAAAGTATTAATTGCTTGTATAACTTTCTCATTACCAACAGCAAAAGCTACTCGCCATCCGGCCATATTATAGGTCTTAGAAAGTGTATAAATTTCTATGCCTACACCTTTAGCACCAGGTGATGACAGAAAGCTAATTGGTTTTTGCTCGTCAAATCCAAACCCTGCGTATGCAAAATCATGAACTACACATATATTATTTTTCTCTGCGGTCTTTACTGTCTCATTGAAAAATTCTCTATTTGCTGTTGCGCCAGTAGGATTATTAGGATAATTTAAGTAAAGTAACTTTGCTTGTTCCAGAACTTCTTGATCAATATCGTTATAAACAGGAAGATAGTTATTAGTTGGTGTAACTTTAAAATAATAAGGATGTGCTCTCGCCATCATTATGCCGGAAAGGTATTCTGGATAGCCCGGATCAGGAATTAAGGCAACATCTTCAGGATTTAGTAGAGATTGACTCACAGCATATAAAGCAGCTTTACCCCCGTTAAATATAACTACTTCTTTATCAGGATCAATTTCTACATCATATTCGCGTTTATAAAATTTACTGATTGCTTCTTTGAGAAACTTATGACCTCTAAATGGTGAATACTTATGGAATCCCGATTTATTAGCAGCTTCTATTAAAGAGTTAACGATATGAGGAGGAGTTGGTAGGTCTGGATTACCTTGACCTACATTTATTACATCTATCCCCTTATTAGTAAGTTCATTTACTTTATTAATAATCACTGAAAACTCCTGATCTGGCAATGAACTTACTGTTTTTGATGGTGATATTTCAATCATAAATTACCTCTCCTAAGTTAAAGCTCAACATTTTTAGATTTTTGCAAGTGAATTTTATTAACGATATTAGTGTGTATAAAAAGCCCTAATAAAGTTATTGTTATTAAAATCATGATAGTAAAAGTATTAGCGAAGTTAATTAAAATTGAACCAACAGATATAAACAATCCAATTAAAGCTTCCGATACCGCAAAAATCCGACCTTGAATATCATTGCTGGAATTTTCTTGAACTTTCACTTTAGATAATACTTCTCCATACTCCATCGCTACAAAAAAACCGATTGCTGCTATAAACGCTAATATAAAATTGGTTGAAAATGTAAATAAAGATATCGATATAACACTTAATACAACAAAATAAGCTAAGCCCTTGTTAGTATTAAATCCCCATTTGTTTACTAGATGAGCACCTACAAAACCACCTAATCCTATGGAAACTGTAAGTATAAAATTCCCAATTTCTCCATCACCAATATATTTACTTACTAAAGGAAAATAACTGTAAATAACTCCCCATAAAAGAGCCATGGTCATCATTGTAAATACTGCATTAAGTAAAAATGGATTGTGAAGAATTTCTTTAATGCCTAGTTTGAAAGAGATTTTAACGTTCTTAAGACTTTTATTTAACTCTACTGCAGGTTGAACATTCATTTTACTTATAAATATAGCCGAGATAAAATAAGTTATAACATTAAAAGCAACGGCCATTTTAACAGAACCGAAAAATAAGAAAATAGCTCCAAAAAGCGCACCTACAATAATGAATAATGTGGTAGCTTTAGCAAACAATGTATTAATATGTTTAATATCATCTCCAAGCGAAGACATTACAGCTAATCTTGCTGGATTAAAAAATACACCACTACCATAAGATAATAGTAAAAGTATTAAGAAAATCCATGCATACTCTCCCTTGGGTAAGAATACAATCCCTAAAAATATGAGTCCTCTTATAATATCTGTCCATAGCATAATCTTTACTCGATTAAATCTATCAACTAATACTCCTAAGAAAGGTTGAAATATCATAGGGATACTTCTGACGACAATAACGCCAGAAGTCACCCAATAATCTTCATAATAGGTAGATAAAATTAAAAGCGCAGGTAAGACACAATAGTCCCCCATAAATGACAAAGCTTGCCCGACTAATAATAACTTGGAGTTTTGACTAAGGTTATTCATGTTGTAATAGGTACCCCTTGTAAATATAATTTAGCGTATTTCTTTATCTCTTGAATAGATTTGACTATATCCTGGGAACTTGTTCCCTGTAATTCTAGATAAGCTAAACCATTAAATGCTTCAAAAAGTGTTAAATCAAGTTGGCTGCCCTTATCAACAGTGTTAAAAGAATTGATTTTTGTATCTCCTACTAAGATATTTTCGGGAATTACAATACTATCAAAAATAATGTTAGACACATTTTCTAATAATTGCCCATTTATTTTAAAATCATGAGGATATAAATGGAAGTCCGCCACATAATTATATGGATCAGTTAATAATTCCTTAGGCAGATCTTCTGAATACCCTTCACATAGAATGTCCACTAACACTTTAGCAGCATCTACATTGAAAGATTTTTTTATATTTGGAATCATGTTCCACCCAGCAAATCGGGCTGCAGTTTCAATAATTCCTACTTCTCTATTTTTCATTAGTTTAACTTCAGTATGAGTAGCACAATGCTCTAAGCCTAATCCTTCATTTGCTTTTTTTACAGCATCTAGGATTTTATTTCTAGCATCCACATCTAATATAGTAGATGTGATATGGGCAGTTTCTGTGAAACCTATTTGAGGAGTTTTATCATGAATAGCTAAAGGATAATATTTCGCTCCTATCATCATCCCTTCAACACTCACGTAATCTGAATAACCAAGTTCTGTATACCAATCTTCATATTCACCTTGTAAAAACTCTTCTACTATAAATGGAGCCTCAAAAGTAACGGCTTTAGGTACACCAATACTATCTAAATATTCTTGAGCATCTAGGAAGATTTTTTCAGCATCTTGCTCATTATAAATAAAGGTAACACCAATTGAACTAGCTAAGTATGTAGGTTTGAGTACTAGAGGTACTCCAACATATTCTAGGGCTTCTTTAAAGTCTTTTAATGTTTTTACTCTTTTACTTTTAATAGCTTTGACTCCAGAATTATTGAAGGATTCTCTCATTAAATTTTTATCTCTAGCTTTTTGAGCTGCTTCTACTCCAGCTCCTCTTAATCCTAATTTTTCGCATGCCTTTGCCATAGGAGAAATAAATAATTCATTATTAGTAGTAATTGCTTCAACATTAAACATAGTAGCAACTTTAATGATATCATTTACAACGGCTTCTTCTGATTTACCATACTCTTCTTGAGCCCAATAAATGGAATCTGGATGTTCAAAATCAGATATTTTCTTCAAATAATCCACATCTTTTACTACAGCCACTGAATACTTTTCAATAAAGTTTGCATGCCCGTTTGTTATGGCAAAAGGTCGAGGGATATAGCTCACTATGTTGTAACTTTCGGCAACGCTCTTGTAGAACGCGTGAGGAGGGCACCCTCCTAAATCTGCAATTACTAGTACTGTTTTTCTTTCCATTATAAACACATCCCTCTCTAAATGGCTGTGTATCCACCATCTACACTTATAGCTGTACCTGTAATATAATCGGACATATTAGAGGCTAAAAATAACATTGTATTTGCTATATCTTCCGGAGTACCTAGTCTCCCTAATGGGCTTAATTTTGCCTTTTCTTCTTTTACGACCTCTAATGCTTGTTCATTATTTAAAGTAAATGACTGCTTATTAAGTGGTGTATCAATAATTCCTGGACAAATACAATTAACTCGAATATTGTTTTTGGCATACTCAATTGCCAATGACTTAGTTAATTGTAATACCCCGCCTTTAGTGGCATTATAGGCTGGAATACCTGGCCATGCTACCAGCCCGCTTACTGAGCAAGTATTAATAATATTTCCCTTATTATTTTGAATCATATAATTTAAAACATATTTACTACACAAAAATACGCTAGTTAAGTTAACATTGACAATTTTATTCCATTCTTCTAATTCCATTTCATGGACTGGTGTACTAATTTCAATTCCTGCATTGTTAATAAAAACATCGATAGTTCCATATTTATCAATAGTTTGTTGAATTAAATTTGAACAATCTGCCTCATTTGTTACATCAGTAGGTATAAAAATAAAATTATCATTTTTCATTTCTTTTTCTACTGAACATCCTTTGTCAATGTCAATGTCTGCAATTACTACTTTAGAATATGTTGCTAAGAATGCTTTCGCGGTTGCTAGACCAATTCCAGATGCTCCACCCGTAATTACAACAACTTTATTTTTTAAATCCTCCATAGAAAAACCTCCTCGTTACATGCAGTCAATTATAATTTTCTTTGCTTCTTTTTATTGTATCTAGGAGGAAGAAATAGATTAATAGATCTTGTATTGTGATCTAAATTATTAATAGCACTATGAGTTTCTTTTGCTTCACAGAAATACGTCGTACCGAATTCCATAGTTTTGGTATATTCTTCGATTGTCATTTCATACCCACCACTAATACAAATTCCTATCTGCTCATTACGATGTCTATGTTCAGGCATTTCACCTCCATTACCTGGAATATCAGCTAGCATTACTTCAATCCAATCTTCTACGAAGAATGTCACTTCCATGCCCGGCAAAAGATCCTTCTTTTTAAATACTTCTAAAAAGTAATCTTCTGGAGCAGTATAATTTTCCTCAGTCTTGTACCTTTTTACATCGACAGCAATAACTTCTTTATCTGAAAGATTAGATGCACCATGCGGAATATTAGGTGGAGCTATATAAGCAGCATCTAGAGGAGTTAATATTCTTTCAACATCTCCAACTCGCATCATAAGTTCACCTGAAATAACCATTCCTAATTGTGCTTCTTTATGTTGATGCATATCAACTACTACTCCTGGAGGAACATAGGAAATTAGAACTTCTGTATCATTTCTACGTGTACAATATTGTCTAACTCCATTTTCCCATTCTTTTAATTC
Source organism: Peribacillus muralis (assembly GCF_001645685.2). Classification (NCBI taxonomy): domain Bacteria; kingdom Bacillati; phylum Bacillota; class Bacilli; order Caryophanales; family Bacillaceae; genus Peribacillus; species Peribacillus muralis. The sequence continues at coordinate 3,932,823 of NZ_CP017080.1, read as the reverse complement.
TGCCTTAGGGAAATATAACTCACTTTTATCTTTTAAAACATTGTCATTTTTCATTTTCGTTATCTCCTTCCAAATACGGACCAACTCATGGGTATATGTTTAAATTGATAAACAAAATCCAGACCATATTTCTCTTTAGCTACTTCATTGGTAATGGCGATATTGTAAACTGATTCTTTTACTAAGTTTGCTGCTACACTAGTAGAATTTACAGTATGAATTTTGGCCTTTGTATTTAAAAAATACTTTAATAGGTTGATGGGTGCCGGATGAGAAACAATTGTCTCTGAGTCTAATAATTCTTTATGATATGGAAATCCTTTTCTTACAGCTAAACCATACATTGGTGTATCACAACGAAACAATTGAATTAAATCAATATTGGATTTCATGTAAAACTCATTAATTCCTCCGTATGCATGAGGAACAATAATGTAATCCAGTAATCCTTTTTCTAAGTTTTCCATACTTTCTTCGAAAGTTTGAAAAAGAATCAACTCACTGAATATCCCTTGATTAAATAGATAATTGTCCATAAAGAGATTAGCTGCAAACTCACTACTTGTACCAGAAGGTCCTAGAGTTCCTACTTTGATAGTCTTCAAAGGAGTCTGTATTTTTTCTTTGGTCAAATCATTTAAAATTATCAATTGGCATCACCATTTTATTTTTTTTGTAAAATAAAAATTTTCACAAAATTCACGGCCGTAATATTTGGAATAATTTACATTACTTAAGAATAATAAAAGGTTTTGTTAAACATTGTCAATATATGTTTTTATAAAATTTTGTAAATTATTATTATTTTTGTAATAAAAGGAAAATTAAATTGACATACAACTGTACAATCTGTGAAAATATCTCAATACATGAATACATATTTTTTTACAGGAGATGAATAAAATGGAAACTCTGAATAATTTAAGAATTGATGTAGAGCAGTTAGACAATGAAATTTTAAGCCTTCTTAGTAAAAGAGGTGAGTTAGTTAAAAAAATTGGTTTGACAAAAAAAGAATTAAATGTAAATATTTTTGACCCTTCAAGAGAACTAGAATTGCTATCCAAAATAGATAATAACAATCCTGGACCCTACAATATTGAATCACTAAAACGGATATTTAAAGAGATATTCGCCGCTAGCAAGTTTTTGCAGTATAATTCAGAATTAAAAGAAAATAAACCTTTTTTATTTTCTAGAGACTATAAATCTGAAGATACAATTGTAAATGTTAATGGTCAAAACATCGGAGATGGAATTCCTCGCTTTATAATCGGTCCATGTGCTGTAGAAAGTTTTGAACAAGTACAGAAAGTAGCTGCTGAAATGTCTAAAAGAGGCTTGAATCTCCTAAGAGGTGGAGCTTTTAAACCTCGAACATCTCCTTATGATTTTCAAGGTTTAGGAATAGATGGTTTGAAAATTTTATCATCTGTTTCTAAAGAATATGATATGGGAGTTATTACTGAAATAATGAGTACAGATCAGCTGGAAGAAGCTTTAGAGTATATTGATGTAATCCAAGTAGGAGCAAGAAATATGCAAAATTTTTCACTTTTAAAAGCTGTTGGTCAAACAAATACACCTGTACTTCTTAAACGGGGATTGTCCGCAACTATTGAGGAGTTTAAATTGGCTGCTGAATACATTCTTGCAGAGGGAAATACAAATGTAATCCTTTGTGAAAGAGGTATTCGAACTTATGAAACTGCAACTAGAAATACTTTAGATATTTCAGCAGTCCCTATTTTAAAACAAGAGACTCACCTACCCGTAGTAGTAGATGTAACTCATTCCACAGGTAGAAAAGACTTATTAATCCCAACAGCTAAGGCAGCATTAGCTATTGGCGCAGATGGAATAATGGCAGAAGTCCATCCTAATCCTGCCATAGCGTTATCAGATTCAAAACAACAAATGAATTTCGATGAATTTAATCATTTCATGGATGCTATAGAAACTTTTTCGAACAAAGCAGTATTAGAACCAGTAAATTCCTAAAATACAATAGACAGGTGTATGAGAATCACATGGCGCTCAATTAACAACCATTATTGAAGGTGTTCCTGCGGGATTATATTTGGCTGATTTATAAAATAACTAGCTAAGTAGCCGTAAAGTGTAAACTTTACGGCTACTTGAATGATAATATCGTAAATTAATAAATCCTTTTATAAGCTTTTTAGAGTACCGCCATCTACTGAAATTTGCTGACCAGTAACGTATGCCGCCTTTTCAGAGCATAAATAAGCTATTAAAGATGAAACTTCTTGTGGGTCTCCCACTCTTTTGGATGGAATATCTTCTGCAACTGCAGCCTCTGCTTTCTCCCTGCTTATTCCATTATTAGTTATTAAATTATCGATATACTTATAATACCTATCAGTTTTTATAAATCCTGGATTTATGCAATTAACCGTAATTTTTTTTTCAGCAAGTTGACGTGAGATATTTTTACTTGCATTTATAATAGACGCATTAATTAGACTATTGGTGAACATATTTCCAGTAGGCTCTTTCCATAAATTACCTACCAAGTTAATAATTCTACCGTATTGATTTTTTTCCATCAAAGAGGAAGCATTTTTCATACAATCAAAGTATGTTATAGCTTTATTAGAAAATGCATTAACAGTTACATTAGGATCATAGTTCTGAAATGTATCTGGAACTCCTCCAGGAATATTATTAATTAAAATATCTAATCGTCCATATTCTTCTTTTATTTTAAAAAATAAATGATCCCTTACATTTTTTTCTGTTACATCTCCCTGAAAAATCATATGGTTTCCAAGGTTAATATCGTTGATTTCATTCATTAAATCTTTTAGAGTTGATTCAGTTCTTGCATTAATAATTAAAGAGTACCCTTCTTGAGCCAATTCTAAAGCAACAGCTCTTCCAATTCCTTGACTTGCTCCAAGCACCAGTGCAACTTGTTTATTAATCATTTCCTCACTCCTATTTATTTCATACACCTATTATTTTACAACAGATATTGTTAATCAGCCTATTTAAATAACTAATATTTACTAAAAATAAATATTTTTAACAACTTTTCAGTTAGTAACCAGAAAAGTTAAATTAGGTAGAATGCCTCCTTTTCTAAAATGTATAAACTAAAAAAAAAGCTCTCTAAATTATGAACTGAACCCCGAATAGTCAACACTTTAGAAAAAGTGACCTATTCGGGGGTTTTTCTGTTTTTTCTTAAGAGAAACCCCGTTATACTAGTACATAATAATTTCGAACGGGAGAACATGATCATGAGTAAAATTATTTTTAATGAGCATCAAATACGATTATTAGAAGCAAACCCTAATGTGCCATTCAGTATATAGCCGAATTTAAGCTGCGAGCAGTGACAGAAAATCCAGCAGGAAAAGGTCCCAAATAAATTTTTGAAGAGAATGCATTTGACCTAGATATGATTGGGGTAAAAAAAGCTCAAAGTGCGCTAGGTCGCTGGCGCAAAACGGTTCACATACACGGTGAACAAGGCTTCTTAGAAGAACGTCGTGGAAAATCTAGTACCGGCCGTCCAAAGAGTGTAAACGTATCTTCAGACAAAAAACTCGCTAAAGCAGAAGCAGGGATTCAGTTATTAGAAGCTGAACTAACGCTGCTAAAAAAGCTCAACGAACTGGAAAGGAAGGCGAAGAAGAAACAATTGCAGCTCCAAATAAGAAGTATCAAGTCATCCATGAAGTGGTTCGTCTCTATCCAACTAAAGAATAGGATAGGATAGGATGCGAATTAGCCAGGGTCAGTCGTGGTGGCTATTGTAAATGGCTTCAAACAACAGAGAAACGGGCGCCAAGGGAAATCTGGGTACCGCCTACTCTATATGGAGTTGGCTGAGCGATTAGAAGTGCCGATGAACCATAAGAAGATTCTTCGAATTATGCGGAAGTATAACTTCTTCGCCAAGGTGCGAACTCCTAATCCATATCGTCAATTAGCGAAGGCTACACAAGCACACAAAACGGTACCAAACTTACTAAATCGACAATTTAATCAAGATGAACCGAGGAAAGTTCTTTTAACGGATAGTACGTATTTGCCCCACATAAATGGACAGGTGGCTTATTTATCCTGTGTTAAAGACGTGGCAACACCTGAAATCGTAGCGTATGAACTCTCCACTAGCTTGAAAATGGGAATTGTGGAGAAAACTTTATGTAAATTGGAAGAAGCTTTAGAAGGAATGATTCATCCTGAAGCCATCATTCATTCAGATCAGGGCTTCCACTATACGCACCCGGATTATCAATCACGAGTGAAAGAAAGGGGACTCGTACAGTCGATGTCCCGGAGAGGCAAATTACTTGGATGATGCGCCAAGGGAATCTTTCTTTGGTCATTTAAAGGATGAGGTACAGTATAAAGAAGCAATTAATCTCAATGAATTAATCTCAATGAATTAAAACGAATGATCGAACGGTATATCGATTACTACAATACCGAACGTAAGCAATGGACGCTAAATAAGATGGCTCCGGAAAATTACCAAAGCCATCTCGTCGCTATTTAATAAGAGCCACTACTTTTTTATTAAGCTGTCTACTTAATGGGGCGCAGTTCATTCATTCAATAGATTGTTGTTTATCAGGTTGATTATAATAAGCTTTAATACTAATTAAAAAACCTAAAAAGCTTATAGCTGCACAAACTATAGATACTATTTTATATCCAAAATTCACGTAAATGGGTCCCATTAATGCAGAACCAAGGGTGACTGCAAGATTAGAAGTCAAACTATAAATAGCCAAAATCCTCCCTCGATATTTATTTGAACAATTACTTAAGATTGTACTTAACATAGTAACTGTCAAACTTTGCATTCCACCCCATAAAAATAGTAGAAAGAAAAATAGCCAATAAAAATTACTTAGATGAGGGATAATCCATAAAATTATAGTTAATAGCGCCATAGTAAAGATAAGAGAACGGCTTTTGCCTATCTTGTCTGCATATTTTCCAGAAAAGTAGCTTGTAGCAAATCCTATTCCGTAAAAAATCAGTACAACACCTGTAATAGAATCCCCTAATGGTAAAGTAGAACGAATATAACTTCCTAAATAAGTATACATTCCATAAAACCCTAACATATTACAAAATGTAACAACAATAATTAAAAATACGTTAGGTTTAAATAGAGCCTTTATAAATGAACGAACTAATGGTTCTTCAGTATCTTTATATTTAATTTTATTTATTTCATGCTTACCCTTAAGATCCATTAAAATAAGCATTGCAACCGTTATACCCAAAAGAATTAATATTGCAAAAGACCATCTCCAATGAAATATCCCTCCTATAAAAGAGCCTAATGGAACTCCTAATATTAAAGACAATGACCAGCTTGATACAATTGCCCCCATAACTTTCCCGCGACTTTCGTAAGGAATTTGTTCTCCCACAAAAGCGTAAGCTGTTGGAATAAAAGTTCCTGCTGCTAGTCCAGAAATAGCTCTTCCAAGAAAAAACCACTCAATATTTCCTGCTAACGTACATACAATTGTACCCACTAGAAATAAGAGAATTCCAATTAATAAACTTAAACGATAAGAAATTTTATCACTAATAGGGGCGAATAATGGAGCTCCTATAATTACAGCAATGCCATAGATGCTTACGGAAAGACCTACGATGTCCACCGTAGAATTAAAAGAGTCTGCCAAATCTAATAATAATGGTGAAATTACTAATTCTTCAGAGCCTGCTGCAAAAATCCCCAATACAAGTGCTGTAATCATTAAAATAGGAAATTTGAAATTTTTGTTATTAGGTGGATTAATTTCGTTACTAGCCATATCTATTAGCCTCCCTTGAACATATATGTAAAGATATTAAGTAATTTATTATAATCATAAAAATGAGTATTTAGAATATAAAACATTAAATCCACATTGACATGTTGGTTCAATCCATAAATTTCGTGCAGGACTATGCAGCATATGCCCCCCATTATACATAATGAAAAGCTAGAATAGGCCGATATCAAGAATAACAATCACGTGACAATAGTGTAAGATGGCAGCGTAAACTGTTAGGAAAATCGATGGCGCCAAAGCTTCTTTCTCTTTTATTATGAAAGAAAAGAAGAAAGGCGGTCCCCAAATGAGTCTTACAGAATCGAATGTTCATTTATTTCGAATGATAAATGATTTAGGGAAGCAACATGCATATTTGAATCCTACAGCCATTTTCATTGCCGAGTATATGGTATTCCTATTGGCATTGGCAGTCATCGTAGTATGGTTCACTAGAAATGAACGGGGAAGGATGATGGTGGTTTGTGGGGTGGTTACGTTTGTAATAGCTGAAATGATGGGGAAACTCGCCGGGAGGTTGCATTCGAACAATCAGCCATTTGCCGAATTGCCCCATGTTAATCAGCTAATTGAAAAAGCCGTGGATAACTCATTTCCAAGCGATCATACCATCCTATTTTTCTCGTTTTGTGTATCCTTTTGGCTTTTTAACAGGGGATGGCAGGTGCTTTGGATCATGCTCGCTTCCCTTGTTGCCATTTCCCGTATTTGGGTAGGGGTCCACTTTCCGGCGGATGTGCTGGCAGGAGCCATAATCAGCATCATTGCAGGATGGACCGTTTACATGGTCGTTCCAAAAATCAGCTTGGTTCATACTTTACTAGCGAGATACGACAAGTATGAACAAATGGTTTCATCCCCATTAACTAAATCAAAGCAAAAAAATCAAAGGAATTGTAAGTAAGATTTTAAAAAGGGTTGAAGGAATTGCGATTTGGTAATGCAGGGTAAAGGAAAGGCTGCTGTTGGTGATTGACGGGGGGATTAAACATGACGCCAATAAAAAAAGCTTATGGGTATGTGATAAGAATCAAAAATGGAAAAACACAGGTATTGGTTTTCAGACATCCCATTAGGGAAGCCGGAATCCAAATACCAAAGGGTACAGTGGAGCACCATGAAAATACTTACGAAGCCGTAATTCGGGAGATAAAAGAAGAGACGGGACTTGAATCATTTCAGGTGGAAGCTTTAATTGCCGAGGATTTTTGGGAGAACGCGGATGGGGCCATCCATCATAGATATTTTTATCGAATCCGTGTATGGGATGTTCCTGATCAATGGGACCATCAGCCAACGGGTGGCGGGGATGAATCGGGTCTGACCTTCCGTTTCTTCTGGATTTCATCCGAACATGAAGTGCAACTAATTAAAGGGCATGGCGATTATTTAAGCGTGTTATTCACCTGACCTAACAGCTTATTACAAGCGGCCAAGATCATCATTGATCTTGGCCGCTTGGTTTTTATGATCAGGTTTGATTTTCGGTAATGAAGGTTTTTACGGTTGGCGGCTCATATGTATTGAATTGATCAAGAAGTCCGTTTGGTTCAACATCTACGAGCGCCATGGACCGGAATTTTTCATGGAGGAACTGCTCGTCGGACATATGATTGAATAAAGCGACCAATGGGTCATAATAGTGATTGATATTTAAGAGTCCGCAAGGTTTTTGGTGAAGACCAAGCTGAGCCCAAGTGAAAATCTCGAAGAATTCCTCCAATGTTCCTGGGCCGCCTGGCAAGGCCATGAATCCATCGGCCAGTTCAGCCATCTTCGCTTTTCTTTCATGCATGGATTCCACGACGATCAGCTCGGTTAAGCTCTTATGGGCGATTTCTTTTTTTTCTAGAAAATCTGGCATCACCCCAATTACATTCCCTCCTGCTTCCAGAACGGCATCTGCAACTGCACCCATGATTCCTGCACTTGAGCCGCCATAGACAAGGGTAATCTTACGTTTTGCCAGCTCCTTGCCCAGTTTTTTAGCCTCTTCAACATATACAGCAGATGCACCTTTGCTTGATCCACAGAATACAGCTAGACTTTTCAAAATATCACATCTCCCATTTAGTAATCTTCCTTTCTTATCATACAAAATTCAAGGGGGTTTGTTAAACTTGAATGATTTTAAGAAAGCGGTTGAATCTGTGCGTCACTGACTTTTTGAAGAATGCACATGGGAGATATATGGTGAATAAGTATATACTCCCTTGAAAGAAGTCTGCTTTGCCTGCATGAACAAGTTATCTGGCTGAAGAGTTGTGACAATCAGCGCTTTTTATGGGTCAAAAGTTGTTATTTGTATCTATTTTTATGGTTTTATAGAATTATACACAGACTTTTATCCTTTTTTATTTACGGATCATTCACAAATTTTGGGTACTACGCTCGATTGAGATTGGGTTTTATTGGGTATACACTTGCAGGGATAGGAATGAACGTTCATTCCGCATTTTCTGGATGAAAGGCTGATTCATTATGATAACGGCAGTAAATAAACGAGACAGCATCGTGTCCAGCGCCTTGGAGCTATTCGCGGAACGAGGTTATGATGCGACGACGATCCCGATGATTGCATCGAAGGCCGGGGTCGGAGCTGGTACCATTTATCGTTACTTTGAAAATAAGGAAGTACTCGGAAACAAGATTTTTCAAGGGTATGTGGATATTTTCACGGCTACGATCAAGAATGGATTTCCACATGAGGACTCGATTCGCAATCAGTTTCATCATATTTTCAAGTCCATGGTCCACTTTACAGTGAAGCAGGACCAAGCGCTTTATTTCATAAAAATCCATAGCGGGGCCCATTTCTTACATGAGGAAAGCCATATAAGCTTTCAAGGGCTTTTGAATATTTTTAAAAACTTCTTTGATTCAGGAAAGGAAAGAAAAGAAATCAAGGAACTCCCATCTTCCGCCTTGATCGCCATCATTTATGGGGCATTTCTTGAGCTGCAGCGACTTGTCCGTATTGGGGAATTAGTGCCGGAAGCGAAGCTTTTGGAAGATGTTGAGGAAAGCTTTTGGGATGCTGTCCGCCTGCACATTTGAGTAACATTCGATTTTCAGCCAATAAACGGAATGAACGTTCATTCCGAAATATTTAATAGAGGTGCTAAACATGACAAAGACAACTCAAATACCACAGCCAAAGACATATGGCCCTTTAGGGAGCCTGCCTGTCATCGATAAGGATAAACCGCTTCAGTCGTATATGAAGCTGGCGCGAGAACTTGGACCGATTTTTCAATTTCAATATCCGGGCCGGATCGGTACATTCGTATCAAGTGCAGCACTAGCGAAAGAAATTTGCGATGAAGCAAGGTTTGATAAGAAAGTTGGTCCGGCACTGCAAAAAGTGAGGGCATTTGGCGGTGATGGCCTCTTCACGAGTGAAACGGCGGAGCCTAACTGGAAAAAGGCGCATAACATTTTATCGCCTAGCTTCAGTCAGCAGGCAATGAAGGGCTATCATGCTAAAATGGTCGATATTGCCGCCCAGCTGATTCAAAAATGGGCTCGCCTGAATCCAGCCGATGAGATTGATGTGCCTGAGGATATGACACGCTTGACGCTGGATACGATTGGACTATGCGGATTCAATTACCGCTTTAACAGTTTTTATCGCGATACCACCCATCCGTTCGTCGCCAGCATGGTCCGCTCGCTCGATGAAGCGATGAGTCAAACGCAGCGGCTCGGCATCCAGGATAAACTGATGGTCAAATCAAAAAAACAATTCCGCGAAGACATTCAATACATGTTCTCCCTTGTGGATGAAATGATTGCCGAACGAAAGCAAAACGGCGATCAAGGAGAGGATGATCTCCTTTCCCACATGCTGAAGGGAGTCGACCCTGAAACGGGAGAGACGCTGGATGACGAAAACATCAGATATCAGATCATTACCTTCTTGATTGCCGGCCATGAAACGACGAGCGGACTACTCTCGTTCGCCATCTATTTCCTGATGAATAACAGGGACAAATTAAAAAAAGCGCAGCAGGAAGTGGATGAAGTGCTCGGTGACGGAATACCGGATTACAAGCAAGTCAAGAAGTTGAAATATGTCAGGATGGTACTCAATGAAGTGCTGCGCCTATGGCCGACAGCTCCTGCATTCACTGTATATGCGAAGGAAGATACTGTGCTGGATGGGCAATACGATGTTCACAAAGGCGATGTGTTCTCGCTGCTCATTCCTGAGCTTCATCGCGATCGATCCGTTTGGGGCGATGACGTTGAATCGTTTCTTCCGGAACGTTTCGAGAATCCGAGCTCCATTCCTTATCATGCGTATAAACCGTTTGGAAACGGGCAGCGCGCCTGCATCGGACAGCAGTTTGCCCTTCATGAGGCCACGCTTGTGCTCGGAATGGTCTTACAGCACTTTGAGTTGATCGATCATAAGCGATATCAATTGGACGTGAAAGAAACGTTGACGCTTAAACCGGACGGATTAACGCTGCGCGTTTCACCAAGAAAGCCTTTGATGTCGCTTACCGTCGATTCTCATGAGCCGGTTTCAGCCAATAAAGGAGCCTCTGCCCAAGCCGTCGAAACCACTCATGGCACACCATTGCTCGTCCTGTTCGGATCGAACATGGGAACAGCGGAAGGAATGGCCCGTGACCTTGCCGAAACAGGGAAACGCCAAGGATACAATACGGAGGTTGCTCCTTTGAATGATTATGTGAATCAACTTCCGCGAGAAGGAGCGGTCTTGATTGTCTCGGCGTCTTATAATGGAAATCCCCCTGATAATGCGGATGACTTCGTGTCAGCGCTGAAGGAAAGCAAGGATGGCAGCTTGGATGGAGTTCATTATGCGATCTTTGGATGCGGAGACCGCAACTGGGCAACTACGTACCAACGCATTCCTTCCTACATCGATGACCGTCTGGAGCAATCGGGAGCCAAAAGATTGTCAGAAACGGGCTATGGAGATGCAAGTGATGATCTAGAAGGAGATTACGAGAAATGGACGGACACCCTTTGGACGAATCTTGCCAGGGCCTTTAGCATTGAACTCAATCAGGATGATCGGGAAACAAGCTTGATTACGATGAACTACGTCAGTGATGTAAGCGGCACACCACTCGCCCGCAGCCACCATGCCTTTACGTCCGTTGTCAAAAGGAATGTTGAATTACAGCATGCAAATAGCGGAAGAAGTACACGACATATGGAACTGGCGCTGCCAGCTGGCATGAAGTATCAGGAAGGCGACCATATGGGGGTACTGCCGCAAAATCCAGCGGAACTTGTCGAGCGAGTGCTCAGTCGATTCGACTTGAACGGGCAAGACTATATCAAACTTACAGGTGATTCAGGTAAAGCTGCCCATCTTCCTACAGAAATACCCGTTAAACTAGCGGAAGTGCTATTAAACCATGTCGAGTTCCAGGAACCCGCCACCCGGTCCCAAATACGGGCGCTTGCTGCTCATACTGTCTGTCCGCCACACGTGAAAGAGCTTGAAGGACTGCTGGAGGACGGCACTTATAAACGGGAAATCCTAAGCAAGCGGATGACCATGCTGGATTTAGTTGAAAAGTATCCTGCATGTGAAATCCCATTTGCAGGATTCCTGGCATTGCTGCCGCCATTAAAAGCAAGATACTACTCGATTTCAAGCTCCCCGCTTCATAAGGAGGGAGAAGCGAGCATCACCGTCAGCGTCGTCCGGGGGGAAGCATGGAGCGGCAACGGCGAATACAACGGCATTGCTTCCAATTACTTGGCAGCGCGCGCGGCAGGCGATAAAGTAGCATGCTTTATCCATACACCGCAATCCAACTTCCAGCTTCCAAAGCAATCTGAACACCCGATCATCATGATCGGACCTGGAACTGGCATTGCACCGTTCAGAGGGTTCATTCAAGCCCGCCGCGCCCTGAAGGAAAAAGGCGAAACATTAGGTGCTGCCCACCTGTACTTTGGCTGCCGCAATCCGGAACACGACTTCCTCTACCAAGATGAACTCGTCCAAGCCGAACAAGACGGACTCGTAACCTTGCACACCGCCTTCTCAAGATGTGAGGGACAAGAAAAAACATATGTGCAACATCGCCTAGCGGAGAACGCTTCAGACATTCTCCCTTTATTAAAAGAAGGCGGACACCTATACATTTGCGGTGACGGAAGCAAAATGGCCCCGGATGTTGAACGAACATTGATTGAAAGCTATATGCAATTCCAACAAACAACTAAACAAGAAGCAACCGCCTGGCTGCAGTCGTTAGAAGAAAACGGCAGATATGCAAAAGATGTCTGGGCAGGAGCATAAATCAACCAGAAAGCAGCAAGTTCCTTTTGGAACTCGCTGCTTGTTTTATAGATAAAGGCGAAATGAAAGAGCCAAGCGTAAACTCGCGAGTAAAGTGCTCGAATTGGCGAGTAAAGTACTCGAATTGGCGAGTAAAGCGGCCGAATTGGCGAGTAAAGTGCTCGAATTGGCGAGTAAAGCGCCCGAATTGGCGAGAAAACCGGCCAAAATGGCGAATAAACTACCCAAGCTAGCGAGTAATTCCGCCAAATTCACGAGTAAACCAGTAAACCCTATATTCAGGCTTCCGCGAGTTGAAGTTTCGATCGAAGTATCCTAAAACTGGACACAACAAGGTACAATATTGTAAAACCAGTTTTATAGGAGTTGCGACGTTCAATTCCATACGAAATCGTTCTTCATGGCCATGTGGCACTGACATTATTAAGAAATGATAAGGGGAATGTTCATGTTTAAGTATACGGTTTGTTTTGTGAAGAGAAAGAATGAAATCTTGCTGCTTAATCGGGAGAAGGCTCCCATCATGGGGGTTTGGAATGGGGTGGGCGGCAAGATAGAGATTGGGGAAACGCCTGATGAGGGTGCGATGCGTGAAGTGTTCGAGGAGACGGGCATTCGCGTCGGGCGCTCTTATTCTAGCGGAACGGTAACGTGGGAGACCGCAGGGGCTGAACAGGATGGAATATATGTTTATTTGTATGAAGCGGAAGATGATTTAATATATGAAACGCCGATGAAAACCCGAGAAGGCATTCTTGACTGGAAAACGATAGATTGGATCCTAGCACCCGAAAATCTGGGGATTGCGGAAATGGTCGGTGCGTATTTGCCGGTATTGCTGAAAGAAGAAGGCAGGTACTCGTTCATTTACAAAAATGGGCAAACCTTTCTTGCGTGATCTTCCTAAAAGGAGATACGGCCATTTTGGGCGTATCTCTTTTTAGTACATTTTTTAATTATCGTAAAATGGTATAATTATAATTTTATGGTATAAATGGTTGGTTATCACAATTAACGATATCGATAGTGTAGGAGGAAGAATCATGTATGTATTGAAATATATCCTAGCGATGATCGTCGTCGCTTTATCCGTTTATCAGCTTATTACTGGAGATACTAAGCTGATACCGTATTCAATGTTGTGCTTGGGAGCCATGGTGCTGGTGATGGGACTCGCCGACCTTCGAATGGAACGGAAAGGATCGTGGCATAGGTCACTTGTTATCTCGGTATTTCTTTTCTTCGTCTCAGTCTTGGGGTTTTTCGGGTGAAGTGGAGCGTATGAACTATTTCCGATGCCGGGAAAGAGTGGTTCATATATCGGAAACGCCTGGGAGAATATCGATCGGTTGGGAAGGGGGAGCACTTTATCTTTTGTGATAGAGGATTCACATTTTCGGTTTTCAATTAGTTATGGAGAAAGTATACCTGATAACGCTAGCTCATTTATCGTTGACAATAGTTTTTCTTTATAATATCGATCATTTCATCTAGCAATCATCATTTACTAATGGAGGATGATGACATGAAGCTTTTCAAAGATATGTCTGCAACGGAGTCCGCCCATTGGAAAAAAGGGGCGATACTTGGTTTTTACACGTATATGCTGTTATTATTCATTGATCATATGTATTTTCTGTACTTTGAAAAAGAATTGTTTTCATCCAACCTGATTTTTTGGGTGGATTGATTGCTGCCTTCGGATTGCAAAGGATTTTGGATTTTCGTGAGATAATGAAACGGAGATAATCTTGATGAGTATGCGAGGCAAACCACCCTTGAATCAGGGTGGTTATCGGCATTTACCTCAATCCAAGCCGACCTGCTGCTCACTCCAATGCCAGAATCGCTCGACAAGCTCGTCATTTTGGGCAAGCTTTGAAAGGGGAGCATCTTTTTCATCGTAAAAATAAGATCCGGAAACGGTTTTGACGTGTTCGCTGGTTGCGAGAAAAACAGCTGTTCGTGCTCCTCTTTCTGGGGTTCTGAAAAAAGGGACTAACAGCTTGATGAATCGCTTGCCGAATCCGGTGTCCCGATCGACGCCTATATTCGTTGCAACGGCCCCGGGATGCAAGGCGTTTACGCTGACGGATGTACCTTCCAGTCTTTTGGCCAGCCCTTTCATGAACCAAACATTGGCTAGCTTGGAACGGCCATATCCTTTAACGACATTGAAGCCTTTGTGAAAATAGGGATCGTCAAAATTGAATTTCCCCCATTTATGCGCGCCTGAAGAAACGATGACAACCCGCCCGGCATCCGACCGCTTTAACTCATCGATCAGCAAATTGGTCAGTAAAAAATGACCGAGGTGATTAACGCCCAACATCGATTCGAACCCGTCTTTCGTTTCCTGACGTTTTAAGGTGACGACACCTGCATTATTGATCAATACATCTAGTGAATCATGATTGGCCTTAAACGTCTCTGCAAAGTGGTGAATGCTTTCGATGGATGCCAAATCACCTATCATTAATTCGATGCTGCTGGACTGACTTTCTTCCTTGGCCAATTCAAGCGCTCTTTTCCCCTTCTCTTCATTACGGCATAGCATGATGACGTGCAGACCTTTCTTGGCAAGGGCTATCACAGTTGCCAAGCCCATTCCTGAATTGGCTCCCGTTACGATCGCTAGTTTCTTCTCCATCGTTTGCTCCTTTTCTTTTTCAGAATCGCCTTTATTGTAACGTATTCCCGGACTGGGAAAATGAAAACTATCCAACTCTTAGATTAACAACAATCTTTGCAGGAAGGGAAGTTTCATGGTCATAATTCTGTGGAACAGTAATCATAAAGAAAGAAAATCAACATGAATAAACGTATCTATTGGATAGTTTGGACTTTCGCCCTCATCGGAATTACTTATTTTGCGGGACTATGGTCATTGTGGTCGACTTTCGCTGCACCAGAAGGAAGTACCTTTGTCACCATGATCATTTATATCGTGTTAAATGCCGGTATCATTCAATTGCTCATCGCCATGATATGGCAAAAATGGCGTTTCTTCTGGATGGGACTTTCTTTTGTGATCATCCAATTCATTTGCTTAATCCTTGGCGGTGACATGCCAATTCTTTTAGCGGCTTTGGCAGGTTCGGTCGTATTAACGATCATCCAATTGCGAAACGACAGAACCAATCCATAATGTGAAAATGAAGGGGCCCTACTCTGTAGAGGTTTTTTTCTTGATGAGATAATATCCCTCTTATAGAAAAAAACGGTGGAATAATTGTTGGGAAACCTATATCGTGGAGATAGAGGATGTAAGGATCGTTCATCATCCTCCTCAGGATATATCGCTGAGTCAGCGAAACATAATCAGCGGAAATTTCTTGAAGTGCGGTGTAAAGGGAGCGATTTCGTGGGGGTTTTATTGTCGAATGGGAAAAATATCGAAGTGGACTGCTTAAGCTGTGCCGTCACAAGCGGCTTAATCGAGCCTGAGGGCGGGACCGTAATCGAAACGGAGTATTTTCATGCCCATCAGGATGTCGCCTACCCGATTAAAGGATTGATCATTTTAGCAGCAAAACGCCATATCAAGTGTTTTGATGAACTGACTGAAGAAGAAAGTAGCGATTATATCAGGTTATTGAAGAGGATCAGGAAGGCTCAACGAATTGCATTGGGCATAGAGTCTGTTTATTATTTTTATAATGAGGATACAACGCATCATTTCCACACTTGGATGGTTCCGCGATATGACTGGATGTACGACTTCGGCCGTTCCGTCGAATCCGTAAGGCCCATTCTCCTGCATGCGAGGAAGCAATTGAGCGGTGAGGAAAATGTGAAGGAAGTGCTGCTTGCGGTAGCGGCATTAACTAAGGAATTGAACGAAAACAAAGGATAGAGGGAAACGAAGTATCAAAAAAGTTCGAGGATCTTCTAAGATGCGGGCAAGGAGGCTTCAAAATGAAAAAATACATGACGGCCATTCTTTATTTCGTGGCAGGGGCTGCATTTTTAGTGCTTGGTCATGCCGATGTTTTAAAGCAAAGCAAAAACCCTGAATTGGCAATTGGATTTGGTTATATCTTTTTGGTATTCGGCGGCATCCATTTCTTGATAAAGTTCGTAAAAGGGAAAAAAAAGTCCGAATAGCGCAGATACTCGCGAGTGGACTATTTCAATTTCACTGTGCGTTGAGCATACAAATGATTGTATACGACCTGTTTCATGAGATAGGTGGAAATCATTTGATCATTGGAAGCTCCAAATGTATGGGGCGATTCCCACAATTTCTTGAAGGTAATGAATAGCAGATTCTCGGCATTGATTTCAGAACCGGTCAGTTTAACGGCCGTATTTTTCAACATGTCTTCATATTTGGTGTAAAGCTTTGAGAAGTAAAGCCGATCTCCTTTTAATATGTGGTCGATTATTTCCTGTTTATTCATCATTCCTTTATCCTCACTCCATTTTATATTTATAGGTACTAAGTACCTTCTTTGGAGATGAATCAAACCTGATTTTGAAAGAAATTGGAATTTGATAATCAGACGAAAAACGCATGCCCGAAGGAAGAGCATGCGCGAGGACTAATTACTTTATGATTTCCAGCTCTTTCAGGGCTTCCAGTGTAATCGCTTTGGCTGTACTTCCGCTTCCGTCCAGGTTTGTGGCGAAAGCCCATTTTCCTTTATCCGTTTCGATATAGCCGACATACCAGCCCAAGCCCATATCGGAGAGGCGTGTACCCGTTTTTCCATGAAGGACATAATCGTCGGCTTCTTCATTGATCATGATTCTCTTTACCGTTCTCATATGCTGTTTATCGATGGGCAGTTTTTCATCCACCAGCTTTTCAATAAAATGGACCTGTTCCTTGGCGGATATGTGCAGGCTGCTATCCAGCCAGAAATGATCGATGCCGCCAGATATATCACGGTTCCCGTAATTGATCATGTTCACGTATTCCTGCATGTTTTGTGCACCGATGTCGCGGGCCAGTTCTTGATAAAACCAAATCACCGAATACCTCATCCCTGAAGCAAGCGAATGGTCCCTATTCCAATCTTCGAATTCCCGGGTTACCCCGTCCCAACGCTTCACTTCATATTCATCACTCACGGCCTTTGTCTGCAGCCCGATCAATGCATTCGCCACTTTAAACGTCGACTCCGGAGTATAGCGAGTGGTACTTCTCTTTTTGTTATAGATATATTCTTTATCCGTTTTTAGGTTTTGGATGATCATCGTGCCATCCACACCGCCGAAAGATTCCCCAATCTGTAGTTCCTTCACCTTATGACCGCTTGCACTTGCATGAATCGTGCTCACAGAACCTGAGACCAGTAAGACCAGAATGAAACAAAACGATTTGATTTTCATTACACACTCTCCTTCAAGGTTTTATTTACAGAAAATGGGACAATATCTAAATTATACTTATTATCATAGAGAAACGGAACCATTAAATCATGACACCGTAGCAGGTATGAAGCGGGAAGCCGGTGAATATATAAGGTGACTGCTGGAAGATTGGGGACTATATGAAGGTGAATCATGGAAAAATGAATGGAATCAGTAAAAAAAGTGCCATACACCCATATCGACAACGGAAGTCCTGCTGTTTGTTTTATGTTTTCGGGTGCTGGTTACACGTATGAGAAGCCATTATTTTATTATTGCTCCAAAATCGGTTTGATGTCGTACATATTCATTATTCTTACGAGCCAGATATAGTCAGTCAGCCATTGGGAGATATCACTGAAGTTATGGTTGGTGACTGTAACCCGGTCATTGCGGAAGTATGTCAAAAAAAAGATTATCAAGAAATTATGTTTCTGGGGAAATCACTTGGTACCATACCCATCATCAATGGATGGATGAAAGACGAGCGATATATCCATTCCAAAATGATTTTGCTTACACCACTATTGAAGTCCGACTTGATTTTTGAAGGGATAATGAGCAGCAATCATGCCCCTAATGCCAATCATTCATTGGATATCGAGCCTAATCATGCTTCTAGGTCAATAAAGGTTCTAGAATGTGTGATGAACGGATTGACAGAGTTCGTAAAAATCAAAAGCTGAGAGTCAGCAGAAAGAAATCTCGAAGACATTCTATTAAAATCATCGTTGAAGGAAACATTAATGTGGACGATAGAAGGAGGAAGAGTGATGACTGCTAACGGAACAGAACTGCCGCCAGAGTTGGCAAAGCCTGCACAGCGAGCATTATCGGGTGCTGGGTATGTGAAGCTGGAACAGTTCACCAAGCTGAGCGAGTCAGAAATTCTCAAATTGCATGGAATGGGTCCGAAAGCGCTGGAGCAGCTTAGGCGTGCACTTGCGGCGAAGGGGTTAACCTTCCGGGAAGGCTCATGATATTCGTTCAAAGCCCAGTTTTTGAAAAACTGGGCTTTTGTTGTTGAATCAATTGATGATATTCTTCGTGGCAGGAGCAAAGCCTTTGAGCATTTGTGTCATATCCTGTGGCGCTAATTGCGGCACTTGATAATAACGATGCTTGTTTTGATACAGGAAGATTTCATAAGCCATTTCAACAAAGTTGGGCACACTGTCAGCGATGACCCTCCTAAGGACAGGATTGGTGGTTTCGACAGCAGTCATGGCAAGAAGTGACCCCGTTGATTTGATTAGTCCAAGCATGTGACCGGATACGCCTTGTTCATTCATCTCGTTGACAGATTGATTCGGTTTTTTAGGCTGAGAAGGCGTAAGGCCATATATGACGTCATGATTTTGGTGCATTTCGTATGGCTGGGAAACATGCGATGGTTTTTTTCCTGTAGTGAAAGCTTCTACGGCAATGTTGTATACATCGGTAACGAATGTATATTGATGGTGAAGGATCGCCTTCAGCTCTTGATCTTTAATGTGTTGGTCAAAAAGTTGGTACTGATCTAATACATTTATAAACCCTGAAAGGACTTCGTGCGCATCAAATAATTCATGACCGCCATGATTCATGTTCGGCACCATGCCTTGTGGTTGTTGGGTATTGGACATATTCGGTTGATTTTGCAAAAGTATTACCTCCCAATTTTTTTAGCATACCCCCTTAAGATGGTCGGTGATGCTTGAAAATATGTACGTTTTCAATGAAAAAGGGGAGATGTCGGACCTAACTGGAGGAGAAAGCCTCAAAACGGCAACCATCTCATAATTTAGACCGGATAATCCGTCCTGATTCGTCCTTCAATCGGGATAATTCGTCCTAAACTGAAATAATTCGTCCTTAATTCGGGATTATCCGTCCTACAATAAGATAATTCGACCTATTGTAATGGGAACGGAACACTTGATCGTTCCAAAAAAAAACTCGTTCTACTGGTATAAAAAAAGTGATCGAAACTAATGGGGAAGATGTATCTTACTATT
The DNA here is from genome assembly GCF_001645685.2 of Peribacillus muralis. NCBI lineage: Bacteria > Bacillati > Bacillota > Bacilli > Caryophanales > Bacillaceae > Peribacillus > Peribacillus muralis. The sequence goes on along the minus strand of NZ_CP017080.1, from coordinate 3,913,336 downwards.
TTATAAAATGGGGATTCCGCTGCTTTTTTTATTCAAGCACAGTTCTGTTGAAAGTTTATGGGAGTAAATTGCTATAATATAGAATAACGACATTCTACTGATGAAAGGAGCAATCATGGAAGGAGCCAAAACTTTTCATACAATCGATGAATATATCGTGCAATTCCCCGATGACGTCCAGGAGATCCTAAAGACGGTAAGGAACGTAATTAAAGCTGCGGCACCGGAAGCCAGTGAAAGGATCAGTTATCAAATGCCGACCTTTGCGATGCACGGAAACCTGGTCCATTTCGCGGCTTATAAAAACCATATAGGGTTTTACCCGACACAGAGAGGAATCTCCGCTTTTGAAGAGGCTTTATCTGATTACAAACGGTCGAAAGGGGCCGTTCAGTTTCCGCTCAACAAGCCGATTCCATATGAAGTGATAAGCCAGATCGTTACATTCAGAGTGAAGGAGAACATTGAAAAAGCGGCAGCCAAGGCGAAAAAGAAATAATGCCGCCTGGCGGATAGGGGGAATGAGCGATTTTTCCATATGAAGAATCGCTTTTTTAAGCTGCAACGTTCCGGCCCTGCGCGTTGCGGAGCCTGATAATTCTCAAATGGGGTCGACTTATGATAAACTTCTATTTATCGGAATTAACAAAATATTAATGGTTTCGTTGGCGAAGGTGTACGCATCAATATAAGAAAGGTGGCTATGATCATAACGGCTATATTATTGGAGGAATTCAATGACGCTGAATTCAGAGCAAAATTATCATGGCACTCCGAGCCCAAAACGTGGAGGGCAAATGCAGAGGAATCGACTTTAGTCATCAAAACCGATGATCAAACCGACTTCTGGCAAAAAACTCATTATGGCTTTCAAGCGGATAATGGGCATTTTTTGTACCATGAAGTAAGCGGGGATTTTCGTTTAACGACGAAGGTGAAATCCAAGCCAGTGAATAGATATGACCAAGCGGGATTGATGGTGCGTTTTTCAAGTGAGACATGGCTAAAGACATCTGTTGAATTTATTCCGGATGGAAAAAGTAAACTAGGCGTAGTTGCAACAAACCAAGGTTACTCTGATTGGTCAAGTCAGGAATTTTCAGAAGATGGGGCGACACTCTTTTATCGGATAACGAGAAGGAACACCAACTATTATGTTGATTACTCATTAGATGGCACTTCCTGGAGCCAAATTAGAATGACCCACCTCGTTGAAACGGGAAAAACGATGAAAGTCGGCATCTATGCCTGCAGTCCTCAAGGAGAAGGTTTCGAAGCTGCATTCGATTTCGTTAAAGTGGAAAAAATAGATAGGGAAACAAAGGTGTATTAATAGCACAACGAATGAAAGGTTAGGCAGGCAAAGCGGATCCAAATAGCTTACTGCCTTAATAAATTTGACTGAAAAGAGGAAGTGTCTATTATGTTCAAGAAATTATTCGGAAAAAAAGAAAACGTGGAGCAGCTGCTCGCACCGATGAACGGGAAAATTGTAAAAATGGAGGATGTTCCAGATCCCGTATTCTCCGGGAAGCTAATGGGAGACGGAATTGCCATTCTTCCTGAAGAGGGTCTTGTCGTAGCTCCGATAGATGCAGAAGTGGTCCAGGTTTTCCATACGAAGCATGCAATAGGACTTAAGACGAAAAGTGGCATTGAGCTGCTGATGCATATCGGATTAGAAACGGTGAACCTTAAAGGTGAAGGATTCGAAGTCCATGTCGCAGAAGGGCAGCGTGTAAAAGCGGGGGACAAGCTCGTTACATTCGATATCGAATTCCTTAAATCAAATGCACCTAGCATCATAACTCCGATCGTCATCACGAATGGCGAGCTGGTTGAAAAAGTGGAAAAAACAGATAGCACCGAAGCAACCATTAACGAAACGGAGATCATGAGTATTGCTTTGAAGTGAAAAAATGGCTGAACTATCCCCGGAATGATGGACAATGTCCTTCATTCCGGGGATTTTTTGTGCCCTGATCCCCTTTGTCTAGTCCGACTGACGGTATATTTCATTTGTGATAAATGTCGCGACAGACGTGATTGATGTTGAGCTCCCTTATAGTGGTTACGACCTATGGAGTGAAAAACGTTTAGAAAAGTCGATTGTGCTTACTCCTTATCAATTCATGTGGATAAAAATATAAGGTAGGTGGATGTAATGAAGATTGTGATCGCTCCTGATTCATTTAAAGAAAGCATGACAGCTGCGGAAGTTTGTGCGGCTGGTTGAAGCTGGATTCCGGAAAAGGGAGTGCTGGGTGATATCGGCACATCCAAACGGCCCTTCGATAGTGGAGGTGGACAATTTGCAGGGAAATCCTTAAACGAACTATGGAAGAAACAGCCAGTCCTTTCAGCCAATGCTGGAAGAGCTGTTTTTATTTATGAGACACGTATTACCAAACACCACTAGAGACACCGTAGTATTTTTCGTCCCTTTATCGTTAACATAGAGGGGATTCGCTCCAATGTTTAGAGACTTAAGCTTCACTTCGCTTAGTGAAGCTTAAGTCTCGCATATCTCTAAAACACTATTTAAAAGATTTAAGATTGTTAACTAACTGGTTAATATTTTGAATTGGACCGCTATCATATAAAGCCTCTCTAAATGTTAAGTACTCAGTTCCCTTTTCTATAATATGGTTCAATAATACCTTTTCAGGGAAGCTCACGATCGATTTACTAGGAACGTCATTCCATTCTTGGCTAGCGAAACCATGATCCCATGTAAATAAAACAGTGGGATTTTTTTTCATTAGCTTTTTCATTTCCCAATTCATGGAACGTTCCGAAAAGCCACTGCTGCCAAAGCCGGTACATAAACAATCAGTCATTGCCTGTAAAATTGAAAGCCATATACCATCAACATCATCCCAATCATAAAAGCTCGAGAGAAATTGATGTTGATAAGCTATAAGTACTGTGCCGTAAAAGGTCGTGCCTTTTGTATGAATAAGCTGTTGATTTGCTAATTTCTTAGCATGTAAGTGATGGATTGGAATAAAATCCTCGTTAACTAATAATTGCTTTTTATCTATAGCATCATAACCATTTTTTGATATATAAGTTTCAATGATAAACATCTATGAACCACCTATCTGGGGTAGAATGATGTTATTCTATATTTCTTTATAATTAACCTGTACTTTTTGCCATTAACTGTTGTATTAATCTCAGCGTACCCATTTCCAGATTTAATTTTAGCTTTATTATTTCCAACTATTTTTACAATCATATTTTGAATATCATTTATAGAAAGTTTTGGATTGAACATTGTTTTATCTTGATACCCTGTCCAATATTTAGGGTGGTGCCTTTCTAATATATGCTTCATTGCACTTTTATCTAACAGAACTTTATTACTGCCACCAATTGACATTTTCTTTGATTTGAAATTCTTTAAGGCATTAGTAACCGTGCTTTTGGGCACTTTTTTGTAAATCTTACTACCATATTTAACAGCAGGTTTCCCACCTATAAGCACGACCCTAAGAACTATCCCCAAATTCTAGGTTGGACTTCCACATTGTTTATATATACTTCTGATACACTATCTTCAACATTTGACAAATCGATAGGTTCAAATGTTCGGGGATCTCCAAGCATATCGTTATCAATAATAGGGATTTCTTCATCATTATTTATTGCTTCATCAACATATTCTATTTCTATATCATTTGTATTAATTTCAAAAGGAAGTGCAGCTTCTTCAGTAGTACGAGAAGTCTCCCCGCGGTTATTATAGGCGGATACAGTAACAATATAACTATTTAATTGGTCAACTTCCTCGATGTTTTTGTATAATTTGTAAGGTTCATAGGGGAAGGTTCCTCCTATTAGATCATGAAGTAAATAGTATTGCCCTTGAGAATTTTCTGTATCCGCTGTCCAAATTCCTTCATTTTTTGTAGAAAAAGTAGTTACATTTCCCACATCTAGCGTTTCGAAATTTATTCCATTAAAAATATGAATAAAGTAACCTGTTGCATCATTGACTGGATTCCACTCGATGTGTGCATATCCTTCCTGATTATTAGGATCCATAACAATATCGGCGTTGGATAATTTGGGTGTGTCCAATGGAATTTGTGTTACATTTGCATAAGATAGCGGACTTGCTCCATCCTCAAATATTGCTGCCACTCGGATATAGTAATGTTGACTGCCAGAATAATTTAATCCACCATTCAATTCATGTGCTTTCTTGTAAAATGGTGAAGGATCTATTGGAAATTCTGTTCCGCTACCATTACGCAAATAATCTACTTGTCCTTCTTCCAGTTGTTCAACAGTGGGAAACATCCCTTTTCCTTTAGTAGTCCAAAAAACTTGGTCAGCCGGAACAGTCCAGTAACTATGTTTTGAACCATTAAATATAAGCACTTGATATTTTGTGACATTATCTATGGGCTCCCATGATACATTTAAATAACCTGTTCCTGTACCATCATCATGCGAAAAAGCTTCAACTGCAGGAGTTGTCATTCTGGGATACTTGGTGTTAATTGCTCTTCCTTGGTTAATAGGTGGTGCTTCAAGCGCTTGGTTAGAAAACGGACGAATAAATTCAGCTGTATTTATATTCTCTGCATTAGCTCTTTCAAAAGAAAATTTCAGCCCTGGTAATATAGCTGAAGAGAACAAAACCAAAACTAGTAAAAAACATACGTTCTTGATACTCCAAGTTTTAATGTGATTTTTCATGTGCTTCCCTCCTTGAAATTATTTTATTTTAGTATGACTTGAAGTTATGGTTTCTTGGTTCCTAAAATGGAATAATATGTTTCAGTTGAGAAACCTTATTTCAAAATAATCATCTTTGAAATCACATAAAGATTGTATGGGCATCTATTGATATACCAGCTATGTATACACGCAAAACCCAGACAATACTGAGTAATAGAAAGATATTGCTTGAGACCGCTTGCAGTGAACTATCTTATAGATTGGTTTATGAGCTTTAACGCCAACGTCTTAAAAATGAAATATCATGTTTTATATTTGAAGGAACCCTGCTTATTAGTGGATGGTGAAACCCAAGGGAAAGTAGGAAATCATCTTCTAGGAGTGAAGGAAATATTTGCTGCCGGCAGGATATTCAAAAAAAAGAGCGAATAGTAGGGCAGTGAACGTAAATTAACCAAGTGAGGGTGAATTTGATGGGAGTTCAAGCAGAGAAGATTTTCGTTAACCTGCCTGTTAAAGATTTGGATGCTTCAATACAATTCTTCACAAAAGTGGGTTTTGCCTTTAACGAGCAAATGACCAATGAAAACGCAACGTGCATGGTTATCAGTGATTCGATATATGTCATGCTGCTGGTTGAGGACTACTTCAAGACGTTTACAAAAAAGGACATTCCCGATTCGGAGACGAGTGCAGAAGCGATTGTCGCCCTCTCCGTAAATAGTAAGCAAGAAGTCGATGATGTCGTCAATAGTGCTTTGACTGCTGGCGCCCAGCCTTCTAATGATGCAATCGATCATGGCTTCATGTACGGTTGGAGCTTCAAGGATCTCGACGGACATCTTTGGGAAGTATTCTACATGGATGAAAGTGGATTTAGTCAAGATTAATGAAAGAGCAGGACACACCCTTTCAATGGGGTTGTGTCTTTTTTTATTGGTTAAAAAATAGAATATTCAAATTAATTATTTGATAATTTACATTAATATGGTAAAATTGTAAATAGTTTAATATAAAAAACTTAGTTTATTATATTAAACTGAAAAAAGTAAATCGAATGTATGAATAAGAGGTGGAAGATATTCATGAGTGAAAAGTACTGGGTTCCTGCAATAGAAAGAGCAGACAAGATTATAAAGGAAATAGGGGAGAATCCCGATCAATTACGGTTGATTGACTTATCGAAAAAATTGGGAATAAATAAAAGTTCCTTGTTTTCATTGCTGAACACCTTAGAAGTTCTAAAGTGGGTCACTAAGGAGGAAGGAGATACTTATAAGCTTGGTCCGACTATCGGAGGACTTAGCGCAGCTTATTTTAATCAATTCAATATGCTTCAATCATTTTATAAAGAAGCGGCCATTTCCGTTGCAAGCATTAATGAACATATTCAACTTGGGGTTTTGGATGAAGAAAATGTCGTTTATTTAGGAAAGATGGAAGGTGATTCCAGAGTGAGGCTTATCACAGATCCAGGAATGCGGTTTCCGGCCTATGCGTCTGCAATAGGAAAGATACAATTGATTCAACATTCAAAGGATGAGCTGGCTGGAATATTCCATTCAAGGATATGGGAACAAAAAACGCCATTTACCATTTCAAATATTGATGATTTATACGAAAGTGTCCGAATGGCACAAAAAAACGGATACGCAATTGAGAATGAAGAAGCAGCTCTTGGTTTTAGCTGTGTGGCAGCACCTATTTATAATTATGAAAACAAAATCATAGCTGGTGTAAGTTTTACGATGATGAATAATAGTTGGGAAACAAAGAAGGATGCGGCAAAGGAAGAAATCATGAAATTAGCTTCTCGTTTATCTCAAATTGCTGGGTATACGGGAGTTTTTAACCAAGCTGTTGATAGAGGGCAAGAATAAGTTTTTTTAAAACTGGGAAAAGGAGCTGTTGAAATGAAAACCCTTTCAAAGGAAAAGATATGTAAAAACTATATTAACAATGAATGGGTAGCCTCGGAATCACAAGAGACTATTGAAAGCTTTGATCCGGCAAGAAAAGGAACGATTGTAGGGTACGTTCAAGATTCGACGGCATCTGATTTAGATAAAGCTATTCAATCAGCACACCTGGCAAAAAAAACATGGAGAAAAATAGGACAGGCAGAAAGAGGTCAATTTCTATACAAAGTGGCAAACCTACTTGAGGGGAAATTGGATGAAATAGCCGAAACCATGACTAGGGAAATGGGAAAAACACTTCATGAATCAAAAGGAGAAACTTCCCGCGGCATCGCGATCCTTCGCTATTATGCCGGTGAAGGCATTAGAAAGGAGGGGGATGTCATCCCTTCATCCGATAAGGATGCACTTATGTTTACAAAGCGAGCACCCCTTGGCGTTGTAGGGGTCATTACTCCGTGGAACTTTCCTGCTGCCATTCCCATTTGGAAAATTGCTCCTGCACTTGTATATGGCAATACGGTCGTGTTTAAGCCAGCGACCGAAGCAGCTGTGACAGCGGCTAAAATTGTGGAATGCTTTGCCGAAGCAGGTCTCCCTGATGGAGTTTTGAATTTTATAACGGGGTCGGGTTCCGTAATCGGTCAGGAGTTAATCGATCACCCTCTATTGAACGCGGTCACTTTTACAGGTTCGGAAGCGGTCGGTGAAGGTGTAGCCAAAGCCGCAACTGAACGTGGAATCAAGTTCCAATTGGAGATGGGCGGGAAAAACCCGGTGATCATAACGAAGGATGCTGATATAGCAAGAGCAGTCGAAGGTGTGATAAGCGGTGCCTTCCGTTCCACAGGCCAAAAATGCACGGCTACAAGCCGGGTCATCGTAGAGAGCTCCATTTATGATGCGTTTGTGAAAAAATTAGTTGAAGAAACGGAAAAAATTACTGTAGGTAATGGGCTCATTGAAGGAGTCTGGATGGGCCCATGCGCTAGTGAAAGGCAATTTAATACTGTAAGGGAATATATCGAACTTGGAAAAAAAGAGGGGGCCGCTCTTATAACGGGGGGGAAAACAATCACAGGTGAAGAACATGAAGAGGGATTTTATGTACGCCCGGCTATTTTCGGGGGTGTAAAGCCGGATATGAAAATAGCCCAAGAAGAAATTTTCGGACCAGTAATTGCCCTGCTCCGAGTTAACGACCTGGAAGAAGCCATTAAAGTGGCGAATGATACGAGGTATGGGTTGAGTGCCTCCATTTATACATCTAATATAAGCGCTGTGTTGGAATTTATAGATGAGATTGATGCAGGTCTTGTTAGAATCAATGCTGAAAGTGCTGGAGTCGAACTTCAAGCACCCTTTGGAGGAATGAAAGCCTCCAGTTCAGGAGCACGAGAGCAAGGGCAGGCCGCCAAGGAATTTTATACTGCCATCAAGACGATTTTTATAAAAGGGTAGATTCATTATGAAAGGAAGTGCAGGTAAATGAAGTTTCACGGGATTATTCCGCCAGTAGTCACTTTATTTGATACAACTGGAGAGATTGATTTGGACTTGAATAGAAGGTATTTATCCGAGCTGCTGAAGCATGATGTGCAAGGTGTTTTATTGGCTGGAAGCTCAGGTGAATTTTCTTCATTGACCATTGAAGAACGTAAGCTTTATGTAGCGGAAATGCTTCAATATATTAATAAACGTGTTCCTGTATTGATAGGTATAGGTCATACCTCATTAAAAGAGGTTCTTGAATTATGTACTCATGCAAAAGAGCATGGAGCCGATGGCGTACTTGCAGTAAATCCATATTACTGGCCCCTTTCCAGTGAGCAATTATATCGTTTTTTCTCCATCATTGCGGAACATGCAGATCTTCCGGTAATCCTCTACAACATCCCTTCCTTAACGGGACAATCACTCTCGACAGAGCTGGTCAAGAAGCTTGCCGCCCAGCATCGGAATATTATCGGTATTAAAGAAACTGTAAGTGAGATTGGCCATATCAGGGAAATGATTACCGAAGTGAACAAGGTGAGAGACGACTTTATGGTGTTTACAGCCTTTGATGAGCATGTATTGCCAGGGCTTATGATAGGTGCAGCTGGCAGTATCAATGGAAGCTCTGTCTTCGCCCCCGAGATTTCGGTCGGATTATACGAAGCATATCGGTTTGGAAACTTAACCGAGGCGGAAAATAAGCATAGGCTATTATCGCAGTTAATGGAGATATATACACTTTGCCCAACATTCTTCACATCGATGAAAGAAGCCGTACATCAAAGGTGGTTCAACGAAGAAGCAGGACACCGTGCGCCTTTTGATATGTATCCAACAAATCTATCAGAGAAAGTCTCATCGCTTTTAAAAATCATTTATACGGAAGAAGGTATGAAAAAATGAGAGAATCCCGTCAATTATTAGAGTCTCTTGGTTACCCTTCTACAGACATGAAAGATCTGCCCACTTCAAAGAAAAGGTTTCCAGACGGTGCACAGTACCGCGTTGAAATACCTAGCGTTGAAGGCCCAGCCGCTTTAACCGAAACAGTAAAAGAAATGGACCATTACGGGATAAACATTCACCGGATATCGCAAGGAAGCGGTATTATGCTTCAAACAGATGAAGAAATCAAGGAAATGTGCCAGCTTACTGCTGATAGAGGAATGGAACTGAGTTTATTTGTGGGTCCAAGAGGTACATGGGATATAAGTGCCCAGCCATTAACAAGTGGTGGACAGTCCATCGCATTGCGCCATGAAGGGGCAGATCAACTGGTTTACGCCATGGAGGATTTAAAAAGAGGCGCCAAACTTGGACTTCGCGGTGCATTAGTAGCTGATGAGGGTTTGTTGCTACTTACAAAAGAAATGAAAAAGGCCCGTCAGCTGCCTGAAGACTTTGTTGTGAAAGGATCGGTTCAAATGGGTTCGGCTAACCCCGTTTCAATTAAGCTGATGCAAGATCTGGGTGCAGACACTTATAACGTTCCAACTGCACTTACACTATGGAAATTGGCAGCCATCCGTCAGGCGATTGATATCCCGATCGATCTATATGTAGAAGTTCCGGATAACTTAGGCGGTTTCCTGCGATACTATGAAATTCCTGAAATCATTCGTGTATTGGCACCGGTATATATTAAATTCGGCCTTCGTAATCATCCGGATGTTTATCCTTCAGGAAAGCAATGGGAACAAACGAACATTGCTCTCGTTAAAGAACGAGTACGCCGGGCAGCAATCGGTCTTCAAATGATAGAGCGATACTATCCAGAAGCAAAAACATCATATCTTGGGGCAAAAGGGCTTGGCATTCCAAAGATGCCAACAACAATGGCCTCGAAATGATCCGAGTGAGTTCAAATTGCTTTTACGTTTATAGGATAGAATGGGAGTGACGCTAGTTTTAGATATTGGAAAAGAAGCCAATCGCATTACTGATAATGAAGATGAAGCTTGCTAATGCATTTTTGACTATACATTCATGAACGATGTAAGTGGGCCAATGGACAAGTGGTAAAACGCCGGATACTTTTGCATAAGCCAGTCCACCCATTGTGACGAAAACTCAAGTAGGGCAGAATTGGATAACTTAGATTAAATGGTATTTTTGACGTTGAAGCATGGAGTATTAATTGCGACAGGGAAACCTCCAGTGGGGCAGCCAAACAAATTTTTGGTGAAGGATGGAGATCAATTAGCTATCACGAACTCTGTCCCAAAGTCCCTTCAAAATGCGAATGGTGAAATATAGTAGGTTCCATAATGATTTAAATTAATTGAATATTAAGAATTTTTTAGTATAAACTCATTTGCAATGAATCCAAAAAAAATTGGGGGATTGGATATGCAAATAAAAAAATCAATTGATAGAGTTCCTGGAGGCCTTATGGTAGTACCACTTCTTATGGGGGCTTTGCTGAATACAATAGATCAAATTCATGTTCCTTTTATCATGAACTTGTTAAAACGCCTCGGGGTTGCTGCTAATGAAGCGGGGTATTATGAATTCTTTCAGATTGGCGGTTTTGCACAAGCTTTATTTAAAGACGGGGCGTTGACGTTATGTGCTCTCTTCTTGTTTTGTGCAGGTAGCCAAATGAATATCCGTGTAGGAGGCAGGGCTTTAAAAAAAGGGGTCATCCTGACTTCAGCGAAATACATGGCAGGTGTTGTGGTTGGAATGGTATGGGGAATTTTATCTGATCCAGTGAATGGGTTTCTGGGACTATCTACAATGGCCATCATCGCTGCCATGACAAACGGAAATGGTGGCATGTTCGCAGCTTTGACGGGACAATACGGCAATCGCTCCGATGTTGGAGCAACGGCTGTACTTTCACTAAATGATGGACCATTCTTCACATTAATGGCGCTTGGAATGATGGGAGCGAACTTCCCCTTAGTTGCTTTTATTGCCGTGCTCTTGCCCATTTTGTTAGGCATGTTGTTAGGGAATCTGGATGGTGATATACGTGAATTTTTATCTGCCGGTGAAACACTGGTGATTCCTTTCTTCGCTTTTGCTTTAGGTGCGGGAATGAATTTATCCAATTTCCTCAATCCCGAAGTGCTCTTGGCTGGCATTGCCCTTGCGTTAATGACTGTAATATTTTCAGGTGGAGCAATGGCTCTTGCATTCAAAATCTTCCGCGAGAAAAGTTTTATCGCTGCATGGGCAGAAGCATCCACTGCTGGAAATGCAGTCGCTACTCCTGCAGCCATTGCTGCGGCAGCTTCTGTAGCAGCTGGAAGTGGATTGATGGACGTAAAGGAAGCACTGATTTATCAAAACCTTGTAGGGACTGCAACGGCTCAAATCTCGATTGCATCAATTTCAACGGCATTACTAGTTCCTATCGTCGTTATCCTTGCAGATAAATACCAAAAGCGTAAAGGAATTGATGGAAAGGTTGAGTTCTATCAAAGCTCGAATAAACAGATTGATGAAAATAAGCCAGCTTAGGAGATGCTCTCATCAATGGATGCTAGTGAGCTAGAAAAAAAGTAAGAGATTCATTTTTTGTTGTAAATAAAAAAGGAGAGATTATTATATGGCTTATTTTTTTGAAGGATATCCAAGACTTGATGGATCTGCCGGAACAAGAAATTATATAGGTGTAGTATGTTCTGTAGTATGTTCCAGTGTAATCGCCAAGGAAATTTCAGAAAGCGTTCATGAAGCTATTCCGATTGTCCATACAAATGGTTGCGCTCAGCTTGGAGATGATTTCAAGGTAACAAAAAATATGCTGGTGGGAGTTGCTTCCAACCCTAACCTCTATGCTGCACTTCTTGTAGGTCTTGGATGTGAAACAAATCAAATCAGCGGATTACTGAAAAGCATCCCTAAAACCAAGCCAATACAGGGGATTGGTATTCAGCAATTGGCCGGAGGAGAAAATACTATAAAAAAAGGCATCCAAATTGCCAAACAGTGGGCAGTTGAAATTACAGAGGAAAAGAGAGAGCGTTTGCCCATTTCATCATTGACTGTTGGGATTGTTACCACAGATATGGATGAGAGTACTTTAAATAAAGTATCCTCAGTGGTTGGGGGAGTCGTTGATTTATTGGTCGACAATGATGCTACAGTCATTATGGGACTAACAGATACTTTAGAGCCTGCTGGTTCAATACTGTCGCAACGCTCTGAAAATGAAGAAGTCAAAAATAAGCTAAGTAATTTTGGAGAAGGATTACACAGAAAACGGTGGAAATATGTAGAAAATCAACTAATTACTCATGGTAGTTTTTCTGACGAAAAAAAAAAAATAGCCGCTTTGGAGGTTAAAATGACAGGCAAAAACCAAATACGTAGTTTGCTTGACTACAGTGATATTCCGATAGAAAAGGGACTTCATTTGATGAAATCTTCGAGTAACATCGTGGAGACTGTATCGAATATGGCCTCTAGTGGATGTAATATTGTGATGGTCGTTAGCAGCCGAGGCATCCTGACGGGATCAATAGCTTTACCATGCATGACAGTAGCACCGCAAACTTCAGATGGTCCTTTTAACGAGCTCATCGATCATTTGATTACCGAAGATGAACATTCAATTCAAGTGAAAAGGGTAATCAGCGAATTACTGAATATAAGCTCAGGCAAACAAACGAACCTCGAGAAGTTTGAGTTGGGGGAATTTTCAATACCTCATGTAGGAACAACTTTTTGATATGGAAAAAGGAGGAAGATGCATAATGAATCAAACCTTTAACGCAATTAAATTAAATGAGCTGGATAATGTAGCTGTCGTACTGAAAAATGTCGAACCAGGCCAGTTGTTAACTATAAAAGGCTTTAATGAGAAAATACTGGTAATGAAAAATATCCCATACGGACATAAAGTGGCTACATCCCATATCCGAAATAATGAAAGAATTATTAAATATGGTGAATGTATGGGGATTTCGACAGCGGAAATCCTCCCAGGTTACCATGTCCATGTCTTCAATGTTCGTGGCCTGAAAGAGGAAGAACGATATGTGAATAATGAAGAACATATCTCTACCCAATGAAACTCCTCCTTAAAGATTATTTTAGTAATCATGGCAAAAAACATATGTAGGGAAAATTTTGAATGTTCCTGTCAGTGTTCCTGTTGTTGATAAAAACTTATTGAGGATGTGTCATACCATGAAAACATTTAGAGGATATCGGAGACCCAATGGAAGTATAGGTATCAGAAACCACGTGATAGTCATTAATATCATAAGCGAATT